>NZ_NUZU01000184.1 GCF_002567005.1 Bacillus sp. AFS073361
CTGCGGCGTAGCGCTGTCGGCGTTCGCCTCATCCATCACCGCAGCGGTGCTGATCCTTGATGAACAAACCCTGCTGGCGATGCGCACCTGGCTGGCGGGCGATCTGGCAGGGTTAAGCTGGGCGGCCACGCAAAACGCCGCCTGGGTCGCGGCGGGCGGATTGGCCCTTTCCATAGCTATTTCACCTTCCCTGAACATGCTGGCGC
>NZ_NUZU01000185.1 GCF_002567005.1 Bacillus sp. AFS073361
GGATATCTTTATACGCGATAAAGTTCTCGGACTGACCCAGAATCAGGGAGCTGACTGCGTTGAAAGATTCCAGTTTACCCATGCCGTTGACTTTGGATAACAGGAAACCGATCGCGCGAATCACAACCGGCAGAACGCGGATGTGCTGCAGGATACCGATCAGCGCAGAGATAAAGACGATTGGGCAAAGCACTTTCAGGAAGAAGAACGCCAGGCCTTGATCGTTCATGCTGCCGAAGACAAAGTTCGTCCCTTCGTTAGCAAATCCGAGCAGTTTTTCGAAC
>NZ_NUZU01000186.1 GCF_002567005.1 Bacillus sp. AFS073361
CATCAACTCATCTATCCGGCCACCTGCAAACCGCGCGATATCTTCTGCGCTCAGCAGTACGACGAATTCCTCAACCAGAATCTGCTGCGCGTCTTTGCCGGTCAGGGGTATAGCCCGGCGGTGATAGCAGTGGTTGAACAGCAAGGATTTGGGGATATCTATCGTGAGGACGATTTGGCCCTGCTGGCGCGAACCAAAAACGACTACATGGCGTTTAGTTACTACGCAAGTAAAACCCTCGACAG
>NZ_NUZU01000187.1 GCF_002567005.1 Bacillus sp. AFS073361
CCAGTAAGCCTTTATAAAAACGATGGCGGGTAAGCTGGTTATTTCTGACCCGCTGATAGAGATGTTCAGCGGCGTCTATCTCATCGCGCGGGGGGATATTTCTTACGGAAATATAACCGGTCAGCGTTTCGTTTTGATACACCGGCGTGACGTTGGCACGCACCCAGTAGTGATCGCCGTTATGGCGGCGGTTCTTGACCAGCCCCGTCCAGCTCTGGCCCTGCTGGAG
>NZ_NUZU01000188.1 GCF_002567005.1 Bacillus sp. AFS073361
TTCCTAAAGAGACAACTTCAGCACCTAATGATGTGAAAAGCTGATGATACAAATCTCGCCCTGAACTAGAATGTTCATAAATACCAATTTTTTTTCCGCAAAGTAAGTATTTGTCAAATAGAGATGTGTATCTAGCTATATAATTATCAGCAGCATCAGTACATTTAACGAGAGTAGGCAATGCAGATATTTTGGAAAAAGAGTAGTTACTATTAGAAATGGAGTAT
>NZ_NUZU01000189.1 GCF_002567005.1 Bacillus sp. AFS073361
GGCTTCGAACTCAGCCAGACTAAACGGGCAAAAAACTGTTCCAGACATTCTGGCGACGCATAAAAGCAGGTCAGGGGGCTAAAATGCGGGGACGGTGGCGTCGGTTTCCCGCGGTCCCCACCCCGCCACACAACCTTATCCAGCCGGGGTATGCCCTGCCCCGCCAGACTCACCAGTACCTGATCGCCAGGCGCGATATCAAGCGTCCGCCAGCGCCCTACGGAACCGAGACTCACTCGCTGTACCCG
>NZ_NUZU01000190.1 GCF_002567005.1 Bacillus sp. AFS073361
ACATCCAACCGAAGACATCACCATCCATAGCTCCTGCAACGGCCACGGTGAATATCACTTCTTCTACCGATGCAACTGCTGGCAGCCCTGTCACTACCGGAGGGACGGAACGGGATATTGAACAGGATTTACCACAGGATATTCCACCGGGCCTGAACAGTGACGGTGAAGTGGTGGATTTCGCAGCGTATGAGGCCTGGGCTCAATCCTCACATCAGACCCGCGATGTGACCCGCAGGGAAGAGGTCAACATCAATCATGCGACAGATAAAGCGCATGACTTTGATGACGACAGGGAGGTGTTCTGATGCTCTCAATTTCTTCTATAAAGGGTGATTCGGCCTATTACAGTCATGAAGACAACTACTATGTCAGCGGTTCGCTGGAGTCTCGCTGGCTGGG
>NZ_NUZU01000191.1 GCF_002567005.1 Bacillus sp. AFS073361
ATGCTAACCGGTGCAGGATTTGTCGGTAACCCTTCCAGATAGAGGTAGAGCGCCTGAGCAGACTCCTTACGAGCAAGACTTTTCAGCGCTTTCAGCTTGAGTAGGACTTTATATTCACTGGCATAGAGGTCTTTCAGAGACATACTGGGGGTGAGGAGCACAATATCATTCGCAATATCTATTGTGGACTCTCCCATAAGCTGCACCATATGCGTCTTCTCAGTGGGTTTACCTGAGTCTTTTGAGAATTCAACAATCGTAGACATGA
>NZ_NUZU01000192.1 GCF_002567005.1 Bacillus sp. AFS073361
TTTGCACGTTATCTCCTTTTCAATCCATTTTTTCTGGATTACCAAAATGGTTGCCTCCTGAGTCCAAACTCCCTCCAGTCATGTAAAGACCTGTTGACGGGTTTACTCCTGCCAAAGAGTAAGAACTATCATCCATAATATTATCCCTTCCAACCATATCCGGGGCACTACTATGTTTTCTCATGTTTGCGCTGCAATCAACTGGATACAAATCCTTTACATATGAGGAATTAAATGATTGCACTTTACATAACTCATTTCCGTCAACATTAACTGAATTAGCATGCGCAATTTTCTTAATATATCCCCCACTGAGTATCTGAAAACATACTTCATCC
>NZ_NUZU01000193.1 GCF_002567005.1 Bacillus sp. AFS073361
ATTTTGCTCTGGATAATCAACTCAAGCGCGCGGTTTCGCGCCAGCAGCGGATAACCCAGCGCCTGAATCAGCAAAACCCGCAGCCGCGCATCTATCGCGCGCAGACACGCATGCAGCAGCTTGAATATCGTCTGGGTGAGAACATCCGCGCACGCCTGAGCAGTACCCGTGAGCGTTTTGGTAACGCGGTGACGCATCTGGAAGCCGTTAGCCCGCTTTCAACGCTGGCGCGCGGCTACAGTGTGACCACGGCGACAGACGGCACGGTGCTGAAGCAGACCAAACAGGTGAAAGCCGGTGACGTGCTGACAACCCGCCTGGCC
>NZ_NUZU01000038.1 GCF_002567005.1 Bacillus sp. AFS073361
GTCTTCGCCGCCTTCCACTCCAATCAACAGGGTTATAAAATCATTAATGATCTCTAAAGCATGGCATGGCTTTTTTCTATTTAAGTACGACGATGAAAAAGAAGATGACCATGATGATTTGAATAATAGTTTTCGTGATAACACTACTTATGAAGCCAATCACTGACCCAAATCCAACTTTTAGGCTCTCCGTGAAACTTCTTTTGTTAAAAATTAATTCCGCTGCTATGGCCCCGATAAATGGACCAATGAGAATTCCTAAAAAAGGAATAACAAAAGGGCCAACCAAAATTCCAATCGTACTCCCCCAGACACCCGCCTTAGAACCACCATATTTTTTAATTCCAATCATATTGGCAATGTAATCAGCAATAAAAAGAAGGACGATAAACAATCCTTGTATCAACCAAAAATACCATCGAAAGGGTTCAAAACTAAAAAACACACCATATAATAAAAACCCAGCTAATAAAAACAATACACTTGGAATGATCGGATAAACAAGACCTACAAACGCGACGATAAATAATAATATGACGATACCCCAATATACCATTTCCATTCTACTCATCCCTCATAACTTGTTGTTATTATTAAATGTATACATTCCTTCATACGATTAATCTTATGATCGGTTTCAATTTTTTTATAAATGGTATCATTCTTGTATATAACCCTTACTAAAGATACAATAGATGCTGAAGCATTTATTTGTATTTATGTGTAAAGGTGGTCATTATGAATATTTTTAAACAACTTTATAAAAGTATCTATTCCCCAAAGGATATTGCCTTGTTTCGGTTTCAAGGAATTGGAAAGACAATTCTATATGTCTTTTTCTTAACTTTTATTTCGATTATCCCTTCCGTTATTTATTTAAGCACAGCTGTTACCACTGGACTGGAAAGTGCAGATACAATTATCAATGATAAATTACCTGATTTTTCTATTGAAGATGGACATTTAACTGCGGATACCAAAGTTCCAATTACGATAAATAGAGATGACTTTACAATCATCCTCGACCCGACAGGTGCTGTTTCTGATACTGATGTCGAGGATGAAGGTAACGCTTTTGCATTATTGGAGGATCAATTTGTATTTGCAGCAGGGGGCAGGGTTGAAACTTATCCCTATTCAATGTTAGAAGGATTAGCCATCACAAAGGGTGACTTCGTCAATTTTATTAACGGAATTAGCAGTATGAAATGGATCATCATCCCTGTTGGAGCATTATTTATTTACTTATTTGCAAGTGCTGGCAGTTTTATTGAAGTCACAGTATTGGCATTGATAGGATTGTTACTTAAAAATCTTATTGGAAGAAATCTAAATTACCGGCAGTTGTGGAGAATGGCCGCTTACAGTGAAACATTGCCCACCCTGTTTTTCACCATCATGGCTGCCATTAAAACAACGGTTCCCAGCAGCTTTATGATAAATTGGTTTGTCGTAATCATTGTATTATCTTTGGCAATAAAGGAAATTCCGAAACCCAAAAAAGTAAACTAAAATTCGCCCATTGCGGGCGTTTTTTTATAAACTCGTTCTTTTTACAATTGGACAAGCATACCAATGTACAAACTGTCCTATTTGGAGGCTTGTCCGATGAAAAAATTATTTGGTTTCTTATTAGCCGTTTTAATTATATACGTCATCTATATTGACTTAACTGTTGGTACTCTCCCCTCTTCACTAACACAGCAGGTCGACGCTAAAGTCGAGGCACCCAAACTGCAGGTGAAATCAAACCTGCCTTCCTTTGAAGCAAAAGTGGAACCTGGTGCAACCGTAATATCAATTGTCGAACATCAACTGGATAAACCACTTCCTGTCTCGATCACTGACTTAATTCAGGACTTCCGAAAACTAAACCCCGGGGAAACACCAGAAAAAATTCAAATTGGGTCTACATATCATTTCCCTGATTACTCAAAATAAAGAGGATAATGCTTATTATTGTCAAAAATAGTGAAAGGCTGATAAAATAAAAGGCGGATTGTTTTTAAATACCATATTCGAATCCCATTTTGAAGGAGCGAATTACACGTGAGTGAAATAATACATCGCACAAAGACCCGGCCAATTAAAGTAGGTAACTTAACAATTGGCGGGAGTAACGAATTATTTATCCAAAGTATGACTACAACAAAAACACATGATGTGGAAGCAACTGTTGCTGAAATAAAACGTCTTGAAGAAGCGGGCTGCCAGATCGTGCGGGTGGCTTGTCCTGATGAACGCGCGGCAAATGCTATATCTGAAATTAAGAAAAGAATTAACATACCACTTGTCGTTGACATTCATTTTGATTATAAATTGGCTCTGAAAGCTATTGAAGGCGGAGCAGATAAAATTAGAATCAATCCAGGAAATATTGGTAAACGTGAAAAGGTAGAAGCAGTTGTAAAGGCTGCAAAAGAACGTGGTATTCCAATCCGGATTGGTGTCAATGCAGGTTCGCTCGAGAAGAGAATATTAGAGAAATATGGTTATCCAACAGCCGATGGCATGGTTGAGAGTGCACTCCACCATATTAAAATTCTTGAGGATTTAGATTTTCATGACATTATTGTATCCATGAAAGCTTCTGATGTTAATCTTGCGATTGAAGCGTATGAAAAGGCATCTCGAGCATTCGATTATCCCCTCCATCTTGGGATTACGGAATCAGGCACTCTTTTTGCTGGCAGTATAAAAAGCGCCGCTGGTTTAGGTGCTATTTTACACAAAGGAATCGGGAACACACTTCGCGTTTCCTTAAGCGCGGATCCTGTTCAAGAAGTAAAGGTTGCCAGAGAACTGTTAAAAGTTTTTGGACTTTCTTCTAACGCTGCCACATTGATCTCATGCCCGACTTGCGGCCGAATTGAAATTGATTTAATCAGTATTGCAAATGAAGTGGAAGAATACATTGAAAAAATTAAAGCACCGATTAAAGTAGCGGTATTAGGCTGTGCTGTTAACGGTCCTGGCGAGGCACGCGAAGCTGATATTGGAATCGCTGGTGCTCGTGGTGAAGGGTTACTATTCAGGAAAGGTGAGATTGTCCGCAAAGTTCCTGAAGCGCAATTAGTAGAGGAATTGAAAAAGGAAATCGATCAAATTGCCGAAGAGTACTTTCAAAAAAAGGCAGAAGAAGAAAAGGTCATTCAATAACATGAAGAAACCCGGTATAGTCACCGGGTTTCTTTTTGCTCCTCTGCAGGTTTACATTAAAAGAACGGGAGAATAAAGATACCGATTACAATTGAAATTGCACCGATACCAATTGCCCAAGCACCTAAACCATTGGCTCCTCTTCTTCTGGCAACGAAGCCTAACACAATCCCTGCAGCACCAAAAAGTATTGGCATAACAAATAGTGATAAAATCGAAAGCACTAACGCAAGCGTCCCGATACCAGTACCACCAGCAGCTTTTTCCCTTACCTCATCGTGTTCCCTTCTGCGAACAAGGGGAGCAGGTGCAGCAATCTCTGCAGCTGTCTCTTCCCTATATTCAGAAGAATGTATCGGAACCGAAGCACCAATCCTTGGCGTAGACTCATCTTTTTTCAAAGTGTAGTGAGCCTTAATAGGTTCAGTAAATTCTGATGCGGTTTCCTCCCTAAATGAAGCAGGAGAATTGGGTATATCTTGACCAATTGTTGAGCTTTGAAGAGCCTCTTGCACTTTCGTGTCTCTTTCGTCTGCCATCCTAATCCCTCACTTTCAGTAATAGGAGCATTAATTATTGTTTGCTTTAGAATCAATTTTAGTATGTCAATGTTTGCCTAAAATAGTTTTTTATTTCTATTCCTAAAAAATTAATTGTAAATAGTTACTTTATTGAACCCAATACTTTGGTAAAATATAAAGAAATACGGAAAAGAAATAGGAAAGTGAGTCTACACATGAAAAAAAGATTTGGCATCGATATCGATGGAACTGTAACGTGCCCAAAATCATCTATCCTACCTGTTATTAATAAAGCATTTGGACTGAACATATCATATGAGGACGTTACCCAATATGAATATACTCCATACGTAAATGTCTCTGAAAAGGTGTTTGCTGAATGGTTTACAGCAAACGAACCGGTTATTTACGCCAATTCCCCACTTGCGAATGGAGCAGAACATGTCCTTAAAAAATGGGAAAATCAGCATGAATTGTTTTTTATCAGTGCTCGTAGTTCTCATTTGCTTGATATTACCATTAAATGGTTTATTAATAATGGCTTAACCTTTGATCACATTGAACTAATTGGCTCACATGACAAAGTCGCATCCGTTAAGAAGCATCGCTTAGATATCTTTTTTGAGGATAAGCATGATAATGCGGTGATGATACATGAAGAGTGTAAGATCCCAGTCATTTTATTTGATACGCCGTATAATCAAGACCCTATTCCAAATGGGGTAATTCGTGTCAATAACTGGAATGAAGCAAAGAATTGGGTAGAACATTGGATGAAGGAAAGTCGCCCATTGGTACAAACGCTCTAACAATACCTATAAAAAAACAGCTTGTGTATATTCACAAGCTGTTTTTTAATGACACTCAGGACAAAGACCGTAAATCTCGAATTTATGACCGGAAATATCGTATCCTTTTAAATTTTCACTTAGATCTTTCATTGGGCAGGTATCAATTTCTTTTGTTTTTCCACAAGTCAAACAAATGAAATGATGATGATGGTGCTGCCTTGAACAAGAAAAACGGAAATGCTTTTCACCTGATAATTCAGTCATCTCTAGAATTCCCATATTAACAAATAAAGAGAGATTCCGATATATCGTATCAAAACTCAGACCAGGGTAATCATCTTTGAGGTGATCCAATACGTCCTTAGCCGTTAAATATTTATCACTATCTGCAAATAATTGCAGCATATCTTCTCTTTTACCTGTTTGTTTAAATCCCTTTTCTTTTAAATATTGTATCGCTTCATCAACGTTCACCAGGCTGCCCCCCCTTATGAATTAATAATTTTTTGTAAAAGATGGAGATAATTAAGATGAGAACGGCAATCATTACGATTGTTCCTCCGGGAGCCAAATCTAGGTAGTAAGCTGTAAACAAGCCGCCTAGAACTGAAACTTCGCCAAACAAAACAGATAAGAAAATAGTTTGCTTAAATCCTCTCGCGATCCGAATGCTGGCAGCAACAGGTAATGTCATTAGTGATGACACCAACAAAATCCCAACAATTCTCATCGATGCCGCGATCACCAAGGCTACCATGACAATGAAAATGAAATGAATACTTTTTGCTGCAATACCGGAGGCTTTCGCATGTTCCTCATCAAAAGAAAGTAAAAACAGTTCTTTATATAATAAGATAATCACCAGAATCACTAAAATTCCAATTATAAACACGACCCATAAATCAGTTCTGCTAACGGCGGAGACACTGCCGAACAAATAACTGAATAAGTCAGTATTAAAGCCATTGGCAAGTGAGATAAATATGACACCTAAGCCAATCCCGCTCGAAAGGATAATTGGGATCGCAAGTTCTTGGTAGTGCTTATAAACACTTCTTAGTTTCTCAATAAATAGTGATCCTCCCACTGAAAAAACCATTCCTAAGTATAGTGGATTTAAGCCCGCCATCATGGCCACATTTCTTTCTAGAAGCAAACTAGCTGCTATCCCGGCTAATGTTACATGGCTTAGGGCATCTGCTATTAATGATAATCTCCTGACAACAACAAACACTCCTAATAACGGGGCAATAATCCCGATCATCATCCCAGTTAAAAAGGCATTTTGTAAAAATTCATAATGGAAAATTCCTTGAATCATCTTGTAACGCCTCCGTGCTCATGATGATGGGCTAGCAGGTGAACATCGTGCCCATAGGCTTTAGACATATCATCCGCTCGGAGTTGTTCAAATTCGTTTGTTTCTCCATGGAAATGTAAATGTTTATTTAAGCAGGCTACATGTGAAACTTTATCCGAAATTGTTCCAATATCATGTGTAACCAATAGAAGGGTAATTTCACGATTTTTATTTAATTCACCAAGCATTTGATAAAAATTACTTACATTCTCCGCATCTACGCCGACGGTGGGTTCATCAAGAATAAGGAGGCTCGGTTCACTAACTAGGGCTCGGGCAATAAAAACTCTTTGTTGTTGACCTCCAGAGAGTTCGCCAATATTTCTGTTACTGAACTTAGTCATCCCAACTGCATCCAAGGCTTCGCGAACTTTTTGAGCATGCTCTTTTTTAAAAAACTTAAACATTCCTAGCTTTTTCGTCAAACCACTCTCGACCACTTCCGATACCGTTGCCGGAAAACCAGTGTTGAAGGAATTAGCCTTTTGAGAAACATAGCCAATTTTTTGCCAATCCTTAAATTTATTTATTTCCTGGCCAAATAAATAAATTTCCCCTTTTTGCGGCTTTAATAAACCTAAGATTAACTTCAAAAGTGTTGATTTACCAGAACCATTAGGCCCGACAATCGCCAAGAAAGAACCATGAGGAACAATAATATTGATATCCTCCAAAACCGCATCTTTTTCATAACGGTAAAAAAGTTTTTTTATTTCAATAATTGATTGCATAATCTGCACATCACCTTTTAATTATAAGAATCATTCCGATTTAACTCAAGTAGTATACAATAGGTCTGATTGATTGTAAAGCCAATGACACTAAAGTTGGTTAGTTGTTTCAAAAAATCTGTAATCACACTCTGGGAACTTCATCATACATTAGGGTGAGGAGTGGTGAGTGTGACAATTTTTCAGAGCATCATCAATCATAAAATCAATACGATAACCGCTGAAGAACTACTAAAATATGCAGAACAGTTTAATATCTCTGTGACTAGGCAGCAAGCTGCGAAAATTGCGGAATACTTAAGAGGGAAAAATGTTAATATTTTTGATGATTCACAAAGGGCTCAATTAGTAAAAGAAATTGCCAAAACTGCTGGTCCTACAACCGCGCGAGAAGTAAATAAATTATTTATGCAACTGGCCAAAAAGTAAAAAGCTGTGACTTCTCACAGCTTTTTCCCTTATGATTCCATGATTAAATTCAGCAAATTCTCATCAAACTTCTGCTCACGAAGCATATTGATTTCATATTTATAGGGTGCTTTTTTATTATTCTTATCTTCACCCACAAATGGAGTTTCTAAAATTTTAGGAACATCTGAAAGTTGTGGATGGTGGACGATATAATTAAGTGCCTTGAAGCCGATATGGCCAAAACCTATATTTTCATGTCTGTCCTTTCTCATCCCGACAGCATTCTTACTATCATTAATATGCAAGACCTTCAGTTTGTCCACGCCAATAATTTTATCAAAATCATTTAAAACTCCATCGAAATCCTCGACAATATTATAACCCGCATCATGGGTATGACAAGTATCAAAGCAAACGGATAGCTTATCACTATAGTTGACACCGTCCATAATCATGGCTATTTCCTCGAACGATTTACCACATTCAGAGCCCTTCCCTGCCATCGTTTCCAAGGCAATTTGCACTTGCTCTTTCCCTGTTAGAACTTCGTTTAATCCTTCGATAATTTTTTTAATGCCCGCTTCCGTTCCAGCACTAACATGTGCTCCTGGATGTAAGACAATTTGCTTTGCTCCGATTGCTTCGGTTCGTTCAATTTCTGATCGAAGAAACCTGACACCCAATTCAAATGTATCTGGGTTAGTTGTGTTTCCAATATTGATGATATATGGAGCATGGACAATAATTTCAGAAATACCGTTTTGCTCCATATGTCTGCGTCCAGCTTCAATATTAAGGTCCTCTATTTTTTTTCTTCTTGTATTTTGCGGTGCTCCCGTATAAACCATAAACGTGTTTGCACCATAGGAAACTGCTTCTTCACTTGCTGCAAGAAGCATGCCCTTTCCACTCATTGATACATGTGATCCTAATTTCAGCATGACTTTTCTCTCCCTGCTTCCATTATTTTTTTCTTTGTTCGATTCTTCGTTCTCGTTTTTTTATTTTATCCATTTCCCACTGCATTTTCTTTTTATAACCAGGCTTCACTTTGGTTGGTTTCTTTACCATTGATTTGGCTTTTTGATCGGCCTTATCCTCTTGTCTTACACGGGTCTTCCGCTTATTACGCTCATCAATTTTCACAAGTTCGTTATTTTTAAGATCAACGTAATTAAATTGTATCCCCATTTTCTCTAATCGATTTAACGCATCCTCATCTGATGCTTCATAGATTGTCAGTGCAATCCCAGAATATCCTGCACGAGCAGTTCGCCCGACGCGATGGATATAAAAATCTAAGTCTGTAGGAAGCTCATAATTGATGATATGGCTGATACCTTCAATATCAATTCCTCGTGAAGCAAGGTCCGTGGCAACTATATATTGGTACTCTAAATCCTGTATTTGTTTCATCATTTGTTTTCGTTCACGCGGGTTTAAATCACCATGAACTCGGCCAACCTTTAGTCCTTTTTCATTTAAAAAGTAAGCGACCTCTTCAGCCATTTTTTTAGTATTTGTAAACACAATCGCTAAATAGGGATTGTAAGCAACAAGTGCATCATGAACCAGCTGCTTCTTACTCCGATGTCTTGAAGGAAGGAGGTAGTGCTCTAGATTTTCTGCTGACCTTCTTTTCGGTTCAATTTGAATTGTTTTCGGATTTTCCATATACTTTTTAAGGAAAGGTTTTAATTTTTCAGGGATTGTTGCTGAGAAAACAAGCATTTGCAGATTTTCAGGCATTTTTCCAGCCACTCTGTCCAAATCCTCAATAAATCCCATGTCTAACATCATATCTGCCTCATCGACCACCAGTATTTCCGCAGTATGAACAAATAACGCCTTATCACTCATCAGGTCCTTGATTCTTCCAGGAGTCCCGACAACAATATGTGGTTGGACTTTTAATTTTTCAATCGTTCGCTGCTTGTCTGTTCCCCCAATGTAGCATCTAGTCATTATCGCTTGCTCTGGGTTGCAGTGTTCGGTTATTTTTAGAATTTGATGGTAAATTTGCGAGGCTAGTTCTCTGGTAGGTGCAGTTATGACAGCCTGTACTTCCGAGCGTTTCGGATCAATTTTTTCAAGAATAGGCAGGACAAAAGCGAGGGTTTTCCCCGTCCCTGTTTGAGATTGGCCAATTGCACTTTCTCCCTTTAAAGCAACCGGGATCATGCGCTCTTGAATTTCAGTCGGATTGGTAAAACCGAATCCTTTAATAGCTTCTATAATAAATGGTTGAAACGTAAAACGATCAAAACGATTTTCTTTCATATTGTTTCTCCTTATATTAAAACTTTGAATTAGTTTTTCTTATTTCAGCATGATTAACACTTTTTATTCCATCATGCAATTATAGTCAATATTCCTTCAAAACTCCAGTTATCTTTCGTTTTAATATCATTTTCTACCTTCTGCTAACTTTTAAACCACTAAATTTAGTCTTTGTCCTGTGCATAATACCTAAACCAAATTAGGATAAATGCATAATTTAAAGCATGAGGCAATTTGAAAGGAGGCTAAGATATGCAACCAAGATCTAGAATGCCAATGCAAGGGGGAATGGGACCTGGACCATTCGGGCGGAATAATCAGATGATGAATCCCGGATTTACCCCTTTTGGCAGCAGGAGCCCAATGATGGGGCCCTCATCCAACCAATTTGGAGGAGGATTCAACCCAATGATGGGGCAAATGATGGGAAGACCGAATCAGATGAATACACGGGGCGGTGGAATTCTTTCGAAATTATTTGGAAGAAGCAACCAAGCAGGCGGCTTTATGGGGATGCAATCAGCTGGCAAAGCGGCATCCGGAGGTGGAGGTCTGCTTCAATCGTTAAGTAGCCCCGGCGGCTTAACAAGCATGTTAAATAATACCCAGCAGGTACTTAAAACAGCCCAGTCCCTCGGTCCAATGGTCCAACAATATGGTCCAATGATTAAAAATCTCCCTGCCATGTGGAAAATTTATAAAGGATTTAAAAATGCCACAAAGGATACGGATGCGGCCTCAGACAAAAATAGCCAACAAACCGAAGCAGCCTCAGAAGAATCATCTTCTCATGACGTATCTGAAAATAAAAGTACCCAAAAAAAGGTCAAACGCAAGAACAATCAACAGCCAGTTTCTTCACGAAAAACTTCTTCCCAAAAGGGATCTTCCATTCCTAAAATGTATATTTAAATGAAGAATGCTGGCAACAGCATTCTTTTTTTCCTAAAACTGTTAAGGAAAAATGTATCTTTGTATTATATCTATTAGTTTTATATAATAAATACATAAAACTATGAATCAATGTCTTTTTTAGGGGGACTTTTAATATGCAAATCATCAAAATTTCACCACGAGGCTATTGCTACGGTGTTGTTGATGCAATGGTAATTGCACGTAATGCCGCTTTAGATAAAACATTGCCTCGCCCTATCTACATATTAGGGATGATTGTTCACAATAAACATGTTACTGATGCGTTCGAGGAAGAAGGGATTATTACCCTAGATGGAAAAAATCGCAAGGATATTCTCGATAAAGTAGACACAGGAACCGTAATATTTACGGCCCATGGAATATCGCCGGAAGTAAGAGAGTCAGCTAAAAAGAAAGGACTAGTAACGATAGACGCTACCTGTCCTGATGTAACTAGAACCCATGATCTAATTGAAGAAAAAACAAAACAAGGATATCAAGTCATCTATATAGGAAAAAAAGGCCATCCTGAGCCTGAGGGCGCCGTTGGGGTCGCACCTGAAATGGTACATTTGGTTGAAACTCCACAAGATGTAGAGCTCTTAACAATTGAGAGTAACAAATTGTTAGTTACTAATCAGACAACAATGAGTCAATGGGATGTATCCGATACGATGAAAAAAGTTCAGGAAAAATATCCACATGTTGAAGTCTATAATGAAATTTGCCATGCAACACAAATTCGCCAAGAAGCAGTTGCTGAACAAGCAACAGAAGCAGATGTAACGATTGTTGTCGGTGATCCGAAGAGTAATAATTCCAATCGCCTTGCACAAGTTTCAGAAGAAATCGCCGGAACAAAAGCGTATCGAATTGCTGATATAACCGAGTTAGAAATTGATTGGATTAAAAACGCGAAAAACGTTGCCGTCACATCAGGAGCTTCCACTCCGACACCAATAACAAAAGAAGTTATTACATTCCTGGAGCAATTTGATCCAAATAATGAAGTTACATGGGACCGCCGCAAAAAAGTTCAGCTGAGCAGAATTCTCCCAAAGGTAAAAAAATTATAAACCTAAAAATAATCGAAAGAACCGAGTCTACATGACCGGTTCTTTTCTTTTATATAAATTGGAATGGATCGGTATTTTCAGCAGAAGGAAAAATCTCCACTTCAAAACCTGTATCATGGCACATCTTCTGTAGAACTGTTGTTAACCCTTTTTTCATTACTTTTTCAACATTATGACCTGGATCAATCATATTCAAGCCTTGCATCATTGCATCATGTGCGGTGTGATAATAAATATCCCCCGTAACATATACATCTGCCCCTTGAAACTTGGCATTCATAAAGTATTTATTCCCATCTCCACCTAACACAGCTACCTTTTTAACTTTTGAAGACAAATCCCCAACCACTCGGACATGAGAAACTTCTAATGCCTTTTTAACTTTTTCCGCAAATTCTTCTAATGTCATTTCTGGAACTTTTCCGATACGTCCAAGACCGAGTACTTCTCCTTTGTTTTCAAGTGGATAGACATCATAGGCCACTTCTTCATATGGATGGGCTTTGATCATGGCCGTTATTGTCTTTTTAAGAATAGATTCTGGGACAATCGTCTCAATCCTCACTTCATCCACTTCTTCTAAACGGCCTGTTTCACCAAGAAATGGAGTCGTATTTTCTCCTGGTAAGAATCGTCCCGTACCACTTCCAGAAAATGAACAATGGCTGTAGTTCCCAATAAATCCTGCACCTGCATTTCCAAGAACCTTCCTGAGATCCTCTGCATGACTGACTGGAACAAAAACAACTAATTTCTTAAGATTAGTTTCGAATG
This sequence comes from Bacillus sp. AFS073361, assembly GCF_002567005.1. GTDB lineage: Bacteria > Bacillota > Bacilli > Bacillales > Cytobacillaceae > Neobacillus. The sequence continues at coordinate 12,019 of NZ_NUZU01000038.1, forward strand.
TAGGTACTAGAACCTCTGTACTTTCCAGCTCTAGTGCTTCTGCAAGCAGATCATTTACCCCGCCTGTTGCTATGTCAAGATTCGTATGCGCTGCGTAAACAGCAATATCGTGTTTCAATAATTTTTCAATGATTTTCCCCTGAACGGATTCCGTTAACAAATTCTTAAGGGGACGATAAATAATCGGATGATGAGCGATAATGAGTTGGACATCTTTTGCAATCGCCTCATCGATAACATTTTCAAGGACATCGAGTGCAATCATGATTCGCTCTACTTTTTTATTTAAACGACCGACTTGTAATCCTATCTTATCGCCCTCCATCGCCAATCCCTTTGGTGAAAACTGTTCAAACAATTGAATGACTTCATGGCCATTAGGAATTTTCATCCATTAAAACCTCCTGTACAAGCTTAATTTTGCCAATGATTTCTTGCTTTTTATCTTCCGTTTCAGGAGATTGTGCTGCATTTTCTAGTGCCTTATATATACGTTTCCAGTTATTCAGTTCTGCCGTCCATTTTTTCTTAAAAGTATCATCCAGTTCTTCAACAAGGAAAGGTCCAACTAATAGCCCTAAATCTTGATTTTTATTATACGGCTTATATGGGTCGCCCTTTTCTCCAATTAATATTTCGTATATTTTCCCATCTTCTTCAAGTATTTCTTCCGCAATAAGCTCCCAATGATTTTCTATAAACCATTGCCTAATGGAAATAGCATTAATATTGGGCTGTAAGACAAGGCGCTTGACTGAGGTTAACTTTTCTTTACCATTCTCTAAAATACTCGCAATTAAAGCCCCGCCCATTCCAGCGATAGTAATACAATCGACTTCTCCATCTTCAATAACCTCTAGACCATCACCCATTCGCACCGAAATGATATCCGTCAATCCTTCTGCTAATACATTTCTTTCAGCTAATTGAAATGGACCTACTGCAACTTCACCTGCAATTCCAAATGATATCCCTTTTTTTTTCGCTAGGAAACAAGGTAAATATGCATGGTCTGAGCCAATATCTGCAACCCTCGCCCCACTTGGAACATATTTAGCAACCGCTGCCAGCCTAGCTGACAATTTATCTGTATTCAATCATACCACCACTTTAATAAAAATTATTAAATCCAAAACATTGAACTCTTTGAGAATTGTCCAGCTCCAGTGCCTAGGGGCTCGGGGTCGTAAGCCAATCCGTCAAGAAGGTTAAAGAACAACCTTCTCGCCGGCTCGTCTTATGCCCGTCGCCCCTGATCAAGGCCCTTCCGCTTTTCGTTTTAGTATAAAAAAAGTCCTTTACAGATGCAAAGGACCTTTTCTAAAAGATACGAAAGTTAAACACTGAACTTAGATTACTGTCCAGCTCCAGTGCCCAACTGCTAGTGGACTTCGCTCTTCTCCCTACGATAAGTCAACATCGAATCACTATCGCTCTTCGTGTTTCCTTTATCTCAGTCGAAGCGCTCCAGTCCATACGCAGTTAAACGGGCACTTCCGCTTTTCTAATTATTTAATTGTCGCTAACCAGTCTGCCATTGCAGCTGCTTGTTCTTCTGGAACAAGTCCTGCTGGCATGCCTGTACCCTTACCTTTTGTTACAAAGGTCATAATTTCTTCTTTAGAATACTTGCTGCCTACACCTTTAAGTGATGGTCCTACAACCCCTTGGTACTGATCGCCATGACAGCCAATACAAGATTGCTTGTAAATGTCCTCAGGCTTTGATGCGGCAACCTCAGTTTTCTCAGTGCCTTCTCCTTTATCCTTCGCAATTTCTTTACTATCACCAAGACCTTTGAAAGACAAAATTAGCATCAGCACAATTCCAAAAGCCATGATAAGAACGTAAGGAATAACCGGATTTCGCTTCATGATATTACCTCCCTTATGTACGAACGTCAGTAAATATGAAAATAGTCTGCAAACAACTACTATTTTACTCGAAAAAGAACAGAAGGAAAAGCCCTAAACTTATTTTATCACTATAATCTTCATAAAAAAAAGAAAACAGGCTAAATTTGTAAAATTTTCTAATTTAGCCTGTTCTAAATTTCACTCTTTTATCTTATTAACATCCAATTAACCTTGAAATGACCATTCTTTGGACCTCTGAAGTACCTTCGCCAATTTCAAGCAGCTTTGCATCTCTCATCATTCGCTCCACATGATATTCTTTCATATAACCATAACCGCCATGAATTTGAACAGCTTGGTCAGTCACTTCCATGCAAATTTCTGATGCATAGAGTTTACACATTGCTGACTCCTTTGAAAATGGTCTTCCCTGATCCTTTAACCAGGCTGCCTTATACACCATATTCCGGGCCAATTCGATCTTCATGGCCATATCAGCAAGCTTAAACTGTATAGCTTGGAAAGAGGAAATAGACTTCCCAAACTGTCTCCTTTCCTTTGCATAGGCTAAAGCTTTTTCATAAGCCCCCTGAGCAATTCCTACAGCCATCGCACCAATTCCTATACGACCCCCGTCTAACGTTATTAAAAACTGTTTAAAACCCTCTCCACGCTTGCCTAAAAGGTTCTCAACAGGCACTCGTACATCCTCTAACACTAATTCGGTTGTATTTGATGAATGGAGGCCCATTTTCTCATAGTTATCAATAATAGAGAATCCATCTGTACTAGTTGGAACAATAATTGCACTTATTTCTTTTTTTCCGTCCTTTTCTCCTGTAATGGCCGTTAACGAAAGGTGCTTGGCATAACTAGCATTTGTAATAAAACATTTATTTCCGTTTATGACAAACATACCGTCTTCTTCACGTGCAGATGTTCTAGTCCCGCCAGCATCAGATCCAGCGTTAGGCTCTGTAAGCCCAAACGCACCAAATGATTCCCCAGTACAAATCGGAGTTAGATATTTTAACTTTTGCTCCTTGGTGCCAAATAAACTTAGTGGTGCCCCTCCCAAAGAAATATGAGCAGAATAGGTAATCCCTGTCGAGCCGCATGCTCGGCTTAGCTCTTCGGTTACAATCGCAAAGCTGACTGTATCTGCTCCTCCCCCGCCAAATTCCTCAGGAAAAGGCAGTCCCATAATGCCCATTTCAGCTAATTTTTTAAATATTTCTACTGGAAATTGTTTATTTCGGTCGCGCTCAATCGCACTTGGTGCGACTTCCTCATCCGCAAATTGACGCATTGTTCTCTTTATCATTTCCTGCTCAGAAGTTAAGTCAAAATTCATGTTCATCCCCCTTATCTAAAACCAAATGAATGCGCTTTCTTTATTATTATAAGAGGAATTATCTTTATTTCACAATACTTAAAAATTTTTAAAAATATTCTATTATATGGATATAACAAAAATTCAATCTATGATAACGGATAACTAAAATATTTCACTATCCTGTTAATGGAAAACAAATTCTATCTCTTTTTTACAAAAGTAAAAGATAAAAAACCATGTCAGAAATTCTCATGTCTATTTGCAAAATGAGAGACAATTCAGTAAAATGGATTCAAATACAGAGAGTGCTTACATTTCCATTTATGATATTACGTATGCTTGGCAAAAAAAAATAGCCTACTTCAAATGATGAAGTAAACTATTTATTAATGAATTTTATTCTAAGAAATCTTTTAATCGCTTACTGCGGCTAGGATGGCGTAGTTTCCTTAATGCCTTAGCTTCAATTTGACGGATACGTTCCCGTGTAACACCGAAGACTTTACCAACCTCTTCAAGTGTACGAGTTCGGCCATCATCCAGTCCAAAACGCAGGCGGAGGACATTTTCTTCTCTGTCAGTAAGTGTATCTAGGACATCTTCCAACTGCTCTTTTAATAATTCATAAGCAGCATGTTCTGAAGGAGAGGTTGCATCTTGGTCCTCAATAAAATCACCTAGATGGGAATCATCTTCTTCACCAATTGGTGTTTCAAGAGATACAGGCTCTTGGGCGATTTTCAAAATTTCTCTTACCTTATCAGGTGTGAGATCCATATCTTCACCAATTTCTTCTGGCGTTGGTTCACGGCCAAGATCCTGAAGTAACTGACGCTGAACACGGATTAATTTATTAATCGTTTCAACCATATGCACGGGAATACGAATCGTCCTCGCTTGGTCAGCAATTGCACGTGTAATCGCTTGGCGAATCCACCAGGTTGCATAAGTACTGAATTTAAAACCTTTTTGATAATCAAATTTTTCAACGGCCTTAATTAATCCCATATTTCCTTCTTGGATTAAATCAAGGAACAACATTCCGCGGCCCACATAACGCTTGGCAATACTTACTACCAGCCTTAGGTTTGCCTCTGCAAGGCGTCGCTTGGCTTCTTCATCACCTTGTTCAATACGGAGAGCCAATTTTTTTTCTTCATCAGCGGAAAGCAGGTCAACCCGGCCGATTTCTTTTAGATACATACGAACCGGATCATTAATCTTAACTCCAGGAGGAACGCTAAGATCGTTTAAATCAAATTCATCATCATCACCTTTTGCCAATTGCTTAGGATTTGGATCTTCCTCCTCACTATCGCCAACTAGTTCAATACCTTGGTCACCAAGGAACTCAAAAAATTCTTCCATTTGGTGAGAATCTAATTCATAGTTAGCCAATTTCTCAGCAATATCATCATAGGCAAGGACGCCGGTTTTCTTCCCCAGTACCGTTAACTGGTCTTTCACTTGTTCAAAAGTGAATTCATTTTCCACTTCTTTTGAACGGGCTGATTTTTCAGCAGCCATATGTCCCACTCCTTCCAGAATCAAAGACAGTAAAAATGGAATCTATAGAGATTTACGCAATTGAAGAATTTCCATTGCAATTGCAGCAGCTTTACTAAAATCACTTTGCCGCTCTGCTTCTTTTTGTTCCACTTCTTTTTCTTTTATCTTTAACAATTTTTGATAATTCAACACCTGTTTGATATAATCACTTAATTCATGATTTGTTAACTCATCGTTAATGGGCATCATTTCAATGTTTGCAACCATTCGTCTGAGATTATCATCTTGTATATAGGACAAAAACGCACTTGAATCAGACTGGAAATGTTCTTCATAAAATGCTAACAGATAGGTTATTATTGCCTGATGTTCATCAATATTAAACGTATTACCTTGTAACAAATCCTGCACCTTATAAGCCACATCTCGATCCTTTAACATGTGAGCAATTAATCGTCTCTCTGCTGTATAATGCTTTGGCTTAAGTTTGCTATCTTGCTTTGGGACTAAAATAGGCTTATTTGCAGGTTGCTTACTTCCAGTTGATTTTCTTTTTTCTGCGAAGAATATCTCCTTTTGCTGCTGTTTTAAAGCATCAAGTGAGAGTGAGAATTCAGCGGCAAGTTGACGTAAATAGTGATCCCTTTCAACTGCTTTATTCAAAGTGCTGATTTCCTTTATTAACACTTCGATATATGCAAGTCTATCTCCTTCAATTTGCAGATTTTTCCCCCTGCGAAAGTAAAGAAATTTGAACGCCATCCACGTTAGACTTGCACTAATAACCTCATTTCGGAATTTTTCGGGACCATTCTTTTTAATATATTCATCTGGGTCCATTCCATCTGGCATCATCGCAACCTTTACTTGAAATCCACCATTACTAAGATGGTTTCCAGCACGATAGGCTGCCTCAATTCCGGGTTTATCAGAATCGTAGCAAATGGTTACGGATTGGACATTTTGCCGTAAGAGGGCTATATGATCATCTGTCAAGGAAGTCCCCATCGTGGCTATACCATTTTCCACACCAGCGCGATTTGCAGAAATAACATCAGCAAATCCCTCAAATAAAACAGCAAATTGCGATTTTTTTAAACTTGGCTTCGCATTATGGTAATTGTATAAAATTTTACTTTTATTAAAGATTGGCGTTTCAGGACTATTTAAATATTTGGGCTCGTCGGCCCCAAGTGTTCTTCCTGAAAAAGCAATCGTATTGCCGTTTCGGTCAAAAATCGGAAACATAATCCGATCCCTAAATCGATCGAAATAAGTCCCATCTCTTTCACGTTTGATAATTAATCCGGCTTTCTCCATCCATTCAGGCGGAAAATCTCTTTTTGAAAGAAATTTAAAAACATAATCCCATGAATTTAAAGAATACCCAATTTGAAACTTATCTATTGATTCTCGAGTGAATCCCCTCTGCAGCAAATATTCCAAAGCATGTTGACCTTCCTTTGTATTTACTAGCAAATGATGGTAAAATTTCTGTAACAGCTCATGAGCACCTAAAAATGCTTGGTGCTCTTCCGAAAACTTTTTCTCACCATATCCGCCAGACAAATTGATTTCAAGGTCTATATTAGCCTTTGCAGCTAGTTTTATGGCTGCTTCTTGAAAGGAGATCCCTTCTAGCTCCATTAGAAATGAAAAAACATTACCACCAGCGCCGCAACCAAAGCAATGGAAAATTTGTTTATCAATAGATACTGAAAATGACGGGGTGCTTTCTCCATGGAATGGACATAATCCGAAGTAATTTCGCCCCTGTTTTTTCAGTTGAACATAATCGCTGATTACTTCGACAATATCAACAGACTGACGAATTTGATTAATCTTTTCTTCGGCAATACGTTCTGCCATGTAAAACAACTCCATTTGGTCTATCAGGTATTCGGCAGGCACCCTCTTAATTCCTGCAAAATTCGACAAAATTTTTGGAATTTAATTCTGTCTTAAATTTTTTACTCTCTTCTGTTTGAAAAAGTTTTGGTTCCTTTCCATAAATCCCCCTTTTTCTTGCTTGTGCACATCAACATATTTCCAGTCTGTATATGTAGAGTTTTCTTCTTTCATATGATGAACGTAGAAAGCAGCAAAAAGAATATGAGGACTAAACACCAACACTATTTCGACAATCTCCGTTTAATCCGGCATGAATCTACACCGGCATAAATAGTCGAATTGCCGTTTACATAAGTATTAATTCTACATTACTCCGCATATTCCTTCTTTAAGAAATAACTTTTGCAAAAGGAGTTATGTCGAATTCTTTTTAGGGGGTCCCCTTGACATCTAACAATAAATAGTTTATTCGTTCATAAGCAAGTCTAAACCTAAAAAGATATATTTTTATCACAATTTTTTATTATAGTACATTTATTATCATTTTACCATAACTTTTTATCATTATTATTCCACTTTCTATCAGTAGAAAACACATAATCAAATGATTATGTGCTAGACTCTCCCTTTATGAAAATAATTTAAGATAACATTTGCCGTTTCTTCTACCGCTTTATTGGTAACATCAATAACTGGGCAATTTATTTTCTGTACTACTTTCTCAAAAAAGATTAATTCCGCTTTAATCCTGTCGAGCGTAGCATAACTTGCCTTATCATTTAAGCCTAAAGAAATTAACCGTTCCCTTCTGATATGGTTTAACTTTTCAGGACTTATTTTCAAACCAAAACATTTCTCGATTGGAACTCTATAGAGTTCTTCTGGCGGATCCACTTCTGGTACAAGCGGGACATTTGCTACCTTTAATCTTTTATGAGCTAAGTACTGTGAAAGTGGTGTTTTTGAAGTCCTTGAAACCCCTATTAATACAATATCTGCTTTTAATATTCCTCTCGGGTCACGACCATCATCATATTTAACGGCAAATTCGATTGCTTCGACTTTTTTAAAATAATCTTCATCCAATTTTCGAACAAGTCCTGGTTCACATAAAGGTGTTTTTCCACTAAACTGTTGAATCTGATCCATAATTGGACCAATTAGATCGACAGCTAAAATCCCTTCCTGTTCAGTTCTATTCTTAATATATGTACGCATTTCAGGTTTGACCAGCGTAAATGCAACCATTGCTTTATCTAATAAAACCAGTGAAAGAACTTCATCAATATGTTCCTTATCTTCCACATATGGGAATCGTTTTAATATCATTCCTGAGCCATTGAATTGGCTTATTGCTGCTTTTGTAACTAATTCAGCTGTTTCCCCCACTGAATCGGATACGACATAAATAATTGGCGAACTCATTCTCCCTCAACAACCCCTTAACATATTATCTTTGTTACTCATCACCCAGTGCGACGAACGCTTTGGTAATACTTGTTTTGGTTATTCTTCCGATAACCTCAAATCCATTTTCTGTTTTCCGAACCACTGGAAGTGCATCGATTTGTTTTTCAATTAATTTCTTAGCGATATCAATTAATAAATCTTCTCGTTCACACATAGTGATATTAGGCATTCTTGTCATTATAATATTAACAGGAATGGTGGTTAGTTCTTGCTTCCCTATACTAGCACGGAGCAAATCCTTTCTGGATAATACTCCAACAAGAATGGTGTTTTGATCTACTACAAATAAGGTTCCCACATCTTCCAGGAACATCGTACAGATGGCATCATAAACGGAAATATTTTCATTCACCACAACAGGGATAGACTGATATTCCTTCACGTATATTTTTTGTAAATTTTCGGTTAAAAGCTGTGTCCCTGATTTCCCAGTATAAAAATAACCTACACGGGGCCTTGCATCTAAATAACCTGCCATCGTCAGAATGGCAAGATCCGGTCTAAGCGTCGCCCTAGTCAAACTTAGTTGCTCTGCAATATGTTCCCCTGTGATAGGCCCGTTTTCTTTTACAATTTGCAAAATATGTTCTTGCCGTTTGGTTAGTTCGATTGTTCACACCACCTTAGTTTCCCATTTAGAACGGTTTTTATCTCAAGATACTTACTTTATTAGAAATATTATATACTATTGAATCTATTAAGAAAACTCGCCAATTGGCGAGTTTCCTCTTAAAACATCATCTTTTCTTGCAAGAAGCTAACTAGTTCATGTATCGAGATACGCTTTTGCTCCATTGTATCACGGTCACGAACTGTAACCATATTATCTTCTTTAGAGTCGAAGTCATAGGTAATACAAAACGGAGTACCAATTTCATCATGCCGACGATAGCGTTTTCCAATCGATCCTGATTCGTCATAATCAACTGAAAAATGTTTAGCCAGAGTCGCGAAAACTTCACGTGCTTCTTCTGACAATTTCTTTGATAACGGAAGAACCGCTGCCTTATATGGAGCTAATGCAGGGTGGAAATGCATGACCGTTCTAGAAGTACCATCTTCAAGCTGTTCTTCATCATAAGCATCAATTAAGAATGCTAAAGTAACACGGTCTGCTCCTAAAGATGGTTCAATACAATAAGGAACAAACTTTTCATTTGTTTCTGGATCGAGGTAATGGAAGTCTTCACCAGAATACTCCATATGCTGCTTCAAATCATAGTCTGTTCTTGAAGCAACCCCCCAAAGTTCGCCCCAGCCAAACGGGAACTTAAATTCAAAATCAGTTGTAGCATTACTGTAATGAGACAATTCGTCCTCAGAGTGGTCGCGAAGTCTTAAATTTTCCTTTGTAAGGCCTAATGACATTAACCATTGTTCAGCAAATTGCTTCCAATAATCAAACCATTTCAACTCCTCACCAGGCTTACAGAAAAATTCAAGTTCCATTTGTTCAAACTCTCTTGTTCGGAAAGTGAAATTACCCGGAGTAATTTCATTTCTGAAACTCTTCCCAATTTGAGCAATACCAAATGGCATTTTCTTTCTCATTGTCCGCTGGACATTTTTAAAATTAACGAAGATACCTTGGGCTGTTTCAGGACGAAGAAAAATTTCATTTGTACTTGATTCTGTTACTCCTTGGAAAGTTTTAAACATTAAGTTGAACTGGCGAATTCCAGTAAAGTCATAACTGCCGCAATCCGGACAAGCGATATTGTGTTCTTTCACCAACTCTTCCATTTTTTCAAATGGTAAGCCATCGACAATCATTTCAATACCTTTTTCATCGAGAGCATTTTCAATTAATTTATCAGCACGATGACGTGCTTTACAATTTTTACAATCTATCATCGGATCATTGAAGTTCCCAATATGGCCAGATGCTTCCCATGTACGCGGGTTCATTAAAATACTCGCATCTAAACCGACATTATATGGTGACTCTTGGACGAATTTTTTCCACCATGCCTGCTTAATATTATTTTTAAATTCAACACCTAACGGACCGTAATCCCAAGTATTGGCAAGACCTCCGTAAATCTCTGAACCAGGAAAAATAAATCCTCTGTGTTTGGCATGTGAAACGATTTGTTCCATTGTTACATTCATAGAAATTGCTCCTTTAAAATAAATTTGATTCAAACAAAAAAACTCCCGTTCCTATGCTAGATTAGCATAGGGACGAGAGTTACCCGCGGTTCCACCCTAATTGCTGCTAGGAAGCAGCCTCTTTTATCGTGTTAATAAACACAAATATTGCTCAGGAACGCCTTCGTTAGTTCTCTATACCCTAGCTTACACTATCCTAGGTTCGCTTTTATAGAGGATGACTAAGTACTCTTCTCCATCACTGCAATTATTTTATTAATGAAAATAATAGCGAAAACTCCAAACATTGTCAACTAGGCGATTATAAGAGATTGCGAAATTTATCCATGGAATTTAGAAACTTCTTGGATTTAAGGTGCAAACCAGAATACTCTTCATAATAAGCAGTAATTACCTTCTTAAGTTCAGCTTTTGTTTCTTCTTTAACAGAAATATTCCCTAATCTTGAAAGATCAAAATAATAAAATACCCTTAATAATTTAACCGCAGCAGCAGATAGTTTAAGATGATACGGATCTTTTTCTAGACATCGATGGCAGAGAAACCCGCCTTCACGAATCGAAAAAGAAAAATGTCCGTCTGTACTGCCGCAAACGGAACATTGATTTAAGATTGGGTTCAAACCCATCACATTTAACATTTTCATCTCGTAAATATTCATGAGGATATCTGGGTCATAACCTTCATTTAAGTAATTTAATGTTTGAAAAAGCAACTCAAAATGAAAAGGATTTGGTTTCTTTTCATCCGTGCACTTATCCGTTAATTCGACAATATAACTAGCATAAGCAGTTAAAAAAATGTCTTCACCAATCGACCGTAATGATGTAGCCGTTTCTCCCTGCTGCAGGCTGCCTAAACCAGACCCTCTTGCAATTAGAAAATAACCATGTGTAAAAAGCTGTGTGATGGAGGAAAGGCGGCTGTTAGGCTTTTTTGCACCACGAGCCATGACTCCAACCTTTCCCCATTCCCTAGTATATATTGTTACAATTTTATTTGTTTCACTATAATCAGTTGTTCTAATAACAATGCCTTCACACTTCTGAAGCATTATTGTCACCTTCTAAAGTAGCACGAAGACAAACTTATGAAACGGGAAAATCGATTTGTGCTAGCTCATCATTCAGATTTCCGGGTATTTCCTGGTTTTCCTTCTCTAGTTCTTTAATGAGAAGATATGTGTCAATATTACCTGTTTGGAGGAATACTTTCCACGTAAAATCCATCATCGAAAACCCCACCTTTCATATTTAGACTAGCTGTTATTCGGTCCCAAACCTTACAATTATCATAGCCTGCCAGCGCAAAAATCATAAGACGAAATATTTGTTAATGTTGTCCATGTATAATTTGAAATAAACAGTAATACTTTAGTTAGGGTTAATTAATATTCATCTTCGTTAAAACCATAATCTCGAAGCTGGGACATCTTATTACGCCAGTCTTTTTGAACTTTTACCCATAACTCTAAATACACCTTAGACCCTAAAAGATTTTCTATATCTGCCCGTGCACGCTTCCCAATTTCTTTTAACATACTTCCTTGCTTTCCAATTATGATTCCTTTTTGGGAATCACGTTCAACAATTACGGTTGCCATGACATCGATCATGTCCTTACCCTCTCGTCGCTCCATTTTGTCAAGAACAACAGCAAGTGAGTGTGGAATTTCTTCTCTTGTTAAGTGAAGGGCTTTCTCCCTGATAAGCTCTGTAATAATAAAACGTTCCGGGTGATCTGTCACTTGGTCTGCTGGATAGTATTGTGGTCCCTCTGGCAAGAAAGACTTAATCTGCTCGAGCAATCTTTCGACATTATTACCTTCAAGTGCTGAGATGGGGACAATTTCTTTAAATGGATATTTTTCTTGATATGATTCAATAATTGGTAATAATTTATCTGGATGAACTTGATCAATTTTATTAATGACAAGAAAAATTGGCGTATTAACGGTTTGAAATTTTTCAAGGATAAATTCTTCGCCACGGCCAAACCCTTCTTCGGCATTCACCATAAACAAAATCAAGTCTACTTCTTTAAGCGTATTCACTGCTACCTTCATCATAAAATCGCCTAATTTGTGCTTTGGTTTATGAATTCCTGGCGTATCAATAAAGATCATTTGTGCATCATTTACTGTTAACACGCCTTGGATTTTGTTACGAGTGGTTTGCGCTTTATCACTCATGATCGCGATTTTTTGGCCAATCACCCGATTTAGAAACGTGGATTTCCCGACATTGGGCCGGCCAATTATAGAAATAAAACCTGACTTATAACCTTTGCTGGAGTTCTCATTATTTAACATGGAGATCCTCCGATGTTACAGTAACACATACTGTTGCTTCTTCAATTAGGTGTTCGATATTCACTCGTGTTCTTCCCTTCCAGCAGATGTCTGCTGTTCCTTTATTTTACCTCAAAATCCATTGAAAATCATTACATATAGATGAAAAAAATTAAAAAATTAGAATTTTCTCATAAATTAGCGAGTCCACTTTTTTTCGCTGTAGAGTCATTTTACCGAATTCATTATTCGATTTCAAATTACATCGAATCCCCTATTCTAACTATTTAAAATAACTCTAGAATATAAGGTATAAAGATCACAATCCCAATGACAAATGAAAGAACGGCATATACAAAGACGGCGCCAGCCGCCAAATCTTTCGCCTGTTTTGCCAAGGAATGATATTCTCCTGTAACGAGATCTACTACTCTTTCGATAGCTGTATTCACTATTTCCAGCGCAAACATTCCTCCAATTGCCATAAGGATGAATAACCATTCAAATTTAGTAATTGAAAAATAAAAAGAAATAAGTAAAACAACAATCGAACTAAAAAAATGGAAGCGCATATTCCTCTCGCCCCTCAGGGCAGTTGCAATCCCCGCAAATGCAAACGAAAATGACCTTAAAAACCCATACTGTGCCGGTTTAGCGTTTGAGTCCATATTCGTCTAAAATATCCTTCTGCAATGTAAACATTTCTTTCTCCTCTTCTGCCGTCATGTGATCATAACCCAGGAGATGCAAGAATCCATGTACAGCTAGAAAACCAAGTTCACGTAAAAAAGAATGCCCATATTCTTCTGCCTGCTCGATTGCTTTTGGAACAGAGATAATGATATCACCCAAAACCCGAGGCATATCGGCTCCTACAAATTCCATTTCACCTTCCCCTAGTTCTTCCATCGCAAACGAGATAACATCTGTTGGCTTGTCTTTATCCCGGTATTCTCGATTTATTTCTTGAATTCTTTCGTTTGAAACAAATGTGACAGAAACCTCACTATGCTCTTCCACATCCTGTTTTTTTGCGGCAAAGTTAATTACCCGTTCGATTTCAAGCATTTGTTCTTCTGTAAGTGTTTCAGTTTCATCAATACAATCAATTAGTAATGTCATGCTTGCTTCACCTTCTTTATCATTTCTGGATACTCAATTCTGGAGTGAAAAATCCCTTTTAAAGTTTCACATAACGCTTCAGAAACCGTTTCAATTTCTCTCATAGTGAGATCACATTCGTTTAATTGTCCATCTTGAAGACGATCCGCAACAATTTTCTTAACTAGTGACTCAATTAATTCAGGCGTAGGCTGGGATAAAGAGCGAACAGCCGCTTCTACACTATCAGCAATCCCAACTACTGCAGACTCTTTTGTTTGTGCCTTAGGTCCAGGATATCGATAATCTTCTTCCTTAACTTCAGTATCAGCTTGGGCTGCTTTGTGGTAAAAGAATTTTAGCAAGGTAGTTCCATGATGCTGCTCGGCAATATCAATAATTTCCTTGGGCATATTGTATTTTTTCAAAATAGAAGATCCATCTGTTACATGTGCGATAATAATATTCGCGCTTTTATCTGGCGGGAGGCGATCATGTGGATTCTCAAGATGCATCTGATTTTCAATATAAAAATTCGGGCGCTTTGTTTTTCCAATATCATGATAATAACTTCCTACTCTCGCTAAAAGACCATTCGCTCCAATTGCTTCACAAGCAGATTCCGCTAAATTAGCGACCATCACACTATGATGATATGTACCTGGTGCTTCCATTAAAATTTTTCTAAGCAATGGATGGTTGGGATTAGAAAGTTCGATTAGCCTCATCGTTGATAAGATTCCGAAACTCGCCTCAAAAAAAGGAAGGAGTCCAATCGTTAGTACCGCTGAACCTATTCCTGAAACAAGGGCTGTAATAAGATAATATCCATACTCAATTCCAGTAAATTGCCCATTCGGCAAATACATTAACGCTAAGATAGTTAACAGGTTTACGAGTGCGGCAAAGGAGCCTGCCTGAAAGATTTTCGACCGTTGATTAAGTTTACTTAAAAATAGGATACCCGCCAAGGAACTGAATAGGATATAGATACCCTCTGAAAAATTTAAAGTCCCCGTAACCCCTTCATTAAATAAAATACTGCCGCAAACCGCCATGATAATAGACATTAGCGTGGCTAACTTTTCATCAATTAATATTTTAATTAACATCCCTCCTAAAGCAGCAGGGAATAAATAGCCAATTCCAGCATAATTAAAAATTTGCAGCATGCTGATGATTTTCATTATAAGTATCGTAAGGATGAATATTATCCCAAATAATAACAAGTCCGTCTGCTTTTTTCCTGGTATAGACTTAATTTGAGAAAAATAAAAATAGATAGCTGATAGAATAATCGTTATTAGAACGATTAAGCCAATAAAGGGTTTGAAAGGTCGTTCATTATCAAGGAGACCGACCAACTTTAATTGCCGATAAATATCCTGGTTAATTAACTCTCCTTCTTCAACAATAATTTGCCCCTGTAGAATTTTGGCAGGTTCCACACTTTCTACTGCTTGCTGCCTCAGTTCCTCGGTCGCATTAGGGTCATAAAACTCATTTTGAATAATAGCATACCTGCCTAATTCGATGACACCCCTTCTTAAATTATCATTCAAGGTGGTGTATTTTAATTCTTCCTCTACTCTTTTCTTGGCATTCTCAACATCATCTGCAGAAATCCTTTGGGCCATTACATTATTAATCGCTGTAACAGTTAAATCCTTAGCAATCGATAATTCATCAGGATTGGCTTGTACTAAAGCAACAAAGACTTGATCAGAAAGTCCCTTGGAGACATTTGGTGTTAATTTCGCTTTTAACCGGTCCATTTTTTCCGAATCACTTGGTTCAGCTTTATCAGGTTTTTCTTTTGCTGCTAACTCAGCATGCTTATTTATTTCTTCTTTTATTTCATCATTCATCTCAACTGTGGCTTGAAAAATGGAGCTAATTAAATCCACTCGATTTTGTGTGTATTCTTTTTTTAAGGTATAGACATCCTGAACCTGATCTATTGCTTCTTTACGCTTATTTTCTGTACTTTTTCTATCTTCTACTGTTCCTGGTGAACGAATTGTTTTTTCCGCAACTGAAAATAGGCTTAAATCTAATTTCTCAGGTTTTACATTACTATACATTGCTGCTAATAAAACGGTACCTAACATTATAAAGAATAGTACTAGAAAGAAAGTTATATCCAGCAGCTTACGTATCCGTATGAAGTATTGCTGAAGTTTACCCAACTATATCCCTCCAACCACTGCCCTTGAAAAAAGATTCAAATTGTTCATAAATCAATTCTCAATAATTGTCATATTTTCACTGTTTTTGCTTCATGTAAAATGATAACAGTTTTTCGTACAAGTTTCACCTTCTTTAGGAGAAGATTTGTTTTTACTACATTTTTTTAGAAAAAAAGAGGCAAACCTTATAGGTTTACCCCTTGTTATTGTTGAATTGCCTTCTTCTCGTATGCCTCAATAATTCTGCCAACGAGCGGATGTCGAACAACATCCGTTTGTTCTAAAAAGATAAACGATATTCCGTTGACATTTTTTAAGATTGCTTCCGCTGCAACTAAGCCGGATTTTGCCCCTTTTGGCAAATCAATTTGTGTTTGATCCCCAGTGATAACCATTTTAGACCCAAATCCAAGCCTTGTTAAAAACATTTTCATTTGTGCATGTGTTGTATTTTGGGCTTCATCTAAGATGACAAATGCATCATCCAATGTCCGTCCCCTCATATAAGCAAGCGGGGCAATCTCTATCGTCCCTCTTTCCATTAACCTTTGTGTATGCTCTGCCCCCAATATATCATGAAGTGCATCGTATAATGGCCGTAAATATGGATCCACTTTTTCCTTTAAGTCTCCTGGTAAAAAGCCTAGACTTTCCCCTGCCTCAACCGCTGGTCTTGTTAGAATTATTTTATTTACCTGTCCATTTTTAAGAGCGTTAACAGCCATGACCACAGCTAAATAGGTTTTACCCGTTCCAGCAGGCCCAATCCCAAATACAAGGTCATTTTTTTTGATGGCCATCACATACTGTCTTTGACCAAGTGTTTTAATTCGAATAGTTTTTCCTTTTACATTTTTACCAATTTCTTCTTCGTATAAATTCACAAAATATTCCAATGTCCCTGCATTCGCCATTTGCACAGCATACAGGACATCTCTTTGACTAATATTTATCCCTTTACGGATCACGATCATTAATTTATTAAGAATCTGCCCTGCCAGAGTAACTTTTTC
The DNA here is from genome assembly GCF_002567005.1 of Bacillus sp. AFS073361. Lineage (GTDB taxonomy): Bacteria > Bacillota > Bacilli > Bacillales > Cytobacillaceae > Neobacillus. Next base: position 28,746 of record NZ_NUZU01000038.1, read on the forward strand.
TTCGTCCCCTGACAAACTAACTGCTTCACCACGCGTAATGACTGTGACTCCAAGTTCCTGTTCAATGATTTTTAAATTGGAATCTGAATTCCCTAGCAAACTAATTGCTTCTGCAGGATTTTCAAGCTGTACACTTATGGTAGTTAACTTTTCTGTCATTCACTAGTCTCCTTGGAAATCGGTTGTCCGACCGCAATATTTTCTATTACCTTAAAATGAATATCCAGTATAACTTTACCATTTTTATTTGCTTTGTGTAAAATTTTTTCATCCTTTATAATAGCATCTTCATCTAACTGCCCTTTTATTTGTTTTTTTGCAAGTTCAATTGCTATTTGCTGCGCCTCTTTATTAGTATAAGAACGCTGCACCTCTTCTCGCTCGCGAAGGGTCTTATTGAGGTAAGAAACTGGTAATTCCCACTTCAAGAAATGAATTTTATGAACATTCTCTTCTGTTTCATAATTACTGAATTCTGGCTTACCAAACCCCCAAACTGGGAGTTCAAAATTGCCAAGTAATATAAAATGTTTTTCCTTTTCTTTACCGTTAAAAACTTTAAAGTTGGTTTCTAACGGGAGTTCAACGTGACTTTTATACCATGTTTCGCCCCAGACCTCACCCTTAGCAGCAACCAATTCTGGGCTATCTTCTTGTCCAAATGCACCTGAAACAAGGAGTTGACCTTTGTCTACGTGATCATGAATATCCACCATTTTTTGACCATTTTCAATATACATATTAACTATTATTGCTTTCTTTTTCGCAATAAGATTCCGCGGTGATAAATGCTCGGGTTTTTTGGGCTCATTTTTTTCAACTACTTGGAGGTGAAAGGTTGTCCCCTTTAACTCCACACCAACCCATGTTAAGTCCCCGACATTATTAGTCAGTTTCCTCTGAATACCTTCCACATTATCTACAAAAAATTGTAACTTTCCAATTTTTACGCCCATCTTGTCCAACTCTTTACGGATTTGGTACTCTGTTGCAGGTTTTGCGCCTTTAATTTCTATTCCCCAGATAACATTAGACAGAAGCAATAATAGGAACAAGAAAATTCCTGCACCTGCTATAAAACCACTATTTTTCAACATTCTGCGAAATAAAAAAGGAAGCCCGTTCCTTCGTAAAAAGGATACTGAGCAATTGCTTTTCCTTGCATATCGCCTGATACTCTTGGCATCTTTAAGCCTCATATTAAACGTTATTGTCTCGGTTCCATGTCTTTTGATATTCCAGATTGGAAAATCATTTCTTGTCAGGACATTAATAAAACGTTCAGTGCCCTTTCCTGATACTTTTACAGTAACCCTGCCATTAAAAAATTCGATCCACTGGTTATTCATTTTGTTCCTCCCGGATTTTCATTTATATAAATGACCTGATCAATTTTCCCTTCTAGCAAAATTTCTTCAGGTAAAATGGTTTTAATCACAAAGGATTTTCCTTTTATTAATAACTGTCCTTGCTTTAACAGCAAGCGAAGTTCCTTATCAGTAAATACCAACAACCCTCGATGATTCTCAATATAGACATGAATTTGCCCGATCATCGTAATACGGGGTAAATCCATCATGACATCTTGAGGAAGATCCATTTTTTTAGCCATCCAGTTACGAACCCGCCCGGCCCAGTTTTTCGCCATAAAAAAAGAACCCCCTTTCATCTCATATTTATGAAATGAAAGGACGTTCTAGCACACCTTTTTCGTATTAACTAAGTTGATTTACCACTAACTGTTTCTCGGACGGTATGGTTTTTTTGACCGTGGTTCCCCTAGAATCTCAGCCCAAATAATACTGTTAATGAGCGTTTTTTCATCGGAATTTAGGGCGATGTTGCTGTCCTCTACCGGTCTAGGATTTCCATCTACTTTTTCAGCCTTTTGTTGGCCAACGGACATTCCGATCCGATTGACCTCAGGCTTTTGTTTTAGTTGAAGGTATTTATTTTCAAGATTATCTTTTGGAGTATCTGGAATATTCTTTGATGGTAAGGGTCCAGTTGTTCGAGATTCCTCAAAATCCAGTTGTTTTTTTACCAAAGTTCGAATTTCCTCAAAAGTTTCCTTTGAAAATGTTTTGTTTCTAGTTGTTCCTTTCTTCCCTTTGGCATTACGGAAAACCATAGAAGCAATACCGATGATAATCATAAATAGTATGCTTTCCAATAATCTCCACCCCTTTCATATCCCAAAGTGGATTATTGTCCATCTTTTTTGTCTCCAGTCATCTTACCGATAGAACCTCTCATATCAGTGTCTGCTGAAATATTTTTATAGTTCATATAATCCATTACACCTATATTGCCCGATTTAAGTGCTTGAGCCATTGCCAGTGGAACCTCTGCCTCGGATTCTACAACCTTTGCCCTCATCTCTTGAACCTTTGCTTTCATTTCTTGTTCTAGAGCCACTGCCATCGCCCGGCGCTCTTCCGCTTTCGCTTGAGCAATTTTCTTATCTGCTTCTGCTTGCTCTGTTTGTAATTCAGCTCCAATATTTTTACCGATATCTACATCCGCAATATCGATGGAGAGGATTTCAAAGGCCGTGCCAGCATCAAGGCCTTTAGAAAGAACAGTTTGGGAAATCAGATCTGGATTCTCAAGCACTTTGCTATGACTATCTGACGAACCAATGGTAGAGACAACACCCTCCCCGACACGAGCAACCACCGTTTCTTCGCCGGCACCACCAACAAGTCGTTCGATGTTAGCACGAACAGTAATTCTTGCTTTTGCCTTTACTTCAATCCCATTCATAGCCACACCAGCGATAAATGGCGTCTCAATGACTTTTGGGTTAACACTCATCTGAACCGCTTCTAAAACATCACGACCAGCTAGATCAATAGCAGCACAACGTTCAAAGGATAATTCAATATTAGCCCGGTGTGCAGCAATTAGAGCATTTACGACTCTGTCAACATTACCGCCGGCTAGGTAATGGCTCTCCAGTTGATTAGTGGTAACGTTTAAACCCGCTTTATGGGCCTTTATAAGGGGATTAACCACCCTGCTTGGCGTTACCCTCCGAAGCCTCATTCCAACTAAGGTAAAGATACTGATACGTACACCTGCTGCCAGTGCGGAAATCCACAGCATGACCGGTACAAATGATAATAAGATTCCTAATAATAGTAAGGCAACTACTACAACCGCAATAATAAAAATTGTTCCGTTACTTGCTAACATATTTAAACCCCCTTTTTAATTTAACTCTCTTACAACAATACGTGCCCCTTCGACTTTTATCACTTTAACAAGAGCGTTCTGCTCGATAAAGCCGCCTTCACTAACTACATCGACTCGTTCATTATTAATAATAACAGTTCCAGCAGGCCGCAATACTGTTAGGGCGAAACCTTCTTTTCCCAACAAATCAGTCCTGTTAATATTGGAGACATATCCATCTTCTTTCCTTGCTGAATCAAATAGGACCATTTTATTAAATAGAACAAGTTTTTTATTAAAAATCTTAATCATCATAAAGAAAATTAATACGGATAAGAAAATAGCTATTAAGATAGATACGCCGATTTGGATCGTATCTTCTCCTGCTAAAAAAAGACTTAATATTAATGCAGCCACACCTAGTGTACCGGCAATAGCTCCTGGTAAAAAGAACTCGAGGAATATAAGGATTAAACCTGCCACAAATAATAGTAAGGTCCCATAGCCCGCAAGACCCGCTTGGAAATGGCCATAAAAGAATAATATGAGCGCTAACACACCGATAAATCCTGCCACACCAAACCTTGTTGAAAATAGCTCCAGTACAATTCCGATTCCCGCAATCGATAAAAGGATGGTTACAACAATCGGGTCAGTAAGAAATTGTGTCATTCGAGAGCCCCCTTTCTTTCTTTAGTCTCGACTATACTTATTACGTATGTAAATGAATTAAGTTTCATTATTAAAATTAAAAAGACTGCAGGCCATTGACCTGCAGTCTTTATGTCAGAATACTATGAAAGGTGTTGTTGTACAAGTTTATTTACAAGTGCCCCATCTGCTTTACCCTTAACTTTAGGCATAATCGCAGACATCACTTTTCCCATTTCTGCTTTTGATTTTGCGCCGACTTCAGAAATCGTTTCTTTAACAATCTCTGCCAGTTCCTCTTCAGAAAGCTGTTTTGGCATATATAATTCAACAATAGCCAATTCCGTGCGCAACTTATCAACTAGGTCTTCACGACCAGCTTTACCAAATTCATGGAGGGAGTCTTTGCGTTGTTTCACTTCGCGAGAAAGGACTGTTAACTCAACATCATCGGAAAGCTCTTTCGTGCCGAGCTTAATAGCTTCATTTTGCAATGAAGCCTTAACCATCCGAATGACTGAGAGTTTGTCTTTTTCCTTGTTTCTCATCGCTTGTTTCATATCATTATTCAAACGCTCGAGAAGACTCATGTATTACACCCTCTCTTAAAACTTACGTTTTCTAGCTGCTTCAGACTTTTTCTTACGTTTTACACTTGGCTTTTCATAAAATTCGCGCTTTCTTGCCTCTTGCAAAGTACCAGTTTTTGATACTGTACGTTTGAAGCGACGAAGAGCATCTTCAAGCGATTCGTTTTTACGAACGACGGTTTTAGACATTCTCTTTCCCTCCCTCCGAAACACAACACACTAACATTCAATCCATGTACCTTGCAATTATAATATAACCTTGATACAAGGTCAACTGAAATTCGCATTGATAAAACAAGCTTTTTATTTTTTTATTCAATTAATTGAAGACTTGTCTTATTTCCTTAAAAACTGGCATGTCCCTCATAGTACAACCATACAATGAAGCGAGGGGGGCCGTATAATGCTATACATATTATTATTTGTTCTTTGCATTTTATTATTTATCTTTGGGATGACCATTATGCGATTTGCATTGTTTAATTTATCGGCCAACAAATTAAAAGGGTGGCTGATTAAACTTACTAGTACTCCTTTAAAAGGGATGCTAACAGGGACATTTATTACTGCACTTTTACAAAGTAGTACTGCCGTAATGGTAATTACAATTGGGTTAATTTCAGCAAGAATAATGACCTTCCCTCAGTCAATTGGAATAATTCTCGGTACAAATATTGGAACTACCTTTAAAACAGAATTAATTACCTTTAATATAGATAAAGTACTCGTTCCTCTCGCCATTTGCGGAGCTCTGCTTATTTTATTAAAAAATAAAAAAGCAAGAAGTATCGGGATGCTGCTATTTGGTATCTCTTCAGTTTTTGCAGCTATGAAAGGGTTCGAGATGCTTGCAGTCCCATTAACATCTATGAATTTTATCAATAATTTTATCCTTTCCATTAATAATCATATTCTTTTAAGCCTGTTAACTGGTACAATTATTACAGCCATTATTCAATCGAGTACTGCGATGACTGGAATTGCAATGAGTTTTTTATTAACCGGACTCTTGCAGCTAGATGCGGGTATAGCTATTGTCCTTGGTGCAAATATTGGTACTTGTATCACCGCTCTAATTGCTTCGATTGGCGGCGGCAAGGAATCGAGATTAGCTGCATTTGCGCATGTTTGGCTCAATGTATTTGGGGTTTTGCTGTTTATCCCACTAATCCCAACACTTACTGAAAATGCCCCACTTCTTGCAGAGACCAAAAATGTACAATTAGCACATATTAGCGTCATTTTTAATGTAGTTACTTCGATAATTGTCCTACCTTTTGCAACGAGATTTGGCAAGATGATTTTATTTTTACATGATAGACCATCTAAAATCACCTAAAAAAGACGGCATTCGCCGTCTTTTTTAATAAGTGGAAGTCACTGTAAGGCCATTGATGATAGCGATACTTGAACTTGCTCCAATTCTTGTTGCGCCGGCCTCAATCATTTTTTGGACATCTTCTGTACTTCTAACCCCACCAGATGCTTTTACACCCATGTCTGGACCGACTGTTTTTCTCATTAGGGCAATGTCCTCTGGCGTCGCTCCACCTGTAGAGAATCCTGTGGAAGTTTTAACAAAATCTGCACCAGCCTTTAAAGAAAGCTCACAGGCTCGAATTTTTTCCTCTTTTGATAACAGACTAGTTTCTATAATCACCTTCGTATGTGCCTTACCCTTTGCAGCCTCAACAACAGCTCGGATATCGTTTTCCACTAATTCATCGTTACCATCTTTGAGGGCTCCAATATTAATGACCATATCCACTTCTTCCGCGCCATGATCAATTGCGTTTTTCGTTTCAAATGCTTTTGTTTCAGAAGTGGTTGCCCCTAATGGAAATCCAATTACGGTACAAACCATCACTCCACTACCTTGCAACAATTCTTTTGCGGTACTTACCCATGTAGGGTTTACACAAACCGAAGCAAATTTATATTCCTTCGCCTCCTGGCAAAGTGCTTCAATTTGCTGCTTTGTCGCTTCTGGCTTCAGTAGTGTGTGATCAATCATTGCAGCAATATTTTTAGTAGCCATGTACAAACTCCCTTCGATTGCCAAATAATATTAGAAAGTAATATGCTGCTGTCCATAGTTTAACCTAAACACAATAAAAAAAAAGGACCTAAATGGTCCTTAAATGGCAGCTTCTTCTTCAATAAACAATTCTGTTTTGGAAATTGACTCCTCAACAACCTTAACAAATTGCCCACGATTGTACGGGTATCCAGCTTGGTTAATTTTAACTTTAACAATTTTACCAATCATATCCTCTGGCGCCGAGAAAATAACCTTCATGTAGTTATCAGTGTATCCGATTAGATAACCAGAATCGGCTTCTTCTGCTGACACCTCTTCAGGGATTACTTCGAGGACTTCACCCTCAAATCTTGAAGCATATTCTTTTGCCAATTGATCAGAAAGCGCGATGAGGCGATGAACTCGTTCATTTTTTATTTCTTCATCGACTTGGTTTTCCATCCGAGCAGCGGGAGTTCCTGTACGTTTAGAATAAGGGAACACATGTAGATCAGAAAATTTATGCTCATTAATAAAATTATATGTTTCCATAAACTCTTCCTCAGTTTCACCTGGGAAACCGACAATAACGTCAGACGTGACAGCAAGACCTGGAAGAACTTCTTTTAGTCGATCTAATCTTTCTCCAAAGAACTCCATTGTATATTTACGGCGCATTCTTTTTAAGACAGAATTCGACCCAGATTGTAACGGAATATGCAAATGTCGGACTACTATAGGTGAGTGTTTAATCACTTCAATTACTTCATCAGTAATCTGACTTGCTTCTATAGATGAAATGCGCAGGCGCTTTAGGCCATTTACTGCTTCCAAATCACGAAGTAATTGGGCAAGATTGTAATCCTTCATGTCTTCCCCATATCCGCCTGTGTGAATACCTGTAAGAACAATTTCTTGATAACCTGCATTAACTAATTGCTGGGCTTGCCGAATTACTTCCTTCGGATCACGTGATCTCATTAACCCGCGGGCCCAAGGAATAATACAGAAAGTACAGAAATTGTTACAACCCTCTTGAATTTTTAAAGAAGCACGAGTCCTGTCTGTAAAGGAGGGAACATCTAGTTCTTCATAGACGCGGCTTTTCATGATATTGCCAACCCCATTAATTGGCTGACGCTCAAGCTTGTATTGCTCAATATATTCAAGCATTTTTATACGGTCCTGTGTTCCCACCACAACATCAACACCAGGAATAGCCATAATTTCAGCAGGGGATGTTTGTGCATAGCATCCTGTTACACAAATAACCGCATCAGGATTTTTCCTAACGGCACGGCGAATGACTTGACGGCTCTTTTTGTCGCCAGTATTTGTTACGGTACAAGTATTGATAATATAGACGTCCGAAATTGATTCAAAATCAACCCGTTCGTATCCTTCTTGTTTGAATAACTGCCAAATAGCTTCAGTTTCATAATGATTAACTTTACAACCTAAAGTATGAAACGCAACTGTTGCCATTATTTTTCACCTCATTAATTCAAAATGATAGGAAATTGCCGATAGTGCATATAAAGGGGCTGTTTCGGTTCGTAATATCCTCGGACCTAACCCACAAACTGCAAAATCGCTATCCTTTAATTGCCTAACTTCTTCATCAGTTAAGCCGCCTTCTGGGCCAAAAACGATAAGGAGTGTTTCACCTTTATTGATTTTTTTTAGTGTATCAGCAAAAACGGAAGTTTCCCCTTTTCTACTCTCTTCCTCAAAGGCAACTAATTTATAATGAAAATCTTTGCTTTTTAAGAGCAAATCTTTAAAGCTAATGGCACTAAGGACATCTGGTAAAAGGGCACGATGGGATTGCTCCGCAGCTTCTTTTGCAATTTTTTGCCATCTGTCTACTTTTTTCGCTGCTTTTTTTTCATCCCATTTAACAACTGAACGAGCTGCTGCAAATGGTAGGAATTGATACGCACCTAGTTCTGTTCCTTTTTGGATAATCCATTCCAACTTGTCCCCTTTAGGCAGTCCACTAGCAATCGTAATTGAAATGGGCAGTTCAGAAACCCCATCTATCCATTGTACAACGTCTGCAACAACACTTGTATCGGTAATTTCTGCAAGAGCACATACTGCTTGCTTCCCCTCTAGATCAACACAAATAATTTGGTCACCAATTTGCATGCGCATAACTTTTACGATATGATGGCGGTCTTCATCATCAATCAAAAAGCGCCCGTCGTTTACTCGTTGTTTAACAAAGTATCGTTGCACACTTTTGCACCCTCTCTTAAACCATTTGCACTTTTAATTATTTTATTATTTCCTATACAATGAAAAAAAGGGGTATGTTCCCCCCCTTATTCAACCATTATATCCGTTTGGCAACAATAGCAACCCAATCTTCCATCAAAATAGTTTCGGATATCTCAAAGCCAACAGCCACTAACGCATCTTTGACTTGATCTTTTTTCTGCTGAATGATCCCAGAGGCAATGAACGATCCGCCAGGTTTGACAACTTTTGCAGCATCTTCAGTAAACCGTAAAATTACTTCGGCCAATATATTAGCTACAATAACATCAGCAGAATTTTCCTCTACCCCATCCAATAGATTATTTTGGGCAGTAACTGCTCGATCGCTTACTTTATTAAGTTTAATATTCACTCTGGCTGTTGTTACTGCTACTTCATCAAGATCAAATGCACGAACATCTTCAGCACCTAGCATAGCTGCGGCAATGCTTAAAACTCCCGATCCCGTTCCCACATCGATAACCCGGTCACCAGGACGAACAGTTCTTTCAAGAGCCTGAATACACAAGACAGTAGTCGGATGTGTTCCAGTTCCAAACGCCATTCCTGGATCTAATTCAATGATTAATTCATCACTGCTGACCGGAGTATAAATCTCCCAAGTTGGTACTATTGTAAATTTTTCAGAAATTTTCACAGGATGATAATATTTTTTCCATGCTGTTGCCCATTCTTCTTCATTTACTTCACTTATTGTCACTTTATTTTTACCGATATCGATATTATGAATAATCAAATTATTAATGGATTCCTTAATGGCATCCACCGTTTCACCTAAAAAGCTATTAACCGGAAGGTACGCCTTTAAAATCACGCCTTCATCTGGATAATCATCGGGATTGAGTTGATAGATTTCTCCAAATTGATCTTGTCTTTCTTTCGTTAGTTCAAATGGATCTTCAATGACTACGCCACTCGCCCCAGCTTCGTGCAAAATATGAGAAATAGGTTCAATCGCCTCATTTGTTGTGTGAATACTGATTTCAGACCATTTCACATCTACCAACTCCAATCCTTACTCGCTTTTAAAGGCACGTTTTACTTTTGAGAAAAAACTTTCTTCGTGTTCACCAATCGGTGAAGAGCCACTAAGCTCTGCGAATTCTTTTAAAAGCTGCTTCTGTTTATCAGATAACTTTGTTGGGGTAATAATTCGAACAATAATATATTGATCGCCAACACCGTATCCACGAACATTAGGAACACCTTTTCCTTTTAAACGGAATTTTTTCCCCGTTTGAGTACCTGCAGGAATTTTTAGTTTCACTTTCCCGTGTAGGGTAGGCACTTCAATCTCATCACCTAGTGACGCTTGAACGAAAGTGATCGGCATTTCACAATAAATATCATCGCCATCTCTTTCAAAAAACTCATGCTGCCTTACTTGGAATACAACATAAAGATCCCCTGGAGGTCCACCGTTAATTCCTGCTTCTCCCTGTCCAGACATACGGAGTTGTTGACCATCATCAATACCCGCAGGGATTTTAACATGAATTTTCTTGCGTTTTTGTACTTTTCCTTTACCACCGCAAGTAGAACATTTATGTTTAATTTCTTTCCCTGTCCCATGACAGTGATTACAAGTACGTCGGTTGACGATTCTTCCAAATGGAGTATTTTGCTCTACATTTAACTGACCTGTTCCATGACAGTGCTGGCAAGTCTCTGGTTTCGTTCCAGGCTTCGCACCAGAACCGCTACATGTTCCACAAGTTTCTTCGCGAGGAATTTCAATATCTGTTTCTTTCCCAAAGGCTGCTTCTTCAAAAGAAACCGTCATCGTGTACTGAAGATCTGCTCCTTGTCTTGGGGCGTTTGGATCACGTCTTCTTCCGCCTCCACCGCCGCCAAAGAAAGTATTAAAGATGTCCTCAAATCCTCCAAAGCCGCCGCCGAAATCACCGCCGCCAAATCCTTGGTTTGGATCCGTATGGCCAAATTGGTCATAATGGGCCTTTTTCTGATCATCGCTTAATACTTCATATGCCTCTGTTATTTCTTTAAATTTATCTGCCGCATCTGCTGCTTTATTAATATCTGGATGATATTGTTTTGATAGCTTTCGATAGGCCTTTTTTATTTCATCCTTTGAAGCACTTTTACTTAGCCCTAGTACTTCATAGTAATCCCGTTTACTCATGATTACCCACTCCCGAATCTGTCACATAAAGGTTATTGTATCATTCATCACAATGTTAATGCAATAAAAAAGCCAAAGCCCATAGTTCTGACTTTGACTTTTTTCTGAGCTGTGAAAACTTGGATAAATGTCTAGCTCCTGCGCCTAGGCGCTTCCGCTTTTCTATTTATCTTCTTTTACTTCTTCAAATTCTGCGTCAACAACATCATCCTTAGGACCAGCAGTATTTCCAGCCTCAGGGCCTCCCTGTTGAGCTTGCTGAGCAGCTGCCGCTTGTTCATAAAGTTTAACTGTTAAAGCTTGAACGATTTCTTGTAATGCATCCTTTTTCGCACGGATCTCTTCAAGGTCGTTTTTCTCAATCGCAGCTTTTAACGCATCCTTAGCTTCATTAGCTTGAGCTACTTCACCAGCATCAACCTTACCTTCAAGATCTTTTAAAGTCTTTTCTGTTGTAAAGACAAGTTGATCTGCTTCGTTACGAAGTTCCACTTCTTCTTTACGCAGTCTATCCGCTTCTGCGTTTTCTTCAGCTTCTCTAACCATGTTTTGAATTTCTTCATCTGAAAGCCCAGTTGAAGACTTAATTGTGATTTGTTGTTCTTTATTAGTGCCAAGGTCTTTTGCACGAACATTTACGATACCATTCTTATCGATATCAAAGTTTACTTCAATTTGCGGAATTCCACGTGGAGCTGGTGGAATATCAGATAATTGGAAGCGTCCTAGGGTCTTGTTATTAGCCGCCATTGGACGTTCCCCTTGAAGAACATGAATATCAACAGCTGTCTGATTATCAGCAGCAGTAGAGAATACTTGTGATTTAGATGTTGGAATGGTTGTATTACGATCGATTAGTTTCGTAAATACACCACCCATTGTTTCAATACCAAGGGAAAGTGGCGTAACGTCAAGTAATACAACGTCTTTTACATCCCCAGTTATAACTCCACCTTGAATCGCAGCACCCATTGCTACCACTTCATCAGGGTTAACCCCACGATGCGGCTCTTGTCCAGTCGCTTTTTTAATTGCTTCTTGAACAGCAGGAATACGTGTTGAACCACCAACAAGGATTACTTTATCAATTTCTGAAGGAGTTAAACCAGCATCGCTTAATGCTTGGCGAGTTGGACCCATTGTACGCTCTACAAGATGAGCAGACAATTCATCAAACTTTGCTCTAGTCATAGTAACTTCAAGGTGAAGCGGACCAGCAGCACCAGCAGTGATAAATGGTAATGAAATTTGCGTAGAAGTTACACCTGATAAGTCCTTTTTCGCCTTTTCAGCTGCATCCTTTAAGCGTTGTAATGCCATTTTATCTTGTGAGAGGTCAATTCCATTCTCTTTTTTGAATTGGTCTACAAGGTAATCAATTACGACTTGGTCAAAATCATCTCCACCAAGGCGATTATCACCAGCAGTTGATTTAACTTGGAAGACACCGTCTCCTAATTCTAGAATGGAAACGTCAAATGTACCACCGCCAAGGTCATAGACAAGAATCGTTTGATCTTCATCGGTTTTGTCTAAACCATATGCAAGTGCAGCAGCAGTTGGCTCATTTATAATACGTTCTACTTCAAGACCAGCTATTTTCCCCGCATCTTTTGTTGCTTGACGTTCTGCATCATTAAAGTACGCTGGTACTGTAATTACTGCCTTTGTAACTGGCTCGCCCAGATAATCTTCTGCATATGACTTTAAGTATTGAAGAATAATCGCAGATAATTCTTGTGGTGTATATTCTTTTCCTTCAATTTCCACTTTATAATTTGTGCCCATATGGCGTTTGATGGACATGATCGTGTTTGGATTTGTAATTGCTTGACGTTTAGCAACTTCACCAACTTGGCGTTCCCCATTTTTAAACGCGATTACGGAAGGAGCCGTACGATTACCTTCTGGATTTGGAATAACCTTTGGTTCGCCACCTTCAAGGACTGCAACACAAGAGTTAGTTGTACCAAGGTCGATACCGATAATTTTACTCATTTCCTTTTCCTCCTAAAAATATATGTAGTTTTATTGATTTACTTTCACCATTGCAGCTCGAATCACACGGTCTTTTAATAAGTAACCTTTTTGAAATTCATCCGTTACAATGTTTGGACCATAATTCTCATCTTCACCCTGCATGACAGCTTGATGCTGATGTGGATTAAATTCTTTACCTACAGATTCAATTGGTTCAACACCCTCATTTTTCAAGGCATCAAGCAAACTGCGGTAAACCATGTCCATTCCTTGTAGAAGTGTCTTAGTTTGTTCATTATCTGCTTCAATTTTCATTGCTCTTTCAAAGTTGTCAATTGCAGGCAATAAATCGGTAATAAGTTTTTGTGCTCTATATTTTTGGCTCGCTTCTAGATCTAACCTAGAACGTCTCCGGAAATTATCAAAGTCTGCTTGCAAGCGTAGATATCGATTATCTGCTTCCTCTAACTTTTCTTTCAATAATTGAATTTCTTGGTCTTTTTCATCAACCGGTGAATCCTCTGTTTGTTCTGTTGCTGCACCTTCGTCAAAAACAGTCTCAACCGTTTTTTCTTCGGTAAGTTCAACATTATCAGTACTTTCAACTTCCATTTCTTCATTTAACGTATTGTTATTCTCGTTTGTCAACTTACTCACCTCCCTTAAAGCATTTACTGTCATTTATAGGATAATTCATTTTCATAGGAAAAGGGGGTTGAAACAGGTATTTCACCCCTATTCAATATTACCCGAGCTATTTATTTTGATACAATTTCGTCCAGACAGCCGTTAAATCCTTACTTAAAAATTGTAATAAGCTAATGACTCGGGAATATTCCATCCTTGTAGGACCTAGAATGGCAATCGTCCCTAAATTTTCAACACCAGCCGTATAGGTAGCTGTGATTAAACTGCAATTATCCATGACACTATTATTATTTTCCGTACCAATTTTAACTTGAATTCCAGCTGAATCATTTCTGATTAAATTATACATCCACTCTTCCTGATCAATCATCGTTAATAGGCTGCGAAGTTTTGATACATCATGAAACTCTGGCTGGCTTAACATATTGGTCTTTCCAGCGAAGAAAAGTTTTTCATTAACTGGCATTTTTAATGAATCAGCGATAGTATGCAGCATTAAGTCATAATCATGGATATGCTGCCTTAAAAGCATCGCTACTTCTTTATAAATCTTATCATTCAGGTCTTCGAGAGGTACGCCGGATAAACGATCGTTCAAAATGTTCACTGTTTTTTCTAAATCACTGGCATCTACTGATGCTGGTAATGAAAAAGTCCTATTTTCTACATGGCCCGTATCTGTAACAAAAATAGCTACGGCTGTTTCTTTGTTTAAAGGGATAATTTGAATTTTTTTCAACTTATTAATACTAACAGCCGGACCAAGAACAATTGATGTGTAATTCGTTAAGTCCGATAATATTTTCGCGGACCTTTGGATAATTTTTTCGAATTCGAAAATTTTCTCAGCAAAAATCGACTGAATGATAGATGTATCATGTTGATTTAATACTTGCGGAGACAATAAATGATCCACATAATAGCGATATCCTTTTTCAGATGGGACACGACCTGAAGAGGTATGTGTCTTTTCAATATACCCCAACTCTTCAAGGTCGGACATTTCATTACGAATGGTTGCCGAACTGAAAGAAATCTCTTTCTTTTTCGACAAACTTCTTGAGCCGACTGGTTGGGCAGATCGAATAAAGTCATCAACAATAACCTGAAGAATTAACAATTGACGATCTGTTAGCAACATTCATCACCTCTGTTAGCACTCCTAGTTAACGAGTGCTAATTATATTAATAAATTATCAAATGAAGGGGGATGGTGTCAATCAAAAAGAACAGGAAACCGCACATATCAAGACAATAATTATTATCTTGCTTACCTTAAAAATGCCTGGAATACCTCATTTCCTAGCAGTCTACCCTTTTTTGTTAAAAATATATGATTTTTTCCCACATCTAACCACTGTTTTGCCGTTAATTCTCTAATCTCTTTTTCGAATAATTGAAGGGGATCTTCCGCAAATTTTTCAATAAAATGAGGAATGGCAACACCGGCAGTTTTTCGCAGCCCCAAAAACATTTCCTCTTCCATTTGCTCAATTTTTGATGTTTGATGTTCTTCCATTACCGGTAGGCTGCCATTGTTTATTTGCTCCATATACCTTTTTAAGGGACCAATATTCGAACGTCTTATCCCATTTAAATAGCTATGTGCACCTGCCCCAAACCCATAATAGGAATCGTTATTCCAATAGGTAAGGTTATGTCTGCTCTCATACCCTGGTTTAGAAAAATTGCTAATTTCATATTGGTTGAAACCATGCTTTTCCATTTCTTCCATTAGCAATTCGTACATCGAAGCTTCCACATCCTCACCAGGAGTTGGCAGTTTTCCTTTTTTTAATAAATTATAAAAAACAGTTTTTGGCTCAATGATTAAGGAATAGGCAGAATAGTGTGTGATATCAAGTGAAAAAGCCTCTTTTAATGTTTCCTTGAAATCCGTAAGAGTTTGTGAAGGTAAACTAAAGATAAGATCAATACTGATATTTTCAAAACCTATAGATTTTGCTTTATCAATGGTTTGGTAAACATCTTTCGCTTTGTGGACACGGCCGATTTTCTGCAGTAGTTCCTCATTAAACGTTTGAACTCCAAGGCTAATCCGGTTGACCCCGGCCTCTTTTAATATTTCTAATTTTCCTTCCGTTAAATCACCAGGATTCGCCTCAAAGGTAAATTCTATAGTCTCATCCTTTGGTAAAATTCTGTTAATACTTTCACAAAATTGATAAAGTTGCTTCTCAGTTAACGATGTCGGTGTACCCCCACCCACAAATATCGTCTCAAGAGACGTTGTTCGAAATTGGGTTAAAGTCAGTTTCATTTCTTGTTCAAGTGCTTTTAGGTAATCATCAACCGGCTGACCCTTTAGATACACTTTATTAAAATCACAATAATGGCAAATATGCTCACAAAAAGGGATATGGAGATAGGCTGATTTAATCATTTCGTTCACTTCCTTATTCTTCAACAAAAAGAGGCTAGAATTCGCCTAAAAATATGGCTTGTCCTAACCCCCAGCTAGTTTATTTTTTTGTGTTGCTATCGTCCATTTTTAAGACAGCCATAAATGCTTCTTGTGGTACTTCAACGGATCCTACTTGCTTCATCCGCTTTTTACCTTCTTTTTGCTTTTCTAATAATTTTCGTTTACGAGAAATATCTCCGCCATAACATTTGGCTAAAACGTTTTTACGCATAGCCTTAATTGTAGAACGAGCAATAATTTTCTGACCTACTGCTGCCTGAATCGGAACTTCAAACTGCTGCCTTGGAATTAGCTCCTTCAGTTTTTCAACAATAATCTTCCCTCGTTCATAAGCAAAGTCTCTATGAACAATAAAGCTTAATGCATCCACTTGTTCACCATTTAACAATATGTCCATCTTAACTAGGCTGGAAGGTTTATAACCAATGAGCTCGTAATCAAAGGATGCGTAACCTCTTGTGCTTGATTTCAATTGATCAAAGAAATCATAGACAATTTCTGCTAATGGCATCTCATAGATAATACTAACCCTATTTTCTGCCAGGTATTCCATTGTCACAAAAATACCACGTTTTTGTTGGCAAAGTTCCATAATGGTCCCTACATAATCATTTGGAGCCATCATTGTAGCTTTCACATATGGCTCTTCCACACGGTCAATCTTTTGTGGATCCGGTAAATCTGATGGATTGTCGACCCTTATTTCGGAGCCATCTGTCATATGAACATGATAGATAACACTCGGTGCAGTCGTTATTAAATCAATTTTAAATTCACGTTCAATCCGTTCTTGAATAATTTCCATGTGAAGCAATCCTAAGAATCCACAACGGAAACCAAATCCAAGTGCTTGCGATGTTTCTGGTTCAAATTGAAGTGAAGAATCATTTAACTGAAGCTTTTCAAGCGCTTCACGCAAATCATTAAACTTTGCTGTATCAATTGGGTAAAGTCCACAATAAACCATTGGGTTTAGTTTCCGGTAACCTGGAAGTGGCTCTGTTGCCCCATTTTTTGCATTTGTAATCGTATCACCCACACGAGTGTCCCCGACATTTTTTATTGATGCTGATAAAAAGCCAACATCACCAACGGTTAACTCATCACGCATAGTTGCTTTTGGAGTAAATACGCCTACCTCATTTACTTCAAATTCTTTCCCTGTAGCCATCATTCTTACTTTATCGCCGACCTTAACGGTTCCTTCGACCACACGAATGTACGCGACAACACCTCGATAGGCATCATAAAGGGAATCGAAAATAAGGGCCTTTAATGGTGCTTCTGGGTCTCCCTGTGGTGCAGGGACTTTTTGAACGACTTGTTCAAGGATTTCTTCAATCCCAATCCCAGCCTTTGCTGAAGCTAATACGGCTTCCGAAGCATCCAAACCGATAACATCTTCAATTTCACCTCGAACACGCTCTGGATCTGCACTAGGTAAGTCAATTTTGTTAATGACGGGTAAGATTTCAAGGTCGTTATCAAGGGCAAGATAAACGTTGGCTAGTGTCTGTGCTTCAATTCCTTGTGCAGCGTCAACGACTAAAACAGCCCCTTCACATGCTGCAAGGCTCCTTGATACCTCGTACGTAAAATCGACATGTCCTGGTGTATCAATTAGATGGAAAATATACTCTTCTCCATCTTTTGCTTTGTATTTTAACTGGACGGCATTTAATTTAATAGTAATTCCACGTTCTCTTTCAAGGTCCATCGAATCAAGGAGCTGATCTTTCATTTCCCGAGAGGTCAATGCATTGGTTCTCTCCAAAATTCGGTCAGCTAATGTTGATTTCCCATGATCAATATGGGCAATAATTGAGAAATTTCTAATCTTTGATTGTCGTTTGAGTCTTTCATTATTGTTCACGGTCTTTCACTCCTACTATACTCGCACATATACACTATTTTGAATTATATCAATAGGATTAACAAGATTCAATCAAAATCGAAAAGCGGCACCTAACTGGTGCCACTTCAATTATTTTAATCAGCAATAAGATGAACTAATTTTTCAGAAACCCCTGATATCCCCTCAGACATCTTCTTCCCCATAGAAGAGAAAAAATTATATGCACTTATTTGTTCGAGTTTCTTTTGCTTTGCCTCTAGATCATGACTTGAGATTTCGTTTCCCAAAAAGGTAGCTTGAAAGTTATTGTCTGCCCCATTTAAACGTACAGCATTTTGAAAATTTGGATCATCATAGCCTTTCATTTTGTGAATACCATCATTAGCCAATTGCATACCTACTAAAACAGAGATTAACATGAGAGCAGCCAAGCATAGGCTTTTTAACATGAACATCTTCATAAAAAATGCTCCCTTACAACTATTGTTTTTTTGTTGATTGTTCAACATCCTTGTTAACCTTTTCAGCCTGCCAGTAAAATTCACTAAATACATCCGCTAAGGCATCTGCGGAACGATTTAATTCTTCAAAGCTATTATCTACTCCGCCAAATTCAATCAACATGGCATTTTCAGAGAGGTTTTGATTATAGATACTATTTGAACCGGCTGCATTTTTAATAATTACTCCTCTGCTTAAGCCTTTATATTTCTTTTGAAGAAGTTCGTGGAGAGCTTTTGCAAGTTTTGCATTCTTTTCATAATTAGGATTCTTCCCCCCGATAATAAAGGCCAGTCTCGCATAGGATTTACCTTTAATATCCACGGTTGTTTGTGCTTTTCGTTGAGAATCCCGGTGAATATCAATCAAATAACTTATATCTTTGTTTGATGCCATGGCTGCTTGAACCACCGGACGGGATTCATCGTAGGATTGCCAAAATTTCCGCCCCTTCTTATTTAAGCTCGCCTGAATGTCTGTTTTATTAACAGTTGTTCCGATTCCTCTGTCCTCGAGACTTGCTTTTAAATGATCACCAATATTCATCACATTGATTTTCGAATGATATGCAAGGTTGGGATTTGTTACCCCTTTTAAATATGGAAGATAGGATTCCCGATTATGCGAGAAGTATAGATAGACTACCTTCCGATTACCAGTGGTTTGATCTGGTGCTGACGGGGTATTCTCACTAGATGGATGCTCGGTAATTTCTAAATCTGTCAAGGCTGCCTCTCGTTCCGCTTTCATAATATCAAGCGGCGGGGCAGATTCAATCGGCATATTTGTGTAGTTCGTCCCCTCACCAGCGACTAGAATTTTTCCATCAAATTCATAAAAACCTGGGAGTTCTCTTCCTAAGAGACTTCGGGGATCATTCAAATTAATATTGCTTGATAGCTTAAATACAAGGTTCGTTAATGTTGGAGCTGAGGTCCAATCTTGTTCAACGGATAAGAAATGATGATTTTCCCAACCCATTAATTGATAGAGCAATTCCCCATTTACATTTGTAGCTGCCTGATTTACTGAAGACGACATCGGTCGATATTGTGGCTTTAACGAGGTTAACAACCCACTAATAGAGAAAATCAAAAGCATAAATAGTAACAATAATCCAGCGGCTTTAAGTAGACTTGTCCCTTGCACCATAACAAAAGTTCCTGAATTTCTAGCCTTCATGGTTCCACCTCGCAAAACGGATTCTAGTAAATGATATGAAGCTACTAGAATTGGTAGAACCCGAATTTTAACTTAAGAGGCATCCTTTCAAATAAATAGATTTGAAAAATGCCTCTCATCATCCTTTATTTTGTATAGTAGCCAGCATTACCTTGATCAACAGCACCATGAAGTGAAGAATTTAAACCATTGGCAATTAGATTGGCCATGTCTTCAATAAAAACATCAACTTCCTTAGGAGTAACCATTAGATTATGACCAATTGGCGATAAAACTTCATAAATTAATTTCCTTTTCTCCTCATCTTCTAATGTCCCAATCATTCCAAGAAAGGTCTTCCGGTGCTTTTCTTCAGGTAAGTCTTCTTCAGTCAACTTTCGCTTTTCACCGAAACTCATGCCTGCAGGTGCGAGCGCTCTTGAAGGACGATTGCCCTCCTTAAGCTCTTTTCCAAAATGCTTTAGTATAAAATCAATGGTATCACTAGTAATGGATACAGCGTCTACCACGGTCGGAACCCCAATTGCAATAACAGGTATTCCTAAGGTTTCTTTACTCAATTCTTTTCTCTTATTACCTACCCCCGAGCCAGGGTGTATACCTGTATCGGAAATTTGGATAGTTGAATTAACTCGTTCAATCGAACGAGATGCAAGTGCGTCAATAGCAATAACAAAATCAGGTTTTGTTTTTTCCACTACACCAAAAATAATATCGCTTGTTTCAATCCCCGTTAATCCCATTACACCTGGTGAAAGGGCACTAACGGACCTGAAGCCTTCTTCTACATTTTCCGGCTGTAACTGAAACAGATGACGGGTGACCAGCAAATTTTCACACACCATCGGTCCTAGGGCATCTGGGGTCACATTCCAATTGCCTAGCCCCACCACAAGGCATGAATCCGTTTTTTTGATCCCAGATCCCTCCAAAAAGTAGGAGAACTCTCTAGCAAAAATTTCCTCTACCTTTTGCTGTACCTCTGTGTTTTGCTGGCGAATCCCTTGTACTTCAACAGTTAAATATCGACCAGGTTTTTTCCCTAGCTGGTCGGCCCCTTGTTCGGTTACTTCGACCAAGGACACTTTTATGTCATCAACATCTTTTTCCTTAATAATCACGCCTTCAATGTGCGAAAGATCTTTCTCTTGCCCGACTGACCCTTTTTGCTGTGTAAGGACCATCTCTCTTGCTTCAATCGCCAAATCCGTTCGAACAGAATATTGACTCAAGTCAATTGACTCATCCATTAATATTCACTCCCATCAAATCTTTCAAAAGTCTAGCAACTATTTCCTATTTTTGCCCTTACCATCTTAATTCATGCAAATGATATTCTTCTTCGAAAACAGTATTGCATTATAGCCTTCCATTTGATAAAATATTTCATGTTCTGAATTATTTCTTAGGAATGTTAAGTCGAGTTCATATAGTCTCGATTCTTTGTAGGAGGTGAAAGTAATGCCTAATATTAAATCTGCTATTAAGCGTGTAAAAACAAGTGAAGCTCGTAACGCTCAAAATACAACTGCGAAATCTGCAATGCGTACTGCTGTTAAGAAAGTAGAAGCTGCAATTTCTACTAACGACGGTGCTGCTGCTAAAGAAGTATTTGCTGCTGCTGCTAGTAAATTAGACAAGGCTGCTGCAAAAGGTCTTATCCACAAAAATGCTGCTGCTCGTAAAAAATCTCGTCTAATGAAGAAGACTAACGCTCTTTAATTTAGAGAAAAAAAACGATTCCCTTCTAAAGGAATCGTTTTTTTTTATTTCTTTAAATGAAATAGAAACATTTCAATCAATAAAGATTTATTCATTCCACCGGTTTTCATTTGGTAATCCGCATCAGCAAGAAGGTCGATTAAATGAGCCAATTCTTCATCCGTAAATTTATTTGCTTGTCCGAGTGCCAACTTAACACGGAAAGGATGCGTTCTTAAGTAACCAGCAATTTGCTGCTGCCCATACCCTCTCCTCGATAATTCCTTTACTTGGTAAATCAATCTAAATTGCCCTGCAAGCAAGGCCAAAATCTTTATCGGTTCTTCATTTTGTTTTAGCAAATCGTAATAAATCCTTAACGCTTCATCAAGTTTTCGCTGGACGACTTTTTCAATGAGTGTAAAAATATTCTGCTCAAGCGAGCGTGCAACTAATTTCTCTACTAGTCCTATGTCTATTCTTTTTTCACCTGCTGCGTATAAAGCCAATTTATCTACTTCACTGGTTATCATAAACATATTAGTTCCAACTAATGCCAATAATTGGTCGATTGCATTTGGCTCGAATTCAATCCCGCTGTTCTTGGCCCTGCCCTTAACCCAGTTCTTTAAGTCATGTTCATTTAACTTTTTTGCCTCAACAACTTCAGCATTTCTTTTTAATTCCTTTGTTATTTTCTTCCGTTCATCTAACTTTTCGTACGGCGCGGAAATAACCAACACCGAATAAGGCGAAGGCTCTTTCAAATACATTTCGAACCTGGATAAATTATGTACCGCCTTATCCTTGGACTTTTCTGCTGTTAAAAAAACAGGATTATGTAAAAAGATAACTTTTTTTTCTCCTAAAAAAGGAAAGGTTTCAGCATCTTCGATAGCCACCTCGATTGGCGTTTCCTCTAAATCATAACTAGCAAAATTAAAATCCTTCTCTTCTTCGGTTAAAATATGATTGAGTAGTAATTCCTTTGTTTCATTAATTAAAAAAGACTCAGTTCCAAACAATAAATAAATAGGAGCAAATTCCTTTTGTTTGATTTTTTTCCAACTATCCATTACCATGTTTCAGCGCTCCCCTTCTTTCCATTCATACCTATGGTAAAGAAGCTTGGCCAATTTGACAAGCATTTTAAAAGGAATTAGCCCTTATTTAAAAAGTGCTAATTCCCTATCTATAATGAACGCCCGCAATAGAAGCCCTAGGATATTCTATTGTCTGGCGGAGTTCCTTAAGTAAATATAGTTTAGCCGTTTATCCGTCTCACTATTTTGACAACTCTTGTCAGTTGTGGAAAGCAATTTGATGTATGCTGGATTTTTTTTCGAGAATGACTTATACTATATTGTGAAATAGGAGGGGTAGACTGTGAATGAATTTGAAAAAGATGTGCAAAGTAAACGAAACGACGCAATTGATTCAGGGGTAGGATTTGGGGTTTCTTTTGGTTTTTTTGCCATAATGTTTATTGTTGCAACAGTCATTAAGGTAATCGGTTCGTAATGATTGGCTACATATGTGTAACGTAGAAGGCTGCAATGATGCAGTCTTTTTTAATTATTAAGATGCTTTATCTTATGGTAAATACGGGTAAAAGGTTCCTTTTTGATGATAAAATTTATAGGTGATTGCCCCCTGTAGATCTGTACGAAAAATAATCGTATTTGTTTTTTCTAACCGTTTAAGCACCTCTTGATGGGGATGACCAAAGCGGTTATTTTCACCTGCTGAAATGAGGGCGACTTTTGGTTTTATTTGGTTAATAAAAGTATCTGCACTTGAAGTTTTACTGCCATGGTGACCTGCTTTTAACACATCAATATGTAAATGAGGAAATTGATGTATGATTTTCTCTTCCCCTGCTTGATCTAGATCTCCTCCGAAAAACCAACTTACACCTCCTAATTGAGCAATAAAAGCAATGGACCCGCCGTTTCTTTCTCCCTTATAATCCTTTTCTGGCGACACAATAAAAAAGCCATTTTCTTCATTTGTCCACTGATCGCCGGCAGAAACTTTTATGACTGGAATATTTAATTTTTTGGCCTCCTTAATAATATCAAGTTCAGTACTCGATGGTTCAACCACGGCAGGCATTATGATTTGTTTAACTTTAAGCTCTTTTATAATTGAAACTGTCCCCCCAATATGATCCATATCCCCATGTGTTAAAATTAGTTTATCAATTTGCGTTATTCCCTTTCCTTTTAAAAATGGAACAACTACATCCCTTCCCACTTCAAAGGGTTCTGCACGTTCTCGCCATTTTTCTTCAGCAAAGTGCATGGTTCCACCTGTATCAATGAGATAGGTCCCTTTTGAATGCGGGAAATGGATTAAGATACTATCCCCTTGACCAACATCAATCATTGTTACTTCCCCGTATGGGGATAACCAGTTCCAACTTTTTTGTGAAATTACCAACATGATACTTAAAAAGATCAGGAAAGCCTTTCTTTTGGGATACGTTTTTGACTCCCAAAGATAAAAAATAGCAAGCAGCAGTAAAATATAAGTGATGAGTAAAATCAAATTGGGTCTCCCGGGAGTAAAATGGAAGAAAGTAAAATCGGCGAGATATTCAATAAGGTGATTAGCGACAGTAATCATGATTAAAAAGAATTTAGTAAGAAATGGTGGAGTTGTTCCGAAAATAAACTGAATAAAAAACAAAAGATATAATCCCGGTAGATATAGAAATGAAAAGAGCGGAATATAGACCAAATTGGCGATAATGCCAATTAATGAAACCTCAAAATAATGATACAGCAAGAATGGCAGTGCCCCTAATTGAGCAACTAATGAAGTCGCAAGCATCCGTGTTAAATGATTAGCATAATCTGTAAGAATACTATTAGCAGATAAAATGATGACTAGACTCACTGCAAAAGATAGTTGAAAGCCTGCATCAAAAACCACCATTGGACTAACTATTAAATAAGCAATAAAAGCCAAACTAATGGCATCAAGCGGGAGTAACTTCAGTCGAGTGCGCCACTTCACAGTAAGTAAGACAACAAAAATCATTAGTCCTGAGCGAATAACAGAGGGCGAACTACCAGTTAATATCACATAGATTGGAAGGATGATTAGAAGGAAATTAATCATGAACTGTCTCGTAAGTCCGAAGCGGACCCCAAGATAAAAAACCATCGCGATTAATAAGGAGACATGGAGACCAGAGATTGCAAGTAAATGGACAAGACCCGTTTTTTGATAAGCTGATAATACATCTGGGTCAAATAAATTTGTGTCGCCAAAAATTAATGCAGCTGAAAGGGAAGCAATTTCCACGGGAAAGTGCGACTCGAGGTAGTTAATTCCTGTATAACGCAATTGTTTGATGATCACTAACGGAGAAGGTTTCAGCGGAATACAATGTTGAAGCGGATTTTCTTGTACTTCTATTATCCAATAAATGTTCTTCCTCATTAAATAAGCCCGGTAATTAAACGCATTAGGATTCTTGGCGATCGCCGGTTTTTCTAAGGTACCAGATACGGTACATAATCTTTGATAAAACATTTCTGTTTTTAAATTCGTTTTTTCCTGCTCAGATGAAATTTTGTAACGAATTAAGACCCTCTCCTTGTAGCGTTGTTCGATTGCTTGCACTTGTAAAAGATCGCCATCAATTTTGGGGTCTTGAGTATATTGAAGCGTAAAAGTTGTTGTAGGAGCGGGGATAACCGATTTATTTATTGAATTAGAATGAAGACCAATAAAAAAGAATATCAAGAAACAAACGGTGATACTTGTTAGTTGCAAGGTGGAAAATCGTTTGTAAATATATAGAAGATAAAGAACAAAGACTTGTAATAAGAAAAAGGGAAGGAACTTAGAGAGCGCAGATAATACACCAAATAAAGCGGCAATGGCAAAATAAAGATATTTTCCATTCATTCGATTTTCTCCATTTAGAATTTCATTTATTTAGATTTAGGGAGGCCGGCACATAACCGGCGTCCATTTGAAAAATTATTATTTAACCACCCGTAAATCCATCACTGACTCGTTTAAAGCAACTTTTTCAATTGTAACGTTTGCCTGTTTAAAAAGGTCAATTGCATACGGATGATTTTTGTAATCCTCTGCGTAATAAACCGTTTTAATCCCCGCTTGAATAATTGCTTTACAGCATTGAAGACACGGGAAATGGGTGACATAAATTTCAGCGTCAGCGGTTGGAACACCAAATTTAGCACACTGCAGCAATGCATTCATTTCTGCGTGGACTGTTCTGACACAGTGATTGTCAATTACAAAACACCCCTTATCAATACAATGGTCACCGCCCGCTATGGAACCATTGTAGCCCCCGGCAATTATTCGTTTATCTCTAACGATGGTTGCACCCACGGTCAACCTGGTACATGTGCTTCTAAGTGCGAGCAAATGGCTTTGTGCCATAAAATATTGATCCCAAGAAATTCTCTCCACTTCTCCCACTCCTTTTTTGATCGTTCTCTATTAGTGTAATAGTGCTTGTCCTTTTTGGTCAAATAAAGATTTTTTATATTGCAATCAAATCCTTTAATTTTTCAAACGTTTTGTCTCCAATCCCGCTGATGTTTTTTAAATCTTCAACCGTTTTAAAGGGGCCGCTTGTATTCCTATATTCGATGATGGCCGCTGCCTTAGCTGGACCGATGCCAGGAAGATTCTGCAGTTCTGATTCATCTGCCTTATTAATGTTAATTTTTGCTTCATTTTGACTACCAACTGATGAAGATGGGTTACCTGATGAGGTAATAGGTGAAGAAAGTCCCTCCTCTCCCTTTGCGGGTATGTAAATGATCATTTCATCCTTGACGTGTTCGGCAAAATTCACCATGCCTTGGTCTGCTTTATCCGTTAAACCGCCAGCCCGGCTAATAACATCAATTACTCTTTCACCCGTATTTGCTTGATAAACTCCAGGCCGTTTAATTTGTCCTTTCACATCCACCATAATTTTTTCTGGTAGTTCAGGTTTGTTGTCGGATTGGGTACTTCCTCCTTCCCCCACATTCTCTTGAACCTTATCTTCCATACTAAGTGTGTTAACTGGGGAAGTGGTTGCAGAATCACTAACATAAAAATAATAAATACCACCTAAAGTTAATAAAGCCCCCAGCAAAACAGAAATCTTGTGTTCAATCAACCAGTCTTTCACTTTGATCCTTCCTTTCTAAAGGTATATTTCACTACCTGATTTCATATGGTTATAAAAGAATAATTGCATGTGAGGAGGGTCGGAACAATGAATATAGGTATTATCGGTACTGGTAATATGGGGAGCATGTTGGTAGAAGCCATGATTGAAGGAAAAGCCATTTCCCCTGCTTCTATGATGATTACAAACAGAACAAAATCAAAAGCCTTGTTGCTTAAAGATAAATATAAAGAAATAAAGGTTGGGGCAAATCCAGGAGAAGTAGCTGCTGAGTCCGACTTGGTATTTGTTTGTGTCAAACCATTAGATGTATATAAAATTTTACATGAAATTAAACCACGGTTAAGTCCAAAAAAATGTGTAATCACGATAACGAGTCCTATCAGTACAAGCCAAATTGAAAAAAAGGTTTCCTGTTCAGTCGCAAGAGTAATTCCAAGTATTACTAATCGGGCCTTATCCGGGGTAACGCTGATTACCTATGGAGAAAATTGCAGTGAGAAATGGAAGAGGAAGATCGAAGAATTAATTACTAAAATTGGAGTACCAGTCCATATCAACGAAAAAATAACGAGGGCGGCCTCTGATATCGTAAGTTGTGGTCCTGCATTTTTCAGTTATCTACTCCAAAGCTTCATTAATGCGGCAGTTAAAGAGACTGAAATTAATGAAAAAGATGCTACGACGATGGCTAGTGAAATGATTGTCGGACTAGGTGAATTATTAAAGCAAGGGCATTACACCTTGCCGTCACTACAAGATAAGGTATGTGTTAAGGGCGGAATTACAGGTGAAGGAATAAAAGTATTGGATAATGAACTCGGGGATGTTTTTGAACATATCTTTCAGGCAACAAAAGCAAAATTTAAAGACGACCTTGATAAAGTCGAATCACAATTCTCAAATTATTAATTTCGCTATGAACTGACAAATTCCTTTTTTATTATGATAAAAAAGCCATCTTTTTTTATAGATGGCTTTCTTTATGTTTTCTTGCTACAAAGAAGATTCGTTCTGATTGTGAGTGAGGGTCTGTGTTTTCAAAATCCGCACTGACTTCCAGCAATTCAAAACCGGCCTCAATTAACCAGTTTGAATATTGCTGTATGGTATATGTACGTTGAAAATGAAGCTCATCAAAGCGGTCATACTTACCAGTCTGTTCGTCCAGAACAAAGAAACTCAGCTCATGTTCGACACTATTTAGACTTTTTCCAGCAAAGCTATTCCAAATAAAGGAAACATTTTCCTCACTTGAAGCATATGTTTGATTTATAAATAGATGAGCTATTTTATAAATGGAATGGACATCAAAGAGGAAAATTCCCTTAGTGCTCAAATGCTGAAAAACGTTTGAAAAAGTTTCCCTAACTTCGTCCTCAGTTTGCAGATAATTTAACGAGTCACACAAAATACCAATGACGTCAAACTCCGCCTGTCCTTCCAAATCTGTCATACTCTGTTGAAAAAATGGAATTCTTAGCCCTGTTTCCTCAGCTTTTGCATGGGCCACTGCTAGCATATCCTCAGATAAATCGACACCCGTTACCTGAAAACCATCTTGGGCTAAACGGACAGATAATTCACCCGTGCCACATGCCAAATCAAGTAAGCGAGTGCCCTCAACATGATATTTTACGCACCTATCTTTAACGAATTCGACCCACTCCTCATAGGGTGCATCCTTCATTAATTCATCATAAAGATAAGCGAATTGTTGATAACTCATGTATTTAACTCACTAAGGATATCTTCCATTGGTGCATCGCCCCATAAGCGTTCCAACTTATAATAGCTTCGTTCATCACGATGAAATACATGGGCAACGACATCGCCAAGGTCAATTAATACCCATCTAGCTTCATCAAAGCCTTCTATTCTTTTTACTTCACATCCATGTTCTTGGGCTTTTTCTTTTATTTCCCTTGCAATTGCCTGAACTTGTTTATCGGAATTACCATGACAAATGATAAAGTAATCCGCAATGAGGGAAATCCCCTGCATATTTAGAGCAAGGATGTCTTCTGCTCGTTTATCATCTGCAGCTTTAACTGCAATTTTTAGTAGTTCATGATTATCCATGAATCAATCCTCCAGTTTCGCGATTAGGTCATTGTACGTATAGAATGTATCAGGGTAAACCGTTTGATTCTTTTTTAATAAAAAGCTAATTGTATTTTTAATTGCCATAATTAATGCTTTATCTAAATTTTCTTTCGCCATTTCTCTTACTTCATCCACACCTGGAAAATGGCGGCCAGGTTCGATGTAATCGGCTAAATAGATTATTTTTTCTAAAAGGGTCATTCCTGGTCTTCCTGATGTATGATAACGAATAGCAT
Source organism: Bacillus sp. AFS073361 (assembly GCF_002567005.1). Classification (GTDB taxonomy): domain Bacteria; phylum Bacillota; class Bacilli; order Bacillales; family Cytobacillaceae; genus Neobacillus. The sequence continues at coordinate 57,438 of NZ_NUZU01000038.1, forward strand.
CTAACACTTCAGGGTCGGTTATGCCCGCTTCTTTTTCCACCAAGTACGTACCAGCAGGGGCATGCCACAATTCTGAATTAAAATGAAGTAGATCCTCTGGGAATCCTTGACTAGCGATAATTTCCTTCATTTCTTCTTTCGGCCGAAATTTTGCATAATCATGGAAAATGGCTGCTAATTCTGCTTTCTGTTCATCGCCGCCATATTGCTTTGCAAGGACAATTGCTGTCTCCATTACTCCTAAGGTATGCTGATAGCGATGGTCGGTTAATTGTTTCTTAACAAGTTCTAAGGCCGCTTCACGTTCCATACAAATGCTTCTCCTCGATATATTGAATGACCGAATCCGGCAATAGATACCGAATGGTCTGTTTGTTTTTTACCCTCTCTCGTATCATACTCGATGATACATCCATTGCTGGCACATCTACGTAAAGGACAGGGTATTCAGTTTGACTGCTATATGCTGGTCTTTCAACTCCAACAAATTGGACCAGTTTAATCAGCTCATCAATTTTATGCCATTTTGGGAGGTATTCTATCATATCAGCGCCAATAATAAAGAAAAATTGATGGTCAGAATACTGGGCATTGATCATTTTCATCGTATCGACTGTATAAGAAGGGCCTTTTCTATGAAGTTCAATCGTTTCGACTCGAAAAGCATCATTTCCTTTGATGGCTAATTCAAGCATTTGCCGGCGGTCTTCATTTGATATCGATTCCGATTTTTTCTTATGTGGAGGCTCTTGATTTGGCATAAACCAAATTTCATCTAGATGAAGGCTGGAAAGAACCTCATTTGCAATTAAAAGATGTCCGTAATGCGGAGGATCAAAGGTTCCTCCCAATATCCCCACCTTTTTCATGAGCTCGTCTCCTTATACATTCAATTATGGAAGCTTGATTGTCTTCTTTTCTACAGACTCTTTATAGAGAACTATCGTGTTACCAATTAGTTGCACAATTTCTGCTCCTGTACCCTCTGCTAATTGCTCAGCAACGACGGTTTTGTCTTCTTCACAATTTTGCAAGACGCTGATTTTAAAAAGCTCTCTTGCTTCAAGTGCATCAGCAATTTGCTTAATCATATTTTCATTTACTCCCCCTTTACCTACTTGAAAAATAGGATCTAAGTGGTGGGCCATTGAACGTAAGAATCTTTTTTGCTTTCCTGTTAACATGTTTTTCCTCCTAGTTGTTTTAACACATTATCTCTCATTCTTTCTACATCCGGGAATATTCCTGTCCATTTTTCAAAAGCCAGCGCACCTTGATAAACAAACATATCTATTCCGTTTTGGATTCTTGCTCCATTTTGACGTGCGTCTTTTAAAAATTGTGTTTCAAGTGGATTGTATATGATATCACAAAAGACTGACTGATTCCGTACATTATTTATTGCTATCGGCTGCTCATAAATTTTGGGAGACATGCCAATCAATGTTGTTTGAATAATTAAATCGTATTCACCTAATGATTCAATGGCTTCTTCAAAAGAACACGCTCGAGAATCAACGGAATAAGGGCAATCATTGATCAATCCAATAGCCCGATCCATTGTACGATTGGCAATGTCTAATCTCTGAGTGTTTTCCTTTGCCAAGGTAAAATAGATGGCTCTCGCTGCGCCGCCCGCTCCAATAATTAAAACTTTTTGGCCTGTTAAATTAGGTAATATAGCATTTAATCCTTTTAAAAAACCAGGACCATCCGTGTTATAGCCAATTAATTGACCATTCTCATTCACAACTGTATTGACCGCTCCGATATTTACAGCCAATTCATCTATACCATCCAAAAAGGGAATAATGTTGCTTTTATGTGGGACAGTTACATTGAATCCACCGACACCCACCGCCTTTAAACCCTTGACAGCATCTTGTAAATTCTCAGACTTTACATGAAATGGTAAATAAACGGAATCCATGTTATAAAAGGAAAATAAATCGTTAAGCATAAACGGAGACATTGAATGTCCGATTGGATCCCCTAAAACAGCATATAATTTCTTCACCAGTATTCCCCCACCCATTAAGCATTGTCTTTTTATATTAAGGATTTCCGAATTAATGCTTGTACCCCTTTAGGCACGTAAGCAGCTACCTTTGCACCAGGCTCATTAACAGTAATCCATCCAAGCCCAGAGAAAACAATGTCTGTTTTTGCTTCTTTTATGATAAATTCCTGTTTCACAAGTTCCGGAAAGGAATCGATTTGATTCATACGTGGCGGAGTTAACATTTCCCCCACATGTTTTTCATAAAGCTCATCGGCATTCTCCATTTTAGTTCTATGAATATTTAATTCATTGGAGACATAACAAACAAATGACCTACGGCCGCCGCTAATATAATCAAAGCGAGCCAACCCGCCGAAGAACAAAGTCTGACCTTCATTTAATTGAAATACTTTAGGCTTGATTTCCTTTTTAGGGGTAATAATTTTTAAATCCTGCTTATCAACGAAATGCGCCATTTGATGATGGTTTATAATACCAGGAGAATCAATTAATGACTTTTCATCATCGAGCGGAATTTTGATAATATCCAATGTCGTTCCTGGAAAATGAGATGTGGTAATTACATCGGTTTCACCAGTTACCTCTTTAATAATTCGATTAATAAAGGTAGATTTCCCAACATTTGTACAACCCACAACATAGACGTCTTTACCGTTTCGATGCTCATCAATGGCGGCCGCGGTTTCTCGAACAAACAACCCTTTCGCTGCACTAACAAGGAATACATCTTCCGGCTTTAATCCAAGTTCTTTTGCCTCGTGTTTCATCCAATGAATTAATTTGCTATGTTTTACAGATTTGGGTAACAAATCTACCTTGTTCCCGACAAGAAGCACTTTATTGCTTCCAACAAAACGGTGTAACCCTGGGAGCCAGCTGCCATTAAAATCAAAAATATCGACAATCATGACAATTAAAGCATCTGACTTACCCATTTCATTTAATATTTTCAAGAAATCATCGTCCGTTAAGCTGACATCTTGAACTTCATTATAATGCTTAAGACGAAAACATCGCTGGCAGATAATCATGTCCTTTTCCAAAGCTGATGTTGGTGCATATCCTAGTTCCTCTGGGTTATCGGTTTGAACTTTTACTCCACAACCCATACATATATGTTGATGTTCACTCACACATTAATCCTCCCATTGAAGCATACCTTTTTTTCGAAACCAATTTAAAATCCTTCTTTCAGCAAAACGGTTAAACTTTGTCCAAAAGCCATCCGTTTGCGCAACAGGGACAACCAGGATAGTATGAAATCCACCCCGGTTTCCGCCAAGTACATCTGTTAGTAACTGATCTCCAATTACTACAGCCTCTTCCTTTTTTATTCCCATCTGTGAAATTGCTTTATGAAAAGCGACTGCAAAAGGCTTCCTCGCCCTAAAAATAAACGGAATTTTCAAAGGATCAGAAAAAGCTTTGACTCGTTCTTCATTATTATTAGATACAATTGTCACCAGGATATTGTGTCTTTTAATTTCCTCAAACCACTTAATTAACTGAGGAGTAGCAAAGGGACGGTCCCACTCTACTAACGTATTATCTAAATCCGTAATGATCCCCTTTATTCCTTTGGCACTTAACTGCTCAGGAGATATATCAAGAATGCTTTTGACATGCTCATTCGGTAAAAATTGTTTTAACACTAAGCTAACACCTCATTGACATCAAAATTCGTTCATTTTTTTCACATGTACCATCATAACCAATTTTAACCTTTGTTTCAAAGATTAAAAGAAGTTTTAAACTTATTATTCATCAAAACATGATAATGCATGATGAATAATTTATCTCTCCATGTTCATCCGTAGAATCTCTTCTTGCAGCAATAAAAAATCCACTTGATAAAAAGATTAAAAATATTTTTCGACAAATTTCATCATTTCCAAATATTGTGGATAAAGTTATTAACATTATACCCATTGAATCATACACTTTTCATCATTTTATAAACAAAGTAATCACAAGTTATCCACCAGAATATGTGGATAATTGGAACGATTGTTCTATAGGAATAAATTTGGTAGATTTAGGGTACACCATTGAACATACCATTTTATGTTTATCATTCCTATAATAGAACACTTTATTTGCAAATCGGAGGTGGAATTTGCCGTGCGAAAACTTTCAGATGAATTACTAATTGAATCGTATTTTAAAGCAAGAGAATTAAACCTTAGTCCTGAATTTATTGGACTAATCGAGTCAGAAATGCTGCGACGTTCCTTATACCATAAAATAAAAATTTCTTCATAATCCGCCCTAATCGGGCTTTTCTTTTTGCCCATTTTTCTTTCGTACTATCTAAAAATCCCAATTTTCTCTCCCACTTTAATGTCCTTCGGGGTATGTATGGTTGAATCGATTTGAAAAATATCTTTTTCGAATAACAAGACAACCGTTGAACCGAAACTAAAGTAAGCTAATTCTCCGCCCTTTTCTAATTCGGATCCCTTGTGGGTGGTTTCAATCGAATTAACAAACATTGCCCCTACCTTAACAATGGCTACATGCCCGTAATCTGTTTTAACTTCAGTAATTACCCGATAATTTTTGGCAAGCGTTCGAACCCCATATTTTAATCCCAGCTTATTGACAGGATATGATTTAGCGCCCAGCGTCCATTGCTTGGTGACGACTCCATTAACAGGACTATGAATACGATGATAATGACTTGGGCTTAAATAAAGAATCATATATGTACCATGTATATATTTGGCTAATAACTCTTGGTCGCCGAGCATTTCTTTAATGGAATACCTCTTGCCCTTGACCAGAATATCACTTGTTTCTGTAATTGGGCCAATATCTTCAATAACTGCATCCACAGGGCTAACAACTGTTTCTTCGTTTTTATCAATTACTCTTGCTTCCTTTTTCAGTGTCCTAACAAATAAATCATGAAGAGTAGCATAGTCTGACAAATCCTTCTCCGTTTCTTCTAAGTTTAAGTGATAAATCTTGGCGAAGGATGGTATCATAAAACGACTGACAGATGAACGAGCAAACCTTCTTAATATAACTGAAGTCCACCTGCCATTGGTTAACTCAATCATGAAACGATAAAGACCTTGAATCATCGAACTACCCCCAAATAGTGTAAAAATACTCTTTACGAAAAGACATAAAACGCTTAAAATTAAATAATATAGAATAAATTAACAAATTTGATTTCCCTTTTGGCTAAAAAAAGGAGTGATGTGGAGAATGTTTTTATTGGACGTACTCGATCAAACAATAAAAAAACTTAAATCCCAAACAGCTAATGTACTCACCTTAACAAATTTATCGCTTGGCGGATTTGCAATTATATTCGGGCTTCATGGGAATCTAAGATTAAGCTTGCTGTTAATTTTTATTGCGGCTTTGGCAGATCGTTTTGATGGCATGGTTGCACGAAAGTTTAATATCGAATCGGAATTAGGCAAACAGTTAGATTCCATGAGTGATATTATATCATTTGGTGTAGCACCTGCACTATTACTATATCAAGGAATTTTACATGAATTTGGCGGACCGGGTTCATTTTTCACCGTTTTCTACATTGGTTGTGGTGCCTTCAGATTAGCACGCTTCAATATATCGGAAAGCAATGGATACTTTACAGGTTTACCCATTACCGCAGCAGGTTGCTTAGCAACTCTAAGCTACTTGGCCATTCCTTATATTCCATCGCAATCATTCTTATTCATAACCATCATTCTATCATTCCTTATGGTAAGTCCATTTAAACTGAAAAAAGTCTAATTATTGAAACTTAAAGCATCCATCACTCCGACGATGGATGTTTTTTATTTTCAAAAAAAATGTCTCTCAAATAAAAAAGTTTATGGACAGACACAATTTCCCTTTTCCTTCATAGGAATTAATAATAGGCGAAATGGCCAAAAAAGACGGGGGTAGATGCGGATGTCTGGAATCTTAACAGCTCTCGGATATTTAATGAAAGAATTTTTATTCCTTGTCTCCTATGTTAAAAATAATGCCTTTCCTCAACCCCTATCTGCTGCAGAAGAAAGAAAATATCTTCGCTTAATGGCAGAGGGGGATTCACATGCGCGTAATATGCTAATTGAACACAATTTGAGACTGGTCGCGCATATAGTCAAGAAATTCGAAAACACAGGGGAAGACTCGGAAGATTTAATTTCGATTGGAACGATTGGGCTAATTAAAGCGATCGAGAGCTACTCAGAAGGAAAAGGAACTAAGCTAGCAACCTATGCTGCACGTTGTATCGAGAACGAAATTTTGATGCACTTACGGGCCCTTAAAAAAACAAAAAAAGATGTTTCCTTACATGATCCGATTGGTCAAGATAAGGAAGGAAACGAAATATCATTAATCGATGTACTAAAATCAGAATCCGAAGATGTGATTGATACCATTCAGTTGAACATGGAACTTGAGAAAGTAAAGAAATACATTGAAGTTCTCGATGACCGAGAAAAAGAAGTAATTGTCGGACGCTTCGGACTAGACCTGCAAAAGGAAAAAACACAACGAGAAATTGCGAAAGAATTAGGCATATCAAGAAGCTATGTCTCAAGAATTGAAAAACGCGCCTTAATGAAAATGTTCCATGAATTTTATCGGGCTGAAAAAGAAAAAAAGAAAAAATAAAAACAAAAAGCGTAAGCGCCCGTTTAGCGGCGTATGGACTGGAGCGCTCCAACCGAGATAAAGGAAACACGAAGAGCGATAGTGATTCGATGTTGACTTATCGTAGGGCGGAGAGCGAAGTACATTAGCCGCTGGGCGCTGGAGCTCGATTCAGAGAACTATTTCAATTTATCCATAATAATTATTTTATAATTTTGTATATAACAGAAAAACAGAGCCGAAAGTTTATTTCAGCTCTGTTTTTCCATTCTGCATCGGATTATTCCATTTAACTCCACCATCTATTGACTCATAGATATCATTATTTATAGTGGTGAAAGCTATTTGCTTAGGATCTTGAGGATTAACTGCTAAGTAAGTGATTGGATTTTCATAATCAAGGAAGGGAATCTCGATATTTTTTTGTTCACCGGTAGCAGGATTAATCGTTTTTAATAATATGTTCTTGTTTTCCACACTTGAAAATAAAACTGATTCTCCGCTAAATGTAAGTGATGTTACCATGAATGGATTGGTAACTTGTTTCATTGTATTTCCGTTATCGGTCGAATAATAAATACCAGACCGTGTCGGCATCGCGATGATATCCCCATTTTTCGGATGAACGGCAATCCTCCCATAGGAATCCGCATTAAAATTCTTTAATGTACTATTTTTCCACGTGTTCCCATTATCCTTAGAATAGTTCAGGCCTTGGCCTAAGGTTTTTGCATTTTGGTCTTCTTTAATAACATAGAGACCTTTTCCTGAATAACTTGCGCCCATGAAATGAAAAAGCGATTGACCGTAGAAGGATAGTTTACGGATAGTTTGTCCTTTATTGACACTTTGAATGATACCAAGCGGGTCCTTTAATCCCGATCCTTTTTGCGGATGTCCGCTTGCAATAAAACCAGTGCTTACCGCTTGAAAACTATAGTATTCATGTTGGTTCGTTGTTGTTTCAAACCAATTTGAACCGTTAAACATTTTTAAGCCCTTATCGGTCGCAACGTATAAAGCAAAATCATTTCCTGGATAACCAATACCAAGAATCTGACCTACTTTTAATGATTTTGCTTGAATAATATCATAGGTGACCTTTTCTTTCTTTTCTAGTTGTGGCTGCTGCTTTTGTTCTTGGGTTGTGTCTTGGCAACCTGAGGCCACTAGCAACATGATTCCAATCAACATTGCAAGAAAGACTTTCATTGTTTTCTTCACTTTTTTCCCTCCATACTAAACTATGAGGTATTCACTTATGAATCCTTATCCATCCACTTATACCCCAGTCCCCATACGGTTGTCAAATATTCATCAACTGGAAATCCCGTTTTTCGTAATTTATCTCGTAAATTACGAACATGGGAATCAATTGTCCGGTCTTCTGCCTGAGCCGCATAACCCCAGATTGTTGTCAATAAGTGTTCACGGGTAAACACTTTATTCTGATTTTTTAGGAAAAGCGCTAATAAAGCAAATTCTTTTGGTGTTACAGGGATTTGCTGATTATTGAAAACAACACTGAAAGAGTCCTCGTTCAATTCAAGACCCTTAAAGTCAATCAATCCTGTAAAACCTGTTTTTCTTCTTAAAACGGCGTCAATACGAGCAAGTAATTCTTCTTCATCAAAGGGTTTTGAAATATAGTCATCTGCCCCCATGTTTAAACCCTTTACAATATCATTTTTTTCACTTCGTGCGGTTAGCATGATGATTGGGATGTCCCAGTGTTTTCGAATTTCCTGACATGCTTCCCAACCCTCCATTTCAGGCATCATTACATCTAACAAAATGATTTCTGCTTTTTTCTCTTCTTGCAAATAATGAATTGCCTGACGAGCAGTGGTCATTTTTATGCAGGTATATCCCTTGGGAGTTAGATAAAGGGAAAGTAAATCTAACATTCTTGGTTCATCGTCTACGAGTAGTATTTTTTTCACGAACTTCCACTCCCATAAATAGAAATCTAGATTTAAATTATACTATATACCAACTAATACAAATATGAAGATAATAGTAATTTCCTACGCTTTCGACCTATTCTTCGGAAAGCGTAGTTTATAGAATTTTTAGAAAGAAATTTATATAATTATATTGTAAATACATAAAGGGGGTATATAGATTGACAACCACTCCATATTTAGATGTTTGGGACCTAGACGCAATTTTTAAAGGTGGCAGTGAATCCGCTGAATTTGCAGACCATTTAATCCTCACCTCAGAAATAATTGAGCTATTCCAATCAAAAGTGAATAACTGGTCACCACTCAATGCAATTGAGGATGCAAAACTCTTGAAAGAATTACTTGAGGACTTTGAGCATGCTGCTAAAAAGCTGCGTCAGGCAGGTGCCTTTGTTGGGTGTTTGCAGGCACAAAATACAGACGATAAAAAGGCATACTACTTGGACTCGAAAGTAACCAGCTTAAGTGCTGCCTTTCAAACAGCTCTTAGTAAGTTTGACATTTCATTAACATCGATCACTGATGAAGTTTGGACGAAACTGTTAGCGGATGAACAATTAAATGTACTTTCTTACATATTAACGGAACGGCGTGAACGTGCAAAAGATAAACTCTCTAAAGAAGAAGAAGCATTAATTAGCGCCCTTGGTGTGGATGGTTATCATAGTTGGGGTCAGTTGTATGATTTAATCGTTGGAAAAATAAAAATCCCTTTTAACGAAAACGGAGAAGAGAAACAACTGTCCGTCGGTCAGGCTTTCAACAAATTTTCAAGCCCTGACAGAGATATCCGCGCAGCAATCTTTGCGAATTGGGAGAAGGCTTGGGGAGAACAGGCTGATTTGTTAGCCAAAACCCTTAATCACCTTTCTGGCTTTCGTTTAAATGTTTACCAGAAAAGAGGCTGGGAGGATATATTGAAAGAGCCGCTTAGCATTAACCGTATGGAAAAGGGTACGCTGGAAACCATGTGGGCAGTCATTTCGGATAACAAACAAAAGCTCGTTAAGTATTTAGATCGGAAAGCATCGCTCTTAGGTATTGAAAAATTGAGCTGGTACGATTTAGATGCCCCATTGGGAAAAACGGCTTCAAAGGTTACTTATCAAGAGGGAGCTCAATTTATCGAACAGAACTTCGCGATTTTTGGAGAGAAAATGGCTTCTTTTGCTCGAAAAGCATTTGAAGAGCGATGGATTGAGGGGGAAGATCGACCTGGAAAAGCACCTGGCGGTTTTTGTACTTTCTTTCCGGAAAGTAATCAGTCTCGTATTTTCATGACTTACTCAGGAACACCATCAAACGTTTCAACATTAGCACATGAACTAGGTCATGGCTTCCACACATTTGCCATGAAGGGTGTCCATCATCTCAACCGAAATTATGCGATGAATGTCGCTGAAACAGCTTCAACCTTTGCTGAAATGATTGTTGCAGATGCTGCCGTGAAAAATGCGAAGGATATGGAAGAAAAACTTGTTCTTTTAGATGACAAAATCCAAAGAACAGTTGCCTTATTGATGAATATTCATGCGCGCTTCTTATTCGAAACACGTTTTTATGCGGAAAGAAAACAAGGTCCTGTTGCGGTGGAACGTTTAAATGAGTTAATGCTTGAAGCTCAAAAAATAGCCTATAACGATGCATTAGAAGAGTATCATCCATTATTCTGGGCTTCAAAACTACATTTCTTTATTACTGGGGTTCCATTTTATAATTTTCCGTATACATTCGGTTTCCTTTTCTCACTTGGCATTTATGCACAGGCGCTAGAGGAAGGCAAAGGTTATGAAGAAAAGTACATTGCCCTGTTAAGGGATACAGCATCCATGTCAGTCGAAGACCTTGCAAAGAAACATTTACAGGTTGATTTAACTCAGCCAGAATTCTGGGAAAAAGCCGTTCAAATTTGTCTTGATGATATTGATGAGTTCTTAATGTTAACAGATAAATAAGGAAAAATAAAAGCATCGACCGATTGGTGTGGTCGATGCTTACTTTTATTCTACACTAAGTTCAGCTGAAATTACGCAGCTGATTGCCGCAGTAATGACGATTGCCATCACAACCATGAACATACTCTCCACCCCTTAGATAGATCCTGTTCTTTCTAATTTGAATTTATCATATTTTCACAGTATCTACCGGGGGGAAATTCGAACTTTTTGTTAACAAAAAATTTAGGCTATTAGCAGTAATATTTACCTATGATATCATTTTGAACTTTTTTTCTTTGATTTAAAGAATAGCGACAATAATAAGATATGGAGCGGCATCTCGTTACCTCCTAATTTTTATTCTCAGCTAGGTGGTATCCTTCATAATCCAGAAACTTGCACCCCGACCTTGCATTACTAAACACTTCATATATAAAACCACCTTTCTTTTTATCAAATTTATTGCTAATTACATGCTGCGGAACATGGATGCTTGACGGTCCTTGTTTTGTTCATAAAGCTTCTCAACCATTTCTTGATGAATAGCTTCTTCTGTACTTACTTTTCTTTTCTTAATCGTAATCGAAAAGAAGATAATATTTAGAGTCATTTCGGTACACTTCCTTTGTTTTTAGCTTTTAATTAAGGATTTCCATTACATATAGCGGTACATGGAAATTTGTTTATCCTTGTTTTGTTCATAAAGCTTTTCAACCATTTCCTGGTTTGCAGCCTCTTGAAGACTGATCTCCCGTTTTTTGAATGTAATCGTGAAGAAGAGTATGTTCAGGGTCATGTGGTACCACCTCCTTTAAATAATTTTTAATTACACAGTCACAACAAATTTAATTTATGCAGCACATATCCAAAATGCTCTCAAAAAGGGCACAAAAAGACCGCAGAAGATTATCCCCTGCGGATTGGTGATTTTTAGGCACAAAAATACCGCAAAGGATCATTCTCCCTGCGGCATGGATATGTATGGGTAACTTAACGTAATCTTAAGCAATCCATTCCAGTCGGGTCGAATGTTTGATATTCATATACAGTTGTAGATGCTAAAGTCCTGCCCATTGGTGCAACAATCTTACGAGTTAAAGTTAACATCATTTTCTTCGACCTCCTTTTTGGAATTTTTTACTTTCTACGGTAATTATATCCACACACCACTACTTTGTAAACCTTTTTTACAGAAGTTTTTATAAATTAATTAATAAGCCTAATTTAAAAAAGGGTGTCAGGCACCATGTGAATTCTTCACAATGTGCTTGACACCCAAGGTTTAAGCTTTTAATGCATTGTCAAGATCTTCGATGAGGTCTTCTGCGTCTTCTAAGCCCACTGAGATTCTTACGAGGCCGTCTGTGATTCCAAGTTCTGCTCTGCGTTCTGCTGGTATCGATGCATGTGTCATTCTTGCTGGTACTGAAATCAAGCTTTCTACTGCTCCAAGACTTTCTGCTAATGTAAAATATTTCACCTTACTAAGTAATTTGTCAGCATTCTCGGCACTTCCTACATCAAATGAAACCATCCCTCCAAAACCTCTGGTTTGCTTTTTGGCGATTTGATGATTCGGATGTGTTTCAAGCCCAGGGTAATAAACTTTCTTTACATTCTCGTGTCCTTGTAGAAATTCTACAATAGCCTTTGTATTGGCTTCCATCTCTTCCAAGCGAACCCCTAAAGTACGAATCCCACGAATTAATAAATAAGAATCTTGCGGACCTAAGATTCCTCCTGTTGAATTTTGCACAAAATGGAGATCTTCCGCGAGCTTTTCACTGTTTACAACAGCTAAGCCTGCGACGACATCGCTGTGCCCGCCAAGATATTTGGTGGCACTATGCACAACAATATCCGCACCCAGTTCGATTGGATTTTGCCAATAAGGTGTTGAAAATGTATTATCGACAATGGTTAAAAGATTATGTTCTTTGGCAAGCTTTGCAACTGCCTCAATATCCGTAATTTTTAATAGCGGATTGGTAGGTGTTTCTAAGTGGATCGCTTTGGTATTGGGTTTAATTGCACTTAAAATATTATCAGCCTTACTTGTATCAACAAAAGTAGAATCAATGCCTAACCGATTCAAGACTTTAGTCATTACACGAAACGAGCCACCGTAAACATCATCTGTTAAAATGACATGATCCCCACTGTTAAACAGCATCATTACTGCTGTCATGGCTGCCATCCCAGAGCCAAAAGCAAATCCTGCTTTTCCTCCTTCAAGCTCTTTAATCAATTCCTCAAGCGCAAATCTTGTAGGATTTCCGGTACGAGAATATTCATAACCCTTATGTCCACCGACACCTTCTTGCTTATACGTACTCACTTGATAAATAGGAAAGGTAACCGCCCCCGTTGCAGGATCATTACTTATTCCACCATGAATCAATTGGGTTTTCCTTTTCATCTAAATACCTCCTTCAAAAATCTTCTTGCTTAAATATCGTTCGCTTCCATCAGGGAAGATAACCACAATATTTGTGCCAGGCTTAGCCGCCATAGCTTCTATCAATGCGGCATGAAAGGCTGCTCCCGAAGAGCTGCCCACCAGCAAGCCTTCTTTCATAGCGATTTCCTTTACCAAGGCAAAAGCAGCATCATCAGGTACAGTATGAATTGCATTAAAGTAATCAGGATCCATATATCCTGGCAAAAATTCCATTCCAATCCCTTCTGTCTTATGCGGACCTGATTCTCCACCATTGAGGATAGAGCCCTCCGGTTCAACAATCACTGTTTTCACAGTATTCTTTTGGTCTTTTAAGTAACGAGCAGTTCCCATAAATGTTCCGCCAGTGCCTGCTCCCGCTACAAAGATATCAATTTGACCGTCCATTTGATCCCAAAGTTCCGGTCCAAGTGTTTTATAATACGTTTCAGGGTTGGCAGGGTTACCAAATTGCTGTGGACAATACGAACCAGGTATTTCCTTCAGAAGCTGCTCAGCCTTGGCAATTGCCCCTTTCATCCCTTGCTCAGTTGGAGTATGAACGATCTTAGCCCCAAGTGCTTTCATTAAATCTTGCTTTTCCATGCTAAACTTTTCAGGAACACATAGGATCACCTGTACTCCTTTGTTAATAGCAGCAAGTGCTAAACCAATCCCGGTATTCCCGGCGGTGGGTTCAATCACAGTCCCACCGGTCTGCAATTTTCCAGATGCAAATGCTTCCTGTAATAGCTCGACCCCAAGGCGGTCTTTTATACTGCCGCCTGGATTCATAAATTCTAGCTTTGCAAAAATACGAACTCCATCAGGCAAAGGAAACTGTGAAATCTCAACAATCGGGGTATGCCCGATGAGCTCATGAACATTTTTATAAACCTTCATTTTTCCACCTCTACTATCGTAAAGCTGTCACCATTTTCATTACAAGGGTTGCAGAATTGGTCGCCGCTTTATCAATAAATTGATCAAAGGAAAGTTCGGATTCTTTTCCAGCAATATCTGAAAGCGAACGAATAATTACGAAAGGAACTCCAAATCGATGGGCCACTTGGGCAATCGCTGCTGCTTCCATTTCAACGGCCTGCAGGTCATGAAATTTAGACCGGACAAAGTCAACTCGGACCGGGTCTTCCATGAATGAATCTCCTGTGACAATCAAGCCTTTAACAATTTGGAAATTATCAAGCTCTTGTGCAGCTGTTTCAGCAACTGAAATTAATTTTTCATCTGCTAAAAATGCAGCAGGCAGCTGTGGGACTTGACCATATTCATAGCCAAATGCCGTTACATCGACATCATGGTATCTGACTTCAGTAGAAATAACCGCATCTCCCACATTAAGCGATGGGTTAAAGCCACCTGCAGAACCAGTGTTTATGATACAATCAGGCTTATATTTTTCTAACAGGATAGTTGTTGACATGGCTGCATTTACTTTACCTATTCCAGAGCGGAGCAAAATAACATCCGCACCATGCATTTGCCCAAAAGTAAACTCACATCCCGCGACGGTTTCTTGTGTTTGATTGGTGATGTTGTCTCTAAGTAAGGTAACTTCTTCTTCCATTGCTCCGATAATTGCGATTTTCATACTTGGACCTCTTTCTCGTTTTTTTACGCCTTCCTTAGCTGTCAAGCCTTGTTTAAGGTCGTAACGTTTCTGCTAATAATCTTCCTCGGATTCATCCATCGTATCCGCAAACACTATTCTACCGTTTTTGAAAAAAGCATGCTAATAAAACAGCAAGTACTTCTCCATTTTTCCACGCGACAGAGTATATCTCCAATCCTATAAGTATCATATGGGTTCGTGAAAAACCTGTTCCCAACGAATTATATTTGCCAGGCTCTTCACAATTTCGTTGTGCGAATTCGTGGAAAAAGCTAAAATACAAACAATAGGAAGGTGATCATATGAATTTTCAATTTGAACTTATTGAGGATAAAGTGGAATTTTTTGAGGCAAATAATTTAAAAACCTTACAAAAAAAGATTGAATCTCAAATTGACGAAAATCGGGCAATTTTACTTTCTGTCCATTCCGTTTCCCACCAAATGCATATTAATGAAAATGGCCAAACATATTTTACTGCTGTTGTCCATTTTAAAAAGAAATAAAAAAACCTCTCAGAGATTTTGAGAGGTTTTTCACTATCCATTTTTAATGGTCATTCCCAGAGAGATCTTCTACCTTGGTAGGTTTCCAGCCTTGGCCATCCACCCACTGAAGGTAAACATTGTACTTCTGCTTATTATCTTTTGAAGCGACTGTGCTAAATGAGCCATTTGTGGTAGATTTATCTCTTCCAAGCCAATATACTGTCATGTTGGATTGGTCTAAACCAGTGGCATAGGAAATAGCATTTAACATTTCTTGCCAGTCTGCGGAAGATTTATCATAGTTAGCAATATGTTCACCTGTTTGAGTTGTACCAACAGGCTCCCATGATGAATTTTCAGTCTCACTTCCCCCATCACCCTCTGTTACCACTTCCTGTGATTGATCCGCTTCCTCAGTAGCTGAAGAATCTTCTGTCGTTGCCGATTCTTCCGTTGTTGAAGTCTCTTCACTTAGTTCGTCTTCTTGGGCAGTAGTATCAGTGTCGTCTTCAGTTGAAGTGACATCTTCCGACTTTGTTTTTTCCGTATCCTTTTGTGCCGATTCTTTTTGTTCTGTTTTCGTTGTTTCCTTTTTTGGTGATGCATTATCATTACCTGTAGCAAAAATATTGTATGCGACAAAAATTATCAGTAAGAGCACAACGACGATTAAACTATTTAAGACGATATTAGTCTTTTTTCTTTTTGCACGATAACCTGAACGTGATTTAGAATTAATGTTATTAGTCAAAATTATTCCCTCCTAAGTAAAAATACAGAACTCCCCTACAGACTGGAGCCCGACATTTATAGACTCTCAATATTCTAACATGATTTCAAGAGAACTTGAAGGAAAAACCATTTCCTATTGCATTCCATGATCTTTTTGATATAGCATTTTTACCATTTCAGCGAATAACAAATTTACCCCGCCCTCCGAATCGAGCACATCTAAATTCACGGCAACAAGGACATATTTTGGATTTTCATAAGGGAAATAACCTGCGAACCATTTATTATGCAGCTGCATCCCCGCTTGATATTTTCCAGTCTCTGCTGTCCCGGATTTCCCTGCGACCTCGTAGGGCAAGTCTTTCAACCATCTTCCCGTTCCATTTGGGTTTACGACAACTTCCCGCAGTAATCTTTGAAGTTTCATTGCGGTATACGGAGAGATGTTCTCACCTTTTAGGTTTTGCTTTGGGAAATCTGCCATTGTCGTCCCGTTCTTATACTCTATTTTTGAGACGGCTCTTACCATCTCTTTTTCTCCACCTCTTGCGATTGTTGCCATCATATTTGCGACAGCCAAAGGAGTTGCCCGTACCTCATGCTGACCAATTCCAGACATCGCCGCGATATTTGCATCCTTTCTTGCATCATCCGATAGAAATACTCTGCCACTATCTTCATCAGCCAGTTGTTTAAAATCATTTGTATGAAAAATATCGCCATGCCAGCCAACAGAACTTGTAAGAGACAGTTTTTCTGCATAGTCTTCTAAAAGGTGTGGATTTATTTTTTGCAATTCCTTTGCTACTTCCCCGAACGTTCGATTACAGCTTCTCGCAAAGCTATTCGTAAAGTCCAACATTCCGTAATTATATCTTAACTCAGGTTTTCCATTGATTTTCTTACTACAATCAAACAGTCGCTGCGGATTATCAAGATTATGATCGATAGCCGCAGCTGCGACAACCGTTTTGAAAACTGAACCCATAATCTGCTGTTTTAACATCATATTTGTCATTCCTGCACCATTATAGGGATCATTTTTATTGATGGTTGGCCGCGAAACAAGTGAAAGAATGCTATTATCCTCAATATTAAGAAGAACCAACCCCCCTTTTTTAATTTGATATTGGTCCACTAAAACCTCTGCTTTTTGCTGCAGAGTCTTGTCAAGGGTTGTCCGAACATTAACAGGATAAAACGGATTAGCCGGATCCACATATTTCACATTAATTCCAAACAGGGGTTCCCCGCCTCCATCAACATGATAAATGAGCTTAGACTTTCCTTCAGGAAGAAGGAATTCATCAAAACTTTCTTCCAGCCCTGATACACCAATCAAGGTTTTCTCGGTTAGTTCTTTATCCGGGTAACGCTTCTTTAATTCGGTTGCATTTTCTCCTGTAAGCCCAATTAGCTGTTCTGCTGGTATTTCTGAACGCTCAAATTTCTTTTCAATCGCAAATACTCCTGGGATTTTCAAATGATTGATTCTATCCTTTTGTGAAGTCGTAAGTTCTAATGGTTCAGGGTCACCAAAGGCAATAGGCTTCTTCGCTCCTTCCACAGCCTTTTTAAGAACCTCTACAGGTATACCAGAAATGTCAGATACCCTGTCAGTATCCCAGTCCATTTTTTTTATAAAAGGGAAAAGGACTAGAACAGACACCTTTTTATACGTGAGCATGTCACCATTTCTGTCTAGAAAATTCCCTCTGCCATTATCAATAACTAGTTCCTGTGTTCGTTGTTTTACACTTTCTTCTAGTAAATTTACATTATGTTTCGAAAATGTCTCTGTCTCAATTAACTGTATTTGCATTAAACGTGCTAAAAGTAATAGCAAACCGGTTATAGAAATTATAAGCCATCCTATCGCTCGTTTTCGCCACATAAAAAACACCTCGTCAAAAGTTTTGACGAGGTTTTCTTATTTCAATCAATTATTCAAATGAAAGACCAAAAATAGTTATAATAACGAT
This sequence comes from Bacillus sp. AFS073361, assembly GCF_002567005.1. Lineage (GTDB taxonomy): Bacteria > Bacillota > Bacilli > Bacillales > Cytobacillaceae > Neobacillus. The sequence goes on from NZ_NUZU01000038.1 coordinate 75,248, forward strand.
TATTTTATGCTAACGATTCGGACGCTCATTTCTCCGCCAGGAGTTTGAACTGATACTTGATCGCCTACTTTTTTACCTAAAAGGCTTTTGGCGATTGGGGAATCATTAGAGATTTTCCCTTCAAATGGATCAGCTTCAGCGCTTCCGACAATCGAATACGTTTCTTCATCACCATCTGGAAGCTCAACAAACGTAACAGAACTACCTAATGTTACAGAGTCACTTGCCATGGCAGCCTCTGCAATAATCTTGGCATTACGAATCATATTTTCTAAAGTGGTAATTCGGCCTTCAACAAATGCTTGTTCCTCTTTCGCAGAATCGTACTCAGAGTTTTCAGATAAATCACCAAAACTTCTCGCGATTTTAATTCTCTCCACCACTTCTTTACGTTTCACAGCTTTTAAATATTCAAGTTCTTGGATCAGTTTTTCTTTACCTGCTTGTGTCATCGGAAATACTTTCTCTGTAGCCAAAACCCTCACTCCTTCTAGTCCTTAAGAATTGTGTATGTACTCTATGTAATTCTATGCCCATCAGCATAATAGATAGTAGCGCGTCCTCTTTTATAAGGGCGCGCGACAGAAAATATTTTTCCAGTCTGAAATTAATATTTAGACTATTCCTTGCTATTGTTTCATAAAAATGACTTTTGTTCAAGAATTGTTTGAATTTTTGTGACCATTAAATCAATCGCCACATGATTATGGCCACCTTCAGGGATAATAATATCTGCATATCGCTTAGTAGGTTCAATAAATTGATTATGCATCGGACGAACAACATTTAGATATTGTTCAATAACGGAATCAAAGGTCCTGCCACGCTCACTAATATCACGTGTCAAACGGCGGATAATTCGTAAATCTGCGTCCGTATCTACGTACAATTTAATGTCCATTAAATTTCGTAGTCGTTCATCTTCAAGTACTAAGATTCCTTCTAAAATGATCACATCTTTTGGTTCTACAGGGATGACCTTGTCAGAACGTGTATGGATTGAATAGTCATAAACAGGTTTTTGGATGATTTCATATCGTAAAAGTTTTTCGATATGTTCAATAAGTAAGTCATTATCAAACGCAAGCGGGTGATCATAATTTGTTTTCAAACGCTCTTCAAATGGTAAATTACTCTGGTCCTTATAATAATAATCCTGTTCTATCACTAAAATCGAAAGATCTTTCAACGTTTCATAAATGGATTTTGTAACACTGGTTTTTCCGGAGCCGGAGCCGCCGGTTACACCAATAACAACCGGTTTGCGCATCATGCTAGTTCTCCTTTCGCATCATGTTGTTAGGGTAGACCGGTTTGTCCAATTTAAATTGTACAATTTGAAGTGGATGTCTTGCAGCGTCCAATTCATTACCTTTTTCATCCCATATTTTATCAATGACATGTGTAAAGTTTTGAATTTCAGGTCCAAAAAATTCCACTTCTTCACCTGGTTTAAAATGGTTTCGCTGCTGAAGTGTAACCATTTGGGTTTCAGGATTATAATGCAAAACAAGACCTACGAATTCAAAATTTGTCTTCTTGCTATGATTACCAAACATCTGCTCTTTATACCCCGGAACACCTTCAAAAAAGGCTGGTGCTGTTTCTCGATTAGCACACTTGTCCAGCTCTGTTAACCATTCCTTCTGGATAACAAAATTCTCAGGATCGGCGCAATAGGCATCGATTACTTTGCGATATACACTAACGACTGTTGCAATATAGTGAATGGATTTCATTCTGCCTTCAATTTTTAAACTATCGATTCCAAGTTCAATCATTTGCGGGATTGCTTGAATTAAGTTAAGATCTTTCGGGCTCATTGCAAACGGAGCGTCTCCCTCTTCATAGAGAGCCACTTCTGTATTGCTGCCTTCCAATTGGTAAAGATCATAATCCCAGCGGCATGATTGACAGCAGCCGCCACGGTTTGAATCTCTCGCAGTCATATGGTTACTCAAAGTACAACGGCCTGAATAAGCGATACACATGGCACCATGAATAAAGGTTTCAATCTCGACATCGACCTTTTCTTTTATTTCCTTAATTTCTTCAGCGCTTACTTCACGTGCTAAAACAACTCGCTCTGCCCCTGACTCTTTCCAAAACTGAGCTGCCTTCCAGTTAGAAAGTGATTGTTGTGTACTAATATGGATTTCAATTTCCGGTGCAAGACGGCGGCAAGTTTCAATAATTAACGGGTCTGCAACAATAATTCCCGCAATTCCTGTTTCCTTCAAGCCTAAGATATATTCCTCTAATCCGTCCAAATTTTCATTATGAGCAAAAATGTTAGTAGTTACATAAATCTTTGCTCCATAGTTCTTAGCAAACTCTACACCCTCTTTCATTTCTTCGAAGGTAAAATTGTCTGCATTTGAACGAAGTCCATACTCCTGGCCGCCGATAAACACGGCGTCAGCACCATAATGGACAGCAATTTTTAATTTTTCAAGATTTCCAGCTGGAGCAAGGAGTTCCGGCTTCTTAACAATGACACGTTTTCCATCGATAATTTCAGAAATCTTATCTTTAACTGTACTCATAGCTGAACCCCTCCAATTGTTTAGCTTCTGCGCCTAGGCGCTTCCGCTTTTCTGTTAATAAACGGTCTCTTTGAAAAAGAATCCTGTATCTAATGAACGATTTTCTGGCTGAATTTCTTCAATTGCAGCTAAAAGCTCGTCCTTTTTATCTTCATATGCGTCTGGATCTTCACTAAATAAATCGATGGCTTCCCGGTAAGCCTTTGTTACTGCAAGAATATATTCAGAGCTTTTTAAGATTCCATCTATTTTAAACGAATCTACACCCGCTTCTAACATTTCTTGCAATTCATCAATGATACAAATATCATTTGGACTCATAATATGGGTTCCATTTTCGTCTTCAAAAATGGGATATTTATTTTCACGCTCTTTATCATGGAGAAACATATTCTTTTCCATTTTGCGATTTTCGATTTCTAATACCTTCCCTTGGTATTCATAATAATTTCCCAGCAAAGAACGTTTCGATTGGAACATACAACTCATCCCATGAACTTGAACTTCAATTTCCACTTCTGCATTTTCTTTTGTTTCCACAATGGCGTCCATGTTTATTTCTCTGGCAAGGACAGCTCTTTTCGCACCTTTTGTGCCCCAATAGTTACAGGTAAACCAGTTTGTTCCGGTCGTTTCCGTGCTCCAATGGAGTTTCATCTCAGGAGCAACCTCTCTGACGGTCATTAAAACAGCCGGATCACCAAAAATAATCGCATCAGCCTTAGCGTCAGAAACAAATTTAATATAGTCATTTAATTCATCAATCTTTTCATTATGAAAAATCGCATTCATGGCCACATAGACTTTTTTACCTTTTGAATGAGCTAGTTCAATCGTTTTTTGTACATCATCACGAGTAAATTCACCCGCCAGCCGCAGCCCATAGCGTTGTTCACCAATTACAAACGCATCTGCACCTGCTTCAATTAATGGCAAGATATCATCAACTGTCAACGGAGTTACAAGTAATTCCGGTTTTTTCATTTCCTCTCACCTCTTCTTTTACTGATCGCAACCCCATCCCCTACAGGTAGAATGACCGAATGATAATCTGGATGGCTCATTAACCAGTGGTTAAATTCATCAATTTTTTTGACGAGATTACGAATTCTTTTCGTTTCAATTTCTGGTTCAGCGACCAGTCCTTTAAATAAAACATTGTCAGTAATGATCATTCCATCATCACTTAAATATTTTGAATACATCTCAAAGAACTTTTTATATTGACCTTTTGCTGCATCAATAAAAATGACGTCAAAATAGGCATGGCCTTTCACAGCATCCTCAACTTCTAGTGCATCACCTTTGATCAAAGTAATTTGATTTTGATGTTCCGAACGTTGAATAAATTCCTCTGCCACTTGCAGCCGTTCCATATCACGTTCGATGGTAACGATATGGGCTTTTGGCAGCGCATCAGCCATTCGTAAGGCTGAATAACCGATTGCCGTGCCTACCTCAAGAATTCTTGCCGAACGATGAAGCCGCAATAATTGAAGCATGGTTTCTATACCCGCGAGTTCCATAATAGGAACATTATGAATACGTGCATAGTTTTCCATTTCTGTTAGTAATGGATCTCGTTCTGAAATAAGACCTTCTATATAAGAATGCAGCTTTTCATTTAACAAGCTGCCCTCACCTCTATCCTTAAATAAGAATTGCACTCATGTAGCAATTCTCTAAGTAAAATACTTTTATTATCTCTATCCACAATGCTCTTTAGACATGAAAAAATAGCGTTCACAGTAATCTTCAGCATTTAACGGCAAAAATCCGCCATCATGCGTTCCAAGCAGTTGCTGCTTAGGGTACCTGTACTGTGAGTTACGCTATGGATCCTTTATTAAAATACTTGAACTATTTTATCATAAACCAAACGTAAATTTCAACACAAAAACGAGGGAAAGCGATTGTTTCCCTCGTAGAAGCCTTTATTTTTTACTAGTAATATGTTTTGCTTTTTCTTTATTATGTTCTTCGAGTGTTTTTGTAAAAATAACCTCTCCGTCAGCTGTTGCTATGAAGTAATAAAAATCTGTTTGCGCAGGATCAAGTGATGCTTCAATCGAAGACTTTCCAGCATTGGCAATTGGTCCTGGAGGTAAACCGGTATTTTGATAGGTGTTATAGGGAGATTCCACTTCTAGGTCCTTATATAATACCCTTGCCTTGTGTTTCCCTTGTGCATAGAGAACAGTTGGATCCGTTTGGAGCATCATTCCCTTTTTTATGCGATTATAAAAAACACTTGCAATCGTTTTGCGGTCTGCCTTTTCGGTTGCTTCCTCTTCTACTAAGGAGGCCATTGTCAAAAGTTGATGAACAGATAGCTTTTTCTTCTCACTTTGTTCCGCATAGTCAGATAATACTGTCCGCGTTTTCGTAAGCATAGCAGCAACCATTTCCTCCACTGAGGGATTATTTTTATAAAACGGATAGGTTGCAGGGTACAAATACCCCTCAAGAGGATATTTCACTGAGGAATTTAAGATTTCCTCTGTTAAGATATCAGGATATTTAGCCATCAATGATTTAATAAATTCCTGATCGTTCAATTTATTAAAAACATCTTTTTCATTCTGCTTAGTTGCTTTCGCCATGATCGCAGCGATTTCCCTTAGTTGTTTACCTTCAGGTATTGTAATTTTGAAGCTGGCTTGTGCCAGTACTTTTCCGGTCTTGAGGCGGTTGACGATTTCAGGGACATCCATAGACGGACTTAGTTGATATTGCCCGGCCATAAACCCGCCTTCATTTTTTAACTTAACATAATATTTGAATACTTTTGCACTCTTTATTATGCCATTTGATTCTAATGTTTCGGCAATACCAGTTACCGATGAACCTAACGGAATATCAACCTGTTTAAACTTCTTGCTATCTGCGTCAATAGGTTTAAGCGCTGAATCTATATACAAATATCCTCCACCACTAATTAAGAGTATAAATAATAGCAATAAAATAGAAATAATCAAAACTATCTTTCTGACAACTTTTGCTTCTTTTTGATGTTCTAACATTTTTTTACGAATAACATCTTTTTTTGTATCTGTATGGTTTGTTGTCATTTTACTCCCCCTTTCCTTTGACTCATTGAACTACGTACGAAAAAATAGACCATCTTAATTATTTCAGCATATAGTAAGAAGAATGTCAATTTAACAATATATTTGTCAGATTTTAAAACGAAATCCATAAAAAAAACCGACCATGGAAATGGCCGGTATTTCTGTTTCTATTCTTCGTCTTCTTGGTCTTCGTTGAAGGTATTGAAAACTTCTTCAACCATGTCCCATTCTTCGTCTGTTTCAATTTGCATTAACGGACCATATCCGCCGTCTTCTGTTGGAATGTAGGCATAGACATGGATATCGACATCTTCTTCCTCATCATCAAAAGATCCGACTGGATAAAAGAATACATAGGATTTTTCGAATTCCTCAGAATCAAAAGTAAAAAGTACTTCATGTAACTGTTCATTACCATTTTCGTCTACTAATGTAATATATTGTTCCTCTTCATGTTCGTGCTCGTGCTCGTTTACCATTTCTTCACCTCATTAATTTTTACTATCAAGATAGCCTTGCAAAATCATTACTGCTGCCATCTTATCAATAACTTTCTTCCGTTTTTTCCGACTCACATCGGCCTCAAGTAATACGCGCTCAGCTGCCATAGTTGTAAGACGCTCGTCCCAAAGAATTGTTTGAACGGCAAATTGCTTTTCAATTTCATCGGCATATTGCATACTTGCTTCTGCACGTGGTCCGATCGTCCCGTTCATATTTTTAGGCAGACCTATAACAACTTTCTCTACTTGATACTCTTTTATTAATTGACCAATTTCCTCAAAACCAAACTCATTTCTTTCTTCATTGATTTTAAGAGTGGTGAGGCCCTGAGCAGTCCAGCCGAATTCATCGCTTAACGCCACACCGACTGTCTTCGTGCCTACATCTAAACCCAATAAGCGCATTATTAACCCTCTCGCTGCTGTTTAAGATAGGATTTTACCAATTCCTCAATAATTTCATCACGTTCAAGCTTGCGAATTATATTGCGAGCATCACGATGACGTGGAATGTAGGCAGGATCTCCTGATAATAGATAACCAACAATTTGGTTAATCGGGTTATAGCCTTTTTCCTGCAAAGCTTCATACACTTGATTAAGAACATCATTGATATCATGTTCAAATGGTTCTTCAGGAAAATTGAATCGCATCGTTTTGTCAAATGAGCTCATTGCATGCACCTCGCTTTTTATTTGAGGAAAATTATTCTATATTAACTACATTTTACACTACTTTATTTCAATATCAAATGGATTTTACCCATTCCTCAACGAATTGAAGCGCTGCATCAAGCTTTTCTGGGTCTTTCCCACCAGCTTGAGCCATGTCAGGACGACCGCCGCCGCCACCGCCGCAGCGTGTAGCAACTTCTTTGATTAACTTACCAGCATGGTAACCTTTTTCAATGAGATCCTTCGTTACCGCTGCAATTAAGTTTACCTTTCCTTCCTGTGCACTTCCCAAAACAATCACAACAGAGCCAAGCTTTTGCTTTAAATCATCCGCCATATTTCTGAGGTTGTTCATATCAGCACCTTGAACATTTGCCGTTAATACAGTCACCCCATCAATTTCTTTTGCTTTGGTTACGAGATTTCCAGCTTCAATATTTCCAAGCTTCGTTGCAAGAGATTCGTTCTCTCTGTGAAGTTGTTTGATTTCAAGCATCAAACTATCAATTCTTGCAGCGATATCTTTAGGATTGGTTTTTAGTTTCTCAGCTGCATCCTTTAACAAACCAACCTGCTCATTTAGTGTCTTATAAGCCGATTCACCGGTTACTGCTTCAATCCTTCTTGTACCAGCACCAATTCCACCCTCAGAAACAATCTTAAATAATCCAATCACGGAGGTATTCGGTACATGGCATCCGCCGCAAAGCTCAAGACTGTAGTCTCCCACTCTTACGACACGAACAATGTCACCATATTTTTCGCCAAAAAGAGCCATCGCTCCCATTGCTTTTGCTTCAGCAATTGGTTTTAAGCTGATGTCCAGTTCGATATTTCTCCAGATCTTTTCATTGACGATTTGTTCAACCTGTTCAAGTTCTTCTGGCTTAATTTGACCGAAATGCGAAAAATCAAAGCGAAGACGATCAGGTTCTACAAGGGAACCCGCTTGATTCACGTGCTCGCCAAGTACGTCTTTTAAGGCTTGGTGTAACAAATGTGTCGCTGTATGGTTTTTAATAATTTTGACACGATTTTCGGCATCCACTTCCGCTTTCACTTTGTCATTCGTTCTTAAGGTTCCAGCTGTAACCATGACTTGATGTAAATTTTGACCATTTGGTGCTTTTTGTACGTCCTTAACAGCAACACTGCTGCCTTCACCGACAATCACACCACGGTCAGCAATTTGTCCGCCGCTCTCGGCATAGAATGGTGTCACATCTAGAATTAATTGTACTTCCTCACCACTTGTCGCACTGTCAACAAGTTCACCATTTTTAATAATCGCTGCTATAGTAGAATTTGTTTTAAGTTCATCGTAGCCAACAAATTTACTCTCAACCTTTACATCACGAAGGACTCCACCTTGAACCTGCATCGAATCAACATCTTGTCTTGCTGCACGGGCACGTTCACGCTGCTGCTCCATTTCGACCTCGAAGCCGGAATGGTCTACCTTCATCCCCTCTTCTTCGGCATATTCCTCTGTTAATTCAACAGGGAATCCATAGGTATCGTAAAGTCGGAAAATATCAGCACCTGTGATGGTATCACTGCCTTTTTCTTTTTCCTTCTTAATGACAGTTGCTAGAATCGCTAAGCCTTCATGAAGTGTCTCATGGAAGCGTTCTTCCTCACTCTTGATAACTTTTTGAATGAAATCTGTTTTGTCCTTTACTTCTGGATAGAAGTCATCCATAATCTCGCCAACTACTGGTACGAGTTCATACATGAATGGACGATTAATGTTGATTTGTTTGGCATACCGAACAGCTCTGCGCAGCAAGCGGCGAAGTACATAGCCACGGCCTTCGTTGGATGGCAATGCTCCATCACCGACAGCAAAAGCAACCGTCCGAATATGATCAGCAATTACTTTGAAAGCAACATCGGTTTCTTTGTTTTGACCGTACTTTTCACCAGAGATCTCTTCTGTTGCACGAATAATCGGGATAAATAAATCTGTATCAAAATTGGTAGGGACGTTTTGTACAACAGAAGCCATACGCTCTAATCCCATCCCCGTATCAATATTTTTCTTTGGCAGCGGTGTATAAGTGCCGTCAGGATTATGATTGAATTGAGAAAATACAAGGTTCCATACTTCCAGATAACGGTCATTTTCACCGCCTGGATAAAGCTCTGGGTCTGATGGATCATTTCCATACTCTGGACCGCGGTCATAAAAAATTTCAGTATTCGGGCCGCTTGGGCCTTCTCCAATATCCCAGAAGTTCCCTTCTAAACGAATAATACGCTCTTCTGGCAAACCAATCGTGTTTCGCCAAATGTCATATGCCTCGTTGTCTTCAGGATGGATCGTAACTGAAAGCAGTTCTGGATCCCAGCCAATCCATTTTTCAGATGTTAAGAATTCCCATGCCCATTCAATCGCTTCCACCTTAAAATATTCACCAATGGAAAAGTTTCCAAGCATCTCAAAGAATGTATGGTGTCGAGCCGTTTTCCCAACATTCTCAATGTCATTGGTTCTAATTGATTTTTGTGCATTTGTAATTCTCGGATTTTCAGGAACAACACGTCCATCAAAATATTTCTTTAAGGTTGCGACACCACTGTTAATCCATAAAAGTGATGGATCATCATGAGGCACTAGTGATGCACTTGGCTCAATCGTGTGACCTTTTTCTTTGCTAAAAAACTCTAAAAACATGGAACGAATTTGTGAACCTGTTAAATTTTTCATATGTAGAAGACCTCCTTTTTTATAAAAAAGCATACAAAAAAGCCCTCATCCCAAAAAACAGGGACGAGAGCTTATCTCGCGGTACCACCCTGATTATGGATACAATAAAACGTATCCATCTCTCAAAAATCCCTTAACGCAGGCATACGGCAGTGATTAGCTGCACTCCAGATTAGCTTTCTGTCGTCCTTCATCTAGAGCTTCTTTCAGCTAGGGAAGCTCCTCTCTTCTTCGCAAATGCGATACAGATGGACTACAACATACTTTATCCTTCAACATTTTCATCCAATGACTCTATAACACGAATTATAGACACCCGAAAAAAGTTTGTCAAATCAATCTTTCCGCTTAAGTGCTAGGTTCCTTTGCATTCCTTCGAATAAAATGATTTTTCGCATGAATTATGGCTACTTTGATCACCACAAGGACCGGGACGGCCAAGATCAGTCCTAGAATCCCGCCGATTTCTCCTCCAGCTGTTAATGCAGCCATAATAATTAAGGGGTGCATATGAAGACTTTTCCCCACAATCAAAGGGGATAAAATGTTTCCTTCAAGAAATTGAAGACCAAACACGATAACTAATGTAATCAATACTAATTTTACGGATGATGTGGCAGCGATAATGACGGCCGGGACTGCCCCGATGATGGGCCCAAAATAGGGAATGACGTTTGTTATCCCGACTATTAAACCTAATATTAACGGATATTTTAAATGGAACAGCCAAAACAATAGGGCAGAGACACTGCCAATAATGATACATACCAGTAGTTGTCCCCTAATATAGCTGCCAAGGGATTCATCCACATCCTTCAGGAATAGCGTCCCTTTTCTCCGCCATTGTTTAGGTGTTATATACCAAATTGCCCGTTTGATCAACGGAAAATCCTTTAACATATAAAAGGCAATAAATGGAATAATCATCATAATTAATGCTGAATTAAGAAACTTAATTAAAATATTGACAATGACCGTTAATAAGGAATCCAGTTTTTTTTCCAACGCATCAATGCCTTCATCCATTCTAGTCTGCAGACCATCTGGCCATTCCCGTGTGTGTGATTGAAGCGTAGTAATCCATCCTCTGTATTGCTCTGCTAATACTGGTGCACTTTCAGAGAGATCTTTTATTTGGTCAATGATTGCTGGAACTCCTTTATACACGCAAAAGCCGAGTCCACCAAAAAATAAGATATAAATTAGAAAAATAGCTAATCCACGGTGGAGACCCTTTTGATGTAATTTTTCCACAATTGGATGGAGCAAGTAGGTGATAAATGCTCCAATTGCAAAGGGAAGAATAATAAGGATAACCACCCTTAAAATAGGCAGCCACACAAAGCGGATTTTTAGAAAAACATAAATGGCAATTAATAAAAGGAGTAAAAAACCGATGCGGTAATACCACTTCATTCGAATTTCCACATTATCCGAGCCTCCCTTCAGGTTAGTGTTAGAGACACTCGGTAAAAATATGCATTAATAATCCCCCTCTGCTGCGAGGGGGATTCGTTCTAAAAGATCGCTCGTTTTACTTTCTTTGTCATTCTTTTCATATTGCGGGTGGACATCATATTATTTCTTTGGGCGACATTATAGGCTGCCATCCCCGCACCAAACGCAATCATCGTCGTCATCATTTTATTCATACGTTTCACCTCTTTAATAGACGTTAAATAAGTTTCTACTCACTTTGATAACGGTCTAGCATAGCGTTTCCGCTTTTCTCTCTTAAAGGGTGTAACGACGCTCTTCTTCTTCAAACAAATCGTCCAAGGAACTAAGTGACCCGTCTTCTTCGACTTGATGGGTATTGATTAGGCCTTTGTTTACTGAAAGTTCAATAAAGCAATTCCAACAATAATATTGGTTAATTCCAATTTTACCGATATCCTTGCTTTGACAATTGGGACACTTTAACATGGAAAGACACCTCACGTATTATTTACATCTACGATAATGGCATCCTTTCCGATTGCTAAGGGCTTCCCGGATTGAATGACTTGTTTGCCTTCCGTAAGATCCGAAAAGAAGCCATCCGTGATTTCGTACCCTATGATTGTGCCCAATTCCTCCTGAAAATATACATCTTTTAACAAACCAAGGGATTCCCCGCTTTTTGAAAGCATCATCATCCCGTCTAATGGCTGTTGATGTGTTAGTGTATATTGGGGGTCTTTCAGCTTTACTAAAGAGGCGTTATCCTCAATCATTACCCCATCTACACCGAAGGAAGCCACTTTTTGGATATCCAAAAAAAAGGATTGTTTGAAAAAAACGCCTTTTTTTACCAATAATCCGTCTACCCTGCCGGTGCTCGAGATACATAAATCACTTACCTCGCCAATTTTCTGACCGCTGTTTGTTTCAAAAACAGGCTGTCCTTTTAATAAAGAGAATGTCCGCAAAGAGTGTCCCACCTCCTGTGAACATTCATAGTGTTAGTCATTTGCCATGAAATCATAAGGTGAAACGTTTTCCATTCCAACCATTGGATTAGCCTGCATGAATTTTTCTTCGTAGGACAAGGCAGAACCTATTTCTTCACCTTGGTCATTATTTTGTATCGCTGTATTTGATTCATGCTTTTTACCAACATGTGAAGCAGGTGTAATCGACTCTTGCAGCTTTTGACACAAAGTAGTTTGGCGGGAGAGTTCATCCGCTCTTTCTACGCCCATTTTAAGAGCATCGACTTCACCGCAAAGAATTAAGGATTGTTTACTTCGTGTGATGGCTGTATAGATTAAATTTCTACGTAACATCCGATAATAACTTCTTGTCACTGGCAAAATGACAATCGGGAATTCACTGCCCTGCGATTTATGGACGGAGCAGCAATAGGCGTGGGTAATTTGAGTTAAATCTTGTCTGGTGTACTCGACTTCATTGCCTTCAAAGGAAATGTATATCATATCCTGTTTTTCGGTGTTTTCCTTCGCATAGATAATCGAGATAATTTCCCCAATATCCCCGTTAAAAACATTGCTTTCTGGTTGGTTCACCAGTTGGAGTACTTTATCACCAATCCGATATTTGACCTCACCAAAAGCAATTTCCTTTCTTTTACCATCAGGATTAGGATTAAATATTTCCTGTAATAAAACATTCAAGCGGTCAATTCCAGCCGGCCCCCTGTACATAGGCGCTAACACTTGAATATCCTTTGCGGAATAGCCTTTATTTTTCGCATTAAAGGCGACTTTTTCAACCACTTGTGCTACCTGGGCTGTTGAACATTTAATAAACGACCGATCTGCTTGCTTCTGAGTGATATCAGCGGGCAAGTAGCCTTTTTTAATTTCATGGGCAAGTTCAATAATTGAAGAACCTTCTGCCTGTCGGTAAATATCCGTTAACCGTACGGTTGGAATCCGTTCAGATGTGAGCAAATCTTTTAAGACCTGTCCCGGTCCGACCGATGGTAATTGATCTTCATCACCTACCATGATGACTTGGATATTTTCGGGAAGTGCCTTAAATAATTGATTCGCAAGCCATATATCGAGCATCGAGGTTTCATCTACGATGATAATTTTCCCTTCGAGCGGACTTGCATCGTCACGGTCAAATCCTTCTTGACCATTAAATCCAAGTAAACGATGGATGGTTACCGCAGGGAGGCCGGTCGATTCACTCATCCTTTTAGCGGCTCTTCCTGTCGGGGCTGCTAATAAGAACGGAAAAGGTTCGCCTTTTTTCTGGTATTCCTTAAGCTCTAAGGAACATCCATGCAGTTCTGAATAAAGTTCTACAATTCCTTTGATAACCGTGGTTTTTCCTGTCCCTGGTCCACCGGTTAGAATCAACATAGGCGACATTAACGCCGTTTGGATGGCTTCACGCTGCGAGGGTGCATATTGGACACCCAGTCGTTCCTCTAAACTTCCTAATGAGAGAAGAAATTCAGATTCCGGAAATTGATCCTTATATTCGGTCTGTTCGAGGATACGCTGAATATTTGTTACCAGCCCTTTTTCGGCAAAATATAAGGATGGTAAGTACACGCGTTTCTCTTCACCAATTAATTTGCCCTCTTCTTGCAGCTTGATGACTTCATTTGAAATATCTATGTATTCTATTTGATCGCGCTTGTTCTCTTCTAAAAGGGCTTTTACTTGTTCTAATAAGTCCTCAGCATGGATGTAAACATGCCCCGTCTGCATGCTTTCATTTTCAAGGATGTAGAGACAGGCTGCCTTAATCCGGTCAGGGTGATTCCCCGAAATCCCTAGTTGGTACCCGAGTTCATCCGCCCGGCCAAAACCGATTCCCTCGATATCTTCAACAAGTTTATAAGGATTCTTCTGCATAATTTCAAGCGTCTGTTCTTTATAGGCTTGATAAATCCGCATCGAGATTTGAGGTCCGAAGCCATATTGATTTAAAGCGACCATGACTTGCTCTAACCCTTGATGCTCCATTAATGTATCGTAGAGCATTTTTGCCTTTTCTGGAGGGAGTTTTGGAATGGAGTCGAGCAATGATGGCTGGTTGAGAATCTTTGAAATGGCGTCGTCTCCTAAGGTTTCAACAATGTTTTCAGCTGTCTTTTTCCCAATACCTTTAAACATCTCACCTGATAAATAGTTGATGACCCCTTGTTTCGATTGGGGCATATCTTTGCGGAAATGATTGGTATGAAATTGCAGTCCAAACTTAGGATGATCCTTAAATTCCCCGAAAAAGATATAGGTCTCCTGTTCATGGATTTTTGGAAAATAACCGGTGACCACAGCCTCTTTGTCCTCATAAGAATGATTGGTTTCATCGACTCTTATTCGTAAAACCGTGTAAAGGTTTTGTTCATTGTGAAAAATGGTGACAATCGGTCTTCCCTTTACAAATTTCCCCTGTTCAGCAAATAAATCCAACGTGTCTTGCTTTTCCATTTAGCTCCCTCCCTTCTATAAAATAATGAGTATTATTGATTGTTTTCTATTAATTTTTTCGCATGACCAGCGAGCAGATGGTCGGGTTGAATGTCAAGTGCTTTGTTTAACATTTCTAATGCTTTGCCTGGATTGTCTTGAAATGCGTAGGAAACACCTAAATTATAAAAGGCATCGGAATGAGTTGGATCCAATTCGATACATTTTTCAAATTGAATGACAGCTTCAGCGATGAATTCTAGTTGTGCAAGGCATAATCCGTATTGAAAACGAGCTTCCGCATCAGTTTCATTTAACTCCACACTTCTTTGTAGATAAGGGAGAGCAAATTTCCCTTGATCTAATTGAACAAGCGTCAGCCCTAACATGAAATAATTATCACTGGATTGCAGACCCTTTTTCATTGCAGTCTCAAACATATTCTTAGCTTCGTGTAATAGGTCCTTGCTAAATAACAAAGCCCCAATACTATAATAAGCAGCCGCAGCGTTATCATCTATTTCAATGGCTTTTTGATAAAAATTAAGAGCCTTTTCGTCGTCCCCAACTGCAGAAAGTACATTTCCGAAATTTATATAGGCAACTGGGTCGTTTGGGTTTTCTTGAATGGCTTCATTAAAGGCCTTTGCCGCCTCTTCCAGATTGCCATCCTGCATGTATTGTACACCTAATTGGTTTTTATCCATTAGTACCACTCCAATCTAAGAGAAAGTATATCATATTTTATAAAAAAATAATTTCAAGAGTTGTAACCAAACGGGGTATTCCCTATTTAACTGCCCGGTGGGATCTCGCCAAGTTTGATGTTTATTTCGCCAAACTCTGGGGAGATTTCGCCAACTTTCACTTTTATTTCGCCAAACCCTTGAATTACCCACAAAAAAACCTGATTCCATTTGAGGAATCAGGTCTTCTATTATCCCACATAGGTTAAACGTTCACCATTTTTAAAAACATGATCAATCGTCCCACCGCCAAGACATTCATCACCATTGTAAAAAACAACCGCTTGTCCTGGTGTAATTGCCCGAATCGGTTCGTCGAAAATAACTTCCACTTGATTATCTTCCAAGAGACGAACGGTTACGTTATTGTCTTCCTGACGATAGCGGAATTTTGCGGTACATTTAAATTCAGCTGGCTTTTCACGGTCGGATACCCAGCTGACATTGACAGCCGTAATCGAGTCTGAATAGAGTTTTTCATGATGAAAACCTTGACCGACATAAAGGATATTTCTTTCTAAATCCTTACCAATTGCAAACCACGGCTCACCCGAACCGCCAATCCCCAGGCCGTGGCGCTGACCAATCGTATGGTACATCAAGCCCTCGTGTTTACCTTTGACTCCACCAGCGAACGTCTCCATGTTCCCTGGCTGGGCAGGTAAATATTGACCTAAGAACTCTTTAAAATTCCGTTCGCCAATAAAACAAATCCCCGTGCTATCTTTTTTAGCAGCCGTGGCAAGGTTTGCTTCCTTCGCAATTTCCCGGACTCTTGGTTTTTCAAGATTACCAATTGGGAACATTACCTTACTTAATTGCTCTTGGGTCAATTGGTTCAAGAAATAGGTTTGATCCTTATTTTCATCCAGACCGCGCAGCATCTTATATTCTCCATCCCGATACTCAACTTGAGCATAGTGACCGGTCGCTAAATAGTCCGCTCCTAAATTCATTGCATGTTCAAGGAAAGCTTTAAATTTAATTTCCTTATTACACATAACATCCGGATTAGGGGTCCGTCCTGCTTTATATTCTTCAAGGAAGTAGGTAAACACCTTATCCCAATATTGTTTTTCGAAATTAACTGCATAATACGGAATGCCAATTTGGTTACATACACGTATGACATCTTCATAATCTTCTGTTGCAGTACAAAAACCGGTATCATCTGTGTCATCCCAGTTTTTCATAAAAATACCGATGACATCGTAGCCTTGCTGCTTCAACAAAAGTGCTGCCACAGAAGAATCTACTCCACCAGACATTCCGACTACCACTCTTGTATTTTTCGGATCTTTTGTTTCCAATGAATTTCACCTCTCTATTGCCAAAAGCTTTACTAAATTATTTTTTCAAACGAGAAACAATTCTTGCCGTTTCTTCCGCAGCCTTAACAACTTCTTCAATGGTTGTATTATAGCCAAAGCTGAACCGAATCGAATTAGTTAATCGTTCTGAGTTTTTTCCAAACATGGCAACAAGCACGTGGGAAGGTTCAATTGAGCCCGCAGTGCAGGCTGAACCGCTCGATACAGCAATTCCCGCTAAATCAAGATTGACGAGCATTGCTTCCACACTTGTCCCAGGAAAGCTTAAGTTTAATACATGTGGCAAAGAGTTATCAAGTAATCCGTTTATGTTAAATTCTACATCTAGCTCCCGAAGCTTATCAATTAACGTTCGTTTCATTTCAAGGAATTGTTCGCGTTTTGCCTCACGATTTTCATTTGATATTAAAACAGCTTCATGAAAACCAACTATTGAGGCAATATTCTCCGTCCCTGCCCGTCTTTTTCGTTCTTGCTCACCACCGAAGGAACGTGGAGAAAGCTTAATATTAGATTTTGAAAAAAGGAAACCTACTCCTTTTGGTCCATTGATTTTATGGGCTGAGACAGATAATAAATCAATGAAACTTTGATTGACATCAATTTCTTCAACGCCATATGCTTGGACAGCATCCGTATGGAAGATTGCTTGATGATCTTTTAATAACAGTCCAATCTCCGTTATTGGCTGGAGTGTCCCTACTTCGTTGTTACCGTACATAATCGACACTAATATGGTATCTTCTCTTAGTGCAGCTTGAAGGTCTGCCAACGAAATTTGGCCACGATCATCGACGGGTAAATAAGTGACCTCATATCCTAGTTTTTCTAATTTTTGGCAGGCATGAAGGACAGCATGGTGCTCCACTTCAGTGGTGATTATATGTTTGCCCCTATGTTGATACGTTTCAGCGGCTCCAAATAACGCCATATTATCCGCTTCTGTTCCGCCGCTTGTAAAAATAATCTCGGTTTCCTTTGCACCAATGCTGCCTGCTAACACCGAACGGGCCTGGTCAATCAGGTGACGGGCTTCCCTCCCATATGAATGGATGCTTGAAGGATTTCCGAAAGTTGATTGCATCACCTCAAGCATTTTTTCAATAACCATAGGATGCATAGGCGATGTTGCCGCATGGTCGAGATAGATTCGTTCCACATTTACACCTTCTATCAAAATAATTCTCAATGTTACTTTTTTACCCTAAATATAAAACATATATCCTTCTGGCGTTTCGTCATTACTATGATTCGCTAGGTCCTCTAAGGTCGTGTTGTCCAACACATCCTTAATAGCATCCCGAATTCGAATCCACAATTCCCGCTTAGCGGGTTCTTCATCTTCTATCCCTTCCACTGGGGCAATTGGTCCCTCTAATACACGGATCACATCACCTGCAGTAATTTTGGATGGGATGTTGGTTAGGATATAGCCGCCGTACGCACCACGAATACTTTTTACTAAACCCGCATTACGCAATGGGGCTATCAATTGTTCTAAATAATGTTCGGATAAATCATTCGCTTGTGCAATTGTTTTTAATGATATTGGACCCTCGCCGTGCTTTTTGGCAAGTTCAATCATAATCGTTAAACCATAGCGACCCTTTGTTGATATTTTCATATCGCACCTCTATTCGTATCTATAAAATTTAATTTAAAATCCATAGTAATTTGATAGGCATTAATTATATCATATTCTTCTTTAATATGCTTTTTCAACGGAAAATGGTAAAGTAAGGCTATATATAGTTAGATTGTTATTCGAATTTTGGAGAGATGTAACCATGCAGCAAAAGCCTTTAGCGTTTCGGATGCGGCCTAGAACAATTGAAGAAGTTGTCGGGCAGCAGCATTTGGTTGGCGATGGAAAAATCATATCAAGAATGGTGAAGGCAAAACAACTGACCTCGATGATTTTATATGGTCCGCCCGGTATAGGCAAAACATCCATTGCCAGTGCAATTGCCGGCAGCACCAAATATGCCTTTCGGACACTTAACGCCGTCACGAATAATAAAAAGGATATGGAAATTGTTGCCGCCGAGGCAAAAATGTCAGGAAAAGTCATTTTGCTTCTTGATGAGGTCCATCGTTTAGATAAAGGGAAGCAGGATTTTTTATTACCTTACTTAGAAAACGGTATGATCGTCTTAATTGGCGCCACCACCAGTAATCCGTATCACGCCATTAACCCAGCAATCAGGAGCCGCTGTCAGATCTTCGAGTTAAAACCACCTACACCTGATGAAGTAAAATTGGCATTACATCGTGCCCTCGAGGATGAGGAACGTGGATTCGGAAAGATAAAAGTAGAAATGGCCAATGAAGCCCTGCTGCATTTTGCCCAGGGATCCAATGGGGACGTAAGAAGTTCTCTAAATGCCTTAGAATTAGCTGTATTGTCCACGGATAAAGACGAAAATGGGGTCATTCATATCGACGTGGAAACCGCTGAAGAATGTTTGCAAAAAAAGAGCCTCGTTGCCGATAAGGACGGGGATGGGCATTATGATGTCCTCTCTGCCTTTCAAAAGTCGATCCGCGGGAGCGATGTCAACGCTGCACTCCATTATCTCGGCCGCTTAATCGAAGCAGGAGACCTGCCAAGTATCAGCCGTAGATTGATCGTGATCGCCTATGAAGATGTCGGATTAGCTAATCCAACAGTTGGTGCACGCACGTTAGCTGCGATTGAAACGGCTGAGAGAATTGGCTTTCCGGAGGCAAGAATTCCCCTAGCCAATGCGGTGATTGAATTATGTTTGTCACCTAAATCAAACTCGGCTGTTTTGGCTATTCAGGCTGCACTCGAAGATATCCAAAAAGGCATCGTTGGCGAAGTACCTGACCATCTAAAGGATGCCCATTATAAAGGAGCAAAGGAACTAGGCAGAGGAATCGACTACAAGTACCCACACGACTACGAGAACGGCTGGGTTCCACAGCAATATCTACCCGATCGATTAAAACACAAACAATACTACCAACCAAAGAAAACCGGAAAATTCGAACAAGCCCTTGCAATCGTATACGAAAAGTTAACAAGGAAAAAATAGGGTGTCAGGCACCATGTGAATTCTTCACATGGTGCCTGACACCCTTTTCTTTTTTATGAGGCCACATCACGTTTCTTAAAGACGGTGAAGGCAAAGAATTGGAATACCGCGAAGTAGATGAGTA
Source organism: Bacillus sp. AFS073361 (assembly GCF_002567005.1). Taxonomy (GTDB): domain Bacteria; phylum Bacillota; class Bacilli; order Bacillales; family Cytobacillaceae; genus Neobacillus. Next base: position 94,886 of record NZ_NUZU01000038.1, read on the forward strand.
ACATGATGACTGAGAATGTCATTGACATCCCTTCGACCATAGGTGTCCCTTCTACATATTGCATAAGGTTTGTGTTTGCAAACAAGATGTATTTAGCCCAGCTAAATTTAAGAGACAATAGGACAGTAAATTGAGCCCCTGTGAACAATAAAAATAATGATAAGCCGATGGCTAAGGAACTGTTCCGGAATACAGATGAAATCATGAATGCCATCGTCGCTAACATAATCGTATCAATGGAACTTAATCCGTAATAGATTAACAAGTGAATAACAATCGGTTGTTCCGTTACTTGGCCATTAGAATAATTTAGATATGGAATAGCTTGGTCTGGCATTCCAAAAAGAAGTGCGCCTAGCAAAGCCGAGAAAACAAATAAAATGCCAAGCATTAATAACGCGAACAATAAGACAGTCAAATATTTCGAGATCAATATCTTGTTCCGGTTGATTGGTCGTATTAATAACAATTTGATGGTTCCCCAGTTGAATTCACTGGCGACAATTCCAGCTGAAATGATAATTGTAAATAATCCAGGCAGGATTATCAGTTGGGACGCATCTTTTACAAATGTCCAGACATTATATTTTTCGTGAAAGGGGATATGATGCTTGATACGGTAATCATTTATTGCGATTTCCTCTTTATAAAATTGCTTTTCCAGCTTTGAAGAGCTTTGTTCCATCTGCTTCTTTAATGCGTCATTTTCCTGCTGTAATGTCTGTTCCCAATTTTTATCGATGCTGAAATCTTTTTCTTGATACTTATGAAAAATACCAAAGGCAGCAGTTATTACAACAAGAATGGCGATCATTACATAGGTTCCAGGTCGTTTAAAGATTTTCATCCATTCATTTTTAATTAAATTAACCACGGTTTGGCACCCCCTTTTCGGTTGTCAATTCAAGGAAACGATCTTCTAATGTCTTCGCAACTTCCCTGATTCCATAAACCTGAATATCCTCCGTTACGAAAGTTTTAATTAGTGTAGGAATTTGTTCCTTTGGAAGTTCGATCGTTATTCCATTCCTAGAAAGGTTCGCTCGAGCATTGGGAAAGTGAACACCAATCAGCTGTAAGGCTTTATCAGCGGGGACTACTTCCAGTTCATGGGTCGTTTCAGAAGCACCGTGAACAAGTTCCTGGACAAGCTGTACATCAATTAAGCGGCCACTTTGGATAATGCCAATCCGATCACACATCATTTCCATTTCGGAAAGCAGATGGCTTGAAACAATCACAGCTAGATTTTTTTCACGTGCTAAGAGACGGACATAGTCGCGGATCTCTCGGATACCAGCGGGATCCAATCCATTTGTTGGTTCGTCCAAAATCAAGACTTGAGGGTCATGTAAGAGGCACTGAGCCAATCCTAGTCTTTGGCGCATTCCTAGTGAATAGGTTTTTACCTTATCGTGAATCCGATCAGTTAATCCTACTAGTTCTACTATTTCAGCAATCTTCTCTTTGGAAATACCATTTGCCATTCTGGCATAGTGAATCAAATTTTGGTACCCCGTCAAAAATTTATACATTTCTGGGTTCTCTACAATTGCTCCGATATGACGAACAGCCTCTTCAAAATTAGTCTTTATGCTGGAACCGCCAACCTCGATGTCTCCAGATGTAATCGCCATTAACCCTACGATCATTCGAATTGTCGTTGTTTTTCCTGCGCCATTTGGACCTAAAAAGCCAAATACCTCTCCTTTATTTACTTGAAAGCTAATGTTATCTATAATGGTTCGACCTTTAATTACCTTCGTTACATTTTTCAACTCAACAATTTTTTCCAAACTCTCTCTCCTCACTATGTATTCTCACACTAGTTTATCTTATTCTAGAAAAATTTACCTCCCTAAAACTTTAAAATATAAGAAAAACCCCAAACCAATTAAAGTTTCAGGGCTCCATCAAAAGCTTATTTCTCATCTGATACACGTTGAATTTTGATGCTGCTTAATAATTGTCGCACCACATAGCTTGCCATAATCAAACCAGCAGCAGACGGAACAAAGGCGTTTGATGCTGGCGGCATTTGCGCTTTGCGGATGGGTGCATTTTCATTTCCTACTTCTTTTTTAATATCTTCACGAATCACAATCGGGCTTTCATCAGAGAACACAACAGGTATTCCTTTGTGGATTCGTTCCTTCCGCAGTTTTGTACGGATGACTTTGGCAATCGGATCCGTATGGGTCTTTGAAATATCCGCAATTTTAAAACGGGTTGGGTCCATTTTATTGGCTGCTCCCATACTTGAAATGATTGGAATATTCCTTTTTAAACATTCCTTCATTAAATGTATTTTATAAATAATCGTATCTGAAGCATCAACCACAAAATCTAAATTATGGCTAAAAATTTGTTCATAAGTCTCTTCTGTATAAAACATTTTTAAGGAAATAACTTCGCAGTCAGGATTAATATCTCGAATCCGCTCTTCCATAATTTCCACTTTCGGCCTTCCAACAGTGGAAAGCAATGCGATCAACTGGCGGTTGATATTGGTAATATCCACATCGTCTTTATCTATTAAAATTAACCGTCCGACGCCTGAACGGGCCAATGCTTCGGCTGCAAAAGAACCGACACCGCCGATACCTAAAACAGCGACCGTACTGTTCTTCATAATTTCTAGGCCTTCTTTACCGATGGCTAGTTCGTTCCGTGAAAATTGATGCAACATGATGTTCACTCCAATTATAAATTCGTTATGTTTCTTTTTCCCGATTAAAAATATATCATACACTCCATCAAAAACAAGCATCTTGATAGGATGAATCAAGTAAAAAGCAAAATAAAACCTCCCGAAATCTACAGGAGGTTGAGCATTTTGCAATTGAAAAGAGTCCCAATTATGCCGTCACTTTTAACATCCTTAGTTTTGATCCCGCATTCAGCAGGGGGGTGCCCTGTTCCCGAAATTGTAAGTCCCCTTACCCGTATAAGAGTGGGGCATTTACGCAATCAGGAAACTCTAGACTCCCGAATAATTAATGTTCGGTCAAAACTTCAGGCAACGCAACGTACATCTCAGGACTCTTCTTTGTTGCTTTTATAATAGCATATTGAAAATCCGGATTCAAGGATTCATGAAAGCGAATTCCTGCTATTTTTTAACATTTAGTGACAGATGTAATTCCTTCAATTGGGCCTCAGAAACTTCCCCAGGAGCATCCGTTAACAAGCAGCTGGCACTAGCAGTCTTAGGAAATGCAATGGTATCTCTTAGGTTGGTGCTTCCAGCAAGAAGCATAACCAATCGGTCCAATCCAAGCGCGATCCCGCCGTGTGGTGGTGTTCCATACTCAAACGCATTCAATAAGAAACCGAATTGCTCATTGGCTTGTTCCGGTGTAAATCCAAGAATGTTAAACATTTTTTCTTGGATCGGACGCTCGAATATACGAAGGGATCCGCCGCCAAGCTCATATCCATTTAAGACAATATCATAGGCCTGTGCACGGACTTTTGACGGGTCAGAATCTAAATATTCAAGGTCTTCCCTAAATGGCATCGTAAACGGATGGTGAGCCGCGTAATAACGTCCTTCCTCCTCATCGTACTCAAGAAGCGGCCAGTCCGTTACCCATAAGAAATTGAATAAACTTGGGTCAATTAAATCTAAATCCCTGGCCAACTTTTGGCGAAGGGCACCTAAAGCATCGGCGACAACCTTTTTCTTGTCAGCAACAAATAAAAGTAAATCTCCTTCTGTTGCTTCAAGGGTCGCTTTAAGTGCTTGGGCATCCTCTTCTAAGAAGAATTTAGCAATCGGACCTTTTAGCCCTTCAGAATCGACTTTTAGCCACGCAAGCCCCTTCGCGCCATATACAGCAACGAACTCTGTTAAGGCATCAATGTCTTTACGTGAGTAATTGTCAGCGGCACCTTTCACATTGATTGCTTTTACTTGGCCTCCATTTGCAACTGCCGATGCAAATACTTTAAAGCCTGAATCCTTAACAATTTCAGAAAGATCGACGAGCTCTAATCCAAAACGAGTATCAGGTTTATCCGAGCCATAACGGCTCATTGCCTCGTCATAGGTCATCCGAGGGAATGCATCAGGCAGGTCTACACCTTTTACTTCTTTCATTAACTTTGTCATCATCTTTTCCATCATGCCCATGATATCTTCCTGGCTTAAAAAGCTTGTCTCGATATCGATTTGGGTAAATTCTGGCTGACGGTCAGCACGTAAATCCTCATCGCGGAAGCAGCGTGCAATTTGGTAATAACGTTCAATGCCGCCGACCATGAGCAATTGTTTAAACAGTTGTGGTGATTGCGGCAGGGCATAAAACTCGCCTGGATGAACACGGCTTGGTACTAAATAATCCCGTGCTCCCTCAGGGGTACTTTTTGTCAAAATAGGTGTTTCAATATCTAAGAAGCCTTCTCCATCAAGATAATCTCTGATTTGCTTGGTCACTTGATGACGCATCTTTAGGGTTTCAAAAATAACCGGACGACGGAAATCAAGGTAACGGTATTTTAAGCGGACATCTTCAGATGCATCGGTTTTATCAGAAATCATAAATGGCGGTGTCTTTGCTTCATTAATGATTGTTACTTTTTCTGCCTGCACTTCAATTTTTCCAGTTTTCAGGTTATCATTGAAGGTAGCTGCCTCGCGCGCTACAACAGTTCCAACTATATCTAAAACATACTCGTTACGGATTGTTTCAGCAATTTGCAATGCTTCTTGTGATAAATCCGGATTAAAAACTACTTGAACAATCCCTGAACGGTCGCGGAGATCAATAAAAATTAATCCGCCAAGGTCACGTCTTTTTTGGACCCAACCCTTCAATGTTATTTTTTCACCGACTGCTGATTCTGGGACTTCCCCACAAAAATATGATCTGCCAAACATAATTATCCCCCTCTTAATCCTGTAACTCTTGGAACTGTTTAATAAAAGTTGCTAAATCAATTTCTACTTGCTCACCTGTAGCCATATTTTTTACATTGATTTTATTATTTTTAAGTTCTTCATCACCTAAAACTGCTACAAACTTAGCTCTTAGACGGTCGGCTGCTTTAAATTGAGCTTTAATTTTCCGATCCAAATAATCTCTTTCTGCTGAGAAACCTGCACGACGCAGCTGCTGTAACAATCCAACGGTGTAATCCTTCGCTTCCTCCCCGAGTGCGGCAAGGTAACAATCAATGCCTTCGTTACCTGCAAGCTCAATCCCTTCTGCTTGGAGAGCCGCAATAAATCGTTCAATACTTAAAGCAAATCCGATACCTGGTGTTTCAGGTCCGCCAATTTCTTCAGCTAAACCATTGTAACGGCCTCCGCCGCATAACGTGGTGATCGCTCCAAATCCTTCAGCATTACTCATAATTTCAAATGCCGTGTGGTTGTAATAATCGAGTCCGCGAACTAAGTTGGCATCGACTTCGAAAGGAATATCCAATTGGGTTAAATACTTCTGTAATTTTTCAAAATAATCCTTTGAAAAATCATTAAGGAATTCAAGAATCGATGGTGCTGTTTTCATCAATTCATGGTCGCGGTCCTGCTTACAATCCAAGATTCGGAGTGGATTTTTCTCAAGTCGATTTTGACAATCATGACAAAACTCACCGATTCTTGGTTTGAAGTGATTGACAAGTGCATCGCGGTGAGCGCCGCGGCTTTCCTTATCACCCAGGCTATTAATAATCAACTTCAGCTTTTTTAAACCCATTTCTTTATATAGGTTCATCGCAAGGGAAATGACTTCTGCATCAATGGCAGGGTCATTACTTCCTAATGCTTCAATTCCGAATTGAACAAACTGGCGAAAGCGCCCTGCTTGTGGTCGTTCATATCGGAACATCGGTCCCATATAGTAAAGCTTGACCGGCTGATTAGCCAGCCCGAACATTTTTTTCTCCACATAAGAACGGACAACTGCTGCGGTACCTTCTGGTCGTAGGGTTAGACTACGTTTGCCGCGGTCTTCAAATGTATACATTTCTTTCTGAACGATATCTGTGCTATCGCCAACGCCTCTTGAAAAAAGATCTGTATGTTCGAATATTGGGGTGCGAATCTCTTTATATTGATATTTCTCACAAAGTTCACGCGCTTTAGCTTCAATCAGTTGCCACTTTTCTACCTCTCCAGGTAAAATGTCTTGCGTTCCCCGAGGAATGCTAATGGACATAGTGGAAAACCTCCTTATTTTTTCTTATGTAAGCAGATGGAATTATTACTATTTTCCTAAATAAAAACAAACAAAAAACTCCCATCCCTTGTATGAATACAAGGGACGAGAGTTTGATTAATCCCGCGGTGCCACCCTAGTTGAAGGCATGAACAACATGCACTTCCTCTTTAACAGTTAACGCCTGCTACGTTCTTCTCCTACTAGAGGGTACCCTTTTTCAGAGAGAAGCCTACGGAGTGTTCATTCATTAAGTTCCATGTAGAAATGCTTTCAGCCCAGGACATTTCCTCTCTATTCATGAGTTTGCTTAATTACTATGCTCCATCATTGGTATATCACAATATGTCATTTTATTTAATTAATATTACGGAGCATCGCAGATATTGTCAATAGCCAATTATGATCTTTCTAAATGTTTTTTTAACTTTCTGACATCACCCATTGTTATTCCGAATTCTGATGCGAGTTCAAACGAGTTTGCATGCTGTTCCTTTTGAATAAAATCATGAAAATCAACACCGAAAAGCCGACCATCCATAGATTGGATGTTCATTCCTTTTTCACTTGCTCTCACTTCTAATCACCTCAGCCTTTTCATCATTACTCATATTATCTCCACCAATCGTGAAAAACTTGCATCCTGATAGGATTTTCTCACCAAATTGGTCAATATTAGCATTTTAGGCATGATTTTCAGCTTTTGATACGCTAAAATAATAGAATAGAAAAGGAGGGCTTTATGGTCAAAAAAGGTAGTTTATGGGTATTATCTATTATTCTTATTTTTATAACTTTTATGCCTCATGGTAAAAGTGTGGCAGCAACAGAGTCCATTACGATTTCCACCGATAATGTCAATCTTCGCGGCGGTCCAGGTCTAAGTTACCCACTAATAAAAATTGTATATCGGGGCGAAAAGTATCCGATTGTGAAAGAACAAGGCGATTGGATCGAAATTGAACTTGCCAATGGCCAAACAGGCTGGCTCGTTAATTGGCTCGTCACCAAAGAAACCAATTCGGCTATAAAAACTAATTACGGTATGGTGAATGCTGATACCTTAAATATGCGCCAGGAACCTTCCGCATTAAGCTCAGTTGTTGGGAAACTTACCTATGGGACAAGCGTCACCATATATTCGAAACAAGATAATTGGCTGGAGATTGGTTTTTCAAATGTAAGAGGCTGGGTTATCTCTGATTTTATTGACGTCCAAGCAGCAGGTGACACATCTTCAGGTACGGCAAAAAGGAATGGCTTAATTGGAACAGTAACAGCCGACAGCCTTAGTGTCCGCTCAAGTGCCTCATTGAATTCCAACCTAATTGGAACTGTAACTATGGGGCAACGTTTTACGATCGTAGAAGAATTGAATAATTGGGCAAAGATAGAGTACCAGTCTGGTAGTTTCGGGTGGGTAGCTGGTTGGTTTCTCGAGAAAGAGACTTCCAAAACTCAAACTGGACAAACCGTGAAGGAAACTATTATTACGATAATAAATAACGGGACAAATATCCGCAAAGGTCCAGATGTACAGTCAGATGTTATCGAACGGACCAATACAGGTGCAGCATATTCCGTAAAAAACATCATCAATGATTGGTATGAAGTTAAGTTAGAAGACGGAAGAATTGGTTATATTGCCGGCTGGCTGGTTTCCATTAACGGGAACAACCCACAGATTAAAAAGCAAGGCGCTGAAGGCTATCTTAAAAATAAAACGATTGTCCTTGATCCAGGGCATGGCGGTACGGATAAAGGGGCAACGGGTGTCAGCGGAACATATGAAAAAGACCTTACACTTCGGACGGCACAACTTTTGTCAGATAAATTAATGGCAGCAGGGGCTAATGTTTACATAACGAGAATAAATGATTCTTACTTACAACTAGCCTCTCGTGTGAATATAGCAAGTTCCTACAATGCGGATGCCTTTATCAGTCTCCATTACGATAGCAATGTTGAGCCAAGTACCCGCGGTATGACTGGCTATTATTATCACTCTTATCAACAAGCCCTTGCTGAATCCATTTTTGCATCAACCGTCGGTCAAACGAAAATGACTAGTCGGGGGGTCCGTTTTGGTGATTTCCATGTCATCCGTGAAAATAGTCAAAAAGCTGTTTTAATGGAACTAGGCTATTTAAGCAATCCAGCTGAAGAAATGGTCATAACATCTGCTGGATTCCAAGAAAATGCGGCAGCGGGGATGTTTGATGGACTGGCCCGCTACTTTAAAGAAAATGAATAAAGTTCAAAAAAAAGGCTTAGCACTTGATTAAGTGCTAAGCCTTTTTTATGCTTTACTATCAATAATCAACGTTACGGGACCGTCATTGATTAGTTCAACATCCATCATCGCACCGAAAATACCGGTTTCCACACGGATGCCTTTTTCACGAAGCAAGCTATTAAAAACCTCATAAAGTTCAACCGCCTGTTCTGGACGTGCCGCACCCATGAAATTAGGCCTTCTTCCCTTTCGACAATCCCCGTAAAGGGTAAATTGCGAAACGGAAAGAATTTCACCACCGACATCCATTAAAGAAAAATTCATTTTTCCGTCTTCATCTTCAAAAATACGGAGATTAGCAATTTTATCAGCAAGATAGGCAGCGTCTTCTTGTTTGTCTTCATGGGTTACACCGACAAGCAGGACTAGCCCTTTGGTTATTTGCCCCGTTACCTCCCCAGCAACGGTTACGCTGGCATTTTTACTTCTTTGCACAACAACACGCATTCTGAAACTCCTTAATTCATCATTCGACGTACTGAATAGATATCTGGGATCTGTTTAATGCGTTCGACCACCTTTTGCAAGTGGGCCACATTATGGATGGCAATCGACATGTTTATCGTAGCCATTTTATTCCGATCTGTTTTACCAGAAACCGCAGAAATATTCGTTTTTGTTTCATTTACCGCTTGAAGCACCTCATTCAGAAGCCCTCTGCGGTCATAGCCGCTAATTTCAATGTCAACATTATATTCTTTCCGGTCATTTAAAGATGATTCCCATTCAACCGGAATTAACCTTGACTGTGCATCATTCGAATCAATATTCGTACAGTCCGAGCGATGAACAGATACCCCGCGGCCTTTAGTAATAAAACCTACAATTTCATCTCCAGGTACAGGGTTACAGCATCTTGATAAGCGAATCAATAAATTATCGATGCCTGATACTCGGACACCGGATTCCCGCTTTTTCGTTGCTGGGAAAGTCTTTAAATCCGTTATGGCATTCGTAATATTCGAACTTTGTTCCTGATCTCTCTTTTTACGCCATTTCTCAGTTAAACGGTTTGCCACCTGTAAGGCCGTTACTCCATTATAGCCCACCGCTGCATACATATCTTCTTCATTGGAAAAATTAAACTTTTCAGCAACTTTTTTCAGATTGTCTGTAGTTAATATTTCTTTAATATCAAATTCCATATTACGAATTTCTTTTTCTACTAACTCTTTACCTTTATCCACATTTTCATCACGGCGCTGTTTCTTAAAGAAGGCCCGGATCTTGTTTTTAGCTTGTGATGTTTGCGCAAGCTTCAACCAATCCTGACTTGGACCGTATGAATGTTTCGAAGTAAGGATTTCAATAATATCGCCAGTCTTGAGTCGATAGTCAAGGGTAACCATTTTGCCATTCACTTTTGCACCTATCGTCTTATTGCCAATTTCAGAGTGAATTCGATAAGCAAAATCAATAGGAACAGAACCAGATGGCAACTCAATTACATCACCTTTTGGCGTAAATATAAACACCATATCGGAAAATAAGTCGATTTTCAATGACTCCATAAACTCTTCCGCATTAGCGGTATCATTTTGAAATTCAAGGATCTCTCTAAACCAGGTCAGTTTTTGTTCAAACGTGGTGGTATCATTCATTGCTTCTTTGCCCTCTTTATACGCCCAGTGAGCAGCAACCCCGAATTCGGCTATCCGATGCATTTCCTTCGTCCTAATCTGAACTTCAAGCGGATCTCCCTTTGGGCCAATTACAGTGGTGTGCAACGATTGATACATATTCGGTTTAGGCATCGCAATATAATCCTTAAACCGGCCAGGCATCGGTTTCCAGCAGGTGTGAATGATTCCTAGGACAGCATAGCAATCTTTAATACTGTTCACGACAATGCGGACAGCTAGTAAATCATAAATTTCACTGAATTGCTTATTTTGCAAAGCCATTTTTCGGTAAATACTATAAATATGCTTTGGGCGGCCAGAAAGTTCTGCTTTAATAGCCACTTCTCCCATTCGGCTTTTTACTTCGTCAATAACATCCTCTAAATATTGCTCGCGTTCAGCACGCTTCTTTTTCATTAGGTTAACAATTCGATAGTATTGCTGCGGATTTAAATACCTTAATGCTGTATCTTCGAGCTCCCATTTAATCTTAGAGATCCCAAGACGATGTGCCAAAGGTGCAAAAATTTCAAGTGTTTCATTTGAAATCCGACGCTGCTTTTCTACAGGAAGATGTTTAAGTGTCCGCATATTATGCAAACGGTCGGCAAGCTTAATCAGAATAACCCGGATATCCTGAGCCATGGCCACAAACATTTTTCTGTGATTTTCTGCTTGCTGTTCCTCGTGAGATTTATATTTAATTTTCCCTAATTTTGTTACACCGTCGACAAGCATCGCCACTTCGTCATTAAAAGCTGTTTCGATATCTTTTAAGGATACACTCGTATCTTCTACGACGTCGTGAAGAAAACCAGCAGCAACCGTAGCAGGATCCATCTCCAAGTCAGCTAAAATGCCCGCAACCTGGATGGGGTGGATAATGTAGGGTTCTCCCGATTTTCGATATTGTTCACGATGAGCATGTTTTGCGAATTCGTATGCATTTTTTACTAATTCAACATGTTCCTCATTTAAGTAGTTCCGAGTCTTGTCGATGACTTGGTCGGCTGTCAACACTAAATCATTCGCCATGAAATCACCTTTATTTTCGTCTCATTTTATTTATATAAATGTCATTCGCTAAAAATTAGTACCTTGAATATGAACGATTGTTACTATTATCGAAAAAAATAGCCAAGATGTAAAGGGATTGAGAAGTTTTTTTATTACATAAAGAGAGCACTCGCGCTTCGAGTGCCCTCACTAATGGTTTAATAATGCATTAATGTTAAAACATCATAACCATCAAGTTTTTGTCTGCCTTCTAAATAGCTTAATTCAACTAGGAAAGCGATACCGGCAACAACACCGCCAAGTTGCTCCACTAATTGAATCGTAGCATCAATTGTTCCACCAGTAGCTAATAAATCATCCGTGATAAGGACGCGTTGCCCTGGCTTAATAGCATCTTTATGGATGGTTAGAATATCCTTTCCATATTCAAGACCATATCCTACCTTAATGGTTTCTCTAGGAAGCTTTCCTTCTTTACGAACAGGGGCAAAACCAATACCTAAGGCATAAGCCACAGGACAACCAATAATGAAACCACGGGCTTCAGGTCCAACGATAATATCAATCTTACGTTCTTTGGCGTATGCAACGATTTGGTCTGTTGCATATTTATATGCTTCACCATTATTCATTAACGGTGTAATATCTTTAAATTTAATACCCTCTTTTGGCCAGTCAGGCACAATTGTAATAAATTCTTTTAAGTCCATTCTGTAATTGCCTCCTCAAATTCAACCGACTCTTGAATTACTTGATCGAACCAGCCTTTTAATTCCTGAAAGGACGAAAATAATAACTCTCTTTCCAGTTCATATTGTGCTTGTTTTAACTGATAGGTTCGAGAGTCAGTTAGGTCACGCTTTTGCGCTCCAGTTTTTAAAGTAATAAATCCATTGTTTATTGTAACAAAATCCAGGTCAGAAAACACCTTTGACATAAAGTTAATGGTTTCCTGCGACCAACCGCGGTGTTTAGCAAGTTCATCAGCATTACGTTTAAGATCAATCGGTCCTTTCTTTAAGAGAAAAGCATAAAACCATTTAAAATGGTCACGGGTCGGAACCGTACTAAAGAAATCACTCGATTCTTTATAAAAATAAGCATAAATCCTCGCAGGTTGTTTCCCTTTAAATAAAACCTTGAGAATCTCTTTCGAGGATGGAAAATCAACCAGAACAATGTTCGCTTTTTTCCCATCGAAAGCTTTTGCTGCTTCTATATCCTGAATTAGAATGGTCTCGGGCATCAAATTAGGGTTTATTTTTTCAAGGTGCTCTTCATTAAAAATAATAAATTTCCGATTTTCTGCTGGGACTGTATTTGAAAGACTGTTGATTCGCTTTTGTCCTCGATAATCAAATAATTGCCATGACTCAACTGCGATATCATGGATAAAAATTTGTGGTTTACGTATATTGTTCCATTCGTTGACAGATAATTCTCCAATTAACGAAATTTTTGATGCAGGTGAGATATGGTCCACCAGGTGGCCCAGTCCAAAACCGACGCCATCCAGATTTGCATCCTTCTCTTTTACAAGGAGCTTTAAATGGTTTTGCTCACTGCCGATTTTTCTCATACTTGTGATATCCACATTATTTATTAAAACTTTTGGCTTAGGATTGTCCATACCAAAAGGAGCTAAAAGACTCATCTCATCTAAAGAAGATAAATTTACATGTTCCAGCTGGACTTCCTCATCAAGATAGGTGACCGGAATAAAATCTTCATCCGTAAGCTGCTCCTCTGCCAGTGAATTCAATCGTGTGCGGAGTCCAGCAACATCTTCTAGTTTTAAGGTCATTCCTGCTGCCATTGGATGTCCGCCAAAGTGAGGAAGTATGTCACGGCAGGTTGATAAATTCTTAAAGAGATCAAAACAAGCAATACTACGGGCAGAACCCTTAGCTACCCCTTTTTCTGGATCAAAATTCAAAATAATTACCGGACGGTAATACTTTTCAACCAGACGGGAGGCAACAATTCCTATAACACCAGCATTCCAGCCTTCCTTACCGATGACAAGAACCTTATTGGTATCAATTGGGAAGTGTGTTTCAACCTCTTCCATTGCCTCAGTCGTAATTGCATTAACAATAGACTGTCTTGACTTATTAAGGTCATCCATTTCCGCTGCCAAGGTCTCTGCCTCAATCGGGTCATCTGTTAAGATAAGCTGGACGGCAAGGTCAGCATCTTCTAAGCGGCCCACGGCGTTAATCCTTGGTGCGAGTGTAAAACCAATCGTTTCTTCATTTATTGACAGTGGATCAACCCCTGCCAGTTTTAATATGGCTTTCAAGCCAATATTTTTGGTTGTTTTTAACTTTTCAAGTCCTTTTTTAGCAATCAGTCGATTCTCATCTTTTAGAGAGACTAAATCAGCAATTGTCCCAATTACAGCAATCTCCAATAAATGCTCTGGTACTTTTCCGTAGAGGGCATGGGCTAATTTAAAGGCAACACCTACTCCAGCCAACTCTCGAAACGGATAGGTACTATCTGGGAGCTTTGGATGAATAATTGCAAGTGCCGTTGGTAATACCGGACCTGGCTCATGGTGATCAGTAATAATTAGATCTAATCCAAGCTCTTCGGCAACGGCTGCCTCATGTACAGCAGATATTCCAGTATCCACAGTAATAATTAACTTTATTCCATTTTCCGCTGCATGCCGGAATGCAGTCTCATTCGGACCGTATCCTTCAGTGAAGCGGTTAGGGATATAAAATTGAACATTGGCTCCAAGATCTCGAAGTGTAATCATTAATACGGATGTACTGCTTACTCCATCTGCATCATAATCACCAAAAATAAGAATCGGCTCTTGCTGTTCAATGGCTTGACGAATTCTATTTACAGCTATATCCATTCCTTTTAGAAGAAAAGGATCGTGAAACTCTTCCTTTCCAAATAAAAAATACCGTGCTGATTCAACGGTATCAAAGCCACGGTTAACAAGCAGTGAAGCGACAAGAGGCGTAATTTTCAATTCAGTTTCAAGCTTTTTTATTAGTTGCTCATCGGATTTCCGAACAATCCATCTAGTTTTCGAACTTAACATGTGTATGTTCACCCCTCAGACTTTCTCATTATACAGGAGTACAGGACAGGATTCAATGAAAAGAAAAAACCGCAGTGGATCTGCGGTTTGTTTCGAAAACTTACACTTGTGGTTGATCAGAGTATTTTCTTTTTTCTTTTACCGTTTTAATAACGCCTTTCTTCTTCAATTCTTTACATTTCATAACATACCATAAAGAACCTGCGACAAAGACGGAAGAATAAACACCGATTACCAATCCTACAAATAATGCGATGGAGAAATTGAGAATTGATGGACTTCCAAAAATCATTAAGCACAATACAGTAATTAGGACGGTTAAAACAGTGTTAAATGACCGGGTTAATGTTTGACGAATACTTACATTGACCACATCAGCAATATCTTGAACAGTTTTGAGTCGTTTTTTCTTTTGCATATTCTCACGAATTCTATCAAAAGTAACAATCGTATCATGATTGGAGTAACCAATAATCGTTAAAACGGCTGCAATAAAGGTTAAATCTACTTCTAGTCTTGTGATACTGAAAATGGCAATCATGAAAAAGGCATCATGAAGGATGGCAGCAACCGCTGCGATTGCCATATATGCTTCAAATCGGATCGATACATAAAGAATGATACCGATTGATGCTAACAAGACGGCAATAAAGGCATTCTTCGCCAGTTCTTTACCAACAGTTGGAGAAACTGTGCTGACATTCGGCTCAAAGCCAAATTGCTCTTTAAAATCTGCTTTTAACGTAGAAATTTCATCTTTAGAAAGGACTCCAATCATTCGGACTGCCCCAATTTGCTTTTTATCACCCGAAATAACGATATCGTCTGGATCTAAATGATGCTTCGTAAATGCAGCTTCCACCTGTTCAGTTGTTAAAGGTGTTTTCGATTGAACTTCTACCCGTGTTCCACTTGAAAAATCAATCCCTAAATTCATACGGAAAATAGCGATCGCGATAATCCCAGCGACAATGAGAACTCCCGAAAGGATAAATACTTTATTTCTAAGTTTTACAAAATCAATTTTATCAAAACGAGTAGGTAGATCAACTGTATCTACATTATCGTTAATAGATTTAATTTGGGACTTGCGTACAGCAAACCAACCTGGTTTGTTATTTAAGAAACCACTGTGAACCCATAGCCCGAGCAATAACCTCGCACCATAAACATTTGTAAGAAAGCTCATAAGGACACTCACGATTAACATGGTCGCAAAGCCTTTTACCGAACTTGTCCCGTAAAAGAATAACACACCTGCTGTTAAGATTGTCGTTAAGTTTGCATCAAGAATAGCGGTAAATGCATGCTTCTCACCAGCCTGGAATGCTGATTTAATGCTTCTGCCAACCTTTAATTCTTCTCTAATCCGTTCATACGTAATAATATTGGCATCAACGGCCATACCAATCCCGAGGATAATCGCGGCAATTCCCGGTAAAGTCAGAACCCCATTCATCCAATCGAAAATTAATAGAACTAGATAAGTAAAAATAGTTAGTGTAACGGTAGCAATAAGGCCTGGAAAACGATAATAGAAAATCATAAACAGATAGATAATAATGACACCGATAATTCCTGCGAAAATCGTATCATGTAATGCTTGTTCACCAAACTTCGCTCCAACAGAGGTGGAATAAACCTCATCAAGTTTAACAGGTAACGAACCCGCATTTAAAAGTGATGACAAAGTTTGAGCTTCTTTAGATGTGAAACTACCAACAATTGAAACTGTATTTTGATTAAAGATTTGATTTACAGTTGGTGCTGATAAATACTTAGGATTTGCCTTTGTTACCTCTTTTTTGAAGGAATCTTTTCCTTCTTCAAAATCAAGCCAAATAACAAGAACATTATTAGGTGCCATATTCTTTATTTGTTCAGTTACCTTGCGGAACTTATCGGCACTCTTTAATGTCAGGGAAACGCTTGGTGCTCCATTTTCATCAAATGTTTGCTTGGCACCGCCTTGTTTTAAGTCGGAACCATCCATCATCAATTTATCATTGGCATCCCTGAAGGTAAGATTTGCTTGTGTAGATAAGATTTCGCGAGCTTTATTCTGATCTGTGACACCAGCAAGCTGCACACGAACGCGATTCTTTCCTTCAATCTGGATACTCGGCTCACTGACACCAAGGACATTAATACGCTTATCAAGTGCCTCAGCGGTACTAGCCATTACATTTTTGTCAATTTTTTGTCCTTTTTTTGCTTCCTTCACATCGTACAGAACTTCAAAGCCACCTTGAAGATCCAGTCCAAGTTTCATATTGTTTAGGATGTTCTTTGTTGTTGCTCCCATTGTGCTTCCGATAATTAGGACCACAAGAAAGAAAGCAACAATTCTACTGCGCTTTACCATTATGTATTGTTCCTCCTTAATGCATGTGCATCGGCACTGTTCCGTCTAATCCTTATATGAAAATAAGAAAAAAGTCACTTCCTTCATTATGAAAGAATATGGATTGGCTGTCAATTTACAATAATATGAAGGTCTATCTTATTGTTATTTTAAAAGTTCCTTCAATTCATCTTCATCATCCATGGAGAAGTCGGAAGCTTTATATGCCTCTATCGTCGCAAAATTGAGATAATCACTTGCTTTAACAGACAGAATTTCTTGGATCATTTCGTACAGTTTCATTTCTTTCTTGATTTTTTTCCACTTTTTCTTAATTAAAAAAACCCAAAATTCCTCCTCTGTTACCGAATCAAGCCCTAGCAACTGAAACTCTATAAGTTTACTCGCTACGGCTGGCTGGACTTGGGAGCGAAAATATTCGAATCTGTGACTTTCATCCATTACGACTGCCTCCTTGGAAAATCTCCCCATTAATTGAACCTTGCCAAAAAGCTGATACAACTTGTCATGCTTTGTCCACCCTTACGCATATAGTTAATTGTATATGAATTCTTCTTATTTGAGAAGGTGGGAATCAGCATGTCGAAGTTTTTAAAAGGGACCTTTATCCTATTAATCGCAGGCCTTGTCACAAGAGTCCTTGGTTTCATAAATCGGATTGTTATAGCTCGGAGTATAGGGGAAGAAGGAGTGGGCTTATACATGATGGCGTTTCCTACCTTTATTCTAGTAGTGACGCTCACTCAGATGGGACTGCCTGTAGCTATTTCAAAAAATGTGGCCGAGGCAGAAGCGAAGGGAAATTTTGCAGAGATTAAAAAAATTCTGGTTGTCTCCCTAGCGATAACGATTTCTCTGTCCCTTATTTTTACCCCTGCACTATTATTACTTGCACCACTGCTGTCGAAAACATTGTTTACCGACCCGCGGACATTTTATCCTTTAATTGCGATCGCTCCAGTTGTTCCCGTGATTGCGATTTCCTCAGTGTTAAGAGGGTACTTTCAAGGAAGACAACAGATGCGTCCGTCTGCAATTTCACAAGTTTTAGAACAAATTGTTCGAATTTCCCTGATTGCCGTGATGACAAGAGCATTTCTTCCTTATGGAATTGAATATGCAGCCGCTGCTGCCATGATCGCTTCTGTGATTGGTGAACTTGTCTCACTTATTTATTTAATGACAACTTTTAAATTAAAAAAACGATTTAGGCTTCGGAAAAAATTCTTTCAATTTGTTCACAGTGGGAAACAAACATTTAAAGACTTAATGGATATTGCCTTGCCAACCATGGGAAGCCGAATGATTGGTTCGGTGGCATGGTTTTTTGAACCTATTGTTGTGGTTCATAGCTTAGCCCTTGCAGGTGTCGTCACCGTCGAAGCCACCAAACAATATGGGGCCTTAACAGGTTTTGCCATGCCGCTATTGATGTTACCGTCTTTCATCACTTTCTCTTTAGCCACTTCACTCGTCCCGGCGATTAGTGAAGCCAATACCCAAAACAACAAGAAGTTAATTGAATATCGATTACAACAAGCTTTAAGGTTTGCCTTCTTATCAGGTGGATTGGCCGTTGTTGTTCTCTATGTATTGTCTGACCCGTTAATGCAACTTATGTATGGCTCAGCAAAGGGCTCTTATTTTATTCGATTGATGGCTCCTTTCTTCCTATTCTATTACTATCAAGGTCCATTACAAGCAGTATTGCAGGCGTTGAATCTTGCCCGGGCTGCTATGATTAATAGTCTGATTGGGGCCATCGTTAAAACAGCCGTCATCTTTTTATTGGCATCCCAAGCTTCCTTTGGTATTAATGGGGTGGCAATAGGCATTCTCGTCGGCTTTGTTTTAGTGACCATTCTTCACTTTGCCACTGTACTAAAAAAGATTTCCTTTTCGTTTTATGTTCGTGATTATGTAAAGGGATTTCTGGTTATGGGTGGATCTGGCTGGCTTGGATATTGGTCATTTGCACACCTATTTCTAAATGAAGTGTTAACCATAAGAGTCCTATTATCATTACTAGCTATGACCATTTCCTATATTGTTTTGGTTCTAATGTTAGGTCTAATTAAAAGGGATGAACTAAAACGGATTCCTTGGATTGGAAATTTATTTGTATAAAGAAATAAGACACGCCCACGCGTGTCTTTTGTTCATTCATCCTTTAAATCAATAAAGAACTTTCCGTTTTCATAGCTACAAAAGGAGATCTTTTTAACATCCCGATAGCCCTGTTTTTTCAATTCCTGCCGCAGCCAGAGATTTGTTTTATTAATTCTAAGTAAATTTTCTTCATCAATATTCCCATCTAGTATTAAAGGAATCGTAATATCGCCTTGCTGAGATTCTGCGTTTTCATTCTTTATCTTTTCAATGACGGACAAACTTCCAGAGGATTCAAGAATTGCAAACTCAACGTCAGCAATACTACGGATGTCCTTTTCACGGAGCTGTGTCATTAAATCATCAAAATTGTACCGCTGCTTCCGCATTGCTTTCTCATCAATTTTCCCCCGATTAATAATAATGCTTGGCTGTCCATCAATGAGATTACGAAATTTTTTACTTTTTAAAGAAATGAGTGCTAGAAGTATTTGAATGAGCATTAGTAAAATCATGGGGACAACTGTATAAATCAAAGGATCCTTTGGTTCATCGATTGAAACAACAGCCATTTCACCAATCATGATAAAAACAACGAGATCTAGAATACTTAATTCTCCAATTTCCCTTTTCCCCATAATACGAAAAATAACTAGGATAAGTACATAAAAAAACAATGTTCGAAACACAATCGTCACATATTCTTCCATAACTGTCGCCCCTTTTTTACATTCAACGATATTGTTTGCATTTTAAAGTGAAAAATTAGCGGAATAAAATACCAACACCCTCTTCCATTTGAAAAATTCTATAAAATTTATTCTACTTTTCCCATTTCACGAATACGCTTGTACTAGGAAGAAACTTTACTAGAGGGTGGCACGAAAGAGTTTATATAAATGCCAGCCTAAAGGGCAATTGAAGGGGGAGAGTTAAAATCGAATCAAAAAGCTTTGGCACTTCCATTCTGTACGGATTAATTTTTATTCTCGTTTTTGCTGTAATTAGCAGCCTAATATTTGCGTTTATTCTTAGGTTTACGTCTGCACGTGAAGTATCGCTTCAATACGTAGTTACGGCACTATCTTTTATCGGGCTATTCGGAGGTGGTTTCTTATCCGGTGGAAAAAGAAAAGAAAAGGGCTGGCTTATTGGGGGAATGACTGGCTTAATCTACTCGGTCATTGTCTTTTTGTTCCAGTACTTAGGATATGATCGCTTGTTTGATGCCGAACAAGTCATTTACCATACTTGCTACACATTAATTGCGATGATGGGTGGTATTTTAGGAGTAAACATTTCTACAAACAATTCTCGAAGATCTGTGTAATCTAAATAAAAGGAAGCCGACTTGCGGCTTCCTTTTTTGCTGGTTATTATTTTGAAAGGTTTACGCTTTCGCCTGCATCAGCAGTGACTTCACGAATAGCATTACGGTCAAATGTAAGACGGCTTCCGTCACCACATTTAATAACGGCTTTATTATCATCAATTGAATCTATAAAACCATGTAGTCCACCAATCGTGACGATTTTATCACCCTTTTTTAAATCGTTTTGCATTTGCTGAACCGCTTTTTGGCGCTTTTGTTGCGGGCGAATTAATAGGAAATAAAATAACACAAACATTAATATTAATGGAATGATTGTACCAATTCCTCCAGACATCCTGTTTCCCTCCTTTCAATATACATCTATTAGAAATTTTTCGCGTTCGGTTTGTTAAAACCATAACGTTCAAAAAATTCTTCTCTGAAATCACCAAGCCGGTCTTCCATGATGGCTTGTCTGACTTTCTCCATTAATCTTAACAGAAAATAAAGATTATGGTAAGACGTTAAACGAATTCCAAACGTTTCATCGCATTTTATTAAGTGGCGGATGTATGCACGGCTGTAATTTCGGCAGGTGTAGCAATCACAATTTTCATCAAGTGGGCCAAAATCTCTTGCGTATTGAGCATTTTTCACAACAAGTCGTCCTGTGCTGGTCATCAATGTTCCATTTCTGGCAATTCGTGTTGGCAATACACAGTCAAACATATCAATTCCGCGAATCGAGCCGTCAATTAATGAATCTGGTGATCCCACTCCCATTAAATAACGCGGTTTATTCGTTGGTAACAATGGTGTGGTAAACTCAAGGACACGGTTCATGACGTCTTTTGGCTCACCGACAGACAATCCTCCAACAGCATAGCCTGGAAAATCTAAGGAAACAAGGTCTTTCGCACTCTGCTTGCGAAGTTCCTCATATTCTCCCCCTTGAACGATTCCAAATAAACCTTGGTCATTCGGACGGCTATGGGCAGTTAAACAACGCTCCGCCCAGCGTGATGTTCGCTCCACAGACTTTTGCATATACTCATAAGTGGCAGGAAATGGCGGGCACTCATCAAAGGCCATCATAATATCGGAACCAAGAGCATTTTGAATTTCCATCGCCTTTTCTGGTGATAAAAATAATTTTTCACCACTCATATGGTTGCGGAAATGAACTCCTTCTTCTTCAATTTTACGGAATTCACTTAAACTAAACACCTGAAACCCACCCGAATCGGTAAGGATTGCACGATCCCAGTTCATAAATTTATGCAATCCGCCCGCTTCCTTAATGATTTCATGTCCAGGTCGCAGCCATAGATGATAGGTGTTACTTAATATAATTCCTGCACCCATTTCCTTTAAATCTTCAGGTGACATTGTTTTTACTGTAGCAAGTGTACCAACAGGCATAAATGCAGGAGTATCAAATGATCCGTGCGGGGTATGGACTCGGCCTAGCCGGGCCCCTGTTTGTTTACATGTCTTTATTAATTCATAACGAATAGCAGTCAAAATTTTTATCTCCTTCCTAAGGCAATCCTTAGATGATCAACATTGCATCACCAAAACTAAAAAAACGATACCGCTCAGCTACAGCCGTTTGATAGGCATGTAACACATGTTCTCTGCCTGCTAACGCACTGACAAGCATAATCAGAGTTGATTTTGGCAAGTGAAAGTTCGTAATCATTCCATCAATGGCTTTAAATTCATAACCGGGATAAATAAATATACTTGTCCAGCCGCTTCCTTCTATAAATTGTCCATCATTTGCCGAGGCAATGGTTTCAAGGGTACGAGTGGAGGTTGTCCCTACTGAAACAATTCTGCCCCCATTATTTCTAACCTCATTTAGCAGCCGGGCTGTCCCCTCTGTCATTATATAAAATTCAGAATGCATATCGTGCTCTAATACATCATCTACACTCACAGGACGGAAAGTCCCCAGTCCGACATGGAGGGTAATAAAGGCAATATGGACACCTTTTGCTTTAATTTCCTCTAATAAGCTGTCGGTGAAATGAAGACCTGCTGTTGGCGCTGCGGCTGAACCAGGTTCACGCGCATACACAGTTTGATATCGATCCCGGTCCTCTAGCTGCTCTTTTATGTATGGTGGGAGCGGCATTTCTCCTAATTGGTCGAGCACCTCATAAAATATGCCCTCATATTTGAATTCTAAGACACGCCCGCCATGGTCCGAGGTTCCAGTGCAAACTGCTTTAAGTAATCCATTGCCGAATTCGATTTCGGTTCCTTCTTTTACTCTTTTTGCAGGCTTGACAAGTGTTTCCCAACTGTCTCCTTCTAGCTGCTTCAAGAGTAAAACTTCAATTTTGGCGCCTGTATCTTGTTTGACACCAAAAAGACGTGCAGGAAGTACCTTTGTATCGTTTAAGACAAGGCAATCTCCTTCACGCAAATATTCAATCACATCTTTAAATACTTCATGCTTTATATCTCCGGATTGTTTATCAAGGACCATTAAACGGCTGTCGGTCCGATTGTGCAACGGCACCTGCGCAATTAATTCCTCCGGTAAATGAAAATCAAATAAATCTACTTTCATAATATGACACCCTAATCTTTTTTTTATAATCAATCAATTGGCAGGCATATCCATCCCAAAATGCTGATAGACCAGCGGGGTTACCACCCTGCCGCGTGGAGTTCTTTGTAAAAAGCCAATTTGTAATAAATATGGTTCATAAACATCTTCGATGGTTTCAGATTCTTCTCCAATCGAAGCCGCAATTGTATCCAGACCGACGGGACCACCGCGGAATCTTTCGATAATGCCCCTCAGCAGTTTATGGTCGATATGATCTAATCCGAGTTTATCGACTTGAAGCAGTTCAAGTGCTTCTCCTGCAAGAGCAAGATCAATCGTTCCATCCCCTCTTACTTGGGCAAAATCTCTCACCCGGCGGAGGAGACGGTTCGCAATCCTCGGGGTCCCCCGTGATCTCCGAGCAATTTCTGCTGCCGAAAGGTCATCGATTTCAGTTCCAAACACTTCCGCTGTTCGCAGGACAATATTTTTCAATTGGTCTTCTTTATAATACTCGAGTCGACTTAAAACTCCAAACCGGTCGCGTAATGGGGCTGATAAGGAACCAGCCCTCGTTGTCGCACCAACCAGAGTAAACGGTGGGAGATCCAGGCGGACAGACCTCGCGCTTGGTCCTTTGCCAATGACAATATCAAGGCAAAAATCCTCCATCGCTGGATAAAGCACTTCTTCGATCGTCCGTTGCAAGCGATGTATTTCATCAATAAATAATACATCTCCAGGTTCAAGAGCCGTAAGAATCGCTGCTAAATCACCAGGTCTTTCTATGGCTGGTCCTGAAGTGGTCCGGATATTTACGCCCATCTCATTGGCAATAATCACGGCAAGTGTTGTCTTCCCTAATCCGGGCGGCCCATAGAGAAGGACATGGTCTAACGTTTCCTTCCGCATTTTTGCAGCCTTTATATAAATATCAAGGTTTTCCTTTACTTGATCTTGCCCTATATATTGACTGAGAACTTGCGGCCTAAGGCTCTGTTCTATGCTCATCTCGCTCTCGTTAACTTCACTAGATATAATCCGATCTTCCATGAATCATCACCTATTTTAAAAGCCGCTGCAGGGCTTTTTTAATGTATTGGTCCGTAGACATTTGTTCTTTTCTTAACTCAGGCGTTATCTTTTTGATTTCTTTCTCGGAATAACCTAATGCTTTCAATGCAAGAATGGCTTCTTCTAAATTTGAATTTCCCTTTTGTGTATGCAGCTCAAGTTGGTCAGCATTAAATAAGTTAGGGAAGTAGTCTGGAACAATGTCCTGCAATTTTCCTTTTAGGTCTAGGATCATTTGACGGGCTGTTTTTTTGCCAACTCCCGGGAATTTGACGAGGAAGCTTTCATCTTCATTTTCAACAGCTGTAACCACCTGCTGCACTTCACCTGACGCAAGGATGGCTAGTGCCCCTTTTGGACCGATTCCTGAGACATTTAATAATTTTGTAAAAAGTTTTTTCTCTTCTCTGGTTTCAAAGCCGTAGAGTGCATTGATATCCTCACGAACATAATGATAGGTATATACGGTTACCATTGTTTCCATTTTACCCGCATAGATAAACGGATTGGGCGTTGCGATTTGGTAGCCGATTCCGTTGTTTTCGATCACTATATATTCTGGCCCGACAAAGTCGACGGTCCCTTTAATAAATTCGTACACTTGCATTCTCTCCCCTAGTTTTACACTGTATTTCATTCTACCATACAATTTTGAGTAAGTTATAGAAAATAACTATTGGGAGAAACATCGAACTATTCGGAATTCGGAGTTCGGCTTTCGGAGTTCGGCTTCGCAAGGAGGGGAATTATTCGATTCGCTGATAGAAGTGCAATATTCGCCGATAGATGCTTGGAATTCGCTGATAGATACTGGATATCCGCTGATAAGTGCTTGAAATTCGCTGATAGAAATTTGAGATTCACTGATAGATACTTGGAATTCCCTGATAGATACTTGGAATTCCCTGAAAGAAATTGGATTCGCTTATTAAAGTACGGAATTCGCTCATTGAACATCGGAATTCGCTCATTCAACCTCTGAAACACCCTAATCGACCCCATTTATCAAAAAAAAAAACCAGGCTGAAAGGGCGGCATCAGTCTGATTAATAGATTTTTCTATTCATTTTTTAAAGAATATGGCTTAAATGTCTCTAATACTTCTACATATCGATTCTTATTTTTGATTGGAATGCCTTGAATTAATTCCTCTTGCTTTGTGCTCTCGAGCCTCTTAATGTCTATTTGAAAAAATGATTGGATAATTTTTAATTGATCAGGTTTTCCATTAAAAATACTCAAAACACCCTCTTCAGTAATTCCAAAAAAGCCATTTGCTTTTAGCAAGGGGGATATGTCATTGACTTGTTTTTGAAAAACAAATGTCGATCCGTCAATGTCAATCAACTGCCATTGGTCATACTTAGCCCAAAAGTTCTCCAAAGACCAGCATGTCTCATTGACCACTTCTTGACTTATTTCCCCATCCAAATATACCCTTTCCAAAATAACCTTCATAGTTAGAGGTTCAGCTTTTTCCTCTTTCTGAGGTTTATCCATGGGAGCGGCCGAGCCAATTATGGTCATTTCGTTGGCATTAAAAATAAACATGAAGAGAAGAACAGCGAATCCGGCGAACATATACCTACACCATGCCATCCAATGATACCTCATGCTACTCACCTCTTATTGTTAAAAATTAAACATTCTATACAGTAATAGTTTAGCCTTATTTTGCCTTTTTATCCTTCATAACATGTTAAAAAGGGTAAAGCTAAATAGCTTTACCCTCAACCCGTAAGGATTATCTTCCGCCTTTTTCCTGTTGACTATCATTATAAAAGTTACGATCGCGTCCAAGGGTTCCCTCGTCAATGATGACCTTTACCGTTCTTCCGTTTGCGTATGGCTCTACTGCTTTCTGAATCGCTCTTTTGGTAGCAGCAGCTTTGCCATGGTTATTTAAATGCACGGAAACAATAATTGTATTTCCATAGGCAACGGATCGAACGTCCTGTACATTGGGAACAGCACTTACTATGTTCCTGATTTTATTCGTAATATTATTTTGAAAGTCAGGGTCGGTTTTCACACCAGTATTTCTGGTGTTTACATTTAAATGACCGTGATAATTCATATCACTCGTACTAAAGCGATTATCTCGTTGGAAAAAATTACGATCATTGGAAGCTAAAGGTTTGGTTGGGTTCTTTGGATTCCCATTTCCATCCTTGGTTTGAAGCTGCCTTCTTCTATTTTCATTCGTAACTTGGTCCTCATCCCCTAGAGAATGATCCATCATTTCCGTAATTGCCCCGTCGTCATCTCTAAAAAGATTATTATCTGAGTTTGGGTGGTTTTCATTGGAATAATATCCGACCGGATTTAAAGAATTTTTATTGTTATCGTTAACCCCTGCACGATTATCATTATTCGCACATCCAGCCAGCCCCAACATTAATGTGGCTGAAAGAGGAATCATCCACTGTTTCTTATTCAAGCGAAAAACCCCCTCCATTAACATCCTGAGCATGTGAAACCCATGCTCATTATTAGGGTGTTATTTTTGAGGGGATTTCATTCAGACGGAAAATTCCAGCTCTGGTTAATCCACTAATTCCATTAAACGATCAATAAATTTTTTCCTAGCATAAAATTGACTGATTGTTAAGTCCATTACTTGTTTATATTTCATATGGTCCATATATGATTTTTCACGAATCATTCGATTCCATTCCCGAAAGATATCTGCTGGATAGGCTAATGCATATAAAAAAGCGGCCTCGTGTAAGTATTTCTTTATTTGTTTAAGACTGGAAAGTTTTTCGAATGACCAATCAAGATAAGGTAAAATCCTATTCGAATATTGTAAATAATCAAAGGAAGCAGGACCAATGCTGATTAAATCAAAATCAATAAGATTTAATTGTCCGCCTGTATCCCTTAAGAAATTATGATGGGCTACATCCCCATGGAGAATGAGAGAAGGTTCCGTTTGAAAGAAGCTCCGGTTATTTTCCATCCCTTCCAGTGACCAGTCAGCCCAAGCAAGCATTTCTGTAATCACTGGCTCATTGATAAAATAGCCAAGATAGGGAAGATTATTGGAAAAAACATTTAGTCGCTCCGACCATTTTTCGATAAGATGTCCTTTGGGAAGTAAAGTCCGATAGCGTGCTTCAAACGATGCCGTGGTTTGGTGATATTGTTCTAATAACTCAATTCCTTCTTGACGATTCTTATGCGAATGGTACGAAAATACCGATTTATTTGGAGGAATGTACTCCATACATCCAAAGTAGGTTCCTTCAAAAAAAAGCTGATCTCTCATTGGGGAAGTTAAAAATAAATAGGTCTTTGTAAATCCTTCTTTTTTTAGGGTGGTTGTAAAGGCTTCTTGGAGTCTTAGTCTATTATTGGTATGATACCCTTTTAGGACGTAAGTATTTTTATCTGTTCTTAAATAAATAACAGATTTTCGAATCGGAACCATTTGAACGATTCGTTCAAGGAACTGGGATTGAAAATAAGAGAGGAGACGATCAAAATAATCATCGTCTCCTTTTTTTTGATTTGGTGTATTAAAGGCTCTCATCTTGGTAACCCGGCATTCCATAAGGACTTGTTCCGATCGGCCCCATACCATATGGATTCATATACGGAGGCTGTGCTGCATTAACTGGCCCTGTATATGGTGCGCTGTAAATTGGCGGGGTTGGCGGCTCAAAATTTGGTGCCATCGGTTCTTGCTGTTGTATTGGTTCCAGTTGTTGCATAGCTTCCCGCTGCTGCATTGGTGCTAGCTGCGGCATCGCCATCGGTGCCTGCATTCCCGCTGGCATTCCTACTGGTGCCCCTCCACAGCCGCAATCACCTCCAGCTCCTGTTGGAAAACCTTGTGGTGCCTGCATGAACGAACCATGGCCAGCCATTTCTGGAGATTCGAAATGAGGTGGTACGCCCATTGGACCACTCATTTGCGGGTAGCCGAATGGCATTTGTCCATAAGGTACACCCATTCCATACGGATTTCCCATAGCAGGATTTCCAAACATGCTTCCTGGCATTACCTGAGATGGTGCAAAGCCAGCTGGATTTTGTGGCATTCCAAATCCTGAAGGACTTTCCATTGGGAAACCTGTTGGCATTTGACCAAAGCTTCCTGGCATTTGCTGGCCAAATCCTTGTGGCATTTGTCCAAAGCTTCCTGGCATTTGCTGGCCAAAGCCTTGTGGCATTTGTTCGAAGCCTCCTGGCATTTGCTGGCCAAATCCTTGTGGCATTTGTTCGAAGCCTCCTGGCATTTGCTGACCAAACCCTTGTGGCATTTGGCCGAAGCCTCCTGGCATTTGCTGACCAAACCCTTGTGGCATTTGATCAAAGCCTCCTGGCATTTGCTGACCAAAGCCTTGTGGCATTTGATCGAAGCCCCCTGGCATTTGCTGACCAAAGCCTTGTGGCATTTGTTCGAAGCCTCCTGGCATTTGCTGACCAAATCCTTGTGGCATTTGTTCGAAGCCTCCTGGCATTTGCTGACCAAAGCCTTGTGGCATTTGATCGAAGCCTCCTGGCATTTGCTGGCCAAATCCTTGTGGTGATTGACCGAATGCGGATGGATCATAAGGGTAACCCATTGGCGCCTGGGGTGATTGTGCACCCATTACTGCCCCCGGATTATAGGCAGGATTCATAACAGGCAATTGCGGCATAAAGGATGATTCATCATCGAATTGCGGTGCAACAAACGATGTTCCGGCAACAGTTGGCGCTGCCCCTGGATTGCCTGGGAACCCACTTGGCATTACCGGCGGCGTTGGAATCGCCCCACCTTGCCCTTGTGGGTAAGGCATATATGGCTGTACTGGCATCGGGAATCCACCAAATGGAGGACAGAATCCTGGCCCCGGCATGATTGGAGTAACTGGAACACAATAATCCTGTTGCGGTGCTACCTGTTCAGGAGCTTCCATTACTGGCGGCGGTGCAGGAACAACAGGTGTTTCTTTGATTGGCATTTCTTTGATTGGTGCTTCTTTTATTGGCATCTCTTTGATTGGTTTTTCTTTGATTGGCATTTCCTTAATCGGCATCTCTTTGATTGGCATTTCTTTAATCGGCATCTCTTTCTTTGGTACTTCTTTGATCTCAGGCAGGATATTGGCTGGTTTAGGCGGCAATTGTGGTTGTTGTACTGTCATATTTTGCATGTTCATCATGTAATAATTGTTAATATCTATTTCTGGGACGATTTGTAGGGGCATTTTTGGAGTATATGGTGCTTTTGGTGCTTCCTTGATTGGAGCCTCCTTAATGGGCGCCTCCTTGATTGGTGCTTCTTTAATTGGTGCTTCCTTAATCGGCATTGCTTTGATTGGTGCTTCTTTTATGGGTTTCTCTTTGACTAACGGCTGCTCAGCAAGCGGCTGTTCTTTCTCCGTTGTTCCTAAAGTGATTTTTGTACCGGGTTTAGTTCCCATTGGTGCTTCTTTCTTTATTGTTCCACCTGAAGTTGGGACCTTTATTTTCATACCGGGCATAATCATATCAGGGTTGCTGAGCTGTGAATTCAACTTTTTCAGCTCTTCAAAATTCACTCCGTACTTCTTGGCAATCTTCCAAAGAGTATCCCCTTTCTGTACGATATGGATCTTCACTCTGATTTCCCCTCCTATGGCATAAGTCCATATAGTCTATGTGAAAATGGGCAAAGTGCTATCCTTCTTCACAAAAACTTATGCTATTTTTCAAAAGAATATGAATCCCGCCTGATGAATTCATGAAATATAAAAAGATGCAATCAGGAAAAATTGCATCTTTTTATCTCTTACTATGAATTTATCAGCATCCGCTCGAGAGCCAATTTTGCATTTTCCGCAACCTCAGGACTAACCTGAATGATATTATTTGTCTCCTCAAGTGTATCAAGGCTCCATACCAAATGAGGCAGGTCAATTCTATTCATCGTTAAACATGGACACATATGCGGATTTAACGAAATGATATTTTTATCCTGATGGTTTTGAATTAAGCGATTAACAAGGTTCATTTCTGTACCGATTGCCCAAGCCGTTCCCGGCTCCGCGGTTTCGATGGCCTTAATAATATAACTCGTTGAGCCTGCCATATCGGCTAATTCTACTACTTCGCGGCGGCATTCCGGATGAACAATGATTTTCATCTTAGGATATTTATAGCGAGTATCAATCACATTTTGTACCGTAAAATTTTCATGAACCGAACAATGACCTTTCCAGAGGATGACCTTAATTTCTGACGTGTCACCTTCAAACTCCAGTTCATTTGTAATTGGGTTCCAGATTGCCATTTCGTCTAATCCTACCCCTAGTTCGACGGCTGTATTTCGGCCAAGATGCTGATCGGGTAAGAATAAAATTCGTTCCTTCATTTCAAATGCCCACTTAACCATCGTCTCGGCATTAGAAGAAGTAACCGTTGCCCCGCCATGTGCACCAACAAACGATTTAATGGCTGCTGTTGAGTTAACATAAGTTAATGGAAGAATCGTATCACCAAAAAGTTCCTGAAGCTTTTCCCAAGCTCTTTCAGTCTGCTGAAGATCAGCCATATCAGCCATCGAACAGCCTGCGCGCATATCAGGCAAAATTACCTTTTGGTTTTGATTCGTTAAAATATCCGCTGTCTCTGCCATAAAATGTACACCACAGAACACAATAAATTCAGCGTCAGTGTTTTTTGCAGATAATTGTGCTAGTTGTAAAGAATCACCAGTGGCATCAGCAAACTTGACCACCTCATCCTTTTGATAATGATGACAAGGGATATAAAGACGAGAACCTAGTTCCTTTTTGACCTCGATGACCCGATCTTCTAGTTCTTCTCTCGACATTTGTTTGTATTTTTCAGGAATCATATTTTTTTGTAAAGCGGCTAGTAGATTCATGTTACTCGTCTCCTTTATTCCATTGCACTTTTACACTGATATCTAGTGCTTTATAAGAATGAGTTAAGTACCCGAGGGAAATATAATCGACACCCGTGTCACGATAATCAGCAATATTCGCCAATTGGATTCCGCCAGAGGCCTCAGTAATAATCGTCGATGGAACCAATTGAATGAATTCTTTAATTTCATCGGGGGTCCGGTTATCAAACATGATTACATCTGCCCCTGCATTTACCGCTTCCAGCACCTGAGCTTCCGTTTCCACTTCGACTTCCACTTTCACCATATGACCCGCCTTTTTTCGAACCGCTTCTACCGCATTCGAGATGGAACCAGCAAAAGAGATATGGTTATCCTTGATCATGACCCCATCATATAATCCGAAGCGGTGATTATAGCCGCCTCCACAGCGAACGGCATACTTTTCAAGCATGCGAAGCCCTGGAGTAGTTTTCCGAGTGTCACATATTTTCGTATGGCCGCTATCCAGGGTATCGACCGTTTTTCGTGTGAGCGTGGCAATCCCGCTCATACGTTGGACTAGATTCAGGATCACTCTTTCTCCTTTTAATAAATCAGCTATTTTCCCAGAAACTTGGGCTAATTTATCACCATAGTTAATTGCTTGGCCATCCTTCACAAACACATGCGTGGAAATTTCGTTATTTAGCAGCTGGAAGCCTGTCTTAATAATTTCCTCTCCACAAAAAATCCCTTGATCTTTTGCAAGAAAAACAATTTCTCCATTTGTTTCCTCTGCAAAGATTAAATCAGTGGTAATATCCTGTTCCCCGATATCCTCTATAAAAAACTTCTCAAGTTGCGAGCGCAGTTTCAATGTGTTCATTGGACTTTTTCCTTCCTTGTTTCAAGTTATGAATAATTGATTTTCTTAACCAATGGTGATTATCTTCTTTCGGGCAATCACTTCGAAAGTGCCCTCCCCGGCTTTCTGTCCGTTTTAAAGCTGCATCTGTCATTAGCTTGGCAGTGACCAGCATAAAAATCTTTGTTATCTGTTGCGTTGTACAGGTATCCAAATGGATCGTTTCGGCCCTGAATTGCTGTAACCAGGCTTGCTGTTTCTTTAAATTCCCTTCATTACGAACAATTCCCACCCGTTCCATCATTGAATCCTTAATTTGTTGGACATGCGGTAAATGTATTGCTTTCTCTTTTTTAGGATGACAATCAGGAAGTATTGGTTCTACTTGGGAACCTTGCCATCCTTCATTTATCCACTTCGATAACTGTTTCCCTTGAAATAATCCCTCTAACAAGGAATTACTTGCAAGTCTATTCGCGCCGTGTAAACCTGTACAGGAGGCTTCGCCGATTGCATATAGTCCATTTAGGGAAGATCTTCCGATTAAATCGGTTTTAATTCCGCCCATTAAAAAGTGGCTTCCTGGAGCTACAGGGATTTTCCCATCTTCAATCCGGATCCCGTTGTCCTCACAAAGGGATGTAATCGAAGGAAATCGTTTCCTAAATTCTTCAATGGAACTTATATCCAAATAGATCTGCTTTCCTTTTTTCAAGTATTCATATATTCGTTGGGAGACGATATGTCTCGGCCCGAGATCTTTTAAGGGGTGAACGCCCTCCATAATGCGGGTCCCATCTTCTGTAACGAGAATGGCACCCTCTCCTCTGACAGCTTCAGAAACTAAGCCCTTTGTTTCACCGTTTATATATAAAAGTGTGGGATGAAATTGGTTAAATTCCATATCAACGATGTCCGCACCGGCTAAATAAGCCATGGCAATCCCATCACCACTGACGGTTTTGGCGTTAGAAGTGTAAGTATATAGCTGACCACAGCCCCCCGTTGCGATAATGACATGCTGACCATAAAAATAATGGATGGATCTTTTAGAAGTTTTTGCTTTAACACCAATACATCGGTTTTGTTCGTTATTTAAGAGTAATTCATAGGCGAAGACATTTTCTTCGACAGTGATATTTCGCTTTTGCTTGAGCACAGTAATCAGATACTCCATGACGTTTTTACCAGTGGCATCACCGCCGCCATGAACTATTCGCTTTTCACTGTGTGCCCCTTCCATCCCAAGAAACAATTCACCCTGTTGATTTTTATCAAAAATCTCGCCATGGCGTGCCATATTCTTGATCAGTTCCGGCGCCGCAGTAATAATTTCCTGAACCACATCTCGATTGTTGTGAAATCTTCCCGCTTCAAGTGTATCGACCACGTGTTTAGAGGGATGGTCATTCTTCCCCAGTGCAGCCGCAATCCCGCCTTGAGCAAGATAAGAATTGGCCGTTCGTAATTTTTCCTTTGTGAGTATCCTCACATTTAAATGGCTAGATAACTGAACAGCCAGCTGCATGGCGGCTATTCCACTTCCAATTATTAATACGTCATCATTTGTCATGTTGACCCTCCTGACATAACAGGTGTCTTGACATATATATTTACATAGAATTAAACTAAAAACAAGTATTTTTATAGAAAAGTAGAAACACCCCGTCCTAAAATAAGAAGAATGGGAGAAGAATCATGAAATATTTTGATTATGCAGCGACCACTCCACTAGACACAGAAGCAGCTGAGGTATATGTAAAAGTGGCAACAGAATACTTTGGAAACTCCAGCAGTCTCCACGATATAGGCGGACAATCAGCTGCCTTACTTGAAAATTGCCGCGAAGAATTGGCCAATTTAATGGGAATTGATAAAAATGGGCTGTTCTTTACAAGTGGCGGGACAGAAGGGAATTTTTTAGCAATCGAGGCATTATTGTCCTCCACTAAAAAAGAGGGGAAACATATCATCGCAGGCATGGCGGAACATTCATCCATCCATGGAATCCTAACTAGATTAAAGGAAAAGGGATATGAGATCACCCTGCTTCCGCTTAATGAAAACGGACTGATTGATCACGAACAGTTGGTCCATACAATTAAGCGAGAAACTATTTTACTCATCCTGCAGCATGTGAATTCTGAAATCGGCACCATCCAGCCAATCGATAAAATTGCCAAGATTTGCAAGGACAACGAAATCCTTTTCCACAGTGATTTTGTTCAGTCGTTTGGAAAAATAGATATAAAAAGACTAGCACCACTTGTCAGCAGTTTTACTTTTTCAGGCCATAAAATCTATGGCCCAAAAGGCATTGGTGGAGTATACGTCGATCCTCAGCTTAAATGGGAGCCTTTTTTTCCAGGCAGTTCTCATGAACGCGGATTTCGTCCAGGCACTTTAAATGTTCCTGCCATTGCCGCGATGACAGTTGCTGCCCAGAAAATAATCGCAAAATTGCCAGAGGATTTAAATAGATATGAATTACTTCGGAAAGCTTTTATTAAAACACTTGAGCCGATTGAAGAAAAGGTGAAAATATATCAAGCAGCCGATACCTCTCGGCAGCTCGCCAATATCATCGGGCTCCGAATTTCTGGTATTCAGGGTCAATGGATGATGCTTGAATGTAATCGGCATGGATTTGCCATTTCAACCGGCAGTGCCTGTCAAGTCGGCAGGCAATCCCCCGCAAAAGTGGCTCAAGCCCTAGGTTTAACTTCTGACGAAGCAAAAGAATTTATCCGTATTTCTTTCGGTCAATCAACGCGCTTGGAAGATGTGGTTGAACTGGGGGAGAGGATCGTGAATATCGTTCATGCCTTCGAGGCAGCTGCGGTTATATAAAAAATTTAAACTATGCTAAAATAGGGAAACAGCAATAGAAAATAGGAGGAATTATATGGTTGAGCAAAAAAAAATATTGGGAGAAGAAAGGAGGTCCTTCATTTTACAACTACTAAAAGACAGTCCTGTTCCGGTGACAGGAAGTGAATTAGCCAATCAAACGAATGTAAGCAGACAAGTGATTGTCGGAGATATCACGCTTCTTAAAGCAAAGAATGAACCCATTATTGCCACGAGCCAAGGTTATATTTATTTAAAGCAAAACACCAGCACTTATTCCTTTGAAAGAACAATCGCCTGCAGACATTCACCTGATGACACCGAAAAAGAACTAAATTTGCTCGTTGACCATGGAGTATTAGTGAAGGATGTCAAAATTGAACACAAGGTTTATGGAGATTTGACGGCCTCAATTATGGTTTCTAATCGCCAAGAGGTGAAACAATTCATGGCAAACTTGCACAAGACCAGAGCAGCCCTGCTATCTGAACTAACCGAGGGAATCCACCTTCATACGATTTCAGCATCTAGCATCCAAGTCTTAGATGAAGCAGAAAAAGCATTAAAAGCAGAAGGCTTCCTAATTGAATCATAGTAAAACCTCACAAAAAAAGGACCCTAAAATCGGGTCCCTTTCTGTTTAGTCTAAACTCACCAAAACAGATGGATAACTGCCAAGTAATGTAACACCGCAGCCTAATGCTTCTATTTCTGCTATTGCTCCTGGAATCAATACATCATCCAATTTCATCTCGAGATCAATAATGAAAAAGTAATTGCCAATTCCTGTTTTCATGGGTCTTGATTCAATCTTTGATAAATTCAATTTTCTCCAAGCAAAGGCAGATAATACCTGATGAAGAGCTCCAGCCTGGTCTGATGGAAGTGTAACCATCAGCGTTGTTTTATAATGGGTTGATTCACTAATCTTCTGAAAATCAAGTTCTTTCTCGGAAAGCACAACAAATCGCGTATGGTTATAATCAAAATCATGGACATTTCTTTTTACAATCGATAACCCGTATTCCTTTGCGGCGAGTTCATTGGCGATCGCTGCAATTTTCAACTCAGGATGTTCCATTACCATTAATGCCGCAGCCGCTGTTGATGAGACGCTTTCAAATGGGACACCTTTTAAATGGTTATGTAAAAATTTATGACATTGGGCAATAGCATGGGAGTGACTATACACCCTGCTGACATCCTGCCAATTTTCCTGATTATCTGGATGTACCATCAAATGCTGCTTGATCGGCAAGGTGATTTCACCAATAATGGGTATTTGGACTTCTTGTGTTAAATAATCGAGTGTAATATTCACTGAGCCTTCTAGCGCATTTTCAATTGGAACAACAGCCAAGTCTACTTCTTTATCAACTATGGCATCCATGCTTGCAGGAATTGTTTGATAGGGCTCAAGTTCATATTCTTGAAATACCTTTTTTACAGCTAATTCTGTGAATGTAGCTTTTGGTCCTAAGTATCCAACTTTCACTGTTTTCCCCACTCCTTATTTTATAAAAAGAGAGCTGAGAGCCGGTGGTAGATTGTCCTACACACCTGTTCCCAGCACTTCTACCTTCTCTACAAATTCGAGTTTCCTAAGCTCCTCAAGTAACTTATCTATTTCCATCGTGATGTTTGAAGTGTTTAATGAGAGTGTTACATTTGCTCTGCTTTGCAGCGGAATCGTCTGGTGAAGGGTGACAATATTGCAGCCTGAGTTTGCAACGACACTGAGCAAGTGTGACAGCGTACCTGAGCGATCTTCCAAATGAAAGAAAAGTGTAATAATCTTTTCTTTTTTAATGGTTGAAAACGGAAAAACAGTATCTCGGTATTTATAAAAGGCACTTCTGCTTAAATCTGCTTTTTGAACAGCTTCCGCAATGGATTCCGACTTCCCTCTTTCCAGCATTTCCTTCACATCTATTGTTTTTTTCATGGCTTCCGGCAAAACATCTTCACGTACTAAGTAAAATTTTTTATCCATTTTATCACTCTACCTTACTCTCTTTAGGACACGTTCTCTTCTACTCAATAAACTCAAATTCAAACTCCATTAATTTCACAATATCCCCGTCTTTTGCTCCTCTTTCCCTCAAGGCTTCATCTACACCGAGACCACGAAGTTGACGTGCAAAACGGCGAACAGATTCTTCTCTCGAGAAGTCTGTCATCTTAAACAGCTTATCTGTCTTTTCACCAGATACGACAAATGTGCCATTCGGTTCTCTTGTAATTTTAAATGCTTCTGGTTCTGCCTCATGCTTATAAAGAACACGGTGCACACCCGTTGTTTCATCTTCTTCATTATGCTCAAGTGGAAATTCAGGTGTTTCCTCAATCTTATCAGCAACAGCATACAATAATTCACGAAGACCTTTTCTTGTTACAGCTGAAATTGGGAAGATCGGATAATCCTCATCGAGCTGTTCTTTAAACTTTTTCAAATTTTCCTCGGCTTCCGGCATATCCATTTTATTGGCGACAATAATTTGCGGACGCTCAGTCAAGCGCAAATTATATTCACTTAATTCACGATTGATGGTCTGGAAGTCCTCGAATG
This sequence comes from Bacillus sp. AFS073361, assembly GCF_002567005.1. Taxonomy (GTDB): domain Bacteria; phylum Bacillota; class Bacilli; order Bacillales; family Cytobacillaceae; genus Neobacillus. The sequence continues at coordinate 131,585 of NZ_NUZU01000038.1, forward strand.
GGTCCCTGCCTTCCATTGCAGACATATCAATGACATGAACAATTACCCTTGTCCGTTCAATATGACGCAAGAATTGATGACCTAAGCCTACACCTTCACTAGCCCCTTCAATCAAACCTGGAAGGTCAGCCATGACAAAACTGCGCCCATCTTCTGTTTCGACCATACCAAGATTCGGAACAATCGTTGTAAAATGATACTCCGCAATTTTAGGTTTTGCCGATGATACAACAGATAAAAGCGTTGACTTCCCTACGCTTGGAAATCCAACAAGACCCACATCAGCAAGCAGTTTTAATTCAAGGATTACTTCCCGCTCTTGACCAGGTTCTCCATTTTCAGAAAGCTCCGGCGCAGGGTTTGCTGGGGTGGCAAATCGTGAATTTCCGCGCCCGCCACGGCCGCCTCTGGCAATAATTGCTTGTTGCCCATTTTCAACTAAATCTGCAATCACTTCTTTCGTCTCGGCATCAATTACCACTGTTCCAGGCGGTACCTTGACAATCATATCCTTTGCACCGGCTCCGTGCTGGTTTTTAGACATGCCATGCTCCCCGCGTGGTGCTTTAAAATGACGCTGATAACGGAAATCCATTAATGTGCGCAAGCCTTCATTTACTTCAAAAACAACATTGGCACCTTTCCCGCCATCCCCACCTGCTGGACCGCCTTTTGGTATATATTTTTCTTTACGGAACGCGACCATTCCATTACCGCCGTCTCCGCCTTTTACATAAATCTTCGTTTGATCAACAAACATCTTATTCCTCCAGTCTGCAATTCAAATCAAAAAATGTCACGAAAAGCATCTTAACTTTTCCTACTTTTTTGATAGGGTATATATACTTCTAATGCGAATTCACTTTCTGATAAGTCCTTGACCACGATGTCGAGTAGACCAAATGGTTTGGATAGGAATTCAGTCAGTACTTCGCTTTTTATTATTATCCCGCTAAAATCAAAAAAGAAACGAATCCCCTTTGATTCCGGGTCTATTGTTACGGATAAATGATTTTCCTGAAAGGCTTCGATCGTTTCATTTAAACATGTAAATAAATGGGATGACCACTTTGTCAAAAGCTCCTCATTGATTTGATCTACTTTCTGATCATGAAGGACTTCATATTCAAGTTTAAAGGAAGGATTCTCCCAATTTGATTTTAACAAGAGTGAGGCAAACAAAGGCATTTTCAAATTCGAAAGTTTTGACTCGTGCTGCGTTTCGATAATGATTTCATCGATGACCTCTTTTGCCCGGTCGATTCGATTTAAATCCAAGTTCCCCTTTATTAATTGAAGCCTATTTAACCAATCATGCCGAGCATGCCGCAACACTTCAACAATATCCCAATCTTTCTCCATACGTACACTCCCACATTAAGTGTCACAACACTAGTTTGCTGATAGTATATCAAAAAATGAACCATGAGTAAGCTTATTTTGTGATGAAAGTTATTTAGAGGCAAAAAGAAGCATCTACGTAGCGTTTCCCGAAGTATAATATGGAAGGAAAAATTCGCTGGAAAAAAGAAAACTCTAACCAATCAGGTTAGAGTTTTCAAAGAATCCTTAAGCTTCTTGAGCTACTGGATAAACGCTCACTTTTTTGCGATCACGGCCGACACGTTCAAATTTTACAACGCCGTCAACTTTTGCAAAAAGAGTATCGTCGCCTCCACGGCCAACGTTTTCACCTGGGTAAATCTTTGTACCGCGTTGACGGTAAAGGATTGAACCACCAGTTACGAATTGTCCGTCTGCACGCTTAGCACCAAGGCGCTTTGCGATAGAGTCACGTCCGTTTTTTGTAGAACCTACACCCTTTTTAGATGCAAACAACTGAAGATCTAATTTTAATAACATTTATTCCACCTCCTGCTTTTTGAAGGTAATCTTTATGTGCTTTCCGTATTCTTCTTCAATCGCCCGTAATGAAACAGCCATCCCTTCGAGAAGAATTTGCACTTTCTCTTGCGTGTTTTCTGGAAGACCTTCCGGAATCACACAGCGGAGAAAACCATCTGCTCGATGTTCCAGATCAGGAGTGACACCAGTTAGTTCATGGACCGCATTAATCGCACCAACAGATACGGCTGATACGCCTGCACAAACAATGTCTTTCCCACGATCTGCAAACAATGCATGTCCGCTCATTTCGAATGAATGAATCGTTCCGGACTCAGTACGATAAATCGTAATGTTAATCATCTATGATCCAACACCTTACGCGTTGATTTTTTCGATGACTACTTTAGTGTAAGGTTGACGATGACCTTGCTTCTTACGGTTGTTTTTCTTCGCCTTGTACTTGAAAACAATGATTTTCTTTTGACGGCCTTGTTTTTCAACTTTAGCTGTAACTGTAGCACCTGCAACAACAGGAGAACCTACTTTTACGTTTTCACCGCCAACGAAAAGAACCTTGTCAAAAGTAACTGTTTCACCAGCTTCAACATCTAATTTTTCGATGTAGATAGCTTGGCCTTCTTCGACTTTCAATTGCTTACCGCCAGTTTCGATAATTGCGTACATGAACTGCACCTCCTTATAAACTCAGACTCGCCATACACAGGCGCTTTAAACTTTAGTTAAAGACTTAAGACCTGTTCTGTGCGGTTGTAGCACGGGTGCGCTACAAACATAACATTAAAATCCTAACATATTCTAGGCAAAAGTGTCAATAGAATTTTAGAAAGATCATTTATCATCCAACCCTTTTGAAGCAATCTCATTTTTAGTGCCAAACTGTTTAATCACATAATAATGGCGGTCAGACGGCTGAATGGAGAAAAATAACTTTAGATGTAATAGATCTTCTAATGCTTCCCTGTGGGCTTCATTTGGCCCTAGCAGCTGTTCTTTCACCTCAGCGGTCGTTTCCACCAGGACAGCTTCAAATTCAGAATAGCGGTGCTCTAATAGCTCTCGTTCAAGCCGAAAGCCTACTGTTTCTGGACTGAGAATCCGGCCCGTCCCCTCGCACACTGGACACTTCACCTCGAGTGCCTCTGAAAGAGTAACCTTCGTTTTCTTTCGTGTTAGTTGAAGAATTCCTAACGGCGTAAAGCCAATGATTTTTGTTCTTTTTTGATCCTTAGCTAATTCCGATTCGATAAGTGCATAAATGGCCTGCTTGTCCTTTTCACGTTTCATATCGATAAAATCGATGAGGACGATTCCGCCAATATCGCGCAGACGCAGCTGACGCACGACTTCCTTCGCAGCCAACTGGTTTGTTTTTAACACGGTTTCCTGATAATCCGTCTTCCCGGAAAATTTGCCTGTGTTCACATCAATAATCGTCAGTGCTTCCGTTTCATCAAAAATCAGGTAGGCGCCTTGATCAAGCCAGACCATTCGTTTGAGTGCTTTATCAATTTCATGCTCGATCTTATGTACTGAAAATATATTTTCTTTACCGCTGTAATAACTATGTTTAACCCGATTATTCTGCTTCTCAGCCAGCTTTTTTAGTGATAAGTCATCGACGATTACCTCTCCGTCTGACATTTTCCCTACCTTATCCAAAATCATTTCGACGAAAGTATCTTTTTGAAAAACAATCCCTGGCTTTTTTAGGCCTGTTGTTTTCTGTAGCAGTTGTTGATATTGCTCACGCAGGTTGGCTAGTTCAGTGTGTATTTCTTCTTCGGTACTTGAAAGGGAGGAGGTTCGAAAAATCATCCCTTCTTCGTCTGTCTTTAAGTGACTGCCAATTCGCCGTAAGGTTGCTTGCTGTTTGTCATCAGCAATTTTTTTTGAAACGGCTACATACCGACCCTTGGGCATGTAAATCAGATTGGGACCCGAGATTTCAACAATCCCCGTTACTCGGGCACCTTTCGTGCCAGTTGCATCCTTGTCGACTTGAACAAGCATTTTTTCCCCTTGATGGACGAACGAGCTGACGTTTTTTTGTTTATCAGCGGATTGGAGATACGAAGGAAGAACATCCCGGTGTAAATACGCATTTTTCTCCTCGCCAATATCTATGAACACGGCATTCATGCCGGGCAATACTTTCGTCACTGTCCCAAAATAAATATTACCGACCAGTGATTGATGTTCTGGCCGGTCAAAGACGATATTTTCCACACGGTTATCCTTTATATAAGCCAATCGCTTTTCCCGTGAGTTGTAGTTAACTATTAATGTTTCCAAACAAGCGACCTCACTTTTTTCTTCTTATTATACCTTTTTAATGGGCCATGATAAACTTGCTAGTTGATTTCCGCTCCAGGCGCTTCGCTTTCCGCGGGCGGTCCGGGGAGCCTCCTCGGCGCTAAAGCGCCTGCGGGGTCTCCCCTGCCCCGTCCTCCCGCAGGAGTCTCGCGCCTTCCGCTCCTATCAACATAGTATTAATAATAAGAAAAGAGAAGGTCGCTGATTTTGTCGGTTAGGCGTTTTTCGGTAAAGTAGGCGTGTAAGAGCTCGTTTTCATCTAGCATCCCTTTTTCCTTGCCATCGGCTTCGACGATGATTGGATGTTTGCAGCCGCGTTGAAACTTTTCTAAAACGTGAATAAGTAAATCCTCTTCATTGGCCTCAATTGGTTTCAATGTTTGCAGACTCGATTTCTTGCCATAATAGCGCTCCAATAAAAATCGCATAAAGATAAAGCGGCGCTGCTTCCACTCATGGTAGAGCGAAAAATATAGAAAGGCGATGATGACCCAGACATTAATATGGGTTGGAGCTGCAGCCACAATAACCAGCGAAAAGATCGACAAGCTAACCAAGGAAAGGATAAGCGTTAAGCGATGGGCGCTCGGAAAGGAACTTTTTAAGGAAAGCAGTAAGAATACCAGTTTCCCGCCATCAAGCGGCCAAACAGGAAAGAGATTGAATACGAATATCATTAGATTATAGCTAAAAAACAAGTGAAAAAGGTCCACAGATATCAGGTCCATGCTAACCAATCCATAGGCTAAGGCCACCATCCACACATGCTGGAGCGGCCCTGCTAGAACGACAATCATCTCTTCTTTTAACGGGCGATTGCCATGCTCATCCATTTCGGCAACCCCGCCAAACGGCAGCAGGGTGATTTTTTTGATTCTCCATGAAAAAAAAGAAGCCGCAGCAGCATGCCCCAATTCATGAATGAAAATGATCCCAAGTAATAAGCAAACCTCAAGGAAATGAGCTGTGGCAACTGAAAGTGCAATGACAATCCATAACAATGGATGAATAGTAATTAGTCGTAGTAAAGTAATGGCTCTATTCAAAGTCAATCACCTGAATTGGGTCGATAAATTTATCATCTTTTTTAATGGCAAAGTAATATTTACCTTTGCTTTTATCCTCACCTGTGGATCCAGAGACAGTGCCAACTACTTGTCGTTTTTCAACATACTCATATAATTTAACGTCGATTTTATCTAAATTTCCATACCATGTTTCCGTTTTATCGGCATGTTGAACGACGACTGTCTTTCCCAGACCTTCCTTTACACCTGCAGACATCACAAAGCCCTCATTAATCGTTTGTACGGACGCCCCTTTTCCCGTTTCAATCATAATTCCCTGCCCGTTCTTTTCGAAGTTTTCGAGGATTTTTCCCATTGCTGGAACGGAAAACTCAGTTTCAGCCACCCCTTTTTTCTCCGTTTGATCTTTATCCGAAAAAGGCAAGAGGGCTAGAGGTTTCCCAAATTTGCTTTCGTACCAGTTTGATACCGTCGCAAACTTAAAATCCTGGTCCATTGTTTTAGTCACCATAGCTCTTGCAGGATCAAAGGCAGTGGAATGGTTCCGAAATAATATCGCAATCACTAAAAACAGGAGGACTGAAGATAAAACTTTGAAAAAGAAAACTTCCTTCTTAAATAATGGATGACCATCCTCGCCGTCACTCCCTCCTGGAGGGGTATACTGATGAAAGCCATATTTTTCATCGTCACTAGGCCATTCAATTTGGCGGTCGGGACTTTTTACAGATGTAGTGCCATTATCATTTTTTCGCTTGGCGATTCGTCGCCGAATTTCTTCCGGTGTAGACCGCGCCATTTCCATCCACCCTTTTCACACTAATTTGTACAAGTCTATGAGGGCGAATGAAAGAGTATGTCTTAAAAATAAAACAACCTGTCCACAAGAGAGTGGACAGGCTGATATACAGCAGCATTTTTTTAACGCACACCAAAAAACTTTTTAATTTTGGTAAACATTCCTTTGTCTGCATTTTCGAGTGACTGCAGCGGGATGGATTCACCAAGAATTCTCCTGGCAATATTTCGGTAGGCAATCGATGCTTTGTTATTCGGATTGAGGGCAATCGGTTCCCCATGATTCGAAGCTTTAATTACTTCATCATCATCAGCAACAATACCGATAAGTTCGATGGAAAGATGCTGAGTAACCTCATCAATCTCGAGCATATCCCCATTCTTCACCATATGATTTCGAATCCGGTTAATCACTAATTTAGGAGATTCCATATTCGGCTGTTTCTCCAGTAGACCAATAATCCGGTCCGCATCACGGACAGCAGAAGCCTCTGGTGTTGTGACAACGATTGCCTTGTCAGCCCCAGCAACAGCATTTTGAAAACCCTGCTCAATACCGGCTGGGCAATCTATAATTATATAATCATAGTCCTGCTTTAATTCGATGATTAGTTCTTTCATTTGCTCTGGCTTCACGGCAGATTTATCAACGGTTTGTGCTGCTGGCAATAAGTATAATAAACCATCAAAACGTTTATCCTTTACAAGAGCTTGATGGACTTTGCATCTTTTTTCAACCACATCGACAAGATCATAAATAATTCTATTTTCAAGTCCCATGACCACATCCAAGTTACGAAGACCGATGTCAGTATCTACTAAACATACTTTTTTTCCTTGAAGGGCTAATGATGTGCCGATATTAGCAGAAGTTGTTGTTTTCCCTACTCCACCCTTACCGGATGTAATTACGATTGCCTCTCCCACTTTAATGTCCCCCTTCTAATCTCGTTAAATTAGGTCTTAATTGGATTAATACTTGTAATCTATCAACAATGATTTGACGGTTTTCATCGATGTATGCGCATTCCATTTCCCGCTTTTCATTGCTTTGAAGGCTGTCTGGTGCACTATTTAAGCAATCACTAATTCGAAGCTGAGAGGGCTTCATACTAGAGGCGGCAATGATTGCTTCATTATTGCCATAGCAGCCTGCATGAGCGATTCCCTTTAACGTTCCCATGATAAAGATGTTTCCACCTGCAATGACTGTCCCGCCTGGATTGACATCGCCAATTAACAGCAGGTCACCAGGAACTTCGAGGACTTGTCCGGAACGAATAATTCTCGAAACAGTCATCACCTCTGTTTCGGCCAATAATTCCTCAGCTTCATCCTTAGTAATTACATTCGATTCAATTTCATCCACAACAAAATTCTTTTTTTGGCGAATTAATTCTTTTAGTTCTTCCCGCTGTGGTTCGGTTAAATAGCGGTTACCTATTTCCACTTTGACAGAGGTTAAATGACGCTCATCCTGTGTACTGGAGTTGGCTGAAAGTTTATAATCAAGTTCCTTTTTTAGTTCATCGTAAGAACAACTATCATCAAGATGAAGGACAAGTCCTTCCTTCGTCCCTTTTATTGTAACATTTTGCCGTTTTTTCATGGAGAATTTTTCACCTCATAATAAGAAAGCAATTTCGAAACAAGTCCATTCGAGAGGAATATGGCTCCTCTAACCTATTTCGAATCAATAGTCATACTATCCTAATAAAATTTCGACACGATGCGTCCATTCTCCTCTTTTTTAATGAAAAATCATTCAGCTCTTATTGCTTCTGAATGTTTCTCAAAAAGCCACTTTAATGGGTAGGCAGCAATGAGCGTAACAACAGCATTTAGGATAAGGCTTGGGTAAAAACGCAAGTTCATATAGCCGATAAAATCCAAGTCTGTAACATGGATTAAATAGTTCATTTCATACACACCAATCTCTAGTAGTGAGACACCGAAGATGGCCGCAAGAAAGGCCGTAATAAGATTGGCTTGTAAAACCTGCAATAGTTTATAAATCAGATAAGAGATAAATGGAAATAGGAAAAAGTAAATCCCGATAATTTCAACATATACGACATCATATAAAAGTCCAAAAATAGCCGCATAAATAATTCCATGTTTTCTTCCGACAAAAATCGTTAAAAACAAAATAGCAATAAAAAGAAAGTGTGGGACAAATATTCGTTCAAACCCAAAAACCTTTTCGGGTAAATACTCCACAAAAAGACTTTCTACAATAAAAAGCAATAGAAATAAAAGAGGAAGAAGGAATTTTCTCACAAATCTTTCTCCTTCCCATCTGTTGATTCCATATTCACTGGCTGGGTCATTAATCTTTTTATGACAATGACATTTTCAATATCATAAAAGTCTGCACCCGGCTGCACTAAGGCCGTTTGATTTAACCCATATTGATCAGGCTTTACGTCAACCACTTTACCAATCAGCAACCCTTTCGGAAAAACGCCGCCTAGACCAGAAGTGATTACTTTTTGCCCTTTTTCAATTTTTTCACCGGATGGTATTGCCTTAATTAATAATAATTTCCGTTTGTCATCAAATCCTTGGACAAATCCATAAACATCTTTCTTGCCCTGCACAACAGCAGATATACGATTTTTTGGATCCATTGCACTTAATAGTTGGATGGTTGAACTAAATTGTGTTACATTTTTAACTTTACCAACCAAGCCGGTTGCCGTAACAACAGCCATATTTTTCTTGATGCCGTTTAGTTTGCCTTTGTCGATAATAATCATTTCATGCCAACGATCAGGGTTTCTGCCAATTACGGTAGCTGGTAATGGTTTGAAGTCTCTCAGGGTTCTTTTTTCACCGAGAATGTCACGTAATTCTTTATTATCTTGTTTCAGTTCTTGTACTTGTGCTTCAAGATTGACAAGATTTTCGACCCGCGATTTTAATTCTTTATTCTCATCGTATGTATTTTGCAAATCCTGGAGATTTTCAAAAAAGCCTGTCACAAAATGAGTAGGCTTTGAAACCAGGGATTGAACCCAGCCGGTGGTATCTTTTAGAAATTGCTCCGGCCAGGATAGTTTACTTCTCTCCCTTAAAGAAAACCCAATCAATGCCACGAGAACAATGATGCTGACAAGCAAAATAATCAGACGTTTATTCAGAAAGAACTGTGGCATGATTATACACCTCTATTTTTTTCTAGATAAAAAGTATCGTTTTTTTATTTGAATAATCCTTATGTGCCGAATAGCACAATCTACATTAACGTGAATCTCTTGATTTATTTTTAAATAAATGAATATGATCCAACGCTTTTCCTGTCCCAATGGCCACACAATCAAGCGGATTCTCAGCAATCAGCACCGGCATTTTCGTTTCTTCACTAATAACCTTGTCCAAATTGCGGAGTAATGCACCGCCGCCGGTTAGAACAATCCCGCGGTCCATAATATCTGCCGCAAGTTCAGGTGGTGTTTTTTCCAATGTATTCTTGACTGCCTCGACAATCGCAGAGACGGTATCTCTTAATGCTCCAGCAATTTCTTTGGCTGTGATTTCAATCGTCTTTGGCAGGCCGGTTAATAAGTCTCGGCCGCGAATTTCCATATTGTCGACACCCTCAGAGTCCCCTGCCGAGCCAATCTCCATTTTAATAGTTTCCGCTGTACGGTCACCGATCATCAAATTATAATTTTTTCGAATATAAGTAATAATCGAATCGTCCATTTCATCGCCAGCTACTCGAATGGATATGCTTGTAACGATGCCGCCTAATGAAATGATGGCGACTTCAGTAGTTCCCCCGCCAATATCAACCACCATGCTGCCGGTTGGTTCCCAAACTGGTAAATTAGCACCAATTGCTGCTGCGAACGGCTCTTCAATCGTATACGCATCTTTAGCCCCAGCTTGTTTCGTTGCATCGATGACAGCACGTTCTTCAACTGCAGTAATCCCGGAAGGCACACAGACCATAACGTAAGGATTCCCAGTAAACACGTTTTTACTTTTTTGTGCTTGACGAATATGGTACTTCATCATGGCCGCTGTGGTTTCAAAATCAGCGATTACTCCATCCTTCATCGGCCTTAGTGCCACAATATTTCCCGGCGTCCGTCCAATCATATTTTTCGCGTCGTTTCCTACCGCGACGATGTTTTTTGTATCTGTCTGCATCGCCACAACGGAGGGCTCACGCAGGACAATTCCTTTTCCTTTTACATATACAAGGGTATTTGCTGTCCCTAAGTCAATTCCAAGATCTCTTGCTCTAATTCCAAACATAGTTTTGTATCTCCCTTTCTGAACCGAATGCAAAAACACCAATAGATAGATATTCACTTTACTATCATGTCTATTTTCCTAATATTTATCTAGTTTAATCTTTAAGAAGTCCTAAAAAATCATAACCATTATTATAACTCAACGTCAAATAAAATCATAGTTTATAAATAACCTTTTTCCTTAAGACTCACAAACTTATTTTCACCGATGATCAAATGATCGAGTAAATCAATGCCAATAATCTTTCCGCATTCGACCAAACGCTTTGTCACCTCTATGTCCTCACGGCTTGGAGCGGGGTCTCCGGAGGGATGGTTATGGACCGCAATAATTGAGGCGGCAGACCTCTTTAACGCCTCGCGGAAGTAGGGTAAGAACCCGGCGCCTTGCTTAGTTTCCTAAGTAGGTTTCCAAGAACTCCCCCCCAAACCGTACGTACTCCTCTCAGAGTATACGGCTTTCCATTTATCAATCTAACTTCCCATTATGCAAGTCGTGATGGCATTTTACACACATTGCAATTGTTTTACGATTCCTTGCAATCATGAACTGTTCCCACCGCTTTTTGCCTTCTAGGTTTTTGAGTTTTTTGACATGGTGCATTTCTAATGGCGTGTTCTCCACTCCACACCATTCGCATTTTTCTGCTAGAAGGCGTTCAATGAGACTTGTTCTGCCACCAAACTGTGCTGTATTGAGTTCTATATCAACCTCTTCATTACTAATTGATGTATTTTTCTCCATTCTTTGATCGATGAAATTTGCAATACGTTTCCCTTCCTTTGTTTCATAACGAATACCAAATTTCCCGTTTATTGAATATTTGCTTATTATTTTACTAACGGTACTTTTGTAAATATTGGCATAGGTCTTTATCATGCTAAATTTCATTATTTGACGGAAGGATTGTAGAACATGTACATTACTAGCTAATCTATAGTAATTATACAGTCCTCTTATTTCTGCATTGTATTGTCTTATAATTTCCAAGTCATCGCTGTGGAGCATATTTGTTCTATGAATTGGTTTCCATTGATTATTTTTCCCAAGACTTAAGGCACCTAGACTAATGAGCTTTTTGATGTATTTCTCATGAGGTACAAAAAGTTTGGCTTGAAAGTTGAATTTCCTTTTTTGGGTGCCGTTAGGCATTTTCATTGTTTGCCAATCTCTTGCTACTCTTATATCATAACCAAGAAATCTAGCTGTATTTTTACTGTGAGTAATCAACGTTTTTTCCGCACTTAGCTCAAGTTTCAGTTTTTCAGCCAGAAAGACAGTTAAATCTTGTTTGATTATTTCTGCTTCTTCTTTACTTGCTATGACACCAATAAGAAAATCATCCGCATATCTCACATACTTCATTCTTCGATAGTTAGGGTCAAATAGGTCTTTGCTGTCATGTTTAATTAATTCTTTATATAATGCCTTTAATTCGTTAGCTCGTTCAGTCCTGCTCTCTTTATCTAAGTTTGACCATTCACGTTTATTCTTATATTTACGATGATTTATTTTTGATGCAAGGTTATGATAGACAAGATTATACTTCCGTTTATCACCTTTGTTGAATTTAGATGTGTATTCCTCCACATATTTATCTAATTCGTTAAGGTAAATATTCGACAGTATAGGGCTAATAATGCCACCTTGTGGGGTGCCACTGTAAGTTTTATGAAAAACCCAATCTTCTACATAACCAGCACGTAGAAATTTCCAAATTAAGTTGATGAATTTCTCATCCTTAATTCTCTTCCTCAAGATGTTGATAAGAGTATGATGGTCAATATTATCAAAGAAACCTTTTATATCGCCTTCAATAAACCATCGGGTCCCTGTGAATGTGTTTTTGATTTGTTTGAGTGCAGTATGACAGCTCCTGTTTGGTCGAAATGCATGTGAGTTTTCAGAGAAACTGGTTTCATATATACTTTCAAGAATCCTTCTGACAACTTCCTGAACTAATTTATCTTCAAAAGTAGGTAATCCCAAGGGTCTTAGTTTGCCATTCTTTTTTGGGATATAAATTCTTCGTGCAGGGTTTGGCTGATATGTTTGATCTCTTAGCTTTTCAATAAGATTATTTATTCTTTTTAAACTCATTCCATCTATTGTATCTTCATTGATTCCTTTGGTGTTGCTACCTTTATTTGGGTAGATTTTATCGTATGCATCCAGGAAAAATTCAATATTATATAGATTCCGATACAAACGCTGAAAAGTATATTCTTTTTCTTTCACCTTGGAAGTCAGACTGTTTAATACTACTTTCGGATTTCTCATAGAGCCTCTCGCTCCTTCCCAATTTGGTATTAAACCCGATAAACTGCTCTCCTTCGCCATGTAATAGGCTTTCCCTATCTCAGACTACTACGAGAGCTCCGTTGCCATATTGGATATTCAGACACATTTGTCATAGCCTTTTACGGCGTTCCAACTTAGGCAATCCCCATTTAGACATTTAGAAACAGGCTTTTCATAGTGTCGGATGT
>NZ_NUZU01000194.1 GCF_002567005.1 Bacillus sp. AFS073361
ATTTCAGGATCTGCCAGACGGTGCTGAGACGACGCTTACCCCTGTTGCAGGCACCTACTGATGCGACAACCTTTATTAACCAAATCCAAGACAGGATGCGTTACTGGCTCGGTACGCTGAATAATGGTCTGCCGGATAATCCCAAACTTCGCATCAGGGAACAGGGGGAAAACCGCATCCACCTGACACCGCTGGATAAGCAGGCAGAGCCCCCCAACACCGCAGCG
>NZ_NUZU01000195.1 GCF_002567005.1 Bacillus sp. AFS073361
CTCTTCCCGGTGCGGGTGCGCTACTCCGGCCTGGCGCTGGGGCACGAAGTGGGATCGATATTTTCCGGCGGTCTGGGACCGATGCTGGCGGTGGCGTTGCTGATGGAGTTCAACGCCTCGTGGCCCGTCTCCCTGCTGCTGGTGGTTTACGCGCTACTGGCGTGGATTGCCCTGCGCAGCCTGCCCGGTAACAACAAAGAGGCTCTGGAATGATTGATAAACGGATTGCCACGCTGGATGACGCAGTGGCGGATATTTTTGATGGCGCGACGGTCATGGTCGGCGGTTTTGGCCCGGCGGGGCAGCCGTCGGAACTGTTG
>NZ_NUZU01000196.1 GCF_002567005.1 Bacillus sp. AFS073361
ATAATAAATAATGCCGTTCATCAGGTTCTGCAGCGAAATACGAATAAAAAGAATAGCCATCATCAGCAGCGCACTGAAAATGATGACGTAATACGAGATGATATTATTTATTTGCAGGAACATTTTCAGGCGCATAAACGACACCTGTCCACCCTGCGTTAAATCGCGTGGATTAAAGCTCATAGAGAACCTGTCTGAAACAAGGAATAGGAATGACCAGAACTCAGGGGCTACATTGCGCAGCCCCATGAAT
>NZ_NUZU01000197.1 GCF_002567005.1 Bacillus sp. AFS073361
GCTGGTACGCCGTACAGAGGAGGAACGCCGCAACCTGGATGGGTTGTTTAACCCCGTGAAGCCGGCAGATGAAAACCCACTCCTGGAGACAACGCGTGACGGGATTTCTTTTGGCAAGGAAGAAGAGCGTGTCAGCATCGTCAGCTACTCGGATGTACAGTCCCTTAACGACCTGCAGTGTTATGTCACCCTGCCGGGAAGCTACCCGGTAGTGAAGCTGACAATGAAGTATGAAGC
>NZ_NUZU01000198.1 GCF_002567005.1 Bacillus sp. AFS073361
CGTTATGGGCACTGCTGCTCTCTGTTCTCGCCTATTACACGCCATCGACTTTTACCCCTGTCGGCCCGTGGGTTACGACGCTGCTGATGCTGATCATGCTCGGCATGGGTGTGCATCTGAAAATCGACGACTTTAAGCGCGTGTTGTCGCGCCCGGCACCGGTCGCAGCGGGGATTTTCCTGCACTATCTGGTGATGCCGCTGGCCGCCTGGCTGCTGGCGCTGGCTTTCAAGATGCCACCGGATTTGTCCGCCGGTATGGTGCTGGTG
>NZ_NUZU01000199.1 GCF_002567005.1 Bacillus sp. AFS073361
CCTTCAAAGTGGCCTCGGTGGATCTGTATGACGCGATGATGAGCTATGAGCTGGGCGAGCTGAACAGCAGCCTGAAAGGGGCCAGCGTGCAGTTCAACGTCAATAACGTGGCGGATACCAAGTATGTGGCGTCCTGCGCCAGCGGTACGGCGTGTTTCTACGGGATTGGTCGTACGGTAACGGCGACGGTGAATTATCGCTGGTAGTGAGCGATTGCCGGGTGGCGGCACCGTCGCACCCGGCATACAAACGCACACGTCTTTTAATGCGTGCGGCTGTGATTCTCTTTGCGGTACGCACCCGGCGGCTGATTAAAGG
>NZ_NUZU01000200.1 GCF_002567005.1 Bacillus sp. AFS073361
GCAGGATGTCCTGCGCTGGGTGCTCGCCGAAGTGCGCAACACGCCTTGGAACGAGCGGCATTACTACGCGGTGAACGGGCAGGAGGCGCGCCCGATGGCGAAAGCCTTCCACGTTTCGCCGTTTAATCCGATGGATATGGTGTACCACTGGCGCTTCAATCGCCCGGCAAAAACCTTATTCATGCACATTGAGAACCATCAGGAAGCCAAAGTGTTTGATGCCACGCTGATGCTCAATCGTCAGCCTCTGACACGCGCGGCGCTGAGTTCGCTGCTGTGGCGCATTC
>NZ_NUZU01000201.1 GCF_002567005.1 Bacillus sp. AFS073361
GTATTTAGCCACGCCGTCTGGAGACGCGTTCATGCCTTCTTTACCTTTTTCCCACTGAGCCGGGCACACTTCGCCGTGCTCTTCGTGGAACTGCAGCGCGTCAACCATACGCAGCATTTCGTCGATGTTACGACCCAGTGGCAGATCGTTCACTACCTGGTGACGCACGATACCGTTCGCGTCGATCAGGAAGGAGCCGCGCAGTGCAACGCCAGCGTCCGGATGTTCGATACCGTAAGCCTGCTGGATTTCGCGTTTGATGTCCGCAACCATTGCGTATTTCACTGCACCGATGCCGCCTTTGTCGACAGGGGTGTTACGCCATGCGTTGTGTACAAATTCGGAGTCGAAGGAAACACCCACAACTTCAA
>NZ_NUZU01000202.1 GCF_002567005.1 Bacillus sp. AFS073361
GTCTGGCCGTTGGAGCAATACATAGCTGAATTCGCAACAAGTGGGGTAGCAACGTTCACCCCTCCCTTCTTTTGGGAGAAGATTGCAGGCATAACAATACCAAGCAGACAGGTACCTAGTGTCGTATAAAACCATAGACAAAGTACACCATCCAACATGGTCCCACCATCAGATCCTGCCATATACCCGATTAAGGACATAACAATGAGAAAGGCTGACATACCAACCGCTCTAGCTCTGGTTAGTTTAACTGTGGAT
>NZ_NUZU01000203.1 GCF_002567005.1 Bacillus sp. AFS073361
AGGTCGTAATAGCTCGGGTTAACCATCCATCGGTCCAGGCTGATCACACCTTTAAACTGTCCCTCTTTGATGCGATCCAGCTTCAGAGGTGAGGACATATCCTGTCCTTCAATCAGAACCACCAGCAACGCGCCACCGTACAACCGTGACCATTTGAGGTTATCGTTAAGCCCATCCCATATAGCGAGCTCATCCCAGAAGGTTTCGAGCTTGCCCTTTTGGCCGGGTTTCAGCTTTGAGCTGATGTTAATCCCCTTGCGGGTCATATCATCAGCC
>NZ_NUZU01000039.1 GCF_002567005.1 Bacillus sp. AFS073361
GCAATCCCGTGTCCGCCATTTGCAAACATAGCGGCGTAAACCAATGATGTTTCTTCCAATTCCGTGATGCCTTCGCTGTCTCGTAATAGATCCATCAACATTTGAATACCGGCATTACTTACACGTGCCGCCCGCTTCATGGATGCAATTTCTGCTTCATTTTTCACTGACTTTAATTGCTCAATAATTGTAGAACGCTGAACATCTGCATCACCGAATGCATTATTTATTGGGAACCAGAATTCTAAATCCATATACGTATAGCCACTAATACCAATTTTCTTTGGTTTGTCTTTCGCCGCACGTTCTTTTAGGAATGGAGCCCATTCAGAACGAATTTCCCGGATATCGCCTCCCATAACACTCATGGCTGAACTACCATGTGCAGAAGGAATTTCGCTGCTTGGAAGGAAGAAAACAGGATCACGGTCAGGCACCAAGTACATTAACATCGGCTGCGGATAAACCCCATCGATTGTTCGATAATTTACCAGCCAGCGGATATTGGACATGCGGTAACAATCCCCGAATACGATTAAAGCATCTAGACCTTCATCCACAATTTTTTGTTTTGCAATTTCAACTCGGGCTTTGTATTCTTCATTCGTGATCGTTTCACCTGGTCCCTGGAACTCTCCATAACGGATTAATTCTTCAAATCTATCAGGCAACCATTTTAACGCTTTTTCTGAAATCATTTTGTTTATTCCCCTCTCAATATTTTTTTAATTATTCAGTGATTCTTTCGTTATTAAGAGACCCTGTTTTATTTAAATTCTGATTTAAGTGCCCACGCTGTGTAGGCTTCAACGGCATCTACATTTGTTTTGTCAACAACAACAGTCGGAACATTCTGAATTTTATCGATGCTATATCCTAATATTTTAGTCATGAAAACCGATTTAATAAACTCACGTCCCATGTCAACAGGACCAACATTAACTGTAGCTGTCAACTTTCCTTCACGGATAGAATCAAAACCTGATTGAAGACCGTCAGCTCCGATAACCATAATACCCTTTTTACCATCCCAGAATTTCAAGCCGCGTGCTTCCACTGCTTGTACGGCTCCAAGAGCCATTTCCTCATTTTCTCCATAAATCAAATCCACATTAGGATGTGCTTGGATCAAATTCTCTGCAGCCTGCATTCCTTTGTCGCGAACATAATCACCACGCTGTTCTCCCACAACTTTCATATCAGGATATTTCTTT
This sequence comes from Bacillus sp. AFS073361, assembly GCF_002567005.1. Classification (GTDB taxonomy): domain Bacteria; phylum Bacillota; class Bacilli; order Bacillales; family Cytobacillaceae; genus Neobacillus. The sequence continues at coordinate 1,215 of NZ_NUZU01000039.1, forward strand.
ATAGCCTCGAGAAAACCAGCTTTACGTGAGGTGGACCAATGCCCTGGCAATCCCCAAACCAGTAGAATTTTTCCTTTTCCTTTAAGTTTTTTTGCTGCATACTGCCCTACTAGGTATCCAGCCTGATAATGATTGTTATAGCTGATTACCGATGTCGCTTTTAAATCTTTTTCATCCCACATCTCTGCTGGCATATTGAACATAAAGATGGATGTTCCCTGTTTCATTGCTTTCTCATAGACAGCATTCATGGAGTCAAAATCACCAGAAGAACTAACTAAAATCGCATCAAACCCTTTAGAAGTCCAGTTTTCAATGGTTGCAACTTGAGATTCCACGGATTGATGCTCACTTGGTGCTGACATCTCAAATTCAATTTTCACACCGAATCGATCACTTAATTCATTCATCATGGTGTTAGCCCCATGCTGTATAATATCGTAAAATTCTGAAGCTGCTGGAGGTGTAAATCCAATTTTGAGTGTTTTTCCTTTTGCTTGTTCCCTCACAAACTTCTCAAAATTCCCATCGCCCCATTGATAAGCGGTACCGCTAGAAGCTGTACCCGATGAGGAAGCGGTCTCATTTTTACTTTTACAACCTGACATAATCAGAGATGCAATGAGGACGAAGATGATTAAAAGTTTCATTGACATTTTTCTAAATGACATGTGCTTGAACCTCCCCTAAATTTTCTAAAGCATTATTTGTCAAGTATTCACTATAATTTCATGACTAAGAATAGACACTATTCACCTCCTTTAAATCAAGCATTTTTATAATTTCCTTTAGGTTTAAGAACTTTTTTCTCCTTTTCCACCCAATGTATTAATTGTTACAGCTACAAGAATAATGGCACCAATAACCATCGTTTCCCAATATGGATCTACATTTAATAGATTCAAAGAATTATTGATTAGAGATAAAATAATAGCCCCGAATACCGTTCCAATTAGACTTCCTTTACCGCCTGTCAAACTTGTACCTCCGATGATTGCAGCAGCAATGGCTGTTAACTCGTAGTTCTTTCCCATTTCCGGGTGAACAGTGGCCAGACGGGAAGCAAGGATAATACCTACAATGGCAGCGATTAATCCAGATAAGGCATAAACCTTAATCCGTAATAAATCTACTTTAATACCAGATACCCTTACCGCTTCCTCACTACTTCCAAGCGCAAGCACGTGACGACCAAACCGCATCTTCCGATAGACAAATAGAAGAGCAATGAATAGGATTAATGCAAGTATGATAGGAAACTGCACATTCAAGATTCGCCCTTGTCCCAGAAATTCGAAACCACTTTTCATATAATTTCTGAATGGTATCGCCTCAGTCCAAACATAAAGAATACCTCTGACAATAACCATCATGGATAGTGTCGCAATAAATGGCGAAACGCTTAATTTGGTTATGACGAGTCCGTTCACGATGCCAATAATTAGACCGAGCAATAAACCGCCTATTATTGCAAAAACGATGTTTACGTCATTAAAAAGTAAACACGCTGTCATACCGCCAGAAATCCCGACGATCGATCCAACTGATAAATCAATACCACCTGTAGATAGAACATATGTCATACCAAAAGCCAATATCATGACGAATGCGGATTGCTGAAGTACATTCGTTAGATTGATATAGCTTAAAAATCGGTCAGAGGCAAATGACATGACGATAATGATGATCGCTAAGAAAGCAATAAGCCCGATGATTTGTCGATCCATTCCCAATTTCCTATGAGAAATTGGAGATATGCCTGGCTGAGAATGGATAATTGGTTCTTGACCATTATTTGCCAATTTCGTACCCTCCTTCATTAAGTGCTACTTTATTTATTGGTTAACTCGGATTAATATTAATGTGTTTTCGCCGATGTAAAGCGTTCTGCCCCTACTGCTGTGACGATAATCAAGCCTGTGATGATCAAACGATAGAACTGATTTACGGCTAAAAGATCCAATCCATTGGATACAAGGGCAAGGATAATGGCACCTCCGGCGACACCAACTACATTCCCTTTCCCTCCAAACATACTGGTTCCACCAATTACTGCAGCAGCGATGGCATCCAATTCATAAGAAGTACCCATTAGCGGCTGTACAGAAGTAAGACGTGAAGTTAACAAAATACCAGCAACCGCAGCAAGTAAGCCTGATAGCGCGTATACGCGAATTTTGATACTTTCAGTATGGATCCCCGAAAGATGTGATGCTTCTCTGTTAGATCCGGTAGCGATAACTTTTCGTCCAAAGGCGGTTGAATGAAAAACAAAATGACAGATAATAAAAACTATAACCGTTATCAAAACAGCCATCGGTATTCCTGCAAAACTTCCCTGGGCCAGAAACTTAAATCCAGGTGAGGTCAAATTTCTAATTGGCTCATCAGACGTTAACAGAAATAATAGTCCGCGAGCTATATAGAGCATAGCGAAGGTGGCCAAAAACGGTGATATGCGAAGTCTCGTGATGATAAAACCGTTAAATGCACCGATTAATGCACCCATGATTAATCCGGCCAAAATAGCGATAAACGCGTTTGTACCGTGCATCATCAACCATCCCGTAATCCCTCCGCAAAGACCCAGAACGGATCCCACCGAGAGATCGATGCCTCCCATCGATAGAACAAACATAGTTCCAAAAGCAACAATCATGACAAATACAGATTGCAAAAGTAGATTTGAAATATTCTCAGCTGTAAGGAAGGTCGGGGATGTAATAGATAAAAAGATAAACATTAGTAAAAGAATTAATAATACTCCGATACCTTCGAGTTTAAAAAATGATAGCGGTTTCTTTGATATAACCAAATCTTTAGTACTCATCCTGTATGACCTCCCGAAGCGTACATCATAATATTCTCTTCTGTAGCTTCCTCACGTGAAAACTCTTTAACAAATTGGCCTTTGTGCATGACATAGATGCGATCACACAGCCCCATCAGCTCTGGTAGTTCGGAAGAAACCAGGAGAACCCCTCCTCCATTTTCAACAAATTCCGATATGAGGTTGTAAACTTCCACTTTTGCCCCAACATCAATACCTTGGGTTGGTTCATCAAAGATTAACACCTTTGGTTGTGTGAAGAGCCATTTTGCCAGAATGACTTTCTGCTGGTTCCCACCACTCAAAAACTTTACCTTTTGTGTATCTGTAGGCGTTTTTATCCGCAGACGCTGAATATAATCTTTGGCAATTTCTGATTCTTTCTTTTTCTTAAGCACAAACTTATTGGCTAAAACTCGTTCCATAGATGCCATTGTAATGTTATGCTTCACCGAAAGGTCAATTAACGCACCGTGTGTTTTTCGATTTTCAGGAAGAAGACCAATACCAGCTTTTATGGCATCCTTTGGAGAACGTATTCTGTAAGACGTTCCTTCCACTTCCACTTTCCCTGAATTGATTGGATCTGCACCTACAACAGCCCTTACTGTCTCCGTCCTGCCTGAACCGGCAAGTCCAGCGATCCCGACAATTTCTCCTTTGCGGAGATTGAAGGTAATATCTTTCAGTATACCTTCCCGATATAAATCGGTAACGCGCAATACTTCCTCACCGAATGGCACTTTCTTTTTAACAATATAATTGTCTACCTCTCGGCCAACCATCATCGCAACGATTTCATCAATATTTGTATCGCTCTTGTTCACGGTGGCAACATTTTTTCCATCACGCATGATGGTCATGCGATCAGCAAGCAGGAACAACTCACGCAAGTGGTGGGAGACGTATATGACTGAAACACCCTGTTCTTTCAAATTTCGAATGAAGTCAAATAATACTTCCCTTTCATGATCAGCAAGTTGAGCGGTTGGCTCATCCATAATGACCACTGAAGCCTGAACTGAAATCGCTTTAACAATTTCGATTACCCGGTTTTTCAAAGCACCAAGTTCTCTAACTGGCTTATGAAGATCCTCTACCGTTGGAAAGAATTTTCGGTATAGCTTTTCAGTTTCCTCATACATGGCTTTTTCATCCATTGATTTAACTCCAGCTCCCTTAACGATTTCCTTACCAAGGTATAGATTCTGAACTGCAGTTAAATCAGGTGCGAGAGTTGGCTCCTGAAAGATAGTGCTGATTCCAAGTTCCTGAGCATGTTTTATGTCTTTTATTTCAACGACTTTTCCCTTTACTCGAATCTCTCCGCTTGTCTTTTGGTATAACCCAGAAAGAATCTTAATGAGAGTGGATTTACCAGCACCATTTTCTCCAACTAAAGCAAGCACTTCTCCTTTGCGTACATCTAGAGAAACTCCATCGAGGGCCTTAACGCCTGGAAATTCTTTAGTGATTCCAGTTAAAGAAATTAGCACTTGATCGTCTTTCACTACCATCTGTATTCTCACTCCTATCTAATAATAGATTTACCTCTAAAAACCAGGGTGCAATATTAATCTTAAAAGCACTATTTTTTCATTGTTCAATATTTCTTTTAAGTAATCCCCTTCTTTCTAAAAACAAACAAGATGATTTTTTTGTTTATCCCATTTCTTGTTTATTTTTGTGTTATTAATATTTGCTTGTTTAAAATATATCCCATAATGAAAGCCCTAACAAGGTGACGATATTTAGGTTAGGGGGGTAATATTCTGTTAAGTTATAAGGGTGAAAAATATAAATGAATATAAACTACTAAGTTACCATAAATACAAAAAAGGAATCCCTCACCTAATATGAGGGATCCCTGAATCGGCTACACTTAACTGGACAAAAAAGATAAGGGCAAGTAGATTTCGGATTAAATCTGGACATACTGCTATTAATCTCAAGAGGAACCGTCTAGAAACTTTATGTGGAGAGGCGGGTATGCTAGCCTTGTTGGGCGGAGCCAGGTATTTTTATTAGCTGGCTTTCTGGGCGGGAAAAGCATGCCCGCAGAGGCTTCATGTCAAATTTCGGCATTATCCCACTATTTTGGTAGTCTACTACATCTTATTCAGTTAAGGAGAGAATAAAAGATAAACAAAGTCAAATATCGGGTTCATTTAAAGAAAAAGACAACAGAACCCCAGAAGAAAATGAATTGATTCAACTTCGTAAAGAAAACCAGCGTTTATTGATAGAGAATGATATTTTAAAGCAAGCTGCGCTGATACTAGGACGAAAGTAAATGTGATCAATAACAATCGACACAAATACTCGATATCAGCATGTGCGACGTCCTACAACTCCCAAGAAGCACCTACTATTATGAAGCAAAACAGCAATCCAACTCAGAGGATGTACTTACGGCTGCCATTATATAAATCTTTCTTAAAATCCGTCAGAACTATGGTACACGTAAAATTAAACACGAGTTGAAAAAACTTGGTATTATGGCATCCAGACGACGTATTGGCAGAATCATGAATGAAAATGGGCTATTATCAAGATATACAGTTGCCAAGTTTAAGCCTCATGTTGATAAATGCAATGAATCCGAAGTTAAAAATGAGTTGAATAGGAAATTCGATCAACAGAAGCAATTATCTGTTGTTGTAGTAAGTGGTTTAACATACGTAAGAGTCGAAAATCGATGGCATTACATATGTTTATTTGTCGATCTTTACAATCGTGAAATTATCGGTCATAGTGCAGGTATTCATAAAGATGCAGAACTTGTTTATCAAACGTTATCAACAATTAAAGCCGATTTAACGCAGATACAACTATTCCATACAGATCGAGGTAATGAATTTAAAAATAAAACAATTGATGAGGCTCTGGGCACGTTCGAAATCAAACAGTCATTAAGCATGAAAGGCTGTCCATATGATAACGCAGTTGCCGAAGCAACTTTTAAAATAATAAAAACGGAGTTTGTAAAATGGCAGTATTTTGAAAGTTTAGAACAGTTGAAGCTAGAATTGGATGATTATGTGCATTGGTTTAATCATATTAGAATTCACGGAACTCTAGGTTATTTAAGTCCTATTGAGTATAAAAAGGAGCACCTTAAAAAAGTTGTCTAGTTTAGTGTTGACATACCACCCTTTATAATAAGTTTATAATAAATGATAAGTTCCTAATGCTAATATTAGTAGCCAGTTTTACCTTTATAAAAGGCAACATTTTCTATCGTTATTAAAGGTGCATCTAATTCGATATAATCAGGGATTTTTTCCCCCGCTAAAGTTTTTGCGGCCGCAAAGATTCCCATTGGCATTACGATTGGATACGCAACGGTTGCATCAATTTCACCAGATTCAATTGCTTCTAATGCTTTTTTTTGTCCGTCAACACTGACTACTATTATTTCATTTTCTCTACCAGCAGCCTTAATTGCCTTTATCGCACCCATAGTCATTACGTCAGCATGCGAAACGACGGCATCTATTTGTCCTTTAGGAGTCCGCTGTAAAATGCCCTCCATCATTTGTTCGGCTTTATCTGTGGAGAAATCAGCGTGTATACTATCTATAATTTGAATATCGTTATAACCTTTAAAAGCTTCTAAAATCCCTTTGTGCCTATCAATAGTTGTAGTAGAAAAAGCAGTACCTTTCAATTCAATTACATTGCCTTGCCCTTTTAACAAATTGACAATATGCTGCCCGGCTTTTCTGCCAACTTCAACATCATCAGCCTTTATGAGTGATAATACATCAACAGGAGTCCATCGATCGATTGTAATAATCGGTATTCCAGCAGCTCTAGCCCGCTCTAGCGCTGGATTTACGGCATCTTTTTCTACTAAATCAATTACAATGACATCTACTTTTTTGGAAATGAAATCATCTACAATGGAGGATTGGATAACAGGGTTACTATCTCCGTTTCCAATGACTAATTCCATTTTAGGAAAATACTTTCTTACTGTTTCTGCAGCCATTATTCTCGTCCCTAATCCATATGGAAAGAAACCAGAAACAATGAGCCCTACTTTACCATTAATAGATTCCCCAGGTGCCTGTAATGTCAATGATTCCTGACATATGTCTCCACAAAACATGCCAAAGTCTATGGGTTCTTCGCTCTTTTTTGGGGAATGATTATATTTCACTTTCGTTTCTGTCTCGTTATATACTGGAGAATCTTTTCTCTTTACATTTCTCTCACAAGTCGATACGAATAATAAAGCAATTACTAAAATTAAAAACGTATAGCCTCTTAATGATTTCACTACTCTTTTCTCCCTTTTGTTTATTCCAAAGCTATTTATAATTATTAATTTGGAAAATGGTGCTCAACAACTGATAATATGAGGATTGTCCCCCTTATCCGAATACTGCAACCTTGAGGCGGTGAGTAATTTAAAGTAAATTAAGAATAACTAAAGGAATTTACGTTTTAATGGATAGCTTTATATTTCTTCTTAAATTCCGAAGGCAGACTTCCCCACCTTTGCTTAAATAAGCGGCTAAAGTGTTTAGGATCTTGATACCCTACTAACTGGGCGATATCAATAACTTTTAAGTCTTGTTCGAAAAGCAATTCCTTAGCTGTTTCCAAACGAAGATCTGTAATGTAATCAAATACGGTTTTGCCAGTTTGCTTCTTAAAATACTGACAAAAATAAGTGGGATTCATATAAATATAATCAGATATGTCTTGAAGGGTAATCTTTTTACTAAGATTCTCGTTTATCCATTTTTTCGCCTTCATGATTGGAGTAAGTGCAGGATCTTGGTTATAATCAAGTTGTTTTTGATGAATGTTGATAAAAGTTTGTTTTACTAATTTTTCTAGTTTATTCATATTAGACTCAGTTTTTATAGCTTGTAATATTTCATCAAAATCTTTTAGGCTTAATCCCGCTTCAGTTTCTTCCATATTTACTTTGAACATAAAAATGATCAAGTACTCTATTGCATGTTGGATTACAATCGGGGAACGTAACTTTTTAATTTTATTAAATAACTCGCTTATTTCCTTATCTATTTTATGTGTGTCTGACCGTCCAAGCATTGTTGTAAGTTTACTTGCGAATTCCTTCATGTTATTAGCGGCAACCAAATGATGATCATCAGTGCCTTTCAATTTGTGAAGTAAGCGAAAGGAATAAACTTGGTTCCCACCATAAATCATTCTCATCCGAATTAAAGAGTGTAGTTGTCTTTTCATTTCTGGCAGTACAAATAAATCTTCGAAGAGACTACTTTGAGCAATTGAAAAGCTAAAAGGAGTATAATTATTTAGGCATAATTTCAGTTTTCTAGAAAAAGTATCTCCTGCTACAATAAAATCAGTATACTCTTTACTAGAACTGTAAAGCAGCACCCAAAAATGTAATCCTCCCTCTCTCCACCACCATCCCAACTGTTTATGTTGTGAATTTTTATATTCCTTTACTACTTCATCTATAATATTTTCAGTCGCAAAGGCAAAAGCTCCCCAGTCTTCCTTAGAGTATTCATTTGATTTAGAGGGAAACTCATCAACACTAATAAAAAAAGCCTGATATAACCCATTGGGGAAATCCTTTATCCAATACATAGTGGCAATGTCTTCTGTTTCAGATGATATGGATTCACTTAAAAGCTGCGTCTGTTTTGTTAAGGTCAGCATTTCGGATTGCTTTATTAATTCTTTCAATTTATGATTAGTTGTTCTCTTCTCATCAATACGTTTTTTTACTTTTTGAAGCACTTCAAAAAATTGTTTGCGGTCAATCGGTTTTAAAATATAATCAAGCGCTCCCTCTCGTATAGCAGATTGCACAAACTGAAAATCATCGTAACCGCTTACAATAATAGATAAAAAATTATTATCCCTGTTCATATTTTTGATATCATTTATTAGTGTGAGACCATCCTTTTCTGGCATTTTTACATCTGTAATCAACAAATCAAATTCCATTCGATTTCCCTTTAAAAATTCAATAACTTCAATACCATCGGAAAATATCCCAACAATATCCCATTGGTCTCCGTCCCTTTGTAGTAATCGTTCCAAACCATTACGAATTTTTGCTTCGTCATCTACAATAATTGTTTTTATTTTATTCATGGAAGTAATCATCCTCTCTTCTTTCGTATTTTATAACTGCTTCAGCCCCTTCTATAACTGGAAAACGAATGATAATATTAGTTCCATTACCACTCTCAACGGTAAGTCCATATTCTTCCCCAAACAACATCATGATTCTAGCATGCACGTTAATCATCCCAAAACCTGAATCACGTCTGCCAATAGGGTCCGATTTTAATAGACTATGGATCTCTTGCTGTGTTTTTTCATCTATTCCAGTCCCGTCATCTTCAATCCTTATGATGACATCCTCCGTTCCTTGAAGTGCACCAGGAATGGTTCTTATAATCACCCTAATGGTAAGCGTCCCTCTCCTAGCTTCGAGGCCATGCTTAATACAGTTTTCTATAATAGGCTGTAATATGAACTTTGGGGAGTATAATTGATGTAAATTAATATCCGATTTGATACTAAAGTTCAGTCGATCCTCGAAACGGAACTTTTGGATTGTTAAATAATTCTCAATATGTTCCACTTCCTTTTGAAAAGGAACGATACGATTCTTATTTCCTAAGGAAAATCGCAGCATCCTGCCTAGTAAAGTGACCATTTCACTAACGGTATCATCATCGATTGTCATACTTATGGTTTCCAACGTATTGTACATAAAATGTGGATTAATTTGTGATTGAAGTGCATATAATTCCGCTTGTTTTTGACGTATTTCAATATGAAAATTTTGTTTAATCAGCTCTCGAATTTTGGATATCATGGAATTAAAGCTTTGAGCTAATATTCCGATTTCATCTTTTGAGTCTACTTTAAGATCGACATTAAAATTTCCCTTTTCGACATCTTTCATTAATCTACTAAGCTTATAAATGGGACGACTTACTCCCCATGCCGTAAAGGCAGAAATGATAACAGTTCCCAAGCTAATAATCACAAAAAACACAAGCGTTACACTTTTAATGACATCTGCCTTTTGAGTTATATATTTCATTGGAATTTTATAAACGATTACCCAATCCATTTTCTCTGATTTACTTACACTAATAAGTTGCTTTTCACCGTTGGAATTGGTACTAAAACTTCCTTTTAAGGTAGGATAATTGGAAATGTCTTCGACCATTCCAATATGTGTAGGGTCCGAATGATAGATGATCTTTCCCTTCTTACTCATCAACAACAATTGCGCTTCATTTTTCTTATTAATATCCTTTAGAGTATTCTCAATAAAAGATAAATTAACAGCAATGGCTAACGTTCCGATATCCTTCCGATTTTCATAATCTTTAATCTTTTTGGTCATGAGAAAAAATGATGGCTTGCTCTTAAAACGAAGGTCTACTTCATCCTGTAAAACAATCGATTCGTTTCCTTTAAAAGATGGTATTTTTTTAAATCCAGAAGAATAAGGGAGTAACGTACTTGAAAAGAAACGATCATTTGACCATAAAAACACACCTAAAACAGGACTTATATCTGTTAAATAGGTATTGGTCAGATAACTGTTAACTTTGTAGTAATCTATTTGTAAGGCCGATTGATTAATATATGTATCTTTTCTCAATACTGATATAACATCGTTTGAGTTATACAGAAGTTCGGGTAAATTTTCTAATTCGGACATTTGATTATCAATATTTTTATTCATCTGATCTAAAATCTTCGGAACATTTTCCCCCACTTGCTCTTCAATTAATTTGGTATATTGATTATAAGAAAAGTAAACAAGCACTGTTATCGGTATTAATGTTAATAAAATATACGTTATAATGAGCCTTTTTCTAAGTTGATAATTTTTTGGACTCCACCAACGAGAACGTAACATTTTAAAAATCATATTGGTTAATGTTTTCCTTCGTAAAAAGAATAGGTTCTCCCATAATAATTTCATTATCTTCCACCCTTATGCTTCCTATATTAGGGATTTCTTGTTTATCAGTAGGAAATTGGCCATTTAGTAAGTTCTCCGCTAATGCAACTGTTAGGTACCCAAGCTTTTTGGGACTCCAGAGAATAATATCCTCTATATCTCCTGCCATAATATATTTCCTCATGTCATTAGGTAACGAGAGCCCCAAAACTTCGACATCCATTCTATTTGCTTCCATAACAGCCTTGGTAATAGCAGGAGTAGCTAATGGACTTACACTTACGATTGCAGATAAATTCGGATATTTTTCCAAAAGTAATTTAGTATTTTGATAAGAAATATCATAACTATTGTCATTGACCATAATGCTATCTAACTTTAATTTTGAATAGTATTTTTCTTGTTGGATTTTCATCCATTTGATCCATTTTGTTGTATTAGAAGAGGAATAGCTGTTTGTAATTATCGCATATTCCCCTTTTTCATTTAAACGTGCTGCCAAGTTATTCATTAAAGTAGTTCCTAAGGTGTCGGGCCTTACGACATTGACATAAAAATCCCTTCCTGTTGAATCTGTATCAGAATCCCAGGTTATAACCTTAATTCCTTTTTTACGAGCCTTGTTTAGTACAGGTAACAACTTAAATGGATCGGTCGCAGAAACGGCAATGACATCAACTTTTTTATCTATCAATTGTTCAATTACTTCTGACTGTTTACTTACATCATCTACTTTCACACCTGTAAATATTAAGTTAATGCCTAAATGTTCAGCTGCTTCCTTAGCTCCTTTTTCAGCTGCATCATAATAGGATGAATCACCTATAAATCTTGGGACTAATGCAATTGTGTGACGTTTAATAGGATTTTCTATTTGTTTATCTTTTGTTTCTTTGTCTTTTTCAATATAGATCACTTCCTTGGAAGAATGATCCGTTTCACAACCACTTACCATTAATATAAAAACAAGTAAAAAGTAGACTAATCGCATAGGTTCCCTCCAAAAAAGTGATTACATTAATCATAAAGCTACTTTCGATAAGGTAAAACTATTCCAATTTTAAATAATTTCTGATAATTTTCTATAAAAATTGTATTCGATTACATAATGGTCGTCTAATCGATTTCAGACATAATTTTCTTCCATTCAACTGCTTATTTTTTTCATTCGAACAATCAATTCATTCATTGGAACAAAAAAAGTATGTTTTAGTATAAAAATAAGAGATAGCAATGGCTATCGCTCTAGCTTTGTTACGCACTTAGCTGCGTTTTGAATAGATATAGGGCGGATGTCCCCTCAATTAACCTTTTATTTCGCTTGCATCGAAAATTTGTACCTGGATTGGTTCACTTAATAGTTCAGGGAAGATATTAACCAAGTTTTGAAAATAAGGGGTGCTTCGTGAACACCAATCGCCGCTTCCCCCCCCCCCCCGCAGCGATAACCTATGGAATTGGACTAACCCAGTGTTTTGGTGCAGGGACTTTTGAAATTTTTTGCGACCCCGGATGTAATGTTTTTCCCATTCGCTTACCCCCTTGATAAGTTCCCATAAAAAACAGAATCATAAAAACGAACTCCTTTTAAAAAGAAGTTCGTTTGTCTACCAGCATAAAATTAATGACTTCCCTAAGTTTTAAGGAACTATATTCTCAGCAACTTCACTAGATACTTCTATTGAACGATATGGAAACAAATTCGTTAAAGCGTAGTATACAATCGCCCCAACAAGCGCAGATGAAGTAAAACTTAAATCAATGCCGCCGACGACAGATACGAATGGACCGGTGAAAATGCTGGTACTTGTAAACAACAATCCAACAATCAATCCAATCGTCCATGAAATAATAGCAGGTATATTAAATCCGCTAGAGTACCAATAGCTGCTTGACGAAGAACTATTGTGTAAATCTAATGGTTTATACCGCCCTTTTACCAAGTAATGTCCGACAAGATTGATCGCTAACCAAGGTGAAACACCTACGATAATGATAATAACAAACCCGTCGATTAGGTGTATCATATTGGACACATCTTGAACTCCGATAAATACCAAGAGAAAACCGACAATTGCCATAATTATGGTGGTTGTTACCCGTTTGAGCGTCCATCCGAGGGATTCGAGAGAAAGTCCGGCACTGTATAAACACAACCCACCGTTCGGCAGAGCACCAAATATCCCTGCAATTGTAATTGGAGCGATCCACCATGATGGAGCCCCCCCAATAATTCCTGTTACGAATGGGGTAGATAAATCCTTCACCGTTGACATCATGAATGATGCAGGTACCATTGCTAACCAACACCCGACAAACATTCCAAGGGATGTGGCCCCTGCCAATTTCGTCGAACTATGACTATTGGGAATATATCGGCTATAATCCCCAACAAATGGAGCATACGAAATAGGAACCGAAGCGATTACCAGCATGGCGAGTGCCCAAGTCGGCCAAAAACCACCTAATACATAATGACCACCTTCATAACTAACGTTGAACTTTGAAGCAAATATAAACACAGATAGAATGACAATACTTCCTACAAGGTAGGTTCCTATTTTTTCAAACAAAACTACTACTTTATGACCCATTATTGCTACAATAGCGGTTATGACACTGACGATGATACACCCTATCAATAATGTACCGGTTCCTTCTGACCAGCCAAACAACCGGTGACCTCCCGCGGCGAAGGCTTGAGCCCCTGTCCAAACCATAAGAGCATAGAAACCAATCGCTATTACAATATTAAGAAACGAACCAATAATACGTCCCTTTACCCCAAAATGAGCTCCACTTGCTAGTGCCCCATTCGTACCTGTTCTCTGTGACAAAATGGAAATTGGTCCGATTGCAATCGAGCCAATCGCAAGCCCCACCGTCATTGCCCAAAATGCTGCCCACCAGCCAAGTCCGAACACAATCGGTAATGAACCGATTGCCATAATGCCAAAAGCAAACTGCGAACCACATAGGACGTAGAACACATTGGATGCCTTTGAATTCCGCTCATTCTCCGGAATCATATCAACACCGCGTATTTCAATTGAAGAATGTTCTTTCATCTTAACCGTTTGGTTGCTCAAAATACATACCTCCGTTTAATGGTCATAATTTCTTTAAAAAGTACCATCTCTCGCAAAGAAGTTGTATTAAATCGCAGTAGAGTGATTCCATCTTTATTCAGTTTTTTCCATATTCAGTGATACAAAAGCATCCTTTTACCACAAGGGAATAATTAGTTTAGTCAATCAAGCTAGCTGTGGTTTAGCAGCTTTCATTTCATCGATCACAATGTCTCCATCTTTTACAATTAATTTACCGTCTAGATATAACGTACAATTTTTCATTGGTAAATCAAGATGGCATGGGGTATCGTTGTTCCCCCCTAACTCAGAGTTTGGCCCCAAGGAGAATAAGACATTTCCATAAAAGGCACGCCCATCCATGCCAAACACTTGATCATCGAAAGCGAGACTATGCCATTGTGCCCTTTCGTTAAGTCCCCAGCCAATGTGGGATATCGCGTAAGCTCGCGGGTCATTAAAACTTTCGATATAATCCCTCATCAGCATGGCGTCAAAACCGCCCTCAATGCCCGTAACAAATCCACCTTTTATCGTTAACTTTACTTGGTCTTGAAAATATCGGTTAAACGGGAAAAATATGTCGCCTTTATCCAAAACTACTACCCCGTCCACTCCGCCATCATTTGATGTGGCAGCAGAAAAACAACTTGGCAAGTGGTCCCATCTGCCTGGTTCATCAGCAAAACCGTATTCCGTAAGGATTGGATATTGACCTAGCTGATAGGTAACATCGCTGCCTGCCTTATTGGTGAATCTTAATTCTTTTGCATTCCTTAATAATTGGGTTGCATATAACACTCTTTCTTTGTCGCTTTCCTTTGGAAACATTCTTTTAATTACATCGAAAGGTTCGACCACCAACAGAATTCTTACTCCTGCATCCTGCAGTTCCAATTGTTCTTTAGAAAAAAGGAGGAGAACTAAGTCAATAACAAGGTCGGCTTTCTTCAAGCATTCAACTGCAACTCGGTTATTGGTTAACGGTGTAATGCCAAACGAACCAGAAGCTCCTTGTTTAGCTGGCGGCAGTTTCAATTCAAAGGCGTTCGCCCCGATCTCGGAAGCTGCGGTCAGGAACGCTTTCGCATAATCTGCTCTAATCTCGCCCGAGGTTAATACCGCCATCGTTTCAGACTGCTTTAATTTACACAATTCAAGTTGTTTTTTAAACAGAGAAACCATTTCTTGAAATTCAACAGTCATTTATTAACACCTCGTTTATTTTTTTGTAATTCCTTCTATAAATGAAACAATATAATCAACTGTTTGTTCTGGTGCATCTTTATACACCATGTGGCTTACTCCTTTAACCCTTTCAACCTGCATCGAAGGGTTGATCGTTTTCAAAACTTGAAGTTCGTTTTCACGAATGGTATCTCCATGTTCTGCCGCTAATAGGAATGCAGGGACTGAAAGCATTTTAATATATACTTGAAAAGGCTCCAATAACAGAGATTGGTAGGATTCAATAATCGCTGGCAAACTATTATTTCGATATTCTTCCGCTCTTTCAGCTATTTGTTCATCTGTAAATAAAGGAAAGAAGCTTCGGAATAATTCCATATCCCCTTGATCAACAGCCTCCTTTTGTTTTAAAAACATCGACAATGGATTAGGATAGATCTCTCTTTGTCCTGGTCCGTTAATAGGAGGATCGATTAATACGATTCCGGAAATGAGAGACGGATATTGGCTGCCAAATGCAGCCGCAATTCGGGCTCCCATCGAGTGGCCAACCAATACTGGACCAATGGGATTATCTGTTAAAGCGTTAACAATATTCAGTAGGTCCTCTGTATAATTTTTTAATAGATAGCCTTCCTTAGGACGATCGGACTGCCCTCTTCCCCTGGCATCCATTGATAAGGAATAATAGTTTTCAGGCATTAAATTTAGGACTTTTGCAAATGAAAGGCTGTAACTAGTAATTCCCGGCAAAAAAATGACGGGGGTACCAGCCTTATCTCCTTTAGTAATGAGGTGAATTTTTGCATTTAGACCGTTTACAAAAAGGTCCCCAAAAGAATGATTTTGCTTCATATTTATATCTCCTCTCAGGCGAACGAACCTAAATTAAAGCTCTATTCTTCTATTAAGCGACTTCCATTTTTAACTAGTGATTACACTTCTTTTGGAAGACCAATAGATTTACGTATTTGGTTCATAAAAGGTGTTCGGTCGTATTCATGGTATAGACGCTCACGAAGCAATGGAGCTGGGAGTGCATTGACGTTTTCAAAAAGACCAACACGACCGGCATGAGAATCTGTGGTAATATCCCAAATAAAGTTCATCAATAAGTTTTTCTGCTTGGATGTTAAATCCCGTCCAACAAGAAGTTCCTCCAGTTTCCCGCCAATAAATGGATGATCATAGTCTTTTTCAGAGAATCTCATGACCAATCCCTGTCCGCATAATTCCTGAAGATGATGGATAATCCGCGGATAGTGTGTAATTCCATAAAGGCGACCGGCGGTAAGCATATTGACATCTGGCCACATCACGTCATCTTCAGTTGGTTTAGCTAGTTCTTCTGAGGCCAATACATATGCTCTCAAGGTTTGAGCATACTGAATCACTTCTGATACGATAGAACGTACACCCGGAATCTTCCCTGTTCCCAAAGCATCAACAATCAACTGGGCAGCTCCGGCATACATTTCCGCTTTGGTAGCCAAACGAGAGAGAATATGCCAGTGCGCTCCTAATACAACCCCTCCATATAATTCATTAAGTTCTGGTACTCCATAGTTAAAAATTCTCCACTTTTCCACGAAAACATTATCAAAAATCAAGAAGGAATCCATTTCTTCTCCTCGTGATTTGACCGGGTGATCATAGGTACTTGCCGCATCGCAAGAGACTGTTTCCCGACAGACAATATGAATACCTGGTGAATTTATCGGTACTGATAACCATAATGACTCTTCAGGTAACAAGCCAGGACGCATCAGATTAGAGAGGATCATCTCATTTCCTTGGGACGAAATGGAACCTACCGCTTTCGCTCCGCTAATATAGATTCCTTCTTCCGTTTCCCTCACCACCCGGAGTAAAGCAGGAGTAGAATCGCCGCCTTTTATTTGGCTCCCCAATTCGACATCAAACAGGCGGGCACCAGCTGCCGCGGCTTTTGAACGGTCATTTTGAGGATCAACTAATACCTCAGGACCGATTACGTTATTTTTTTGGGCATAGTCAATATAGTGGAGGACATTATCTGCATATTCAGGCCTTTTGCTGCGGAACTTTGAAAGATATGCCGCCATTCCCACAGGCACGAGAGGCGCCAAATCAAATGGGCGGCCAAACACCCCGAAGGTTTCCTGAGCAATATAATCCGTTAATTCCCTTCGGCTTTTCAAATCTTCTTTTGTTCTAGGAATCATCCAGGCTTTGGTCACTCGTTCCCCTATGTCTGACCTGATGTACGTTAGCTTATCCTGTGTTTCTGGGTTATGCTGGGCATCAAAGATGTTAGCCATAATATTTATACCACCGCTAGTGGCTGGGTGAGTGGTTACATCCTGAATCAGTTCACCCTTATAATAAACGGTCCTGTCATCACGAAGACTCTCCTTATACATCTCGCCTGTTTTTAAATACTTTGAAACTACCGAAATATTTTCCATCCTTCTCCCCCTAAAAAATATTTGCGAGAATCCTTACCTATCACATTTTGAAGTTAACAAAGTTTAAACAGCTTATTATATTAGCCTCAAGTTGCTAAACTTGTCGAATTTATCATAGATAAAGTCTAAGATTAGTTTCAAAAAGTGTCAATATTCTAATAAATTCGCGCAATATAGTATAATGAAATGAACAATTTAACTTAGTATAGAAAGAAGCTGGTTAGCTATTTCTAATTCAATTTCCTTAGGAACTGCTGTAGACACAGACTGAAGAAACTCTACAGTAACCCTATCTTTAAAAATACAATTAATCACAGCCTGGTCTAAATTCATTTCAATAAATTGATTGGCAGGGAAAATAATTGCTTTAGTAAAGTATTTGTTAGTAGAATTTTTCAGATTGACCCAATACTCCCCTGCAGGCGGCAGAATGAGGGCCGTATCTGGCACAAATAGTCCTTTATCATCATTCAAACTCTTGACAATCCTGCCGCACAATTCGTGTTGTTTCCCCATAAGATCAGAAGCAAGCTTAAGATCACCATTATTTATCGCCTGGCGCACTCTAGTGCTGGAGATACGCTCATCAGCCAAATGAGTAAATTCGAAAATATCCGTCTCAAATCCCAATCTGGCACCTATTTGTTTTAAAACTTCGGGGGTTCCTGAACCTTTATGGCCAAACCTAAAGTCTTTTCCAACGAAAAATTTTTTAGGGTTTAAACCCAATAGAACGCTGTCCACAAAATCATCGGAGCTAATGGTTGAAAAGGTATGATCAAAAGTATATTCAATGAGGATATCGACTCCAAGAGCAGCTATTCTCTCCGCTCTGGTGTATGGACTGGTAATAAGAGACGATGGTAATTCAGTGTTGTTAAAAAAGGTTTTCGGTAGAGGGTCAAATGTTATGACAATCGTGGGGTAGTTATTTTTTTTACCCTCCAATACAGTACTTGAAATTAATTGCTGATGGCCTTTATGTACGCCATCAAAGGAGCCAATCGTTATATAAGAGCCATGTTTTAATTCTGCTAAATGCGGGTTGAATAGATTTTTATAATATTTCAGGATTTTCCCTCCTCACTATCCATTGTTTTAGTTATAAGGGAATCCAAACTGGCCTTCTTTTTCATTAATCAAAAACATTTAAGGCCTAAAGCGTTGATTGAAAAAGTTTTACTTTTATTAAAGCTGTACATGACCCCTAGGGTATTTAGCAGATATTGTTGTTATGATTTCCTCGGTAGTTAATACATCGGCATATTTCTGGCGCATATCGATAAGACTTTGTTCATGGGATGCTAATGAACGATCCCCTACCGCATCCTCCACAACGATAGGTCTGTATCCGTATTGCAGCGCATCAACAGCTGTAGCACGAACACATCCACATGTTGTACAACCTACAATTATCACAGTATCAACATTCTGTGCATTCAGACGTGCAATTAAATCGGTCCCAAAAAATGCTGATGCATATTTCTTAACAATTAAGCCGTCACCATAACGAAAATCTAATCTGGGATCAACATTCACTGCACTGGTACCTGCTTTTAAAGTCTTTAGTCCCTCCATCTTCTGGTACCATAATCCTGAATCAGCAAATGTATCATCATCATAAGAAATGGTAGTAAAGAATACCGGCAGATCCTTATTACGGATAATTTCCAAAAGTGCATTTACTTTATTTATTTGCGGGGTTAACTCAGAACCCATAGGCATACTAGGATCAGTAAAACCTTCAATCATATCAACAACGATCAAAGCTGGTTTCTTACCAAAACCCAATAATTTTCCAAAACCTCTTTCTTTATACAATTCCTCATCACCTTGATGATGCACCACAACAACTCTCCCTCCATAACCCTCCAAGATTGGTAACATACCAATCTTGGAAAGTCATTCACTTGAATTAGTTCCTTACAGCTGTATTAAATTCTCCAAATTGTCTATTAAAATGAAGCAAGGGTGATTTAGATTCACCTAATATCACATCTTCCACGAACCCAATAAAAATAGTATGATCACCAGCTGTCACTGTTTGTTCAACTCTGCAATGAACATTGGCTAGAGCATTTTTGACATCATAATTAAAACTGCCCTTACTTTCTGCAAACTCCTCAAAAAACTTTGGTGCACCTGCTTTTGCCCCAGATCTTGCTACGTCAATTTGATCCTCAGCAAGCACGCTGACACTGAAACGTTGGTTATTAATTATCGCTTGTGTACTAGCTGCTTGTGTAGCTAGGCTTATTAAAATTAAAGGTGGCTCCATTGAAATTGAACAGCACGCACTTACAGTTAAGCCCCAAGGCCGGCCCTCGATTTCAGTCATGACAATTGTTACTCCAGTAGCAAGCCGGCTCATCGACTCTCGAAATTTATTTTTTACTTCATCCATTATAATTCCCCTCCTCAATTGGAAGTTTAGAGATGATATCCCCTGATAGCAGCTTACCTGCATTTGGCACATACGGGTGCAGATCAAGAGTTTTAAGAATGTTGTATACGGTTGCAACAGCTGCTGAAAGCACTGGTTTTCCAATTTCATTCTCAACAAGTTGAATTGCTTCTAATGAAGGCATCTGAACACAAGCGGATAAGACAACCGCATCAGCTTGGCTAATATCTAATTTTTTAACAATCTCTAGCAAACGCATAGGGTCTTGACGTCCAACTTCTAAATTATCTGGGATTTCCAGACTAATCGAATCTGTTACTTGTATGCCGCTTGCCTCAATATAGTCAATCACCTGTTTCGTTAAAGGCTTCATATAAGGGGCAATAATAGCGACTTTTTGAGCTCCTAATGTTTTAATGCCATCTACCAGAGCACCAGCACTGCTAATAACCGGTGTAGCTGCTCCATTTTCTTTTGTTGCATTAAATAGGCGCTGTTCAGATTCCATATGATAACCGGGCCCCTGACACATAATAGCGACAAGGCATGCATACGCAAGAACATCACATCTAGCATCCGAAAGTTCGACAGCGCAGCGGTCACTTTCTACATCCATTGCTTTTAATTCTTCTTTTGTAACATGTTTCATTCGCATCCTACTTGAGTGAAAAGTAAACGACAAATTCGGATCAACTTGTTCTCTCCAACGAAGCATTGCTGGAATTTCCGTTTCCATCGTTGTATTGGAACTAGGAACAACTAATCCTATTCGGTAATTTGTTTTCATTTACACGCCTCCAAAATAGTTAAAACCTATTAAGCTATTATTCTTATAAACTTCACTTACAAAGGAAGTCCGATCGACTTACGAATATGGTTCATAAATGGTGTTCGATCATATTCATGATACAAACGCTCACGAAGCAGCGGTGCCGGCAAAGCATTAACGTTTTCAAATAGAGCAACGCGGCCTGCGTGGGAATCGGTAGTAATATCCCAAATGAAGTTCATCAATAAGTTTTTCTGCTTCGAAGTTAAATCGCGTCCAACCAGTAGTTCCTCTAATTTGCCTCCAATAAAAGGATGTGCATAATCTTTTTCAGAGAATCTCATGACCAGTCCTTGTCCGCATAATTCCTGGAGATGATGGATTATTTGCGGATAATGCGTGATACCATAAAGGCGTCCAGCTGTAAGCATATTGACATCCGGCCACATAACGCCATCCTCAGTCATTTCAGCTAATTCTTCAGAGGCTAAAACGTAGGCTCTTAACGTTTGAGCATATTGAATCACTTCCGATACGATAGAACGAACTCCTGGAATTTTTCCTGTTCCAAGTGCATCCACGATTAGCTGTGCAGCACCGGCATACAATTCAGCTTTGGCAGCTAGACGGGATAACACGTGCCAGTGTACTCCTAATACAACGCCGCCGTACAATTCATTGAGTTCTGGGACACCATAATTGAATATTCTCCATTTTTCTACGAAAACATTATCAAAAATTAAGAAGGAATCCATTTCTTCTCCGCGTGATTTAATCGGGTGATCATATGAACTGATAGGATCTGAAGAGACCGATTCACGGCAGACAATGTGGATGCCTGGTGCATTGATAGGAACAGCTAACCAAAGAGATTCTTCCGGTAACAGCCCTGGACGCATAAGATTGGAGAGAATCATTTCGTTACCTTGGGAAGAAATCGAACCTACTGCCTTTGCACCGCTAATATAAATCCCCTCTTCAGTCTCTTTCACTACCCGGAGCAATGCAGGTGTGGAGCTGCCTCCTTTTATTTGGCTTCCTAATTCAACATCGAATAGGCGGGCACCTGCAGCGGCTGCTTTGGAACGGTCATTCTGAGGATCTACTAGTACTTCTGGACCCATCAAGTTATTTTTCTGAGCATAGTCGATATAGTGAAGAACATTTTCAGCATATTCTGGCCTTTTACTGCGGAATTTCGAAAGATGTGCGGCCATACCCACTGGAACAAGAGGAGCTAAATCGAATGGTCTGCCAAACACACCAAAGGTTTCCCGAGCTACATAGTCAGTCAATTCTCGGCGGCTCTTAAGGTCTTCCTTCGTTCTTGGAATCATCCAAGCTTTACTGACTCGTTCACCTGACTCTTGATTGATATACGTTAGCTTATCCTGAGTTTCCGGGTTATGCTGAGCATCAAAGATCTTAGCCATAATATTGATACCGCCGCTAGTAGCTGGATGAATGGTCACATCTTGAATTTTTTCACCCTTATAGTATACTGTCCGGCCATCACGAAGACTTTCCTTGAACATTTCACCCGTTTTCAAAAACTTTGATACTACCTGAGTATTTTCCATTTGTACTCCTCCTAAAAATAATAGAAAATCATGAACACCGATAGTTTGAAGTTATCAAAGTTGTATTATTCCTTTAAAAGTTAACTCAATCTACCAAACTTACCAAAGCTTCCATGGTTTTATTTTATCTCACTGCACTATTAGTGTCAATATTCAATATTATTAAATTTTTCTAAAAATAAATAAAACCATGATTACCTAAGGATAATCATGGTTTTATTCAAATGCGTTGCTCATGGTTTCATACCATTAAGAACCTTATCCAGATTCATTACGTCTGCATACCTTGCGTTTAAATCTAATAATGTTGAGTTCTGTAGGGTTTGATTTCGATCTCCTACAGCCTCTTTAGGAATGATTACTCTATAACCTCTTTGAAGAGCATCTACTGCAGTGGCTCTTATACTCCCACTTGTAGTTGTCCCAGCTAATATTAATGTATCAATTTGTCTATCTTTCAAGAAATCATCTACTTGATCATCGTACAAAGAAGATATATATACAGTCGCGTTAATCAAATCATATGGATAGTCAGATAAATCTGGATGAATATTGACCCATGTGCTTTCGCGGTCTAAAATTTGAAGCGAGGGAAATTTTTCACACCATAATCTAGAAACCTTATTTTTAGTTTCATAAATCGTTTTACTAAAGATTATTGGAATCTTATCGTTAAGAGCTTGTTCGATAAGTTGTTGGGTGGCAGTGATTTGATGATCCATTTTAATAGCTAATTGGGAATGCGGTTCAGTAAATGCTATGGTAAAATCCCGAATTAACAGAGCAGGTTTTGTACCAAATCCAATTTGTCCGGAAAACCCCTGATTAGAGAAAAGCTGTTGAACCTCATCAAGAATATATCGCCTTTGACCGCCAGGGGTATAAATAACCTTTAAGCCATATTCTTCAATATTTCCATTTTTCTCCATCCGTCTTAATGTACTCGGCGACACTCCCAATAGCTTGGCAGCGTCAGATATATTTAACAGGTTCTCAAACATATGTAATCCTCCCGGCTTAAGTCAGCAATAAACTTTCTAAAGTTACAATAAATTATCCATTATGTATTAAACTTACCATAATTATAGCATAGCAAATTAATTACTGGAACTTATCCCCAATAAATAGTAGGATATTCTAGTATTTTTCCTACATGCGTTTGCTTACTTAAATATTTTCACTATCGCTTATAACTTATGAACACTATAAGAGGCCTCTCACAGTCTTGTGAGAAGCCTCTTAATTCGGGGACAGAAGAAACTCAAATAGATGTAATCTATTACATCAAGTGTTAGTTTACCCTTTACTTTTGGAAAAATCAGAACTAGATGTAGTAATCCTTCTGTATTTACCTGGCGGGTTACCTGTTAATTTTTTAAATAGAAGATTAAAATAATTTGGATTCTCATAACCAATGCTAGATGCGATTTCTCTTACAGATAGATTAGATTGCTTAAGTAATCGTTTTGCTTCTTCTATACGGCAATAAATCATGTATTGTATGGGAGGCACTCCCATTTCTTCCTTGAAAACATGAGCTAAATGGTAGGGGCTTACATAAACTAGATTAGCCAAATCAGTTAATGTCAGTTCTTGTCTAAAATTTTCATCAATATATTTCTTTACCTCAAGGCAGACTGGAGAAAAGGAATGATAATCGGAATCTTTCAAGAGACGAGTAATTTTAATAATAACGGCTTGTAATATTAAAGAGATTACGACTTGATATCCAGCATGTTTCGTCCGATATTCCCTTAAAATATCTTTTAAGTAGTTTTCAATCTCCTTTTTTTCATCTGTCAAATGAATAATAGGTAGATCATTAGAAAAGGTTAAACAACCTTTTTCATTACCATTAATATGCAGATTCGAAACACAGATATTAATCCCTTTGAGAGGTTTGTCTGTACAAGATTTACTTTCGATATGACTAAAAGGGGGAATAAATATAAGGTCTCCTTCTTGTCCGATAAAAGGTTTTTCTTCATAGATGAACTCTCCGCACCCCTGTTGAATATACACAATCTCTGTATAATTAGGATCGGAATGTTTTTTAATCCAAAATGGACTGATTTCATTTATTCCTTTAATATTGATAAACTGGGGAGTATTTAAAAAAACAGAAGACTTTCCCACGCCGGTATGTCCCCTTTCATTATAAATAGCATTCTAAGTAATCCATTGACTAGATGTACACTTGACTGCTTTATTTAATAAATAAGGAGCTCTTAAAGTAAAAGAGGCTCTAGAACTTGAGCCTCTTTATTTTCACAGCTGGTTGTTTATTTTACGGCACCTTGAATAGATTTTTGGTGATTTTATTTACCATGTATCTAATACATTTTCTTTCGATTTTTTATGATAGTGCTTCAACAATTTCCTTCATATGTTTAATAGATTGCTTTGTGAAGTCATCAAAAACATTAGCTTCCCCTTGAAGGCCTGAAGCCACATAAGGATTTGATACGGCAGGTAGGAACTCCATCGTAATATAACCCTTATAACCAAGTTCTTTAAGCAGTGAAATAACTGGTGCAAAATTTGTTTGTCCTAGTCCCGCTGCCTCCCTTGTATTATCAGCGATGTGGACATGGGCAAGATAACGTGAAATCTTCATTATCGAATCCCTCATATCTCGTTCCTCTATGCTCATGTGGAACAGATCCGCCATAACCCCTACACCTTCTACATTCACTTCCTCCACAAAACGTAAGGCTAAGGTTAGGTTATTAACTAAGTAGGTTTCATAACGATTTAATGCTTCAATGGCTATGGTGATTCCTTGTTCCTTCGCATACAGCCCTGCCTCTTTCACACTTTGAATGGCATTATTCCATTCTTCCTCAAGCGTCGTTTCTGGGCTAAGTTTACCAACACAAGTAGGAACGACAATTAGAGTTGATGCATGTAAAGTCTTCGCTAAATCAACCGATCTTTTCACATATTCGACTGCCTTTTTTCTAATTTCGTTGTTTGGTGAGGAAAGATCCCTTTCAGGGGTAAAAATTCCACAAATAGAACTGCATTCAAGTTCATACTTTGATAAAAGTTCTTTCGTTTCCTCAATATCAATGGTATACGGCTCGCCAGCGAGTTCGACACCTTGATACCCATATTTCTTCAGCCTTTTTATGCTATCTTCTAAACTTTCATTTCCGTATATCCATTGTGTGGCACTATATTTGAACATTTGAATTCACCTCTTAGATTATGAAAAAATCAGAGTTCCCGCATGAACCGAAGAGAACTCTGTCTACCTATATATTAATCTGAGATTTTAACTACTGTTTTAAGGATATCCTTATTATGCTCTGCCGTTTCAATTCCGTGTTTCACATCTGCAAATTCAAAATGATTTGTGAAGATTGGAGTTGGATCAAAACGCTTGCTTGCGATTAAATCAATCGCTTTAGAGAAGGTGTCATATGTTCCTGCATAGGAGGAAACAATGGTTAATTCACGGCTGTAAATTTCAAATGGACTTACAGGAATTGTTACATCTGCAGGAGCTGCTCCAAAAACCAGTATTTTTCCGCCTTTTCTCACTAATTTAAACGTTTGCGCGTAAGTATAGGCAGAACCTACCGCTTCAATAACAACGTCAGCACCGCGTCCGTCTGTTAATCTTTTAACAGCTTCTATCGGGTCTTCTTCACCTGCATTGATAACATAATCAACACCAATATTTTTAGCTGATTCAATTCTCGCAGGATTTAGTTCGGAAAGGATTACTTTACTAGCACCTTTCAATTTTGCAAGTAAGGCATGAGCGATACCCATTGGACCTCCGCCAATAATCGCGACTGTTTCACCGTATTGGACATTAACTTTATCCTGACCGCTAATTGCACATGCTAATGGCTCAATATAGGCTCCATGGATCCAAGACATAGAATCTGGCAACTTATGAATATTACTCTCTGGAACTCTTACAAATTCGGCAAATGCTCCGTTAATGTGTACCCCTAATTGAGTTATTTTTTCACAATGCAATTTTTGGCCATGGCGGCAATAATAGCATGTACCACAGCTAATATTGATATCTGCAGTTACACGATCACCTGGCTGTACAAAGCTCACTTTAGAACCAACCTTTGTCACTTCACCGGAAAATTCATGACCTAAGATCAGTGGAAGTTTTGCTGGAAAACGACCTTCATAAATATGCGGATCAGTACCACATACTGCGGTATATTTTACTTTTATCAATACATCCTTATCCCCAAGTTCAGGAACAGGTACTTCTTCTAATCTTAAATCCTCTTTACCATATAACACGGCAGCTTTCATTACTTTTTGATCAAACCCAGCTTCCAAATTTTCATTGTTTACTACTGTATCTTGTGCCATCTTATTTTTCCTCCTTAAAAAGGTTTTTTAGGAAATTAATTGACTCTTCAGTGTATTGATCATAAAACTCATCACATCTAGTGCCATTAAAAGGATCGGCAAACGGAGGCAATAGCTCCATCGTTAAATAACCGCTATAATTAATATCACGTAACGCCTGAGCGATTGGCTCAAAATCGATATGACCGCGACCTGGTGCGGCTCGATTACTATCAGCGATGTGAAGGTGATATAATTTATCTCCAACCATTCTAATGGTGTCGGCAATATCGACTTCTTCAATATTCATATGATAGGTATCACCCATCACACCTACGCTTGGCAGATTTACACGATTGACCAGCTCAAGTGATTGCTCTAATCGATTGATTAAGTAGTTTTCATAGCGGTTCCATGCTTCTACTGTTAAACGAACCCCATGTTCTCCCGCATAAATACCAGCTTCCCGTATTCCTTCCTCAGCCCATTTTAATTCTGTTTCTCGATCTGCCTCTCCATAAATTTTCATACAAGCAGTTGGAGTGAGAGAGATTCCTTTTGCCCCGATTTTGCTGGCAAAATCAACGCAGCTTTTTAAATACTCGACTGCATTTCTTCTAATATTTTCTTTACTAGAAACTAAATCTCTTTCAGCGTTATAAATGGCACAAATAGTGGAAGCTTCAATATTATATTTTTCCAATAATCCTCTAATGCTGTCTGCATCCATTTGCTCTGGCTCGCCAACAAATTCTACACCGTCATAACCGTATTTAGCGAGTCTAGCAATACTAGTTTCAATATCTTCTCCTGCATATACTAGCGTGTTGTAAGAGTACTTAATCATTTGAACATCTCCTTATCACTATTTTGTCTATGTAACTTTCCTGGATTTCAGATTTTTTAAATAGTGGCCGCATATAAAAGCGGCCACTATTTCACTTTTTTTCTTGAAGTTTGTAATCTAGTTTTCTTACTGGTTAAGCGATGTTTATTTTGCTGCCTTTTGGATAACTTCTGGGGCATCCTGACGATAAGCCATTTTCCAAACCTTTAAGACGTTTTCCTTTGTAACTTTCATCGATGGAACAACATAGTATGGATCTAATTGTTTGCCAAGTAATGAATATCCGGCAACAAGAGCTTGCGCAGCTCCGTTTTCATATGGTAACTGTGCTCCAAGACCTTTTACGTTCCCTCCAGAAGCAATTTGAAGCGCCACATTCGTTCCTAAATCAACTGTAGTGATAACTAAATCATTTTTCCCTGCTGTACGAGCTGCAGCAAGTGTTCCTTCCGCTGGTACATCCCAAATCGCAAAAATTCCATCTAAATCTTTATTTTTTGTTAACATACCAGAGGCAACTTTTTCAGCATCGTTAGGAGTGATAATTCCACCATGGGCAACAATTTTAATTTTTGGATATTTTTCTTTAATGGTCTTCTCAAAAGCATCTTTACGCTGGTTATTTACAAAGAAATTAACATCGTGGAAAATGACACCGATCTTTCCTTTTCCTTTTAATTCATCACCCATAATTTCGCCGGCAAAGATACCGTTTCCATAATTATCTGATGAAACAACGCTTACATAATCTTTTCCTGCTTGAAAACCTTTTGGCACATTATCCATGAAGACTAGTTTTACGCCAGCTTCTGCTGCCTTTTTAAAAGCAGGAGCCGTAGCAACTGGATCAACGGGTAAAGCTACGATAACATCTGGCTTTTTAGCCATGATGGTTTCGATATCTGAAATTTGTTTTTCAGGCTTAAATTGTGCATCCGTAACGGCCACAACATCTATACCCATTTTTTCAAAAGTTTCTTTTACACCATTGATGATGGCAGTTGAAAAATCGTTTCCTGCATAGTGCATGGAAATAGCCGCTTTGAATTTACCCTCTTTAATTTTCTTTACATCCTCTTCAGATAATTGCAAAGTTGCTGCAGGTGTGGCTGTTTCTCCATTTGGACCTGTACTTAAAATTTTCTGATCGGTTGGTATTTCAGGGTTAATGGTAAGCGGATAAGTAATTTTTGCGGATTCTTCTTTTCCATTTTTTTGCTCACCTGAAGCAGTTGAACTTTGTTTTCCACACCCCATAAGCGCTAAACTACTGACTAAGAGTATCGTAATGATTAGTGAAGTAAGTTTTTTCATAGTAACCCCCAATAATAGATTTAGATAATAATAATGTTTTATTATTTAGCTGCCCCTTTGATAGACTTTGGTGCTTCTTGATGGTAAACAAGTTTCCATGCATCTAATACATTTTCTTTCGTTACATTTAACGCAGGAACAGCCACATAGGCAGGTGCTTCTTTACCAAGTAAGGAATAACCAGCTAAAACCGCTTCTGAAATTCCCTGGTCATATGGCAGCTGCGCACCTAGGCCTTTAATCAAACCGTTTGATGCAATGTCTAAGGCAACGTTTGTCCCTAAATCAATAGTTGTAATGACAAAATCTTTCTTTCCTGCCGTACGTGCTGCTGCTAAAGCACCTTCCGCTGGAACGTCCCAAACGACAAACATTCCATCAAGATCACGATTTTTGGTGAGCATTCCTGATGCTACCTTTTCTCCATCGTTAGGACCAATGATTCCGCCACGTTCCACGATTTTGATTTTTGGATATTTTTCCTTGATTGTTTTTTCAAAGGCTTCTGTACGCTGTTTTGTTACAAAGTAATCCGCATCATGATAGATAACACCGATTTTTCCTTTTTCACCAAGTTGTTTCGCCATGACCTCCGCTGCTTGAACACCATTTCCATAGTTGTCAGCAGAAACTACACTCACATAATCCTTGCCGGCTTCTAATCCGTTGGGTTTATTATCCATAAACACGACTTTTACTCCAGCATCTGCCGCTTTCTTAAAAGCGGATGCAGTTGAAACAGGATCTACTGGGATCCCAACAATAATATCTGGCTTTTTAGCTAAAACCGTTTCGATGTCTGATACTTGTTTTTCAGCTTTGAACTGGGCATCTGTTACGGCAACCACCTTAATTCCCATTTTTGCAAAGGTTGCTTTTAAGCCATTGATTTGTGCTGTTGCCCAGTCATTACCAGCATAGTGCATGACAATCGCCGCTGTGTATTTTCCTTCTTTAATCTTTTGTACTTCTTCTTCCGTCAGCTTCAATGTTTTTGCAGAAACGGCGGCTTCTCCACTCGGACCTTTACTTAAAATCTCTTGGTCTGGAATCTCTTGATTTATAGTGATTGGACCTGAACTAGCGGTTGTTTCTTCTGTTGTTGTGTTCTCTGTTTCTTTGCTACCGCTGCTAGTCGTGCTATCCTTGCCGCAGCCGACGAGTGCGATGCTAGTAATAAAAAGAATCATAGTGAAAATAGATAGTATCTTTTTCATAATTAGCCCCCTTTACGTGCTTTTTATTGATTAATCCTTTGAATAAAATACTCAAGCATTTGTACCGATTTTATGTATCACATCCTCTCTCGCTGTGTAACCGATTACATTTTTTCTGCTTTTTTGACTTTGAAGATGGAATAGACTTTTAAATAGATTAATTGGGCGAACCAGTTCCATTTAAACTCCCTGTATCCGCCCGGATTCTATTTTTCAATTAGGTTATTACTTACACCCAATTCCTTTTAACTTTTCTGTCAAATAATCAATGGATGTTTTTGCATACCAATCAGGATCTGCTTTTCTAGTACCAAATCCAATCTCCATTGAGAGGTAGCCCTTGTAATCGATTTCCTTTAATGCTTTTAATACGGAATCCCAATTTACCGTTCCTTGTCCAGGTGGTAAACGATCGTCATCCGAAATATGAACATGATGCAACTTATCTTTCATTTTATAAACATAATCACTCGGTACTTCATTACGATATAGGGCATGGAATGTATCAAACATCACTTTCACATTGGATTCACCTGATTCTTCTGCCAACTGCAGGGCATCATCTGCCGACTCAATTAAATTACAATCAGCAGCTTGAGGTTCAACTACTAGTGTGATTCCAAGGTCTTTCGCATATTTTGCCACATCTTGCAAACCTTCGCGGCTATATTTCCATGCTTCTTGTTTGTTCATACCAAAACCAAACCAGCCGGCAAGCCACATCACAGTTGGGCATTCCCAGTCATGCGCTAATCGAATGACTTCTTTGTAATGATTGATTGTAAATTCACGCTCTTCTTTCAAAGCTGAACTTGGATTTATTCCAGGTCCTCCTCCAGGAGCGGGAAGCATAGCAGCAACATTAAGTTTATTTCTTTGTAAATGCTGAAGAATTTCCTTACGTCTCTGCTTGGATAAATAATCAGGCCATGCATGCGGACTCGCACAACCGATTTCAATTCCATCATAACCAAATGCAGCAATTCGACTAATCACTTCTTCTAATGGATAAAATGGCAGCATGGATGGAAATGAATTATAAACCCAAGTATTAAATGAAAGTTTCATTTTATTGATCCTCCTCAAAAATTAAGTGCCAAAAGGTTTTATTATTTGTTACCGTTTATGCCCAAACAAACACAGCTTTCTCAGTCTTTCTTTCATCAAACATACGGAAAGCTGTTTCGGCTTCTTCCAATTTAAATTGGTGAGTAACCAACTTTTCTACTGGCAGATTCTTTCTTACAATAAACTCCGCAATCTCATCAAATTCTTGAATTGGGAAGTACCAAGAACCCATTACAGAAATCTGTTTTCGAATTAATTGCGCACTTGGTTTGATTGTTGTCTCTTTACTTTCGCCAATAAAAGCGACACGTCCATGTGCCCTCACGCAATCTAATGCATCATTTTCACCGTAAGGGCTTCCGGAACAATCAATTGCAGCATCTGCACCAAGACCCTTTGTAATACGAGCGATTTCTTCTTGAACATTCATTGTTTTACCATTGATGGTATAATCCGCACCCAATTCCTTCGCAAGCTCCAAGCGCTCATCCAGCATATCAACAGCAATAACGGTTGCTCCTAATCCTTTAGCGATCATCACACCAGCGCCGCCCATAGGTCCCATTCCAAAAATAACTAGGTAGTCTCTTCCTGAAATCCCTAATCTCTTTTGCGCGTGGTAAAGGGTTCCAACAGCGTCAGTTGAAACAGCGGCTGTTACGAAACTCATGCTATCTGGCAGTCTCATACAGTTTTCAGCTGGAACCACCATGTACTCTGCGTCACCGCCGTGAGAGTCAAAGCCGATACACTTAAACTCTTTGCAGAACATTTTGTAGCCGCTCTTGCAATGTGCACATTCACCACAGCCAAGAGCTAAGTAAACAGCAACTCGGTCACCCGCTTTGTAATTGGAAACGCCAGCTCCTACTTCTGTGATAACTCCTGCAGGTTCATGCCCTGGTACCGTGCATCCGCATTTTGTTCCTTCAAAAACGGAAGTTCCATAATATAAGCTCATATCGCTTCGGCAGATCGCTGATGCTTTTAACTGAACTAATACTTCCCCTTGCCCAGGCGTTGGAATTTCAACCTGGCGAATCTCTACCTTTTTATCTCCTGGAAAAAATACAGCATTCATTGTTGTCATTGTACTGTCTCCAATCATTCATCATTAATTTTGAAAAACAATTATCCTATCATATTTCCTTGAAATGAACTGCGGGAGGGAACAGCCCCTCCCTTTGTAAGCAAGAGAACCGGCCCCATGCTTCAAAAAAATTAAGCCCACCACATCTCGGTAATTTTCTCTTTGAAAATGGCCCCTTTTAAGAGAGTAATCGCTTTGCTTAGTCCCTCGTCGGTGGAAGCCAGCATATCCTCATGTTCAATGGAAACTACATAATCATATCCCACCGCTCTTAAGGCACTGATAATGTCTTTCCACATTTTTTCGTCCGAGCCGTATCCGACTGACCTAAATGTCCAAGAGCGGTCTAAAATTTGGCTATAATGCTTTGTATCTAAAACACCATTAATCTTAATATTTGCTTGATCTAAATAAGTGTCCTTCGCATGGAAATGGAAAATTGCGTTTTCCCTGCCAAGCTTTTTGATGGCCTCGACCGGGTCAATTCCTTGCCAAACAAGGTGGCTCGGATCAAAGTTTGCTCCAATGTTTTCTCCTGCATGTTCCCTTAACTTTAGTAAGGTTTCAGGATTATAAACGACAAAACCTGGATGCATTTCAAAAGCAATTTGCTGAATGCCATGCTCTTTCGCGAATTTCGCTTCCTCTTTCCAATAAGGAATAACCACTTCGTTCCATTGCCAGTTCAGCACTTCTAAATATTCCGGAGGCCATGAGCATGTAACCCAGTTTGGATTTTTTGCACTTTTATGATCACCCGGACAGCCGGAGAAGCCATTGATAACAGGCACTTCCAAAAGTTCTGCAAGTAATACTGTTTTTCGCCAAACGTCATGTGACTCTTGAGCAATATTTACATTTGGATGAAGCGGGTTACCGTGGCAGCTTAAGCCGCTGATCGTTATTCCCCTAGTTTCAAGCGCTCTCAGGAATGATTTTCTTTTTTCAGGAGATTCAAGCAATTCATCCGGATTACAGTGATGATTGCCGGGATAATTCCCTGTCCCCAATTCAACGGCCTCCACACCCATGGCTGAGAGTTTATCCAACATTTCTTCAAAAGGCAGGTTCTGATACAAGGGGGTAAATACACCTAATTTCACGCAAGTACCTCCTTGCTAGCCTGAACCTTCACCCATTTCTTCTGCTGGTTACTTTCTAAGATTGCGTCTGTGATACACATCGAAAGGTGTCCATCTGCAAATGTCGCAAAATTTGGCTTGTCTGTTTTCAGGCTTTTGCCATCGCAAACAAACGAGTAGAAATTCAACATCATATTTTTCAAAGCATCTGGCCAGCCTTCATTATGCCCTCCAGGATGATGAATAGCAGACCTTGCCTCCTGCGAAAACAACGCCGGATCCGCTAATAGAACTTCATTTGCTTTATCCCGGTGCCCAATCCATAGCTTCTCTGGTTCTTCCTGGTTCCAGAATATTGAAGCTTGACTTCCATTAATCTCAAAGCTCAATCTATTTTTCCGTCCCGCACTGACTTGAGATACAGTAAAGACTCCTCTAGATCCATCCTCAAACCGGACAAGAACAGATGCATAATCTTCTGTATTAATTGGTACATCTTCATATTTCATATCTTCCGCCGTCTTTGCCCCAAAAGTAGCTACGTTTCCTGTCGGTTTCTTTCTTACTGGAACAACAGTGGCTAAATCGGCAAAAACTTCGACAATCCTTTTGCCTGTTACAAATTGGACGGTATCACACCAATGGGAACCTATGTCCGCTACTGCGCGTGACTTTCCGCCTACTTCCGGCGCCAAACGCCAGTTGTAGTCTGTTTCATATAATAACCAGTCCTGCAAGTAGCTTCCGTGAACCAAGTTCACTTTCCCAAGATCACCTTCAGTGATTTTCGCTTTTAAGTTTTGTACACTCGCATGCTGTCTGTAATTAAAGTTCACCGCATGAATGACGCCTTGTTTTTCTGCTAACTCCAATAATTCTGCAGATTCATCACTGTTCATAGCCAGTGGTTTCTCTGAGACAACATGCTTTCCAGCTAAAATAATCTCTTTATTAATGGCAAAATGAAGATGATTTGGTGTGCAATTGTGCACGACCTGGATTTCGCTGTCTTTCAGCATTTCTCGGTAATCACCAAAGGCCTTCGGAATTCCAAGCTCAGCTGCCTTTTTTTCAGCCATTTCTTGACTGGTTTCCGCCAAACCAGCTACTTCTACAAAACCAAGCCTTCTGATGGCTTCTATGTGAGTCGGCCCGATAAATCCAGTACCGATGATACCAACTTTAATCTTCTCCACCTTTCTTCCTCCTGTTCAAAAGTTGATCGTGTTGTTCAAGGATGCAAATTGATAGACCTTATAGGGTCATTTTGCTTTTATTGAAAAGAATACAGCCGCTTTTATCATTAATTCCGCCAATTTCCGAGGAAATTCCGCCAGTTTTCTCATTAATTCCGTCAATTTCCGAGGGAATTCCGCAGAATTCTGCTATTATTCCGCGGAAACCTCTATTAAAAATTACCTCTTCATCGCTTTCTTACCGAATGCCACCGCTAGGATAATGATAATTCCTTTGATAATCATTTGCTGGCTGACATCAAGACCCATGATAATCAAACCATTATTGATCGTACCAATCATTAGGGAACCAACTATCGTTCCGATGATTGTTCCTACACCGCCAAACAAGCTTGTCCCACCAAGGATAACCGCAGCAATAACAGAAAGCTCATCCCCTTCACCGAAGGAAAAACGTCCGGCATTCATACGGCCCGCATAAAGGAGACCAGCTAAACCAGCCATTAAACCAGTTGCAAGGAATACCATTAGCTTTATCTTCATTGTCTTTACGCCAGAGAATCTTGCAGCATTTTCATTTCCGCCTGTTGCTAATACCTGACGGCCAAAGGATGTCTTACGAAGTAAGATATGGGCAATCACTGTAAATACTAGAGTCCAAATAAGTAAAACTGGAATTGGACCAATGTCCCCTGAACCAAAGATGAAATTGAAATTTGCGTCTACAATCGGAACTGGAGCAGTATCTGTAACCCACATCGCAGCACCTTTAATGGCTCCCATCGTTCCCAGTGTTACCAAGAAGGAAGGAATCGCTACTTTTGTTACAAGCAGACCATTGATTAATCCAACCACAAGACCTGTACCAACACCGCCGATAAGTCCACCAATGATGCCATAACCAGCTTGGATGGCTAATGCACCTACTAGAGAAGAAAGGGCAGCGATGGAACCGACAGAAAGGTCAATCTCCCCTGTACTAATAACAAATGTCATCGCTAACGCCATCAAAGATATCGTCGCAGTTTGTCTAACAATGTTTAATAAGTTACCTGAAGTTAAAAACCCTTCATCACTTAAGCTGATAGAAAAATAGATTAATACGCCCACGAAGGCAAAATAGACAATATAATTACGCCACTCGAATCCTTTCAACGCAGGAGTTGCTGGCTTTTGAATACTAGAAACCTTGGATTGCATATTGTAATTCCTCCTCTGATTTAATCTCCCTGCGGGTCATTTCCTTTTTGATTTTCCCATCATGCATAACGATCACACGGTCACTCAAAGCAAGCAGTTCTGGGAGCTCGGAGGAAACCACAAGGATCGCCTTGCCGTTTTCGGCCATAGCTCGAATAATTTCAACAATTTCCGTTTTTGCACCTATATCCACACCAATTGTTGGTTCATCCAACATCAAGACAGTAGGGTCGTTCGCCAGCCATTTGGCTAGAACAATTTTTTGCTGATTACCGCCCGATAACAACCCGGCCTTTTTAAAAATATTATCTGTTTTAATATTTAACTTCCTTACAAATTCATTACTAATCTCATTGGACTTCTTACTATCAATAAATGCTCCTTTTTTCACCTTCGAAAGTATTGGAAGAATCATATTATCCTTGACACTATGTTCAAGAACCAATCCTTGCATCCGGCGGTCCTCCGGAATCAGTGCAAGTCCGGCTTCTATCGCATTCTTTGGATTCTTAATGGATTGTTTTTGACCATTGATGTAGATGTCTCCACTCTTAATTGGGTCAATCCCAAAGAGATTTCGAAGTAATTCCGTCCGGCCGCTTCCCATTAACCCAGCAATTCCGACAATTTCACCCGGCTGAATTTTTAGATTAATATCTTGGACATGTTCAGCATTTAAGTTTCTTACTTCAAAAATCGGCGGCACGTCTGTTGCATAGAACCGTTCTTTCCACTCAAATGCTTGGTCAAATTGCATACCGACAATATGTGAAATAACAGTATCAAGATCGGTTTCACTGCATTTTTCTGTTGTGATATAACGGCCATCACGCATAATCGTGATTCGGTCACATATTTCAAAGATTTCATCCATCCGGTGAGAAATATAGATGATGGAATAACCTTTTGCTTTCAATTTGTTAATAAAACTAAAGAGTACTTCCGTTTCATTTTTGGTTAAGGACGAGGTTGGCTCATCCATAATCAGAATCTTTGCTTCTTGGGAAAGTGCTTTGGCAATTTCCGTCATCTGCCAGTAGCCAACCCCCAAATTTTGAACTACATCATTTGGTCTAATATCTACGCCTAATTCTTCTAGCAATTTTTCTGTTTTCTTCTCACAATCCTTATCATCGAGCAGCCCTAATGATGTTTTCTTTTCACGAGTAAGATAGATGTTTTGGGCGACGGTAAGGGTAGGAATTAAACTAAACTCTTGGAAAATCATCGATATATTATTCTTTTGAGCATCATCATAACTTTTAATGCTTACTGATTTTCCTTCAATTAAAATCTCGCCGCTGTCTGCGGAGTATACCCCTGTGAGGATTTTCATTAACGTCGATTTCCCGGCACCATTCCCCCCCATCAAGGCGTGAACTTCACCTTTTTTGACGGAAAAATGAACATCATTTAAAACGGTAATCCCATTAAAAGCTTTATTAATACCTCTCATTTCGAGAATCGGCTGTTCCATCCAAGTCCACCTTCTTTTTATGTTAGAGGCTGCTTTCAAAAGCAGCCCCTATCCTTTTTTTAAAATTATTTCATCGCATTTTTTACTGTGTCAGGAGCGTCTGTTCCGTAGATTAACTTCCATTCATCTAATACATTTTCTTTCGTAACTTTGATGGATGGTGAAGCGACATACGCTGGTGCTTCTTTTCCTAATAAGGCATAGCCGGCAAGGATTGCTTGAGCTACACCTTGGTCATATGGGAGCTGTGCTCCAAGACCTTTAACAATTCCATCTTGTGCAATGGAGATGGCTACGTTTGTGCCTAAGTCAACTGTTGTAACAACTAGATCATCCCTGCCAGCAGTTCTTGCCGCAGCCATAACACCTTCAGCTGGTACATCCCATGGAGCGAAGATACCATCAATATCATGGTGTCTTGTCAACATAGCAGATGCTACTTCTTCTGCCTGATTTGGACCAGTAATCCCACTTTTTGCGACAATCTCAATATTTGGATACTTTTCTTTGATTCTTTTTTCAAAAGCATCAGAACGGTTTTTGGTAACAAAGAAGTTTACATCGTGATACACAATGCCGACTTTACCCTTTCCGCCAAGTTTTTCAGCCATAATGTCTGCTGCGGTTGCTCCGTTACCCATGTTGTCACCAGACACAATACTGATGTAATCTTTCCCTGCAACTAAACCTTGTGCAGCACCATCCATGAATACTAACTTTACGCCTTGGGCAACAGCCTTTTTATAAGCTGGTGCGGTAGATACGGCATCAACTGGAACAGAAATCATAATGTCCGGCTTTTTCGCTAAAACGGTTTCGATATCATTTACTTGCTTTTCCGCTTTGAACTGTGCATCTGTTACAGCAACGATCTTGATGCCCATCTTCTTAAATGTATCCTTCATCGCACCAACTGCGGCATTCATATAGTCAGTACCAGAGTAGTGCATAACAATCGCCGCTTTATATTTACCTTCTTTAATCTTCTTTAGCTCATCTTCCGTAAGCTGCAATGTCTTAGCTGAAACGGCCTGTTCTCCGTTCGGCCCTTTATCTTGTACCACTAAATCAGGAATCTTTGGATTGATCGTTAATGGACCTGAAGCTGTTTCTGAGTAGTTTTCATTCTTCTCCGTGCTCGCTTGTTCAGATGTAGATTTTTTTCCGCCACATCCTGCAAGAAAAACACTTAAAACAAGTAACAGTAAAACTGTAAAAGAAAAACTCTTTTTCATTTAATTACCCCCACTATAGTAGTTATTTAGTTGAAGCTCTTTATTTGTCGGTACCACCTTACAATCTATAAGTGTGGCACCACCCCCTTTTCATAAATGTAAGCTTAATAGAATATTACTAGTAATGGATTACATTCATTTAAGTTATAAAACCAGGCTTCTATGGGCTTCAAAAAATGTAATAGATTACATTTTTTTCTAAAAATTTTTCACATACTGCTGACAAGACTGTCTTACAATCAACTGGTTAGCTAAAAACATTTGCTCGTGTTTGATTTCCTCTTTGTTGATGAGCTTCAATAGTACTTCCGCCACTTTCTCACCAATTTCAAACGCGGGCTGGGCAATCGTTGTCAGACCTGGTTCGAATATGGACGAGAATTTCAGATTATCAAAACCGAGAACCGAAATATCCTCTGGCACCTTAAGTCCCTTAGATTTAATGGCTTTAATGACTCCCATTGCCATTTCATCATTGGCAGCGAAAATCGCAGATGGGAGTTGACCAATGGCAAAAAACTTCATCATAAGGTTAAAACCGCTTTCAAAAGAGAAATCACCTTCCTGGACTAACACAGGATCCACGATAAGGTTGTTGCTTGACATTGCTTGATAAAATCCTTTGAGACGGTCTCGGTTCAAGACACTATTGAGAGGTCCAATAATGCAGCCAATTCTTTCGTGTCCCAAATCGATTAAATATTCCGTTGCATTTCTGGCACCGCTTATGTTATCAATCGAAACAGTTGTGATGTTGGAACCTTCCATATACTCACACGCAAGGACCAACGGAAATTTTTGGGCCGCCTCTTCAACGGTTGCTGCATCCGTTTGGGCAGTTAATAAAGCGATTCCATCTGCTTTTTTTTGATGCAAAAGGTTTAAAAACCACTTTTCTCTTTCCAGATCATTGTCTGTATCGCCGAGTATAACTTGATATCCATTTGTAACCGCTACTGCTTCAATTCCCCTAAACACTTTTGAAAAAAACGGATTTGTAATGTCAGGCACAACAACTAGAATGGTTTTAGCAGAAACTATTTCCTTCTTTGCTAACATCTACAATCCCTACCATCTTTGTAATTTGTCCTTTCTTGTTTCTATATTTGAATTGTAATCGATTACAAAATTGTCGTCTAATCATCTTCCGACAAGGTTTTTTTTCAACTGAAATCGTTTTCTATCCTTTTAGACACAATCATCGTTCATTCGAACAATAAAATCATAAATTTTAAAAAAAAACAAAAAAATTGAGGTCCGAGTTTATCGGACCTCACAACGATTTATTTTTTTGTAATTCTGCTAACTTATTCTTGGAAACTTTTGCTGTCTCCTCATAATTTTTAAAATATGCTTTGTACGTTTGCCCTGTCGTTTCAATCCTCTTTAAATATTGCAAATTAATAATATAGGAACGATGGGAGGCTACAAAACGGGAATCAAGGAGTTCTTCAAGATTCGTTAGCGCCTCATTTACCTCTACTTTTTGATCAATTGTATGGATGACGGCCTTTCGGTCCGCGCGTTCAATAAAAATAATGTCGTCTAACGGGATAAAAGAAAACTGATTGGACTGTTTAACCATTAAATCCTTCTTAACGGTTGGGCGCTCGCTTTCTGCTGGAGTCTTAGCAAGTGCAGCTGCTCGTCCTAACGCTGCATAAAGACGGTCACGGTCAATGGGTTTGACAATGTAATCGATTGCATTTACACTAAAGGCTTCTAAGGCAAACTCATCATGCCCGGTGATAAAGATAACTTGCAATGACGGAACTACTTTTTTACAAGATTTCACCGCTTCCATCCCATTCAACAATGGCATATTAATATCTACCAAAATGATGTCTGGCTTTTCTATCGTCACCTTGCAAATTAAATCCTCACCATTAACGGCTTCTCCAACCATTTCATAACTCTGCAAAGGTTTAATGAGATGCTTCAATAGTTTTCTCGATGGTGCATGGTCCTCTGCAATTAAAACTCTCAAAAGATCACCTCATATTAAAAGCTTCTATTTAAGTGGAACATTAATATAAAAATTAATAGCTAACAAATTACTATTTGAAATCGCTGTCAAACTAACTACTCTCAGTATAAGGCAGTTTAAGCAGGATAGGAAGTATTTTATGATTAAATAGGTATGGTGGTTTTTTGCAGTTTTAAAGAAGAATTACCGTGGACTATACTAAAGCTATGGCTTCAGGAAAATCCATGACTATTCTTTCGGAAGGCAGGGTATAACAATGGAAATCACCCCTAACGAAAATTTATATAAAGAAGTTTTACAAACCATGTCTGAATGCGTCATTATTCATAAAAAGTCGGGAAGAATCATTGCGCTTAATGAAAATGTTGAAAAAGTACTTGGTATTAAATCCGATTTATTAACGGAAGCAAATGTAAGCAAATTAGATTATGTAAAAGAAGACGGATCCTCCCTGCCCTATTCAGAATTACCTGGAATCATCACCCTCGAACAGGGGATTCCTTTCCATGATTATGTCTTGGGAGTAAGCGATCGAAATAATGGGACTAAATGGCTTTCCATTACTTCAAAACCACTTAAATTACATAATGACGGGGAACAAGCCGCACTAGTGACCATATCGGATATTACCGAACGAAAAAAGATGGAACAAACAATCATTCAGGCTAAAGAAGCGGCGGAAAAAGCAAACCTAACCAAATCAGACTTTCTTTCCAAAATGAGTCATGAACTCCGGACCCCTTTGAACGGAATCCTTGGTTTTGCCCAGCTATTAGAAATAGATGAAACCCTAAATGAGGAGCAGCAGGACTTTGTCCAAGAGATCTTAAGCGGAGGGAAGCATCTATTAAGCTTAATTAATGATATTTTAGATTTATCCAGAATCGATACGGGCCAATTAAAAG
Organism: Bacillus sp. AFS073361; assembly: GCF_002567005.1. Taxonomy (GTDB): domain Bacteria; phylum Bacillota; class Bacilli; order Bacillales; family Cytobacillaceae; genus Neobacillus. The sequence continues at coordinate 42,420 of NZ_NUZU01000039.1, forward strand.
TTTCAATTGAAGAGGTAGATCTGCTGACCATTATCAATGAATGTATCCATATCGTGCTGCCGCTTGCCATGAAAAAAGGAATTACAATTCATAATCAAATGGACCATTCGGAAACCGTAACCGTTCTTGCCGATCCGATTCGCCTGAAACAAATCCTTCTTAATCTTCTCGATAATGCCATCAAATATAACCGGGAAGACGGCAAAGTCATGATTTTCTCTTATATGAAACAAAACGAGGCTGTTATTCATATCGCGGATACAGGAGTCGGGCTTTCAGTGGAAGAATATCAGAAAGTGTTTGTCCCATTCTATCGGATTGAAGGGACACAAGAGGAAGGTACGGGCATTGGATTGTCTTTAGTAAAGCAACTTGTCCAACTTATGAGTGGAAAAATTAGTGTAACGAGCCAAAAAGGAATCGGCAGCGATTTTCGCTTTAGCCTCCCCCTTCCCCATGATTTAACGACCGCGATGAAATGGGGGGAAGAAGTGATGGATTTACCAACAAAGAATCCTGAGTCAGATCACTATGGTTTGCTATATGTGGAAGATAATGAATCTAACTTACACCTTGTGAAGAACATCCTGAAATCCCAGCCATCCTATACGATCTTAACTGCTCGTTCCGGAAAAGAAGGATTAGCACTGGCTAGGACTGAAAAAGTAGATTTAATTCTACTAGATCTTAACCTCCCAGATATGCATGGCTATGAGGTGTTTGACCTTATAAAACAGGATGAAGACACGAAGGATATAGCGATTATTGCTGTCAGTGCCAATGCCATGCCTCAGGACATCCAGCAGACATTAGGCAAGGGGTTTGATAATTATCTGACAAAACCTATTAATGTAAAGGAGTTCTTAACAACTATTTACGAAACTTTAACTAGTACAATTAATCAAAATATACCCGAACATAAAATTTTAAGTACCGGACCAAATGGAGAGGAAGCGGTATCTGCCAAGACATTGCAGTTGTCTATGAAAGATTTAAAAAAGCTAAGAGAAAAGAACTATACAGCTGCTATTGCCATGCACTATACCGGGAATAATTGGGCAAGAGCACAAATTGAAGGATTGAAGACAACTTTTAATAAAATGGGGATTAGGGTCGTGGCTGTAACTGATGCCGAACTGAACTGGGAAAAGCAAGTTGCAGACATTCAAGAGATATTAGCAAAAAAACCGGATATTATTGTTAGTCTTCCAATCGATCCGTTATCAACTGCGGGTGCCTTTCAAACCGCAGCTCAATCAGGTGTGAAGCTGGTTTTTATGGACAATACACCATACGGGTTGGAAGCGGGTAAGGATTATGTAAGCGTCGTTTCAGCCGACAATTATGGAAACGGGTCTTATGCAGCCGACATTATGGCAGAGAAAATAGGTTTTAAAGGCAAGATTGGGGTCATATACTACGATGCTGATTTTTTTGTAACGAAACAAAGATTAATGGCTTTTGAAAAAACGATTAGAGAAAGTTATCCTGACATTCAAATCGTAGTCCGCAGCGGTTTCACTAGTCCGAATGATGGGAAAGAGCTTACAGACGCTATGATTTCTCAACACCTCGACTTGAAGGGAATCTTTGTTGTATGGGATTTGGTAGCGGAAGGTGCTATGGACTCAGCCCGTGCCCTAGGAAAACATGATTTAGTTATTACGACAATCGATTTGAGTACCAATACCGCTATAGAAATTGCTAAAGATGAACTTATCAAGGGCTCGGGTTCGCAGATGCCTTACCATCAAGGAGTGGCCGAGGCGATCCTGGCCGGTTATGCACTGCTCGGCAAACCAGCACCGGCTTATGTAGCTGTACCGGCACTAAAAGTAACGAAAGAAACTCTCCTTGAGGCATGGAAACTTGTGTATAACCAAGATCCCTCAGAATTAAATGGGTACTTAAATATTCTTTGATGACCGTGATATAAACAGGGAATGAGTATGCTAATTCATCGTTACACCTCTTTCCCTAATTTTTTTCTGTATAGTTTAAACTGTGATGAGGAAAGCCCATTCGATGAAAGAATATCTGATATTCCAATGTTTTTTTCATTATCCTTTTTCTAATTAACTCATTAATTGATATGATTCTTTTAAAAGAACTAAAAACTCTTGATTTAGTTCGTCTTCACTATGAAATCTAAAGTTATTGTGAAATCTGTTTTTTGAAACTTGTTCAATTTTAGTAATCTTCTCGTGTTCAATTTGATGGTTTGTTACTAAATTAAAATCTAACCATTTCTTTTTTGGATGAACTCCTCCGAAGGCAGATTTATTCAAAAGATGTATAGAAGTCTTTTTAAACTCAATTTCAAAAGGTCCAATTTCTTTCAATAAATCGAGTATTTTTGAATATATTTCATAAACATTAGATTCCTTATTTGAGAATAATTCATCTTCTGACATATCACCATCTCCTAGTAGAAGTATAATGGAAACATGTAGTTTTAGTTAAGGAGGGTTGATAAAGTTGGGGGAATTTCTAAATTTTTCATATCAGGGTTTTAGGTACAAACTTTATGTTCCGAGCGAATATCAAGCGGAAAAAGATACTCCTTTGATGGTGATGCTTCATGGATGTGAACAAGATCCGGATGATTTTGCTGCTGGAACAAATATGAACGAGCTTGCTGAAAAAGAAAACTTTCTCGTACTCTATCCTGACATGAATCACCTGTTTAATCCTTCGAATCCGGCTGCTTATAACCCTTTTGGCTGCTGGAACTGGTTTTTGGATAAAAATCAGCACCGTGGAGAGGGACATCCCAAGTTAATTAATGCGATCATTAATCAGATTAAAGGTACATACCGCATTGATTCAAGTAAGGTGTACGCAGTTGGTTTATCTGCAGGTGCGGCACTTGCTTGCATTCTTGGAGTTACCTATCCAGATGTATTTAGCGGTATCGGAGTGTGTGCGGGACTTCCCTATGATGCTGCGAATGTATTTTTTCTAACCGATCCAATGGCTAAGGCTGCTAAAGAAAGCATGCAAAAAGGCGTTTCTGACCCCTATGCATGTGGTAACAGCGCCTTTCAGGAAATGGGAAAGTTCAAGAAGAAAATGCCTGTTATTGTTTTCCATGGTATCTGCGATACAGTTGTACATCCCATTAATGGACAACAGGTTATCATACAGTGGGCACAAACTAATTTTCTTGTAGAAGGTGGTAGTGGAAGAGCTGATATTACACCTCACCAGGTCAAATCAGACCTTATCAATGGAAAAAGTTGTACTAAACATGTATACAGTGATGGGGGCGGTGAACTTTTAATGGAACTATGGATAATCGATCAAATGGGGCACGCATGGTCTGGCGGGAGCTTAAATGGTTCATATACCGACCCATTAGGGCCAAATGCAACAGAAATCATTTGGAATTTTTTCACCAAACACCATCAGCACACTGTTGATAATCTGGTCGAAACACCTAAAAAGAACTTTTTTCGTGACCTTTTTACAAAGCTTTTTAAGAAAAGAGGATAAAACTATTCATCTTATTCTCTTAAGTCCACCTACTCCAACCACATCCTCGAATGCCACCCGATTAAACTCGCAAGGCTTTACTGCTTCACGAAGTTGATGAGTAATTGGATCAACGTAATGAAATCAAACGTTGCATATCGAATGCTAAATGTAAAAAAGACGCAGGACCTTTACGCTTTTGTATGTTCATCCGAATATGTTCAAAATGTACAATATTATGTATATAAATTTGCACCGTATTTGTGGTGCTTTTTGTTTAATAAAATAGCCTAGTTCCGTATGACTAAGCTACGAAGTGGTCTGGCACTCTAGGAGGCAGACCACTTTAGAAGGAAAGGAGAAGGATATAAAAACATTGCATATATAGAGAACTCAGAAAATAAGTCTCGCTACTATTTCTGTGAAGATAATTCGAAGATTCATCCTTTGTCTATTCATTTACCAATCGCCTCCAGGAGCTTAATTGAATTATTCTCCATTTCGCACATTGATTCAAGCGGGTACTCTAAATAACACTCGTCCGAGCACATAAATTCATGTGTTCTCCCCCAACAAATTACTCTCATCCAACATTTACTTTAGTATGTGCTGTGAACGATAGAGACCTGGGGTTGTTCCGATATTTTTCTTGAATACTTGATTAAAGTATTTTTGATTTTCGTAGCCTACCTGTTTACAAATCTCGGATACCTTTAAATTGGTGGTTCTTAACAGTTTTTTGGCATTATTTAATCTGACCTTTGTAATATATTCAAAGATGGTGCTGCCAACTGCCTTAGAAAACAAGTTACAAAGGTAGGCAGGGTTCTTATGGAATAGCTTGCCTAAATCATCTAAAACAATGGGTTCTTTATAATTAGCATTAATGAAACTTTTTAAATCGATGATTATTTTTTCATTATATGACACGTGATTTTCATTTAAATTAGCAGTGGATTGCCCAATAAATTGTTCTAGCCAAACTCTGATTTCTTCAAAAGACTGTAGTTGATTTAATTCTTGGTAAACTAAGTATCGTTCGCCGCCGCTTTTATTTATTTCATATTCACTTTCGATATATTCCAAGAAATGATTAACGATTTTAAAACAGACGTATTTTGTTTTTTCTGGGGGGAGGCTACTCTTTTGGCAATCGAGAAAAACTTGGTCCATGAAAAGATTCATGTTGCTAAGAAGGTCTGGGCCTTTTCCATTAAAAAATGTATCAATTTTTTCAATAATACGATTACCAAAGGAATGATTGAACGTTTCTAATTCTTTATAATAGGTTATTAACTGGTTTGAAAATATACCATTTTTCAACGCTTCTTTTGCTTCACTATAGGCTTTCTTTATGCCCGAAATAGTTACATAGATATTACTTACTCCAACCATCGGTCTTATGTTCATTTCATGAAAAAGCAATGACACAAGATCCTGAACCAAGTCATTCCCTAGCTCTGAACCAGCGTTTGAAATCATGATGACGATTTCACTATCAATCGTATAGACAAAGTTCTGTATCTTCCTGTTTTCCAATAGGCTTTTTAAACACTCTAAGGAAGCTTGAATTTTTTCAGTGGCATTTGAATCATCCCAGTCAACCCCCCTCAATCCGATGTTTAAAAAAGAAAAACTTTGTAGCTTTTGGTCATTTACCGGTACAACAAATCTTTGGCCTAAAATGTAATCAAGGACACGCTTTTCTTCTAAAGCCATTTGATATTCATTCATCCGCTCAGTTGCTTGTTTTTCATTTTTTATTTTTTCTAGTTTTAAAATGGCATTTTTAATAGAATGAACAATTTCTTCTACTTCAATAGGTTTAACTAGATAGTCGATGGCCTCGAGTTGAATAGCCCTTTTGGCGTAATCAAACTTTGAATAACCGCTTATAATGATAAAAACAGCATCAAGATTAAGAGCCTTTGTCTCTTGAATTAAATCCAATCCATTTAATTTAGGCATTCTTATATCTACTAACACAATATCAGGCTTTTTATTCATGATTTCTTTAAGTGCTTCTTCTCCGTCTAAGGCAGATCCTACAATTTCAATGTGATGATCCTTCCAGTTAGTGGCTGATTTTAAGCCTTCAATTACAATTTTTTCATCATCAACAATTAAAAGTTTATACATAATTGATAACTCCTTAAAGATTGTTATGAGTAATTCCGTCGTTCTTTAGGCCAACCTTAAGATAAACGGTAGTTCCATTTCCTATTTCACTCTTAATCTTTAATCCATATTCTTTTCCATAATAAAGTTTCAATCGTTCATTAATATTTTTCAAAGCATAGCCCTTTTTGTTAATATCTACTTCATTCATGTCAAATCCTTTTCCTGTATCACGAATAATGAAAAGTAGACCATCTGCGACCTTCATGCCTTCAATCATGATGGTTCCGCTTTCCTGATGTTCTAACCCATGGTAAACAGAGTTTTCTACAATGGGCTGTAACAGCAATTTAATGATACTTTCTTCCATGATTTCAGGTTCAATCGTAATTGTGTAGTGGATTTTTTGGTCAAAACGAATATTTTGGATATCCATATAACTCTTTACTTGATCCATTTCATTCTTTACGGAGGTAATATGACTTCCATCATTTAAGGTAAGTCTAAATATTTTTGACAAATTAATCGCAATTTTTGCTATTTGTTTCGCTTTTACTTTCTCTGCCATCCAATAAATAGTGTTCAATGTGTTATATAAAAAATGTGGATTAATGTGGCTTTGCAAGGCTAATAGCTCTGCTTCCTTTTCCTTAATCTGTGATTTATATAACCTTTTAGTTAAATCATTATTCCAATTATAAAGGTGAACAATCTTGTTCCCGATTTCTCCAAGTTCATCCTCATTATTAAAATGAATACCTACTACAGTCTCTCGTTTTTCCATTTTTTCAGTAACCATGCGCAGCAAACTTAACTGATTTGTAATTCTCCTGGTAATAAATAAGGCAATAATTAAGGAGAACATTAATGCCATCACTAATAAAGAAATCGTTACTAATCGAAGTTGATTGACCTCACGAACAATATTTTCATAGGGGATAATACTAACAACATCCCAATTTGTTTTTTTGTTTGTATGATAATTAAAGAAATATTGCGTTCCATTCATTACTTTTTTAATGGTTCCGCTTTTCTCACGACTTTGAATGATTTTGGCTACCTGAGATGAAGAGAAACTATGATTGCTAGAGAACAAAATTTTATCCCCATCCAGTATTAAAATATCGCCTGGAGGGTTACTATTTTTAAACATATTATCAAAATACGCTGGATCAAGATCAATCAGAACCAGCCCCATTTGTTCCTTCGTTCCAAGATCTCGAATATTTCTTCCGTATAGTAAAGATTGGTTAGCACCTTTAACAAGTTTTGTATTACTTCCATTTAACCATTCACCCTGCCATTCGCTATGGAGTAAACGCGGATAGATATTGGACTTTTTTATCGTTTGATAGATATCATTCTTCAAATTTTGTTCCCCGCGGTTTACTTTCAAAAAGCCGTGATTTTCATTCCCAACGTAGATGGCATTAATATAGGGATTGTTTACCACCGTTATATTATTCAAGTTTTCTAGAGATGACGTCTCCAACCTGTATAACTTTGCATCTGTTTTTTTATAGAATAAATAGTCCTGAATTTCATCCGAAAGAAAAATGTCATTAGATAGATTCTCTACATTGCTTCCAAATGAGTTAATATTCCAATCGACAATAGTTAAGAAGTTATCAATCGTGGAAGATACTTTATTTTCTATTACTTTATTAAAATAAATGAACGTAAAAGGACCAATAACAAGTAAAGGGATTAGGGCTGAAAACAAAGCTAATAAGATAATTTTACGCTTAATTGGAGAGTCGATGAGTCTCATTAGGTTAGTCATTATGTTTCTCCAGCTTTAAGAATTTTGTCCATGGTTGTGCTTACTCTGGTGATAGCACTAGGAAGCACCTGGCGTGGGAGTGGCTCTGAATACATTTACAGTCTTATCCATAACAACCTGAACATCACTTCCCGAATCAAGAATCGTATTTTGAAGCGACTCTTTTTCTATCAATACTGTTGTTACGGTAAGCGGTTCTGATGCTTCGGTAGTTAACAAAGCTTCTACTTGCGCAGAGAAACAAGAATCACTTATCTTGGCATGAACCTCCGTGGCAACAACATGATTATTAGAAATATAATTTCCATTACCCGAAACAATACGTATGATTACAGGTGTTGCACCTACCGGCTTGATGTTCTGAGTATTAATTACTTCAGAAAAGTGATTAGCAATTACAGAATTATGATTGCCACTGATATAGAGGAGACCATACAAATCATCTAAACCATTGTCTATTCCCAGAAAAGGAGTCCAAGGTTCATGGTCACGTAAAAAGTGATTTGAGGAAACCAAATTTTCCGAACAATTCCCCCTGAATACCACCATTCCTGGATAAAATGAATGAAGTCTATTATTTGTGATACTAGAACGAGTCACACCATCAAAATAGATACTGCTCGCACCTCGTGGAAAAACATTATTCGCTGTAATCAAAAGTCCACCAAAATTTTGAGCGTAAATTGAATATCCTTTAAAACCGGCTCCTATCAAGTTATCGGTTATTTTTGAAGCCTGTCCCCAACCTCGCAGCTCTACACAGTTTCCACATTCAGCTATGAAATTATCATGTATAGTCAGTGCATCTGCATGATAAATAGTAATTCCATGCTCTAAATACACCAACCCCATGCCTGTAATCCGAAATGAGTCACAAGCACTTGCAACATAAATTCCCGTTTTCCCGTTGGTGTATGTGTTCTCCGGATTTGTTTCTCCTGAGCCATCTTCAATAAAATGCAAACCATCAATACAAAAGTCAGAAAACTCTACTGAACTTATTCGGGGATTTCCACTTCGTTCAACATAAAATGCAGCTCCTTTATATTCCTCGTCATTTACTTCAAGGGGAATATCTACGAGTATGCGACTTCCTCCCGGCCACAATTCATGCAAATCCGCCCATTCATTCTCAGAAGTATTAAAACGAATACTCGAAGATGTAAACCCGTGTCCAGAACCCATAATTTTAAGATAACTGATGTCTATAACTACTTGACTACTAAGATGATAATCTCCCGGTGGAATATAGATAACCGCACCCGGCTTTCCGCCTTTATTCAAATCAGCGTCCGATTGCCTACTTTTAATATCTGCTATAATGCTATTGATTACCTCACCAATATTCTCATAGGGATTACCGACAGACCACTCTGTTACGTCGTAATAATTTTTACTAGCCATAAATAAATTCTCCTATCAATTTAGTATGTTTGTGCATAAACTACTTATTCCTTGATATAGCTGGAAGTAAAGCCTTACGAATTCGTACTTTCCTTTTTCTGATTATTTTCGCTCAGAAGGATTATTACTAGACAAGAAAAATCAGCATTTTCATATTATTCCCATCATTTAAGGTAAGTTTAAAGATTTTTGACAAGTTTAATGCAATCTTTTGCTATTTGTTTCGCTTTTGCCTTCTCTGCCATCATCAAACATACTTTTACCTCACTCCACCATTTGCCTTTTTTTCATTCAAGATCAAGTCGTTATTCTTTTACTGCTCCTAAAGTCATGCCACTTACAATATAACGCTGTATGAAAAAAGAAAATATCATAACAGGCAGACTAAATGAGATGGCAGCAGCTGTCATTGGTCCTAAATCAAGATTATAAGCGGTTAAAAATTCTGAAATCCCTACTGTTGCCGTTTTGGCATTCGTACTGGTCATGAGTAGCGAGAACAAGAAATCATTCCATGCTAACATAAAAGTAAAGATAGCTGTCGTTGCCAGTCCAGGGAGTGACACCGGAAGAATAATTCTGATAAAGGCTCCAATCCAGCTGCATCCATCCACCCTGGCCGCTTCATCAAATTCTTTTGGAACTGAGTCAAAAAAACCAATCATTAACCAAATAGCAAACGGAACATTTAAGCTGGTATACACCAATATTAAGGCAAAATGGGTATCAATTAAGCCCATACTTTTTACAATCATATACATAGGAATTGCAATACTAATCATAGGTACCATTCTGATCACTAAGGTGAATAACAAAAAGTAGCTTCCTGTTATGGAAGAAAATCTAGAAATTCCATATGCAGCCATGGCCCCAAAAAACACACTTAAAATGGTGCTGGCACCCGCTGTAATTAAGCTATTTAGAAAATATTTTCCTATAGGCAAGTAATCAAACATTTTTATATAATTTTCCAGTGAAAATTGCGAGGGCCATAAAGTCGGCGGCACCGAAACTGCCTCTGTGGATGGTTTCAATGATGTTAATAATAGATAGATATACGGACCTAAGAATAATAAAGCCAGCAAGCAAGTGGTAAACAAAACAATCAGCGTCCATATTTTATGTTTAACATGTAAAGTTGCAAACCAAACTGGTTTTTCTGCAATCGTTTCTTTTAATGGTATATGGGCCATTTCTATTTCACCTCTCCTATCATCATGAATGTCTTCTCCTAGGTGACCACATTTTTGTAATAAAGAAAGAACTTAGGAATAATAAAATGATGATAAAGATGACTGCCATTGCGCTTGACTGCCCAACCTCTCCATAACGGGTCAATGTCTTATACATATATGTACTTAGCAATTCGGAAGAAAAACCTGGTCCCCCTTGCGTAAGCACCCAGACAATATCGAATGTTCTGGCAGCATCAATAATGCGAATTAATAATGCTACTGTTGCTACTGGGATAAGAGAAGGGAAAGTAATGTAACGGAACTTATGCCATTTATTGGCCCCATCCATTTCAGCAGATTCATATAAACTAATCGGGATTCCTTTAATACCTGCTAATAGAACGAGCATAATGAAAGGCGTTGTTAACCAAATGTCTGCAATAATCGTAGAATAGAGTGCAAAACGGGAGTCTGATAACCAGAGTATTTGATGCGGGTCAGAAAGTATTCCAAGTTTATAAAGCCCCCAGTTGATAATGCCGAATTGGTCATTAAGCATAAATTTCCAAATGATTCCTGTAACTAAAGGTGCCAGCATAAGCGGGCTTAACAATAGTGTCCGAATAAATTGGCTTCCTTTAAAAGCATTGCTTAGAAGCAAAGCAAGGATAAGCCCGATGATAAACTCGAAACCCACCGCTACTCCTATATAAACGACTGTGTTCCAAAGCGCTTTTAAAAATCGTTCGGAAGTCAACGAGTTTGTATAGTTTGCAAAACCAACAAATTCTCGCAATGAAGGATTAATGATATCAATCTTATAAAAACTGTCTCTAATTAAAAGAAAGATTGGATAGACCAGAAATACCAACATAAAGATCCCTGCAGGAAAGAAAAAGATCGTCGATAATGCCCCATTTTTCAGTCTCAAAAAAACCGCTCCTTTCTATCAATATATTTTTTAGAACCCCTTCATGGATTAGATATCTGTATGAAGAGGTTCTATTAAGTACGTTTCAGTTTATTGTGGCGGCAATAAGTCTTTGATTACATCTGCTGCCCAATCTAGTGCTTCTTGAGGTGTTTTTTCTCCAGAAAGTGCATATTGCACGGCTGGGATGAGTGCTTCACTTTCGATTTCTTGCCATTCCTTAATAGCAGGTCGATTTTGCGTTTGTGGTCCGCTTAATGTCGTCATAAGCGGTTTCAAATGTTCATAGCCCTGCTGTGTACTATAACTTTCAAAAACGGATTTTCTCGCTGCTACCCCCAATGATTTCATAAATAGTTCATTCTTTTCATAGATGAAGTTGAGATACTCTTTGGCAATCTCTTGTTTTTTGGAAGAACTAGGGATAACCTGGTACCAAGGACCTGGGACAGCACCTATTCCTGCTCCGCCGCCAATCATTGGGGCACTTCCAACTTTTCCTGCTACCTTTGATTGTTTAGGGTCATTTGAAGGGACATAGAAGTGACCCCAAGCAAGCATCATGGCAGATTTTCCATTCCAAAATAGCTCAGAAGTTTCTGCAGATGCCATTTCAAGTGCACCTGATGGAACCGATTGATCTTTTTTCAAAAGGTCAACTAAAAATTGCAAGGAATCAACATACGGTTTTGTATTAACAAGAACTTTGCCATTATCACCAACAACCAATGGTTTCGCACCTGCTTGGGCTGCATGATCCAGCCAGCTGGCTACCGCATCCCCATTGTTCGCACCAAATACCGTAGTTCCGTACAAATCTACTTTTCTATCATTATCTGTATCTCTAGTAAAAAACTTGGCTACATCCCGATATTCATCCCATGTTGTTGGCGGATGTAAATCATATCCATACTTTGCTTTAAAATCGGCTTTATTCTTTTCATCTTCGAAAAGGTCTTTACGGTAGATTAAATTTTTGGCGTTCGTCCATACCGGCATTCCATAAACCTTATTCTGATAACTTCCGCCTTCTACTAATCCTGGGAATAAATCATTTTTAAGGTCATCTGTCATGAGATCTTCTAATGGCAGAAGTCCGCCAGCTAGAGCAGGAAACCAAAGTATATCGATGGTTGCAACATCGAAAGCCCCTGCCCGTGAAGCTACCTCTGCCTTAAGTTTGTCATAGACTCCTGTATATGGAACGGATTCAATTTTAACTTCGTAGCCTGTTTTCTGTTTAAATTCTGCGGCTGTTTCTTTTGCAACCTTAAAGGCCGGGCTTCCCCCTTCAACGAGGACCGTAATGGTTTTATTATCACCTTTTGTTTCTGAACTTCCTGTTTTTTCTCCCGAACAACCCGATAAAAAGATAGATAATACTAAAAGTAATGAAACTACCGTTAGGATTCCCTTTTTCTTCACCTTAACCAGCCTCCTTTATTTTTGACTGCATTCTTAATAAATGGTAATCCCCCTAATGGGCTATTAGGCTACCATACATTCATTGATAATTTTCCTCTAATGTTTCTATTCTTTTTCAAAAACTTGATAGCGGTTTCATTTCTTGAAGTAAAAATGATTATCTTTTATTTCCTTTTGCCCCCTCTAACGTTTTTGTAAACTCTCTTTACACTTTTATTGTAATAATTAAGGGGTTTTAATAAAATTCTAACTTTTTTAGAAAAGGTTATATATATTTAGAACTTTTTCAATAACAAACTTCCCAGGATAATTAGTAGTAGATTGTTCCACTTTTTTATGAGGTGACAGGCACAGGGCATAAGAGATAAAGGAAACACGAAGAGCAAAAGCAACCGAATGGCTGCCTGAGAGAAATATTGAAAAAAGCCCGGATTCGTATTGGAACAAACCCGGGTTGGTATGGAGTCAGGAAAATGTTTATTTTAGTTCGGAAGAGTTAATTTTTGGGTTACCTTTTTAAAACCAGCAGTGAACAGCACTCCACATGTGCCGTATGCGGGAACATGTCCACTGGCTGGATATATTTTACTTCATATTTAGCACTTAACGTTTGAATGTCCTTCGCCAATGTTGAAGGATTACATGAGATGTAAATGAGCTTTTTTGGTTCTGCTTGGAGGATAGTTTGGATTAACTGCCCCTCAAGACCTGTTCTAGGTGGATCGACGACAATGACATCGGGCTTCCATCCCTTTTTGACCCATTTAGGAAGGACTTCTTCTGCCTTTCCAGGTACATATTTTGTATTAGTCAATCCATGCCGCTTTGCGTTTTTCTTTGCGTCCTCAATCGATTCTGGGATGACATCCATTCCACGAACTTCTCCTGCCTGATCGGCGAGCCATAACCCGATGGTTCCCACTCCACAATAGGCATCTACTACTTTTTCTTGACCAGTCAGCGCAGCTGCTTTTTTCACTTCATTATAAAGCTTAACCGTCTGAACAGGGTTTAATTGGAAGAAAGTCCTTGCAGAAAGCTCAAATTGAAGGTCTCCTAGTGTTTCTTGGATAAACTCTTCACCCGCTAACGGAAGTGTTTCCTCACCAAAAATAAGGGAGGTTTTTTGTCCATTGATGTTCTGAACAATTGATTTCACATTCGGGAGACGCTTTTGGATTTCCTGAATGATGATGTCCACTTTTGGTAATTCTTTTTGAGTTGTGATTAGGACTATTTGTAGTTCGCCTGTTTGAATGCCAACCCGAGTAACAATGGTTCGAACAATTCCTTTTCTGGACTTTTCATTATAAATAGGAATTTTTAATTCCTCTAAAATCCGTTTAACCGCAGATGTTGCTTCATTTGTTTGTGAGTGCTGCACAGCACATTCCTCAATATTAATCAATTGATGGGAATTAAGGCCATAAAGCCCCGCAAGGACCTTGCCATCCATTGCCTTCACTTGAAAACTGCTCTTGTTTCGATATCTCCATGGGTCTTCCATTCCAATCGTTTCTCGGATATCCAGTTTGCTAATGTCTACTTTGGTATGGCGCTCTAGTGATTGAATGACGATATCACGTTTTTCCTTTAACTGTTGATCATATTTCAAGTGCTGCAATTGACATCCTCCACATTGATCATAAACCGGACACAGCGGCAGAACACGATGCGGGGATTTAATACGAATTTTTTTGATTTTTGCTTCAGCAAATTTCGGGCTAATCTTCGTCGCCTCTACGACCACTTCTTCACCGGGAAGTGCACCGGGCACAAAAACAACCTGTTTTTTATAATAACCGACACCTTCCCCATTAATACCGAGCCGTTTAATCGTAAGCGGAAAGGTTTGCTTCAGTTCAATTTTAATATTTTGATCAGTTTTCATCTATTTCACTCCATAATATTCCATAAATTCATATAGATCGTTTCATTTTAATTTCCCCGTATTATAGCATGATTCACACAGAAAAACCGAATTCCAAAAAGAAATTCGGTTTCTGTGGGTGATATATCTATTTTTTCTTCGGAAAATCATCAAGGCTTTTGAATTTGTAGCCTTTTTTCTTTAGATCCTGAATTGCCTTTTCAAGAGCATCGGCGTTATCTTTTGAAACAGTGTGTAATAGTAAGATACAGCCCGGATGGACCTGCCTCATGATATTGTCGTAGGAATATTGCCAGCCTCTTTGCGAATTCACATTCCAATCGACGAAAGCGAGTGACCAGAATACATGTGTATAGCCCTCTTCATTAGCAATCTGCATTGTTCTTTCACTAAATACCCCCCGCGGCGGACGAAGGTATTTCATTTCTTTTTGCCCTGTTAATTCTTTGGTTTTGACCCTGACCTTTTCGAGCTCTTCACGAATCCTTTGATCACTTACGGTTGTCAGGTCCGGGTGATGCCACGAATGGTTCCCGACAATATGCCCTTCTTTGACCATCCTTTTCACTATATCCCCTGCCGAAAGCAAATAATGCCCTGTCACAAAAAAAGTCGCAGGTACCTTTTCCTTCTTTAAAATATCAAGAATCTGAGGGGTATATCCTTGTTCATAACCGTTATCGAAAGTTAAGTATAACGTCTTTGAGTCTGGGTTACTTTTATAAAAAGCACCGTATTTTTCAATTAACTGATCAAGCTCAGCTCCTGCTTCTGCCGGCTGTTCATTTACCCCTTTTTTAAAGCCCCAATGGATCGGCTGATTGGATACAGCCGCATATGTACTCTGCGGTATAAATAAGAGCAGCATACTAGAGATGCACAATAATCTTTTCATCCATGTTCCCCCTATTTTATTTTTTTTAGTGTTTGTAATTAGGTGGAAAAACATGATTGGTTAAAATAGGAATTGTTGGTTGGTGGTAGATTCGTCCTCTTTTTATACCTGTATAGGAAAGAGTTCTTTTAGGTATATTGGATGCGGTCGTTCTAGAGGAAGGCATGTTAAGAAATTTCCGTAATTCATGATTGGTAAATGAGGGTTTGATCAGAAGAAAGTAATCGTTAATACCATTAATGAAGGCATCTTTTGAAAATAATAAACATTTAGGACATATCCATTTCGACCTTATATAATCCATAGGAATATTTAAACACCTTGGGCATTGGACTCCCGAGATAAGTTCGTCTTCTGAAACCTGAAAATAATTAAGGATATCAATTTTTTGAGGTGTGTGTTGCGATAATAAAAGATTAATGATTTGATAAACGGTCTTTTTATTTAGCTTTTTTCCTGTGTGGGCCTCTTCTAATTCATCTACTTTCCTTAATAAATCATAGGCCCTTATGACTTTTTGCTCTGCTTCTTCGTATTCTTGATTGATAATTATTTCTGTAGAGGGTTTACAAATAGTAACAAGGTTTGCAATAGGAATCTGAGGTACTTTATCATACTCAAATGAATGTCTTAATAATATTTCATGGCGGTTTACTTGCGCTACTGGATTCTCATAGATGTCCCTGTTGTCTGCATATTCATGAATCATTTGTTTTTTTTCAAATCGTAGCATTCCTGAGTGGTTTTTTGCATCAATTATTATTATTAATTTTTGGGAAAGGAGTAGAGCATCAATCTGGAAATAGGTATTTCCTATAGGAAGACGAAGACCGTAAAAAATATGGTACTTGTGTACGGGAATTTGATCCAGATAGTATTTTAATGTTTTTTCTCCATTATATCCGGACCTTAAAATTCGTATTTTAGACTTTATTTCTGGCATTTTTCTATGATTTTCTGCTAGCCTTCTTTCTAAAGCCTCCACTTGAAGCAAGAAATTAGGGGGTGCGAGTTCCATTTCAATCAAGATAAATCCTCCTTTGTATTTTTAGTATAACTTCAACAAGATATTTGATAATCCTAGTCTTTTTTTATACTTGTTATGAAACTTTTGTGTCTGGTCGTCGCTTATGACATATTATCGGACTACTTTTTATCTATTTTTCGAAACTTACGACATTTGCTGGATATTATTTGAAAATCATCTCGTTTTTTTAGTTCATAAAAAAAATAAGCGCCCGCAACCCGAGCGCCTATCCCACAACTCTCTATTTAAAAACCGGCTCCTTAAACGCCGCTAACTTTTCTAATGAAGATTTATCCACGTCTGCGTGCAGGCTGTTTCCGTGTGAGTCCATTGTCACTACTGCTGTGAAGCCCTCTATACGAAGGTGCCACATTGCTTCTGGAATACCAAATTGCATTAAATCGACACCTTCAACTGATTTGATGCAATCTGCATAATATTGTGCAGCTCCGCCAATTGCATTTAGGTATACCCCGCCATGTTCTTCTAATGCAGCTAACGTCTTCGGTCCCATACCGCCTTTACCGATAACAGCTCGGATGCCGAATTTTTTCATGATATCACCTTGATAAGGTTCCTCACGAATGCTTGTTGTTGGACCTGCTGCCTTTACATGCCAAGCACCGGCTTCATCCTTCAACATAACCGGACCGCAATGATAAATCACTTGTCCATTTAAATCCACTGGTGCGTCATGATCGCTTAAATACTTATGAATTGCATCACGGCCAGTGTACATCATCCCATTAATCTGAACGACATCGCCTACTTTTAAAGAACGGATTTGTTCTTCAGATATTGGCGCCTCCAAGGAGATAACCCCTTCAGATGTAGCGGCTGTTTCCTGCACAGCTGCTTCTTTTTCAGCAAAATCAATGAATTCCCCGTCTTGATACATCCATTCGTTGATTTCACCAGTCTCCGCGTTTACACTCACACCTAAACGACGGAATGCCCAGCAATTGTAGGCAACAGATACATAGAAACTTGCAGGAATGCGGTTCATGACGCCCACTTTACAGCCTAAAAGGGTGGCTTCACCACCGAAGCCCATTGTGCCGATTCCTAATTTATTTGCATTCTCCATTACATACTCTTCTAACTTACGAAGGTCTTCATTTGGGTTCACATCTTCCACAGAACGGAATAACTGTTCTTTCGCTAAATCGTATCCAGAAGAACGGTCGCCGCCAATACCAACACCGATAAAGCCAGCGCTGCAGCCTTGACCTTGAGCCTGGTAGACGGAATGCATAACGCACTTACGGATTCCATCAAGGTCACGCCCTGCACGGCCTAATCCGTCTAATTCACATGGAAGGCTGTATTGAATGTTTTTATTTTCACAACCGCCGCCTTTTAAAATCAGACGAACGTCGATATAATCTTTTTCCCATTGGTCAAATTTGATAACAGGCACGCCTGCACCAAGATTGTCCCCACTGTTTTCACCAGTTAGGGAATCGACTGAGTTCGGGCGAAGCTTCCCTTCTTTCGTTGCCAACACAATGGCATTACGAATTGCTTCTTTAATTTCTAATTGATTCACACCTACTGGCGTTTTAATTTTAAAGGTTGGTAAACCTGTGTCCTGACAGATGGGTGACACTTGATCGTCTGCCATCTTGATATTATTTGTGATTGTCGCAAGGCTCATTGCGGCACTTGTACCCGCATTTTCATTTTCCTTAGCCCGTTTAACAGCTCGGCGGACGTCCTTAGGAAGTTTTGTTGATGTTTCAACGACTAGCTTGTACATGCTTTCTTGAAATTTAGAAATATTCAATTCGAGTACCCCTCTCCCCATGTTCCCCATTAATATATCACAATTTTACAATTTTTTGCACGCTTATATTATACTCCTATAACCATTAGAATTAAAGGATTAGCTTGCAACCGCTGCCAGGATAATCGAGGAAATCCCCATGTAAATATTGGATTCACTTTTCTCATCCCATTAAAAAGAGCCTGTTGGTTAAACAGACTCACTCACTTCACGGTTATTAAATTCCCTGCATTTAGATTCCATATCATCTAACATCGAAATTAAGCGGTCAATATCTTCAAGATCCGTATCTTCTGGATCAATGGCATCGAGGACATCAATGAACATGTTTAAGCGTTGTTTTAAAAAATTCACTTGTGTATTTTTATCTTCAATCGGACTACCCAAGTTGTTTCACTCCTTTCGCTAACGTTCTCATCCTATCGAAAAATTGCTGCTTTGACAATCGATTAATAATATTTTGCCCAACTTTTTAAAAAAGAAAAGACTCCTGTAATCAGGAGTCAGCTTTTAGCGTGGTCGTTCTGACGCTGCAAATCCAAAGGATACATAATCTTGAACCGGGATCCATGCACCGATTCCTTGAGAGGTGACATTTTTAATTACGATAAACTTTTTGCTGCCCTTTAGCATTAAATAGACTTCACCGTAGGTTACTTTACCTTTTTCATTCACACCTGGTGCATAGGCATATAAGTAGCCCAACCGATTCGGTGGAATGTTATAAATATGGTCGTTCTTCGTGCCGGCGCCAATAATCGTATCGAATGCAAGCGGAAGATGTGTTTTTTCCATTGCCTTTAAAAGCATCATTTTTTTCACCGCTTCTGCACTCGCAATTTTAGCAGTCAGCCCGCCTCTGATAATCTTTTGCGACTCCTGAACATACTTGATTTGATATGGGACTTTGCCGCCACGATTATCAAAATAATTGGTGTTTATTTTTTGAAACTCCCAATTCGGAGAAGTTTCCGATGATTCGTAATTTAAGGGCCACTGACCTAAATAGACGATGGCACGATAGCCAATCGCAAAAGGTGTGCTATTGATACTGGATTCATTTAGCATCCGGATTAGATCAGGGTTTTCGATTTTTACCTTTGATGAGTTAATCAACTTTTTAGTTAAATCACTTGGTTGTAGTAATGGCAGATCCTGTGTCGAATTTGGATAGGTATTCTCCTTAGTAATATTTCGAACCGAAGCTGGGACCTGATATTTTACCGAAACTTTTTGCGCTTGACCCTTTTGTGCGAAGGCTGAGGGAATAAAAGTTAACATTAATAGCAGTGTCATCAGGATAGTGACATTTTTCTTCACGAGTTAAACTCCTTTCACTAATAGCATAATCAGTCTGCTAATAGTTTTTTCGGAGTTGATTATTTTTATCCATCTCAGCAAGTAATTTCAATATTTCATCTGTAGTCGCAACATTAATTTTTCAAAAAATGGAAAGAACAATTGAATCGCAGGTCCAACAGTGAATGTAATAATAATGGTACCGTATGAAATAGGTCCATGTAGTAAAAAGGCAGGGATCAATGCTGTAATCTCCCCAATGGTTTTGGCAACCATTAAATTAACTCGAAAACGTTCTTTAATGGCTAACATAAAATTATCAATGGGGCTTTGAGGGAATTTTGCCTGAATGTATATAGCTGCACCAAATCCGATAATCAAGATTCCTACTAATAGCATAATTATTTTAGGGATAAGTTGATTGACTTGAAATAAATCAAAAACAGTTCCTAACCAAAAATCAACTAATGAACCTATGATTATTATCGTTAGAAGTGAAAGAAGATCAGGTCTTTTCTTTAATAAGAGAGAGACCACTATGACTAAAAAAGCCCCATCAATCATTACCCATTTTCCTACTGATAAACCTACCTTTTCAGTTAAGGCGACATTAAGAGCATCCCATGCACCAACACCAATATCCGCCACTTCAATGGTCATACAGACACCAAAAGTCATAATAGTAAGTCCAAAAATGAAAAATAAAAACCGAATTAATAGTCTCATTAGTCGCTCCTTAAAGTTAAGAAAAAAGTAACACAATTGTAATATTCAGAACATTTACAAAATTAAAATTAAATACTATAATATACTTAACTTATAAACAAAGGAGGGCCGTAATCAATCTGCTTCCATTACTTATTATCCATAAGGAGGTTGGGATTCCCGTCTTATATGAGATTCAACACTCGTGTTCATGTATCTAAA
This sequence comes from Bacillus sp. AFS073361, assembly GCF_002567005.1. Lineage (GTDB taxonomy): Bacteria > Bacillota > Bacilli > Bacillales > Cytobacillaceae > Neobacillus. The sequence continues at coordinate 62,555 of NZ_NUZU01000039.1, forward strand.
TAAACATGAAGGTTGGTGATTGATGTCCCAAAGAAAAGCGATTGATTTTTACCCTACTAAATGGTTATTTTATCATAATAGCCCAAGCTTGACGATTAACCCAGTACATTGAAGAATGGAAATGAAACTTAAATTTAATAATAAAGACTCTATGCCACCGGGCTTAGAGTCTTTATTTTTTACAATAACTAGAGTAAGTAGAAGCCAATTCCCATAATCAAATAGGCAGCGAGTAGTGTTAACCCTTCGAACCAATTGGATTCACCGTCGTTCGAGATAACAATCATAAGGAGTACCGATGACACCATCGCAATTAGCTCTTGCCAGCTAAATAGCAGTGGCATAGTAGTATCAAAGAAAAGTGATACAAGCACAAGAACAGGTAATACGAACATGGCCACCTGCAATGTAGAACCAATCGCAATTTCAACGGCAATATCCATTTTGTTTTTAAATGCCATGACAATGGCAGATGCATGTTCGGCTGCATTCCCTACTATAGCCACGATAATGACACCGATAAACAATTCAGACCAACCAAGTGTTTCTCCTACATACTCAAACGTATGAACTAGGCGCTCGGAAATGTAAGCTACTGCTATTGTTGCAATGAAAAGAACAGCAATGGCTCTCCCTTTTCCCCATTCTGGTTCTTCTTCTTCATGTGCGACTTTTTCAGTACTAGGCTGGTATACGCCTCGATGGGTAACCAACTTAAAAAATAAGGCGGCCAGATAAAGGATGATCAAAATGACTGAAATCCCAATACTTAAGGAAAGAGTTTTTGTCTCATTCATATTAATAGAAAAAACTTCAGGGATAACAAAAGCAATGATAACCGCAAACATCAACAACCCTGAATTATGCCTAGCATCGTAGACATTAAATGATTGACGCTTAAATTTTAAGCCCCCTATAAAGAACGAAAGCCCGGCCACAAGTAGTAAGTTTCCTAACACGGAACCTGTTAGTGAGGCGAGAACAATTCCAACAAGCCCGGCTTTCAACGAAAAGATTGAAATAATAAGTTCGACTGCATTTCCGAAGGTTGCATTTAACAGTCCGCCAATCCGCGGCCCCGCAACAATTGCTAGACTTTCAGTTGCCCTTCCCATATAACTGGCAAGTGCCACGATTGTTAAGCAGTAGATAATAAATAAAACAATATTTGACCAATGCAACAGTGAGCCAATAACGGACAGCGGCACTCCAATGAATGTCATAAGCATAAAAATCCTGTTCACCGTATTCCCTCCATATTCTTTTTATATAATGAGGATATTTTCTATTAGGCTTTTCCTTTTGTTCCTTAATTTACCTAAAATTACCCCAATTGTCTAGGGTCGAAACTTTCCTCTTGCATAAGCACGTTTTTCTCGTTACCATTATTTAGGAGATATTAAATCTTCTATGAATGAAAATTGTAGAATTGAGGAAGTTCTATGAATAAAACTAATCTGCGATTTTGGATCCTTGTTAGTATCGTTGCGATTTCTGGGTTTTCGCAAGGAATGTTGCTGCCTCTCATCGCTGTAATTTTTGAGAAAGGTGGGGTATCCCCTTCATTAAATGGTTTAAATGCGACCGCACTTTATATCGGAATTCTCCTTGTATCTCCTTTCATGGAAATGCCTCTTAGAAAATACGGTTATAAACCAGTGATTATTTATGGCGGAGGACTCGTCATCGTTTCACTAGCTCTATTTCCTATCTGGGAGACGTTTTGGTTTTGGTTTGCCCTCCGGCTACTAATTGGAATAGGTGACCATTCCCTCCATTTCGCCACACAGACTTGGATTACCTCATCAGCTCCTGCTGATAAGCGAGGACGAAATATTTCTCTATATGGATTATTTTTTGGAATTGGTTTTGCCAGTGGACCACTTATGACACCATTAGTTAATGTAAATCAATCTCTGCCTTTTATTGTCTCCTCAATCCTTTGTTTTATTGGCTGGATTTTTGTATTTATGCTTAAAAACGAACGACCTGAACAAGAAGTTGGTATCAATTCCTTCCTATCGACCATTAAACAGTTTAAGAAGGCTTTAAAATATGGATGGGTTGCTTTCCTTCCGCCATTTTCTTATGGTTTTTTAGAATCCTCCTTAAATGGCAGTTTTCCTGTCTATGCCTTAAGAATGGATATAAACGTCACCAATGTTTCCATGTTGTTGACTGCATTTGCCTCCGGCAGTATTATTACCTCACTACCTCTAGGAATTTTGAGTGATAAGTATGGCCGGCGTAATATTTTAATAACGATCCTTTTTCTTGGATTTTTTAGCTTTACTGCTGCAATCTTCCTTGAACACTCTTTTATTGGACTGTTTGTCGTTTTTCTTATTTCTGGAATGGTTGTTGGTTCAACTTTCTCTCTAGGGATCAGCTACATGACAGATTTACTTCCAAAAACTCTTCTACCGACCGGCAATTTGTTATGCGGGATATTTTTCAGTCTCGGCAGTTTAAGCGGTCCCATCATTGGAGGTTTGTTTATTAAATTCGTTGAAAATGTGAGTTTCTTCTATATCATTAGTACGATGCTCTTAACCTTATCAATTATCATCTTCACATTTGGTAAGAAGACTAATTTAGTATTTAAGCAACAAAGTTCGTAACAGGATAATTATGGAGCAAATTCATATCTTATGCATAAAATATGTGGTAAGATAACCATAAATAGAAACCCTATAAAGATTGTGCTGTCATCCTTTTGATGACAGCTTTCGTATTTTTTAAGGGTATTGACTTTGATTATTCTTATCAATTAGCAATCGGAGGGGGGAAAATTAGTGAGTTCCGAAGCAAAGGCACTAACAAAGAGTATGAACAAATTAAAGCTATTCGAGAAAATCAAACCACATGCAGAATTAATTGCAGCAGGCCTAAGCGGTGGCTTTATTGCAGCTGGCTGGTTATTTGACAAGTATGGAAATGGTGCTGATTCCATTATTGCTTACCTGCTGGCATTTGTAATTGGTGGTTTCGCCAAGGCAAAAGAAGGCATTGAGGCTACCTACGAAAATAAGGAATTAAACGTAGAAATGTTAATGATTTTTGCAGCAATTGGATCCGCCATAATTGGGTATTGGACAGAGGGTGCCATGTTAATTTTTATTTTTGCCGTAAGTGGTGCACTCGAAACGTATACAATGAATAAAAGCCATAAAGAAATCTCCTCTTTAATGAAACTGCAGCCAGAAGAGGCTTTGCTCATCTCAGACGGCAGTGAAAAGAGAGTTCCTGTTTCAATGCTTCATATCGGAGATCTGATTTTAATAAAGCCCGGTGAGCGGATTCCATCTGACGGGATGATTATCAAAGGACAAACCAATATTGACGAGGCTGCTATTACTGGTGAATCTATGCCAGTATCCAAAGGTGATAAGGAGGATGTTTTTGCAGGAACTGTAAACATGACAGGCTCCATTACTGTTCAAGTGACAAAAGCGAGCCATGACACTCTTTTTCAAAAGATTATTCAGCTCGTACAATCGGCTCAAAGCGAAAAATCTCCTTCACAACTTTTTATTGAACGCTTCGAAGGAACCTATGTTAAACTGGTCCTTTCTGTTGTGTTTTTGATGTTTTTTCTCCCGCACTTTATTTTAGGTTGGAGTTGGCAAGAAGCCTTTTATCGAGCGATGATCTTATTGGTGGTTGCTTCACCATGTGCACTTGTTGCTTCCATCATGCCCGCAACATTATCGGCCATTTCCAATGGAGCGCGACGTGGAATCCTGGTAAAAGGCGGGGTTCACCTAGAGAATTTAAGCCATTTAGGTGCCATTGCATTTGATAAAACCGGTACATTGACAAAAGGCAACCCAGAAGTGACGGAAGTGATTGTAAAGGATGGACTTGATAAGGATGCCCTGATTTGGAAGGCAGCTTCGATTGAAAGCCATTCTAACCATCCACTGGCAACGGCAATTGTGAAATATGTAAAATCAAACCTTAACAAAGAACTCCTTCATCCGGACAGTCTTGAAGATATACCAGGATGGGGTGTTAAGGCTACCATAAACGGGGAGAATTGGAAGATTGGTAAAGCAGCCTTTGTAAACCAAGAACTAATTGAAAAGTTTGCGGATGGAAAGATTAAAGAACTTGCTGCTCATGGAAATACACTTGTATTTATTAAAATCGACGGCGAGTTATGTGCAGTAATTGCCATGAAAGACGTTGTTCGTGAGGAGACTAAACTTGCGATTGATCACCTGAAAAAGCAAGGGATCCGTACGGTTATGCTGACAGGTGATAGTGAAAAAACGGCACGCGCAATTGCCTCAGAAAGTCATGTGGATGAATTTTTTGCGGAATGCTTACCAGAGGTAAAAGTCGAAAAATTGAAGAAGTTAAGAACAAAATATGAAACCGTAGCAATGGTGGGTGACGGAATCAATGATGCACCTGCACTTGCTATTGCCAATGTTGGTATTGCCATGGGTGGTGGAACTGACGTTGCTCTTGAAACCGCGGATATTGTCCTAATGAAAAATGATTTGCCTCGAATTGCTGAGGCCATTGATCTTTCTAAACGAATGAATAAAATCATTAAACAGAATGTTATTTTCTCGATAACTGTTATCATGGTTTTGATTTCGTCAAACTTCTTCCAGATCCTTGATTTGCCATTTGGAGTCATTGGTCATGAAGGCAGTACAATCTTAGTTATTCTAAACAGCCTGCGATTACTTAAATAATTACACTAGCTGCTGGGCACTGGAGCTGGATTAAAAAACCGGATGAACATTCATCCGGTCTTTTTGTTTATATGAAGAAAAACTCATTAGTGATAACCATTAGAACCGTTTGCTGAACCGGAAGTTTTATTTCCTTTGCTTCCTTTACCCTTTTGCTTTGTACCGCCATCTTTTTTTGTTTTCTTTGTCATAATAAGAACCTCCTTGGTGAAAGTAGCCTGCCTCCTTAGTTTGAACAGATAGGCAAGTTTCATGACGGTAACTATTAGCAATTCTTTCGGTTTTTTTCACTATAAAAGGCATTGATTTCTCCACCTAAAATAATAATAAATGCCGATATATACAACCAAATCATTAAGACAATGATTGCCCCAATACTGCCGTAGGTTAACGAATAATTACTGATATTTCCTACGTAAAATGTTAATCCGATTGAGGAAACAATCCAGCCGACTGTTGCAAACGCGGCACCTGGGAAGGCGCTTCGGCATTTTAATTTTACATTTGGCGCAATCCAATACAACCCTGTAAAAATAAGGAACAAAATAATTGCACTAACAAGCCAACTTAATGCATTCCAGAGCTTAATAAATTCTGTGGTGTAGCCCAATTGAGAGAATAAAAAAATACCTATTTCTCTTCCAAATACTGGGAGAATAATTGCAAGAATTAATACCAGGATCATCCCAAATGTTAATAAAATAGCCATTCCCCTTGAAACAATAAATGAACGGCTTTCCTTGACATTATATGCCTTATTAAATGCCTTAACGATTGCATTTATTCCGTTCGATGCCGACCAAATGGTTCCAATGATCCCGAACGAAAGCAAACTCCCATTCCGATGGTTCATGATATCATGAACATTTTTCTCAATTAAATCCATGGCCTCGCTTGGTGCAAAATCTCTTACTATTCCGAGCATATCCTGATGTGGAATCGGAAAATAAGGAAGAAGTGTAAATAAAACAATCAGGAGCGGAAATAAGGATAATAGAAAATAATAGGCCAACTGCGCACTTAAGCCTGGCAGGTCATCTTCATCGATCCTATGCCAAAGTAATCGTAGTAGAGACGAGCGGACATTTCCTCCCTTTTCCATCTACATCCTCCTTTTAATCAATTTTATCTTCCTCGACTGCCACTTCCTCTAAAAGAAGCGCCTCATCATCCTTCGAGAAAGTATCCTTCGTTTCTTTTATCATGTCAGTTACCTGAGGTGTTAATTCGCGTAATTCTACTACCTTATCTGTGATAAAGGAGATATCTTCATTAACCTGCTTTACGGTTGTCTTGACTTTTTCAGCTGTTTCCTTAACTTTCTCCGCAATTTCACCAGGATTTCTAAAAACATAGGTAAGTCTTGATGTGTTTTTTTGTACGTTTGCTTTCATCACTTCACGTGTTTGTTTATCTAAAAGGCTAATGGCCCCGCCAGCAATGGCCCCGAGTATCATTCCGCGCCAAAATTGGTTTTTCTGTGTCATGTTAACGTCTCCTTTAATCCTTGTTATTATCAATAGTACCCCATGTAAAAAATACCAAAACCTGCATATTTTTATTTTCCTAGATAGACGGAGTGCATGCAAGTCCATATTCTCTTTTAATGATTTTTTTATTGACATATAATTTCTTACATGAAAAGATGAACATAATAATTATTCGGAAAGGATGACCGAAATGAATTTATCTGAAAAGTCGATTGAAAATGTTGAATTTATGATTGAACAAATAAAGGAAAAGTTAAAAGTCTTGAACCTTGGTGCGATTAAACCTTCACACTTTGATGAAGAAATGTACGAGGAACTGAAAGAGATTTATGATATGGTCCAAAGAAAAAATTCGTTTAGTCCTAATGAAATGCAAGCATTAGTTGAAGAACTTGGAAGCCTTCGAAAGAAATAAAGCGAAAACCCGTTATGCACATAACGGGTTTGTTTGTTGTTAATCTTGTTCAGTTAAGATGACAGTCCCTTCTTTGGTAATGGCAAGGGTATGCTCGTATTGGGCTGAATATTTTCCATCAATAGTTCTTGCCGTCCAGCCATTGAGATCCATTTTTGTTTGATATCGTCCTACATTAACCATGGGCTCGATTGTAAAGACCATCCCTTCTTTGATTCTTGCCCCTTTGCCTGGCAGTCCATAATGAGGAACATCCGGTTTCTCATGAATTACTGCGCCAATTCCGTGGCCAATAAAATCTCTTACAACCGAAAATCCTTCGCTTTCAACATATTTTTGAATTGCGTGCCCAATGTCTCCGATTCGATTACCGACAACGGCCTGTTCAATCCCTTTATACAGCGCTTCTTTTGTTACTTTTAATAAACGCTCAGTTTCCTCTGATACGTCTCCAACTGCATAGGACCAGGCAGAATCCGCTAGCGCACCGTTGTAATTAACAACCATGTCTACCGTCACAATATCCCCTTCGTTTAAAGGTTCTTTCCTTGGAAAGCCGTGGCATATTTCGTCATTTATACTTGCACATGTCGCATATTCATAGCCCTTATAGCCTTTTTGTTCTGGAGTCGCACCTTTTTTCTTAAGAAATTCTTCCACAAAGGCATCAATTTCCCAAGTGGTAATACCTGGTTTAATCAATTTAGCTATTTCTTTATGACAGGCAGCTAGAATTTCCCCTGCCTTTTTCATTGCTTCTATTTCACGTTGTGATTTAAGGACAATCATTATTGTAGGGTCCCCTTCCTTTTTATTTATTTTTATGTATGCAAATCAAAATTGTTATTCGACTAAAAACATACCACTAATAAATTATAAAACATGCCGCAATAGGCAACACTTTTAATATAACTCTATCCTGATATTTTTTCAAAAATACTTTATCTATATTATTTCATAAAGTACATATTTTCCTTATTAATTTGTTCTTAATATGGTGCTTTCTTATTCTTTTTGATAGAATTAATGTAGAGTGAATAATAATTGGGTGTGAGACAAATGATTGGTGATCGCGTAAAAAAATTTCGCTTAGATAGAAAGATGTCACTTTCCGAACTTGCTGCTCAAGCAGGTGTGGCTAAATCTTATTTAAGTAACCTTGAAAATAACAAACAAGAGAATCCTTCTATAAAGTTTCTAGAAAAAATCGCTGTTGTTTTAAATATTCCTGTGGATCACTTGATACATGAAGAGATTAATAAAGAGGAACTAGATATTGATTGGATGAATCTAGTCAAGGACGCAATGAATTCGGGCGTTTCTAAGGAACAATTTCGAGATTTCCTTGAATTTAACAAATGGCGAATTAATCAAAATGATAAGTAGAAATAAAACAATCTTATTGAAAAAGAAAAGCATTCTACAAAAAAGTTATTTTTGTGTAGAATGCTTTTTTTGTACTTCCTTGTGTGTCTTATCATCTCTCTGTGACCAAGAAATCACGAACTGCTTCTATGGATAACCCTAAGTCCTTTGCTTCCAATATGAGTGCAATCCATTCCTGATCGATTACTTCAAATTCATTTTTCGTAATAACCACTATACTCACTCCTAAAATACAGAATGTATTCCAGGTAGCCCGGCCATCCTAGCAAAAAACCTGCCTTAGACCCTCGGCTTTGCGTCCCTGCTTTTCAACAGGTTTGCCTTTTTCTGACATTTAATAAAACTTAAGTCACTGAATTCGATAGGACAATTTACTTAATCGTTATTGATATTATATCTAGTCCTATTTTAGTTGGTTGTTGTAATTTGTCGTATTGATTAAATTTTCACACAATTAATTATAGCAAATTATACCATATTTCTACAAAAATATCCCAATTAAGACTTTTAATCCAAACACCATCTGTCAAAATAGTGAATTTTTGGAAAAAACCTTGTTGTTTATTCCCTCCGTTAACCAAAACCAAAATACTTTTCCAACATATAACTTAAATATTTGTCTAAACTATGAAAATTGGCATATAATGTAAAAAACAAAATTATTTTCTGAATATTATTAATATTATAGAGTAGGTGGTGATTTCATACAATGACCTTTATCCATGTGTTGAATTTTTCAATTCCGATTGCATTTATTGTGTTTGCAGGGTATTTTTTGGATCGCATATGCAAGCCAGACTCCACCAAACAAAAAGCTGGTGAAGATTGAATCTATTAAAAGGATTCCTCTGTCATTCAGCTTTTTCTTTTTTGTGGAAGGAATTAAAAAAGTAATTATTTCACTCTGTTTCGGGAATGATACTTGCGTAGACGAAAGGAGTGTTGTAATTGGCACGTGGAGAACATTTTGAACATAAAAAGAAAAACCATCCAGGAAACTTCCCGGAAGGCAGTTTAACAGAAAAACACGCGAAAGAAGCTGTTGGTGACGAAGAATTCCTAGTTGTACGTGAAGCGTTTAAAAATCGTGTAGAAAACGAGGATGAGTATCGAGGAGATACTGCCCGATTACTAAATGATCAGACAGAATAAAAGGCGTGAGCATCTCACGCCTTCTTTTTATTAAGAAAAGCGCAAGCGCCCTGGTCAGCGGCGTATGGCCTGGAGCACTCCAACTGAGATAAAGGAAACACGAAGAGCCGGAGGCGCATTCGTGCTTGACTTATCGTAGGGCGGAGAGCGAAGGACACTAGCCGCTAGGGCGCTGGAGCTAAACAGTAATCTAAGTTCAAAAACTTATCTTTCTTATTTTTTAAGAATTCATTTTTAGAATTGTCCCTTTTCGATCCTTAAGTTTCTAATAAATGGTGAAAAATCGATTGACTTAAGCCAATAAGCAGCTTTTTCAATATCCTTTGAGAATACCCTATCTTGTTTAATGGATGCTACCTGTTCGCGTGCCTTGTCGTAAAACACTCTAGTATTTGCAGCCATTTTATCAATCCCGCGAATCTCCACGGCCTGCATCGCACATATTAGTTCAATTGCCACAACTCTTCGTGCATTCTGGATAATTTGATAGGCATGCCTTGACGCAATTGTCCCCATACTTACATGGTCCTCCTGATTAGCAGAGGATGGGATGGAATCAACACTGGCTGGATGGGCAAGTGTTTTATTCTCTGATACCAGTGCTGCTGCCGCATATTGCATGATCATTGCCCCAGATTGCAAACCAGGTTGAGGACTAAGGAATGCTGGTAAATCATTCAACTGCGGATTAACCAATCTTTCAATCCGTCTTTCCGAAATATTCGCCAGTTCAGCCACGGCAATTTTCATAAAATCCATTGCAAAAGCAATCGGCTGTCCATGAAAATTCCCCCCAGATATCACCTTTTCCCCATTATCAAAGATTAATGGATTATCCGTTGCCGCGTTCATTTCAATTTCTAATTTTTCTTTCACATAATCCAGAGCTTGCCACGATGCACCATGAACCTGTGGAATGCAGCGGAGAGAATAAGCATCTTGAACTCGTAACTCGCCCTGCTGTGTAGTTAATAAACTATCACTTAAATAACCACGGATTCTTGCGGCTGAATCAATTTGTTGTTTATAACCCCTAGCAACATGAACTTCTTCCGCAAATGCATCAATAATTCCATTTAACCCTTCCATTGTCATAGCTGCAATTAGCTCACTTTCATGTGCTAGTTGTTCAGCCTCCAAATACCCGATCACACCCATAGCTGTCATCGCCTGTGTCCCGTTAATAAGGGCTAGACCTTCTTTGGCCTCCAAGGTTAAAGGCAAAATTCCCTCTTGTTGGAGTGCGTCAAAAGCCGCCATTTGCTTCCCTTTGTAAAATACCTCTCCCTCGCCAATTAAAACCAGTGCAAGATGAGAAAGCGGGGCTAAATCACCGCTTGCCCCCAGAGAACCTTGCTGTGGGATAACAGGAATGATATCCTGATTTACTAACTCTAATAATTTTTCAATGACAACAGGTCTGACTCCTGAAAAACCCTTGAGGAGAGCGTTAGCTCGTAGAAGTACCATTGCTTTGGAAACTAATTCTGGAAAAGGTTCACCAACCCCGCATGCATGGGAGCGAATTAAATTAAGTTGGAGGTCCTGAACATCGTTTTTATCAATAAGGACGTCGCTGAACTTTCCAAATCCTGTCGTAATTCCATAAACTACTTTTGATTCAGAAACAATTCTTTCAACTGCTTCACGACTCTTCTTAACTGCTTCCATGCTCTCACTTGAAGCCATGATCTTTTGTTTTCGATATAAAACATCTTTCATCTGCTCTAATGTTAAACTTCCACCTGTCAGTGTTATCATATCGTCTCTCTCCTCTACCACTGTAGTATAATAAAGAAAGAGGCTGGATTCCGAATCTAATAGATTGGGAGTCCAGCCTCTTTTATGATGAATTGATTGAATTTTTTCAGATGCCTCATGGGTATCATTCCATTCTTTATTTAACTTAGTGATAATATTGTATGGTGTGCTAAGCATATTTGTCAATTTAATTTCCAGAATTTTACGACGATAATACTTTAGCGAGATAATAAATGAAAGGAAAAATGCTTAGGTTACAAAATATCTTGAGATTCCGTTATACTATATACAGGTTAAAATGGATGTACCTGAAAGGAGTAACTATGAAATCTCTTGTACTTGCTGAAAAGCCAAGTGTGGCTAGGGAACTTGCCCGTGTTCTTGGCTGCAATCAAAAACATAAAAGTTATATGGAAGGCAATCAATATATTGTCACATGGGCACTCGGCCATTTAATTGAATTAAAAATGCCAGAACACTATGATACAAAATATAAAACCTGGAATTTAGAGGATTTGCCGATTATTCCACAAAAAATGGGCTTAATGGTTATGAAGCAAACCAACCATCAATTCCGTGCGATTGAAGCCTTAGCAAAACGGAAAGACATTAACGAATGTATCATTGCCACAGATGCTGGTCGTGAAGGTGAACTAGTTGCGCGCTGGATTCTTGAAAAGATTCGCTGGAACAAACCCTTAAAAAGATTATGGATTTCTTCGCAAACAGATAAAGCCATTAAAGATGGGTTCAAGCAATTAAAGCCTGGTAAACAATTTGAAAACCTTTACCATTCGGCCGTTTGCCGGGCGGAAGCTGATTGGTTAATCGGATTGAATGTAACAAGAGCACTAACAACAAAATATAAAGACCCCCTATCGGCAGGACGGGTTCAGACCCCCACTCTTGCTCTAGTTTTGGAACGAGAACAGCAGATTCAATCCTTTGTTCCAAAAGAATTTTGGACAATTCGAGCCGATATTGGCCCACTTTCAACAGATTGGGAACGGGACAATGAAAAGCGCATCTTCGATAAAGCAAAAGCTGAAGCGATCCAATCAAAAGTAAATGGTAAGAAAGCTGTACTTGATAAAATTGATCGCAAGAAAAAATCAGAGCCCCAGCCCCTGCCTTACGATTTAACTGAATTACAGCGGGATGCAAACAAGCGATTTGGTTTCTCTGCGAAAAAAACATCTTCTGTTTTACAACGTCTTTATGAGCAATACAAATTGGTCACATATCCTAGAACTGATTCACGCTATTTAACCACTGATATGATGAACACAATGACAGACCGCTTGCATGGCATGGCTTCTGGGTATAAAGAAGAAGTTCGTCCACTGCTAGCAAACAAGGGGATTGTGCTCGCCAAACGCGTCTTTAACAATGAAAAGGTAACAGACCATCATGCGATCATCCCAACGGAACAAAGACTTAATCTTAGTGAACTTGATTCAGATGAAAAAAAACTTTATGACATCATTGCTAGACGTTTCTTAGCACTGTTTTTACCTGCTTATGAATTTGAAACCATACAGGCAACATTTAAAGTGGAAGGCGAAACCTTTATCGCCAAAGAAACAAATGTAATTGAATTGGGCTTTAAAAAGGTGTTAGGAAGAGAAGGTGCGGAACAATTAACTGGGCTGCAAAAATTAGCTCAAGGTCACTCCTTTGTGGTAAAAGATTGTTCAATCAGCCAAAAATGGACGGAGCCGCCTCAACGCTATTCCGAAGCTGATGTTCTCTCACAAATGGAGAAATTCGGACTAGGGACACCAGCAACCAGAGCAGAAATTATTGAAAGACTTGTAGAAACGGAAGTCGTTGAGCGACAGAATGGACGCTTCCACTCAACTAAAAAAGGCAAGCAGCTCATTGATCTTGTTAATGATGAATTAAAGTCACCGGAACTAACGGCAAAATGGGAACAGGAACTTGAGAAAATCTCCAAGGGAAAGGCGGACCCGAAAGCCTTTTTACAAAAGATTCGCCGTCAAACGGAGCAGTTGGTTTCTGAAATTAAAAAAAGTGAGAAATCCTATCGTGCCCACAATTTAACCGGTTCAAGATGTCCTGAATGTAACGAATTCCTAAAGGAACGGAATACAAAGGAAGGCAAAATTCTCGTTTGCTCGAGTCCAGAGTGTTCCTTCCGAAAACGTAAGGATCCAAAGCTCTCCAACCGACGGTGCCCGCAATGCCATAAAAAAATGGAAATTCATAATGGAAAAGCAGGTGCGTACTTCCAATGCCGCCGCTGTAATGTCGTTGAAAAAGCAGAGGACAAGAAAAAAGCAGTCAATAAAAAAGAAGCACAAAAGCTCGTCCAGAAATACACACAAAAAGAAGATTTCGGAACCAGCTTAGGTGACTTACTTAAACAGGCCTTAAACAATCAGGAATAATCATAAATGGTAAGCACTCATGCTGTGCTTACCATTTATGTTGTAAGTATTTCGATTCGGCTAGTTTTATGGTTGGTCAAAAATTTAGAAACGAGGACAATCTATGAGAATTAGAGATTGGGATCCTAATTTAAAGGTTCGCTTGTTTAGCGAAGCAATGATGAATATCACATTTTGGATGTTTTTTCCGTACTTAACGATTTACTTCGCAGAAGAGTTCGGTAAAAGTAAAGCAGGATTATTATTAGTTTTTTCACAGTTTTTTTCTGTACTTGCTAACCTTATGGGCGGATACTGCGCTGACCGTTTCGGGCGCAAACGAATGATGGTTCTATCAGCAATCGGTCAAGGCCTTTCGTTTATCGCATTTGGCTTCGCTAGCTCACCCTGGTTTGAATCCCCGTGGATGGGCTTTATCGCTTTCGCAGTAGCCGGTGTGTTCGGTTCCTTTTATTGGCCGGCAAGCCAAGCGATGGTTGCAGATGTAGTAGATGAAAAGGACAGAAGTAATGTGTTTGCCATTTTTTATACATCTATTAATATTGCGGTTGTGATTGGCCCGATTTTAGGAGCGATTTTTTATGTTCATTACCGTTTCCAACTATTACTTGTGGCTGGGTTAATTTGTATTTCCTTAGGACTTATTCTGGCCAAAAGGACCCGTGAGACAGTCCCGGTTACACATAATTCTCTTTCGTCTGAAGGGAAATGGTATGACTTTTTAAAAAATCAACTAAAGGATTATTCTCTCATTGTTAAGGATAGAACTTTCCTGCTTTTTATTCTTGCAGGTGTATTAGCTGGACAAACATTTATGCAATTGGACTTGTTGATTCCAGTTTATATAAAGGATGTCTACCAAGCTCAAAGTCTATTTTCAATAGGAAATTGGTCATTTTCTGTCAATGGTGAGCAGGCTTTTGGTTTGGTGCTCGCAGAAAATGGCTTCCTTGTTGCACTTCTGACAGTAATTGTCACAAAGTGGATGAGTAGTTATTATGAAAGAAATGTATTTGTTCTCTCGTCAGTCGTATACGCCATTTCAATGATTCTATTTAGCCAAACCACTTGGATTTGGGGGTTAATAATCGCGATGTCGATTTTCACTTTTGCTGAGTTAATGGGAGCTGGACTCCAGCAAAGCTTTGTATCGCGACTTGCTCCTGAGAATATGCGCGGTCAATACTTCGCCGCTGCAAGCCTGCGATTTACCATAAGCCGAACCATTGCCCCACTTGCCATTCCAATGACGGTATTACTTGGCTATAGCTGGACGTTTTTCGTGTTGGTTTTCCTTGCCTTGTTAAGTGCTGGGATGTATTGGGTCATGTTTTATTCATTTGAAAAACAAAATATTAAATCACATATATAAATACTGGTCAATAATCTCTTAATATTTGTACTAAATTGTTCACATTTGCCCAATTTGTATTATAATTAACTTATAAAGATAATTAATATAAGGGCGGTGGAAACAATGGAATTATCCCAGTTCATGGCTCCAACATCATTATCAGGTATTATTACATTCTTAGTACTATTTTCCGCAGGTGTTTATTTTAATATAAAAGTATACGGCAGCAAAATGCAGTAAGGATGAAAATCTTTACTGTTTTTTTAGGTGCCCATTTGCTTAATTGGTAATAGTTTCTTTTTCAAATTAAAAACGCTACAATATAGGAAGATTCAGAAAAAAAGGAGACGTACATATGAGTGAATTTCAAAAAACACTTGAAAAATATGCTGAACTAGCTGTTAAGGTTGGGGTAAATGTTCAGAAAGGTCAAACTCTAGTCGTTAATGCTACATTAGATGCAGCGAATTTTGTTCGTCTAATTGTTAAAAAGGCCTACGAAACAGGTGCACAAAATGTCATCGTCAACTGGAACGACGATACTGTGACGAGAACAAAATATGACTTGGCTCCAGATGATGCATTCCTTGAGTATCCTGTTTGGCGTGCCAAAGAAATGGAAGACCTAGCAGCTAAGGGTGCAGCCTTTATGTCAGTTATTTCTACTAGCCCAGATTTGTTAAAAGGTGTGAATCCAGAACGAATTTCTAACTTTAATAAAGCTGCCGGAACAGCCTTGGCAAATTATCGGAAAGCCGTACAATCCGATAAGGTGAGTTGGACGGTTATCGCCGCTGCGTCCCCTGAATGGGCTGCAAAAGTATTCCCTGATGAGCCTGTTGAAAACCAAGTCAATAAGCTTTGGGATGCGATTTTTAAAGCAGTACGTGCAGATGTTGAAAATCCAGTAGAAGCTTGGAAGAAACATGATGAAACTCTTCATGAAAAAGTTCATTATTTAAATGAAAAACGATATCAAAAGCTTCATTACACAGCGCCTGGTACAGACTTAACTATTGAACTTCCTGAAAAACACATCTGGGTGGGCGCAGGCAGTGTTAACGAAAATGGCTTCGAGTTTATGGCAAACATGCCGACCGAGGAAGTGTTCACTGTACCTTATCGAACAGGTGTGAATGGTACAGTTGCCAGTACAAAACCTTTAAGCTATGGTGGCAATATTATTGACCGTTTTTCGATTACGTTTGAAAATGGAAAAATTGTTGGCGTAAAAGCAGAAGAAGGTGAAGAGATTCTTAAGCGCCTTGTTGATACCGATGAGGGCTCCCATTACCTTGGTGAGGTTGCACTTGTACCATATAATTCACCAATTTCCCTATCAAATGTCCTTTTCTTTAATACATTATTTGATGAGAATGCCTCAAACCATTTAGCAATCGGCAGTGCCTATGCCTTCTGTATCGAGGGCGGTAAGAAAATGTCTTCTGAAGAATTGAAAGAGCACGGTCTGAATGAAAGTATCACCCACGTCGATTTCATGATTGGCTCCACTGAGATGGACATCGATGGAATCACCGCAGATGGCAAAACAGAACCTGTGTTTAGAGGCGGAAATTGGGCTTTCTAATAAAAGCGTAAGCGCCCTGTTCAGCGGCGTATGGCCTGGAGCGCTCCAACTGAGATAAAGGAAAGCAGAAAAGCGGAAGCGCCTTGCCCAGGGGCGACAGGCATAAGACGAGTCGGCGAGAAGGTTGCTCTTTAACCTTCTTGACGGATTGGCTTATGACCCCGAGCCCCTAGGCGCTGTAGCTAGACAACACGAAGAGCCGGAGGCGATTCGATGTTGACTTATCGTAGGGCGGAGAGCGAAGGACACTAGTCGCTAGGGCGCTGGAGCTAGACAGTAATCTAAGTTCAGAAAATTTAAGAGCAGGATCACCTGCTCTTTTTTTATATTATCCAATTGATTTAATTATTCGGACATATCGAGCTCGAAATTGCCATTATAGATGATTAAGAGTTAGAATAAATAATTAACAAATAAACTGGTAGGAGGACGATCTTATGTGGAATGAATTTAAACAATTTGCCATGAAAGGCAATGTTATTGATTTAGCTGTGGGTGTTATTATCGGCGGGGCGTTTGGAAAAATTGTCTCATCTCTTGTCGCCGATATTATTATGCCCTTAGTTGGATTAATCATCGGAGTAGTCGATTTTTCTAAGCTTGCCTATGGCACGTTAGCGTATGGAAAATTTATTCAAACAGTAGTCGATTTCTTAATTATCTCGTTTTCAATTTTCCTATTTGTGAAATTTATCAACCGCTTTAAAAAGAAAGAAGAACCAGCTGAAGTTGTAGTAAAAGCGGACCCAACTGTAGAATTGTTAGCAGAGATTCGCGATCTTCTAAAAGAAGATAAAGATTTTTTCAGAAAAAATGAAACATCTTGACCCATTTATCGTATATGTTAAGTAACAAATAATTTTCGAGGTGAAAAAATTGTATACACAAACATCTACTGAATTCTTGCCCTCTGTTATTCGAACGTTTGCGCTATCCCTTGCGATTGCTTTCTTGGGCACAATGGCAGGTGTATTTGTACCAGATAGTTTATTTATGCCGCTAGCGATACTAGAATTTGTCATGCTCATGATTGCATTCTTTTTCAGACGTAAGAAGGCTATTTCTTATTCCTTCCTATATCTCTTTACGTTTATATCTGGAATTACGCTTTTCCCTATCGTAGCCTATTACACAGCTGCTGCAGGAGCAAATATTGTTGTCATGGCATTTGCTAGTACAACCGTAGTTTTTACTGGTGTTGCTATTTATGCAACAAAATCAAAACAGAACTTTTCCTTCTTAGGCGGATTCCTTCTTGCTGCTTTACTCGCCTTAGTGGTTATTTCCATTTATAATATTTTCTTCCCATTAGGCTCAACCGCAATGCTTGCATTCTCCTTCATCGGAGTAATCGTATTTAGCGGGTATGTTCTGTTTGACTTCAATCGCATGAAGCATTATGGGGTCAGACCGGAAGAAGTACCATTGATGGCATTAAACTTGTACTTGAACTTTATTAACCTATTTATAAGCATCCTGCGCATTTTTGGAATTCTTTCCAGCAAGGACTAAATAGAAAAGCGCAAGAGAGCTGGAGCTAGACAGCATAAGAAAGGAGCTTGGATTCCCAAGCTCCTTTTCCTTTAACTATTATTGATTAAAGTGAACCCGCGTTGAATCACCTGATTAACTGATTTTCCCCAATTTTTGTTTCCTAATAGTTCCGAAATAATTTTAACGTTAGGATGGCTGCTATTTTGCAACTTATAGATTTCGAGTATTTCGAGTCTCAATAACCACTCATTTGGATATTTTTGATCTAGGGTCTCTATTACTTTTTCCAATCTGGTCCAACACTGTTCATTCCATTCCGTTCCCTCACGGAGACTGCGAATTTCTGCATAAAGGCTTTCAAGTTCATTCAGTCGTTGAACTTCTGCATCTACCAGACTATCTGTATCATTTATTGGCCATTCAAAGAATTTATCTGGATCTGCTGCACCTGCATACACAGACGTTATTGCTGCGCCAACCGCCATATCATATGTCCCCCATGATGGCTCAAAAAGAATTTGCCCCTGATAAGTTACTTGGCAATCCTGAAAAGAGATTAAGATAGGATTTCCTGCTGACATCAAAATTGACTTCACAATCCCCTTCACATTGACACCGCTTTCAAATTTCAATACGGCTTCGCTGCCCTCAATTATACCTAAATCCTTTAATTGAGACAGCGAACAATTCTCTAATGCTATCTTTCCTTCCAGAACTCCTATTGGTGTTCCAAAGCCTTTATGATGTGTATCTTTGCCATGACCATTTAATTCGTTATGGTCAAAAGATAGTGCAGTCGGCCCTTTGGTTCTGATATAAACAGCCTCTCCCTTGTCATCCTTCCATATTGTTGCCAAGGTACCAGTCACTTGCAAGCCAGAAGAGAAAACAAATGTTGCAAGATTATCAGATTGCAAGGCTTTATCAAGGCTTTCCGTCCCGCCTTTCTTAAAGGCCATCGTCGAAGCAAAATGATCAATTGCCGCTGCTAATTCATCAAAATCTTTACAGACAAATAATTGCGGCTGCGGCTTCGTGACATCATATGGTGTCTTAATGCATTCTTCAACTGAAAATGGAATCTTCTTCACATCATCGGCTAGACAGCTTTGACTCTCACCAACAGATGAAAGCAAACCAGCTCCGTAGATCTTCGGATTGTTCAGGTCACCTACCAAGCCATATTCTACCGTCCACCAGAAAAGCCTTGAAACCATATCTGATTCAGATAGTCCCTTCACCTTTTTCCTCGCTTCTGCCACAAGCCTTTCTGCCTCTTTCACATTTTCAGGGGTTGAATGAGGATCTTCTGCAACAATCGTTAAATGGCGGACAGCTTTAAATACCTCCAGTTTTTCTTTACTAGCGAGTGCTTTTGCCCCCATCTCACCAATTTTCCTTACAAATTCCCGATAAGATTTATCCAATAAAATTGGCGCATGTCCGGCCGCCTCATGAATCATATCCGGTGCAGGGGTATAAGCAATGTTTTGGATATTTCTTATTTCTGTTGCAATCGGTAAAAGGCCACTTGCAAGAAAGCCATAAAAGACAGAACCAGGAATTAGTCCATCAATCGTTACAGCCCCCCATCCAACTTTGGCTAGGCTCCTATTCATATCATCGACCTTTGGAATAGATTCGGTTTTAATACCTGAATCTCTCAGGCCATTTACATAAGCGGGATGGGCAATATCCTTTAAAAAGTAATGATTTTGCTTCATGACAAACCGCCACACCGCATGATCAATGGGTGTATAGCGATGGTAATACTGTTTTGAAATATATGGCTGCAAATGCGCCTGGCCTCTTTTTGCCCCTTTTCCAGTCATGATGAACATTCTCCTTCTCAAAGAATATTTTACTGGTATCATGCCAGTGACTGTATTTTTGGCCGGAGTCTTTCCTTCGCCCTTCTCATCCTTGTTTTAACCGTAGACATGGGAAGGTTACTTTTCTTCGCAATTTCGACGAGAGAAAAATCTTTATAGTAATATAAATAAATAGGATATCTATAGATTTCTGGTAAGAGGTTAACCTTTTCAGCCATTTGTGCTGCAGAGAATTTATGTAACACTTCCTCTTCCGGGATAACGGTTGGTTCGAGTGAGGCTGAATAGGAATAAACTTCTTCCCTCCAAAATTGCTTTGATTTATTTTCTTTCCGCCAATAGTCACGGCATTTATTGATGGCAATCGTAAATAACCATCCTTTAAATTTGGATTGTTCCTTTATTGAAGGATATGCTAAATATGCAGAGAGTAATACCTCCTGATAGATGTCCTCAGCAAGTTCTTTATGCTTCACCAATGATAAAATATATTTATAAATGGCTCTACCGTATTCCATGACCACTTTTTCAAATGATGGGGTACATTCATTTTTCATTTTCCTAAACCTCCATGTTGAAAAATAACTTTTCATATTAATAGACGGAGTGGAAAGTGGAACCCCCTACAGTTCTGAAGTAATTTTCTCTAAATTTATCTTTCAGTAGGATTTTGAATGAGCCTCTGCATAAATAAACTGATCCCGATTTTTTTACAAATGGTTATATAATGCATAAGCGCTAACAAAACAGCACCTGTATTCATGCCAATAATAACCCCGTTCATTCTCCATTCCGGCATGGCTGCAAGCAGAAGAATGAGTGCAAAGGAGATGATGGTCGACCAAATGATATGAATAAAGGTCTCTTTAAGTAGATTAAGTCCAAATAAAAAGGCCTGCATTGGCATGATAAAGAAGTGAAATAAGAAAAATGGCCAGAGTAATTGTAAAAATACAGCTGGTGTTTCTGATTTAAAAAATAGCGAAGTTAACTCTGGTGCAAAAAAGTAGAAAATAGCTACAGCTGCGACCCCGTATACAAAGGTGAGCTTCATCACCTGTCGAAGCATTTTTTGGAGCTTTTGATAATCACCCTGAGAGTAAGTCTTGGATACAGCCGGAATTAGAACAACCATAAGAGAATGGGCAATAAATGCAGGGAAAAAGCCAATTGACATGGCTACCCCCATCAGCAGCCCAAATTGCTCGGTCGCTACTGTTTCGCTCATGCCAGAACGAACCAACGCTGACTTAATGATAAAGGGCTGTATGGCACCAGTGAATGCTGAAAACAACCGAAGACCCGTGGTTGGGATCGATACTGCCATTAAATTCTTTTGCACTACCTTGCGCTTCATATTAGAAAACGGTTGTCGTTTCAATTGTTGGAATTGGATAATAAACATGTAAAATAAATATAGGAACACAACAATCTCGCTGCCAATAAATGTACCAATTGCGATTAACAATGACTCAGACGTATCAAAGGCAAACAAACGAAAGAGGAGAAACAACCCCGCGAGTTGAATAGTTTTCCTTAAAAAATTAGAGACTGCTATTTTCCCCATTTGTTGCTTGCCCATAAAATATCCCCTCGCGACAGACGTGAAGGAAATGATTGGAATTAAGATCAAAACGAGCCATCTAACATATGGGTGGTATTTATCAAACACAGGAATAAACGGAATGATCACTGTAGCTGCTAAAAAAAGGACAGCAGAGAATACAATCGTAATCGAAATAGCATGATGAAGGATATTACGGTGATAACGGTCTTCCCTTTCTGCAATAAATTTTGAAATTGATACAGGCAACTCAAAGCTTGCTAGTAATACAATGAAGAATATCGATGGCAAAATGGACATATACAGTCCTAGCCCGTGTGGTCCTAATTCTCGAGCAAGAATCATATTTACTAAAACTTCAATACCTTCCCCTAAAAAAGCAGCGGCAGCTAAAAAGAATATACCCTTATAATAAATCCTCAATTTTTTCTCCTCCATACTAATCTCACTTCTATAAACTTATGAGACAAGTTCTTTGATTAGTAGGAGAAAATTTTTAGAGTAACGAAAAAAGGACCTAAGGCCCTTTTAAATGTTAGTAATGACTGTTCTTTTTTTAATCATCCAAGTTAACCCCACAATGACGATGACTAATAATAACTGGGTAATTGTTGTTTCCAAAGTTGGATATAAACCAATCCAATCAATAAACGGAAGCTGATGCACGGTGCTTGTTGACAAAACATCCGAAATCTGCAGTGCGTGGATACTAATACCGAGAATTTTAAAGGCTAAAATATAAATAAGAATAGTTGCTGCTTTAAAGAAAAAGCGAATCGGTATTTTTACACTGTAGTAAATAATGGCGAACCCAACAATGGCCAGGATTCCCACTGCCAGGATCACACCCAATAACAATTGCTGCATACTAATGTATGGGGTAATTCCTGTATAGAAAATGATGGTTTCTGCTCCTTCACGGAACACAGACAGAAAACTAATGAAAGCAAAAGAAACTAAACTTCCTTTGGCAATGGCTTGTTCCATTTGTTGATTGATGTATTTGTTCCAGTTCCCAATACTGGATTTATTATGGAGCCATGCTCCAACTGTTAACATCATGATCACAGCAACAACTCCAGTAATTCCCTCTATATATTCTCGGCTGGAAGCTGCAACGATACTTGAAAATACAATATTAATAATAATGGCTAATACTGCACTTGCTAGGATACCTGCGCCAACACCCGCCCAGATCCATTTCTGTTTTGCACCCTGACCCATTTTCTTCAAAAAGGCAAGCAATGTGGCGACGATTAATAGCCCTTCTAACCCTTCGCGCAGCAAAATTAATGCCGCATCCCATAAAGAATAATCAGTTTTACTAATTAACGGTGCAAGACGTGAATTTATTTCTGTTACAATCTCCTCTGCTTTTAGACCATCGACTTTAGCAGAACTTAAGAGACTAATAGCTGTAGGTATTTTGGTTTCAAGATCACTATACAGTTTACTATCCCTCGTCTGAACATCTCCTTCAACCATTGGCCATACGTTTAGGACTTCATTTAACTGGTCAGCAGCACTATTATAGTTTTTTTGTGAAATCTGTGATTCTGCCTTACTTAATAATGTAGAGAGATCCGATAGTGTATAATCACTTTGAACCTGTTTAGAAACCTTCCCTGCTAAGAAATTTTCCACTTCACTTGATAGCTTCTCGATATTTGTTTTCGCCTTGTCTAAATCGGCCGGACTCTGGGTTATCGCGATTCGAATTAAAGCCATGTATTTCTCGATACTGCCGTAGGTAGCAATGCTCTCATCATGGACAATTTTTTCCGAACTATTCCATTTATTTAGCAAGGTTTCATATTGAGTTTTCAATACTGCTTGATTCCCGTCCTCAATCGATTTCTTTAATGCGGAGATGAGCGGTGTCATCTGTTTTACTTGTTCTTTTCCTTTTTCTTTATCTTGTGGATTTTGTTCTTGGTCATAGAGAACTACCGCACTTGAGAGAGACGAAAGGCTTTTTGACAGAACGTCCTTTTCTAGATTCCCTTCGGTTAGTAAGCTTTGAACCTCTTGAAGTGCTTGCTCAACCTTTTTAGCCTGTTCACTATCCGTGTTCTTAATCGCTTTCCATTCGTTTGCAAACTGTTCCATATTTTTCGAAACGGTTGATTGGTCTCCATCCTTGGCTTTCATTAAACTATCACCAATAAGAACGAAAAGTTCATCATGATTTACTTCCGCTTTTGCTGGATGAACG
This sequence comes from Bacillus sp. AFS073361, assembly GCF_002567005.1. Lineage (GTDB taxonomy): Bacteria > Bacillota > Bacilli > Bacillales > Cytobacillaceae > Neobacillus. The sequence goes on from NZ_NUZU01000039.1 coordinate 85,926, forward strand.
GTTTGAAAAAAAACGAAGAGCATCATTAGAATTAATATAGATATACTTTTTGTTTTAAATCGTAACATGTGTCTCTCTCTCCTCTATAAATGGGGAAAACTCTAGTTAAAAAGTGTTTCACCTATAAAGCCACCTGGTTTCGTTCCTGGTAAACAAGCAAAGATGGCACTTCCTCTATGGGAAATATATTCATTCAATTTATCCATCATGGCCAATCTATTTTGTATCGGAATAAATTGTTTACTAGGAGCACGTTGGAAACATAAGAACAACAAGCCTGCATCAAAGCTGCCGGTCTTCAGGTCCATTCCATCTGAATAGGAATAGGCCCTGCGCAGAATTTGTTGTGAACCGTCCCCATGGGATACACGTGTATGCGAGTCCGCTGGGATACTATATTCGCCTTTTTCATTTTTTTGCTTCAAATTAAGTTTTTCAAATTCACTTTTTTGCCCAATTGGTGCACCGTTTTCACGATAGCGGCCAAAGGTATTTTCTTGATCTTTTAGTGTTGTACGATCCCACACTTCAATAAACATTTGAATTCTTCGGACGACAAGATAACTTCCATTCGCTAACCAATTAGGGCCATCTCCAGGCTGAACCCAAACCTGTTTATTCATTTGTTCTTCATTGTTTACATCAGGATTGGCTGTGCCATCTTTAAAACCAAACAAGTTCCTTGGTGTTTCATTTTTTGGATCTGCTTGTTTCGTGCGTTGAAACCCTGTTTGCGCCCAGCGTAAGATCGCCTTTCCTCTTGCAATTCGAATCAAATTCCTCACTGCGTGAAAGGCAACTTGCAAATCATCCGCACAGGCTTGAATACACAGGTCCCCACCAGTCCATTCGTCTTCCAACGCATCAAGCGGAAATTTAGGCAGATCCACTAATTCTTTTGGCTGCTTATGTTTTAGACCGAATCTGTCGAGATTGTCCTTTACAAACAAACTAGGACCAACTCCAAATGTAACCGTTAAATTAGAAGCAGATAACCCAGCTGCCTCCCCTGTATCTTTTGGCGGGAGAAACTCATTACTCGAAAGATCTCCGACTGCTTTTCCTTCAGTTAATAGGCCAGCAGCCTTTGTCCAATCCTTGAATAATTGAACCAGCTCTTCTTTTTTCGAGGTGGTTACATCCAAGGAAACAAAATACACATGGTTTTGCGTTTTTGTGGTGATTCCACTTTGATGTTTTCCATAAAAGGGAACGATATCGTGGGCTTCTTTAGTGGTAGCTTTGCTTTCCGAAATAGAAAGCAATCCTCCTAATCCAGATGCACCCAGTATCACTCCGACACCACCAACACCGGCCGTTTTAAGGATATCCCTTCGCGAAATCTTTTTTCCGATTACTGAAGATTCATCGATGATGTTTGTATTCTTTGCCAATTAAGACGCCTCCGTAACAAGTCCTATTTGTGAGAGTGGTTCTGCTAGTGCATCAATCGCCTGACTTAGTTCTTTTACTTGGTCCTTTGATAGTTCTGTGTAGAGTTTGTAGCCATCTCCCTTTTTGTGCTGGTTCAATAAACTGTACACATCATCAAACCGGGCTTGAATTTCTTTTGAAACGTCCGCATCTTTTTTCGTTAATGCCGGATTAAGCAATTGATAAATCTTTTCTGCTCCCTCCACATTGGCAGCAAAATCATATAAATCAGTATGAGAATAACGATCCTCTTCGCCTGTTACTTTTGAAGTGGATACCTCATTTAATAGGTCAACAGCGCCAGTTATCAATAATTCTGGTGTCACTTCAACGGTATCTACCTTGGCACGCAGGAGATTAACATCTTTCATTAACTGCTCCGCGTACTGCTCATATCCTTTAGTGGTTTTATCGATCCAAAGACCTTTTTCAATCCGGTGGTATCCGCCCCATTCCGCTTCAGGAACATCGCCTTCTCGTGCATCAATTTTCGGGTCAAGGTCACCGAACACTTCCGCAATTGGTTCAGCGCGCTCATAGTGCATCCGCGCTGGTCCATACAGAGCTTTCGCTTGTTCGATTTCTCCCTTTTTAACAGCGGCTGTAAAGGCATCTGTTGCCTTAACAAATTCTTCAATTTCCCCTATGGCATATGCCCTGTAATCATCAGTGACCCCAGAAAGCGAAGCCTCACTTGTAACAGCTTTTTCCTTTACCTTTTCTTTTGTTGAAGTTTCCTCTGTATTGTTTGAACATCCAAATAGAAGACTGCTAGATAAAATTAGGGTGCCTGACACTTTTAATAGTTTCATGTATGTAATCCTCCGGTATCTATAATAATGATAATCATTTTCATTTGCATTTATATCATAACAATAAATGAGAAACCTTTTCAATTAAATTTTTGCATTTTTATAAAAAAAAAGACCTTCCATTTCGGAAAGCCTTCGGGATTTATTTAATTAATGAATGCTTAAATGCATAGATGACTGCTTGCGTTCGGTCCTGTACGTTGAGCTTGCTCAAAATATTGCTGACATGGGTTTTGACGGTTTTGAGGGCAATAAACAATTCATCCGCAATATCTTGGTTGGTTTTGCCTTCGGCCATTAATAATAATATTTCAATTTCACGAGAGGTAAGGTCTTCGTGTGGCAGATGGGTATTCTTTTGACGCATTTTCACCATCATTTTACCAGTAACTTCCGGTTCAAGGACCGATTGTCCGTGGTATGTAGCGCGGACTGCATTGGCTATTTCACCAGCTTTAGATGTCTTAAGCATATAGCTTGTGGCTCCAGCCTCTAGTGCAGGATATACTTTTTCATCATCCAAGAAACTGGTTACGATGATGATTTTTGCTTCAGGCCATTTTTCAATGATTCGCCTCGTTGCTTCAATCCCGTCCATTTCCTTCATAACTAAATCCATTAAGATAATATCAGGGCGAAGTTCGAGGGCAAGTTCTACACCTTTTGTTCCATCGTCCGCTTCTCCTACTACCTCAATATCTGGCTGTGCAGATAAATAAGAAGAAACCCCGATTCTTACCATCTCATGATCATCAACAAATACTACTCTAATCATTGGCACCATCTCCATTAATCATCACCGGAATCTTTACTTCCAGCCTTGTTCCTTGATTTTTTACACTAACTACTTTTAACGTACCGCCTACTTCAACAGCACGCTCATGCATATTTTGCATTCCATAGGAGCCTGCCTTCATCTCATTAACATCAAAACCAATTCCATCATCTACAATTCTTAGGATGACTAAATCATCCCTTTTAACCATTAGAACTTCGAGCAAGCTTGCTTTCGAATGTCTTAACGTATTTGATATAGATTCTTGCAGAATTCGGAAAAGATGATCTTCCACACCTTTATCCAAGGGAAAGGCCTCCGTTTTCCATTTAATATCCATTTCAACCTTTTGAGATAATTCGATTAACAGCTCTTCAATTCCTTCTTGGAGTGTTTTATTCTTCAAGGCAACAGGACGCAAATGTAAAAGAAGGGCCCGCATTTCTAACTGTGATTGGTGAATCATTTCCTCTACAATTTTCAATTGCTTTGCTTCACGGTCATTTTCTAGTGGTGATTGCTGCTTGGTTTCGTTGATGGCTGACATCATCATCGAAGCAGCAAATAATTGCTGACTGACAGAATCGTGAAGCTCACGGGCTAGACGGTTCCGTTCTTGTTCAATTATTTCTTGTATTCTTCCTTCTAAGTCCTCTACCTTCTCGGTGGCTAAGCGCTGAGAAAGTTTAGCCTGCTCTGACATCTGTTTACCGATTTTGTCTATTCGGTTGGCAATCAGTTGCATTTCCGAGATCACTGGCTTCTCCTTCACTTCTATCTGTTTCCCTTCCTCTAATAAATGCAAGGAATGTTCAACCGAGAGAAACTGCTTTCTCCAATACATCCCAGAGAACGCACCTAAAAGTATTCCGACCGCAATACTAAAAGCAGGGATAAAGATAACAAAGGGAATATTCATGAACTGTTTACTCCACAATTCTGCCCAACTGCCCAATGGAAAAACAAAGATAAAAATGGCACCGATAATGATCGCAATAAAAAAGGAAAAGCCGACACTCCAGAAAATTTGGCGCTGGGTTGTGCTCATATCCGGCTCACCTCTAAATTTCCGGCAACGAGCGAGGTAAATATTTTTACTTTGTGCTCGGCTGCCTCATATCCAGGTGTCTTTACGTGTAAGACCCGATTGAAAAGTTTCGAGTCATGGTGCTCGAAAACACTTGTTGAACCTACTATGCAGGAGTGGTGGATACTTACTTCAATATCATAAGGAACAAGGATTTGAATATTCCCGACGAGATTTCGTATAAAGATAACGGTTTCCCCTTTTGGAAGCATCGTAAAACTAAGATCAATGATGGTATCGCCAATTCCTGCCTGGATGTTTACATCATTCCATTTATAAGCACCAGTAGGGGTCTTCTGTTGACCAAGAACAATATTTTCAAATAATGGCTCTGTTTTAATCAGAGTTTCTTGTTCCGTGGTTTCCTCCTCCTGGATGATTTCCGGTGTAATCTTTTTAGGATGTTTTTTTGAATTAATAAACTGAATTAAAAAATGCAGTAATATGGCAAGCAAAAAGAACCTAAACGTTATCATGTGAAAGATACTAATTACAAAAAAGATAATTCCGCCGATAAAAAGAAACTTTCCTCTTTTTTTCCCAGCACGCTTGCGGCCGAGAAAAATCATGCCGCCAGATATGATAAGGGAAAAAATAAGCCCGCTGTTGAAAAATAATATTTCCATGACTAGAATGATTGCACCAATGATGAACATCCAGCCTAAATAATCATTTTTGGTATTTTTAAACATGGCCCACCCTCCCTTATAAATATCTGGCTCATCATTTAATTTAATGTATGGACAAAAGGCGCAGAAAGCCTACGCCTTTTATCCTTGCGCCCATGTGCAGCGCGCCACCGCTTTTCTTTTAGCATACCATATTTGTAATTAAATGGACTTGCTTTCTTCTAATTTCATTTCTTTTTCTAACTGAGCGATCCGAGCATCAATGGTATTACGATAAAACGAACTATTCACTTGATGTTCCAAACGGTCAAGATAGTTCTCAATCTCTTTAAACTTTGAATAGGATTTATCTGAATAAGTATTTGCATCAAGCACTTGGTTGATTTGGTGGTTCGCACGTGTCACATTTTCACGGCCCATTAATTCCATCCTTCTTAGGTGCATATCCTTGATTTTGTGCTTCATTTCTTCATATTTTCTTTCTAAGTCTACTAGTTGCCCTTTTACTTGTTCAAGCGATACACTTAATCGTGTTGCACGGTCCGCATATTGCTCAAACTCTGAAGAGGCAAACTGATAAAGCTCTGTTTCCCCAGCCTTAGAAGCTACATCCGCCTGGTATTTTCTTTTTTCAGCTAACTGGGCTGCCTGCTGGTATTCTCTCGTAAATTCATCCTTCAATGTATATTGACGTTCTAACAACTTTCTAACTTTCTCCGTTTCTTGTTCACATTGTCGCAGGTATTGATTCAATAATGCAATCGGATTTTTTTTATCTTTTTGATCAAGTGCCTCGTGTAAATCTGCTGTAATCGTATTTTTAATTCTTGTAAATAAGTTTGTCATTTGTATTCTCTCCTTTTAATCTTAATAATTTTTCAGTTCATTCCATTGTTTTTCAAAATTAACAAATGGGTCAGACTCTTCCTTTACGGCAGTTTCCTTATTTTGGTTCCATTTTTTATAAACAAGGTATAATACATAAGCTGCAGCCACTCCTATGAGGGCTGGGGCATTATGAATAGAGGCCAATAGAACGATGAGGCCGATCATGCCAAGCCCGATTTTTCCACCTGTAGATTTTGCTTTTAAGAACTGTTTGAATATGAAGTAGAGGAGTACCAAGCTTACGAGTAACCCCAGCATTGGACCAATGGTTGAAAGCAAGATCACTGCTGAAATTCCACCTGCTAACAATAAACCAAATTTTTTCATTTTATTTTTCTCCTTTCTTTATCTTGATATCATCTTACCTCTTTTCATTGTTTGTCATAATTGCGCCTTAGCTTGATTTTTATCTCGGTCCTAAGACGTAGAAAGGGTCAGTCCTTAAGCGAAATGCTTAAGATACTGACCCTTTTAAGCTTATTTAGAGATAAACATCTGAACCCAATAGTGTCTTGAAGAGCCGCCTTGAGCGTAGCCAACTCCAATATAGGTTGATTTCGTACTTAATATATTGGCTCTATGACCAGAGCTGTTCATCCATGCTTGGACAACTGATGCAGGTGTTGTTTGCCCTGCTGCAATGTTTTCAGCAGCTGAACGATAGGAAATTCCAAAGTTTTTCATCATATCAAATGGACTGCCATACGTTGGACTGGTATGACTGAAATAGTTCTTATCTCTCATATCATTGGCTTTGTAACGAGCCACCCTTGACAGTTCCCAATCTGGAGTCAACGCTTTTAATCCATTTTTCGAACGTTCCTGATTGGTTAACTGAATGACCTGACTTTCAATGCTCTTGACAGAATCGAAGCTAGGAATGGTTACCTTTTGACCTGGATAGATCAAATTCGGATTCGGAAATTGCCGATTGGCAGAAATAATCTCAGAAATCCCAACTTGATACCTGACTGCGATTTTCCAAAGTGTGTCACCCGGCTGAACAGTGTAGATTTGCTGGGCAAACGACACACTTGGAAGACAAAATAGCGATAATAAAAACAGTAAACTAAACCAAAAAGATTTTTTCATTTTTTCGCCTCCTCCGAATATATAATCTTGAATTCAAGCTCAAAATATACAATGGATTAAAAAATTTTGATTCATTTAAATTTGGTCTACATTATGGAGGATTAAAAGTGAAGGAAATTTCATGGATGACATATATAATGTTAATTTTAGCGAGTTATCGTTTAACCCATTTAATTGTCTTTGATAAGATTACCGAATTTATCCGTAAACCTTTTGTTAAGAAAATCAAGGTGGAAACAGACGCCGGCGTAGAAACAAAGGAAGTTCCGACATCGATGTTCGGTTATTTATTGAAATGTTATTGGTGTGCAGGTGTTTGGAGTGCCATTTTACTTGGGGGAGCCTATTTACTCTTTCCCCGGATTACCTTTGTGGTCATCTTAATTTTATCGATTGCCGGCGGCCAGTCGATTATTGAAACCTTTGTCGGTGTAAATATCAAAAAAGTGGACTATTATGCTTCACTTAAGAAAAAAGACTAAGTGAAATTCGTTGGAAAAATCCTCCCCCCTTTTGCATATATTTTTAGAAAAGCTTAAGACAATCATCTCTTTCGCTTTTCAAAGGGGGAATACAATGGCAGCAATTTGGTGGGTCACAACGATTGGTTTATTTATATTACTTGGTTGTATAGGTGGTACATTCTTCTACTTCCTTAGAAGTTCATTAAATACCGAAGACTCTACCCGAATTGATCCATTGGAAATTGACAAAGAGGAGTAGGAACCTTGCATACGCTGGGTTCTTTTTTACGTTAAGAAAATCTTTCCTTGATTACATGTATTTTAACTCCTTTGGGAAAATTAATTATGATGTCATTTTTTAGGCTGGAGGAGTATATATATGAGTTCATCTGAAAAAATTCCACAATTCCCAAAAACGTATTGGCGTGAAATAGAATTACCAACTTTTAAGAATTTAACTGAAGATATATCTGTCGATGTGGCCATTGTTGGAGCGGGGATTACAGGGATTACAGCTGCTTATTTACTTGCAAAGGAAGGCGTCAAGGTCGCATTATTAGAGGCCGGCAGTGTTTTGAATGGTACAACTGGTCATACAACTGCAAAGATTACCGCCCAACATGATTTAATTTATGACGAATTTATTAACCATTTCGGAGAAGAAAAGGCCAGGATTTATTTCGAATCACATATGAACGCTATAAAATTTGTTGAAAATAATGTAAACGAAAAAGGAATTGATTGTGATTTTAGCAAACAAGATGCTTATATTTATGCGGTCACGGATGAATATAAAGAAAAGCTGGTCACGGAGTGGGAAGCATATAAACGTCTTGGTATTGATGGAGCATTAAAAGATACGATTCCATTCAATATCGAAGTGAAAGCAGCCTTGATGATGCAAAATCAGGCCCAGTTTCATCCACTAAAATATTTAAAAGTCCTCTTGGATGAAGCCGTGAAAGCCGGTTGTATGGTGTTCGAAAATACAACCGCTACTGACATTGAAGATGATGAACAACAGTCAAGGGTTGTTACCAAATCTGGTTTCAAGGTAAATTGCATTAAAGTGATTATTGCCTCTCATTTCCCATTTTACGATTTGCCAGGTCTTTATTTTGCACGAATGTATGCCGACCGGTCTTATGCGATTGGAATTAAAACAGACAAAGAATATCCTGGCGGCATGTATATTAGCGCGGATAGTCCATCCCGTTCGATTCGTTATACACCAGTTAACGGGGAAAACCTCATTATAATTGGCGGTGAAAACCATAAAACCGGCCAAGGTATTGATACGATTGCGCATTTTGAAAATCTTGAAGCATTTGCAGAAGAGGTTTTTGGGATTAAGGAATATGATTACCGCTGGTCTGCACAGGATTTAGTTACATTGGACAAGCTGCCATATATTGGTCCAATTACTTCTGAGCGGGAGCATATTTTAGTGGCTACGGGATTTAAAAAATGGGGGATGACAACAGGAACCATGGCTGGCCGTTTATTAGCCGATTATGTGTTAAACAACGAGAATCCGTACAAAGAGCTTTATTCACCGTCCCGATTCCATGCTGACCCGGATTTAAAAAGTATTGCCACCACTAATATCGACGTTGCCAAACATCTAATTAAGGGCAAGCTTGAAATTGTTCCAGGAGATCCGGACGATCTGTCGGATGGCGAAGGTTCTGTTGTGATGTATAACGGAAAAAGAGCGGGTGCCTATAAGGACGAAAAAGGTAAACTTTATATTGTTGATACTACCTGCACCCATCTTGGCTGTGAATGTGAATGGAACCATGCGGAAAAAACATGGGATTGTCCTTGTCACGGTTCACGGTATGCATATTCAGGCGACGTGATCGAGGGACCTGCTAAAAAAGCACTAAAATTACTTGCTGAAGAGTGAGTTTATCTAAGAAAGCACAAGCGCCCTGTACAGCGGCGTATGACCTGGAGCTAGATCTTAATCTAAGTTCAAAAACTTACACTTTCTTATCAAACAAAAAAGCGCCTCTCTTCTCATGTGAAGGAGGCGCCGTTTATTACTTACTATTTGGACGATTGTGTTTTACTTCTTCACCAGTTGTGAATTCAACCAGCTCTTCACTATCTCTCATTTGCTTTTTGCGATTATTATTTCGTTGTGCATTTTGATTACCTAGCTTCTGTCTTCCCATACTACCAGCTCCTTTTTGAGAAATACATTGATAGTATGAGTGAAACTAAATAGTCTTATTCTTTTTCAAGGATCGGCGCTTTTCTAAATTTAGTCATTTGTTCAAATGCATAAGCGACTTCGATTAAAAGAGGCTCACTGTAGGCCGTTCCTGCAAATGTAATCCCGACTGGCTCCCCTTCTGCTGTATAACCAGCTGGAACAGCAATGGATGGATAACCCGCTTTTGCACTAATATGAGAGCCTTCTTCACTTGGGAAAACAATCACTTCAAGGTTGGATGTTTCTAAGGCAAAATCAATTCCCTGGTTTTTCGAATGATAAAGGTCAAACTCCAATGCGTTAACATAAGCAGCTTCTGTTAACGAGCCACTTGTTTCTTCAGACTCGATCAGGACTGCCTGACCGTATTCGAGCATTTTCTCCTCATTGTTCTTATTAAAATCAATAAGGTCTGTTATATTTCTAATAGGTATCAATGGATGGAGGCTGTTTAAATACGCATTAAGATCTGGTTTAAATTCATAGGTTAAAACATCATACTTCCAAGCGGCTTTGGCAGATGGAATTTCAATGTTATCAATCACGATAGCACCAGTGGTTTTTAATTTATCAACCGCTGCAAGAATCACCTTTTGTTTTTCTTCACTTAATAACTCGATAAAGCCTTCTAGGGCTATGCCTATTCTTTTCCCGCTTAGTCCATGCGTCAATAGATGATTGGAAAAGTCTTTTTGAGCAAATGGATTTGTTGTGGTAATGGGATCTTTCTTATCGCTTCCACTTAGTGCCGTTAGAAGAATTGCAGCATCTTCCACTGTTCTAGCCATTGGACCAGCTGTGTCCTGGGAGTGTGCAATTGGAATAATCCCTCGTCTGCTGATAAGACCCACTGTCGGCTTGATTCCCACCAAGGAATTTTGACAAGCAGGATTTAAGATGGATCCAGATGTTTCCGTTCCAACCGCTACTGTGGCAAAGTTAGCGGCAACGGCTGCTCCTGAACCTGAGCTAGAACCACCCACATCAAACTTGCTTGGTCCATATGGATTTAAAACCTGTCCGCCTCGTGAACTATACCCGCTTTTCATCCCGATTGCCATGAAATTCGCCCATTCAGTCATATTTGCCTTACCAAGAATGACTGCTCCAGCTCTGCGTAATTGTTCTGTCACAAATGAATCATGGAGGGCAATTGAATCTTTTAAGGCAAGAGACCCCGCGCTTGTATGCATTTTATCGTGAGTATCAATGTTATCTTTTAGTAAGATCGGAATTCCATGCAATCGACTGCGAGGTCCTTTTTCGTTTCGTTCGTTATCGAGCGCTTCGGCTATCTGCAAAGCATCAGGATTCACTTCAAGGATGGAATGCAAATGTTTGTCATACTTAGCGATTCTATCTAGATACATCAAGACAAGCTCTTTCGATGTAAGCTCCCCTTGCGCAAATTTTTCTTGGATCTGTGTGATAGTTGCTTCTTCAAGCCACTCTTCAGCCATTTTTTTTAATTTCGGATTTTCCATGGGTTGTTCTCCTCCGTTTCTTCTTCTTAACTATTCAAGCAATAGAATTGAAAGTCCTTTCTTATAAAAAAATGACAGTGGATTTTACTCCACTGTCATTGCCGACTATCATCTTCTTAGTTTGTGTTCCCTTTGTCCCTCTTCAGCGATAAGTCCTTTGTAAAAAACTCTCTTATTAACCGGGACCTTTAATTCACGGCAATACTGTTTCAATTCTCGTTCTTCCCTCTCGGTAACAAGCGAGATAACAATCCCATTCGCACCCATTCTGCCTGTTCGTCCCGCTCGGTGCACATACTGTGAGATATCCTTTGGAGAATCGATATTAACCACGTGAGTAACTCCTTGGATATCAAGTCCTCTTGCCGCTACATCCGTTGCAATCAACATGCTCATTTTTCCATCACGGAAAGACTTTAATGCAGCTTGTCGTTCGAGCTTCTTCATGTCGCTATGCAAGATTCCAATGGATAGCTCTTTAAAATGTAATTTTTCTTTAAATACTTCAATTTCGCCAATATCATTAATAAAAGCAAGCGATTTACTATTTTCTAAACGTGTGATTTTTTCAAGAAGCTTAATCTTGTCTCTTGGCTCACAGGAAAAATAAATATGCTCCACTTCCCCAGAAGACGCAAGTTCATCCTTTTCAATGCGAAGAATTTCTGGGTCCTTCGTCATTTCTTTGGCTAATTTCTCTGTCGCCGGTTTCATTGTTGCTGAAAACAAGACCACTTGGCGGTCGCTCATTGTTGATCTCACAATATTTTGAACAGTACTAAGATGTTCGTGAATGAGTAATTGATCTCCTTCATCGAGAACGACTATTTTTACTTCATGCATTTTCACTTTTTTCTGTTTGATTAGTTCTAGTAAACGGCCAGGTGTAGCAAATATGACATGAGGGCGTTTCTTTAATTTCTCAAGCTGCCGTTTCATATTGGCTCCGCCAATGATGGAAGCGCCTCTGATTCCACTGCCTTCAGACCACTTTTGAAATTCTTGATAAACCTGCATCACCAACTCTTGTGATGAAGCTAATACAATAGCTTGGAGGGATTGTAAACTAGGATCCATTTTATGTAATAATGGCAGGAGATAAGCAAGCGTCTTACCAGTACCTGTCGGTGACTCGGCAATTAAATCCTTGCCTTCGAGAATCATCGGAATGGCCGCTTCTTGAATGGAAGTCGGCTGTTGAAATCCTGACTTTTCCCATGCTGCCTGCAAGTATGGTTTTAAAGTATTTAACATAGTGTACTCCTTTTATAAAATCATTTTTCTTATTATTTGTCTTTACATATCGTATTGATACTAACGTAATAATCTTGGAGTGTCTAGTTAGGAATAGTGTAAAGTCATGATGCAGAATTAAAATAGAGGGCAATCCAAACCATATGATAAATCAGTACTGAGAAGTAAAGAACGCAAGTAGAAACCAAGAGCGTCCGAATCCAGCCTTTTAATGGGCGCAGGTAAAACAACCCAAGCAAGATTAGGGGCAAAAAGATTTTAATAATGTAGAAATAAGACCAGCTTTTTTCAATGACCAGTTTCATCATCGGGTTCCCTTCAGAAACGATACCTGAAGCAATCCCAACATGCGTCAGAACAGCATCCAATAGTCCAGCAATTAACAGGAATATACAGAGTTTCATTATTACCACCTCATAAATTGTTCGATTAGTTTCCATTATTTTTGTAGTATCTATGCTGAAATCTATGAATTCTTTCGTTTGTTCTCAAAAAAGAACATAATGTTCATATAAAAGAGCTGCATGCGTCGGCAGCTCAAGTTTTTTTCAGGATTTTTAATTCACATATCTTCCACTCTTAGGACGGCCAATCTCATCAAAATGCTCCACTAAATACCAAAGGCTTTCTGCTAGTTCTTCACCGCCCATAGGAAGCCCATGACCGGTCACCACTACTTGAGGCTTGAGTGCCTCTAGCTTTTTCACGGATTCAAATGCCGCTTCCCAGTCAGTTGTGTAATATTTAGGGGGCCCGCTAATCTCCTGTGTTTGCGTCATTACTTTATAGAGTGATTCTTGTTTTACGGTCACAAACGCATCACCGGCAATGAGCACCCGATCTTGTTCACGGAATAAACTGATATGTCCTGGTGTATGACCTGGTGTATGTACCCATTTCCAATTAGGCATATTTGGAATAGTCCCATCGGCAGGTAGGACATGAACATAGTCACTTATATTAATTCCATGGTTTGGGAACATCGGTGACAATTTTGCAACAAGTCCACTATCAACATTTGGGTCACCAGGTGGGTAGTCACGTTGGCCAGTTAAAAAGGGAAGTTCTAGTTCATGAGCATAAACCGGAATCTTCCACTCTTCCAACAATTCAGCCACTGATCCGACATGATCAAAATGTCCATGTGTTAAAACGATCGCTTTTGGAATGGCCCGCTCACCAAAATGTTCTTGTATCATTTCCATTATTTTTTCTGCGGACTTAGGCATACCTGTATCAATGAGCACAAATTCCCCCGATTTATTCGGATCGCCAACAAGTACGAGGTTCACGATTTTGTCGGTATAACAATATACATCGGGTAAAACAGCCATCCCCACGCCATTGCCAACCGAGGTCATTGGAAGAAAAGTTTCTTCAAACTTACTATCCTGATTATGCTCCAAAAAAATCCCTCCCATTTTTGTTTATTATTTAACCTGGAAGAGAAAATTATTACCGTCGCTTATTCGAGTTCAGTCGTAACACATACAACATTATAACGAACTTTATGTTCTTAATAAAGATGTAATGTTCAAAAAAAAACTGCCCACTATGAGCAGCCATTAATCAAATATTCGCAATGCCATTTTATAAAGATTCCGATTTATTTCCTCGGAGTGTATAAAGCTTTCATTAAAGTTTATTTGAATCTTCCCACTACCTGTTAGGATTTTAACTTTTTCAATTCCATATGTTCTTTGCATTTCTCTTTTAATTTTTCCGATACATCCTGAGCAGGCAACTTCATTTAATGCTAATTCCATGATACTCACTTAAATAGCACCCCTTCACTGCTTGTTTTACTTTGATTGTAATGCGAATCGTTCTAGTTAACATTGATTTATATCAAGAAAAACAGAATTGATGTAAATCACTACAAAGAAGGATCAAAGAAGATACTATAAAGTTATAAGAACTGCGGAGGAGTGACTTAAGAATGTGCTGTGACCATTGCTGCTCTCATGAATCATCATGTATTACATCCGTACCAGTTTTTAAAGGGATGAATGAAGAGGATCTTCAACAGCTACAAAAGGTAACCAGAAGCAAACGTTTTAGTAAGGGAGAATATATTTTTCGAGATGGCGAACGTTCGGAGACATTATTCGTGGTGAATGAAGGACTGATCAAGTTAACAAAAATGTCCCCAGAGGGGAAAGAACAAATTATCAGATTGCTGTTCCCGGGGGATTTCTTTGGCTTATTTTCATTATTAAGAAATGAAAATCATTATTTGAATGCAGAAACCGTGGGGACCTCAACGGTTATTTGTTATATCGAGAAAAAGGATTTTCTTAACACAATGGAAGGGAACGCAGGGTTATCCTACCGGTTCTTACTAACTGTCAACGACCGGCTATTCGAATCTGATGAGTCAGTTGGTTTTCTAAGTTTTATGGAAGTAGAACAACGCCTGGCAAGAGCACTCATTCTATTCCATGATAAAATGAATGCAAAAAATGGAACTTTTACCTTGCCAATTACTAAAAAGGATTTAGCCAGCTATATTGGAACAACCCCAGAATCGGTAAGCCGGAAGCTGGTTTCGTTCATGTCGCAGAAACTTATTAGCATGGACGGGCGCCGACAAATACAGATTCTAGAGTTGGATCAACTAAAACAAGTATCAGGTATTAGTTAATCTCATCAAGCTTGATGGCCATTAGTCTAAAATGCATAGGCTCTACTTCATTAACAATTACATTCATGCCTAACGATTGTAAACTGGCGATTAGAGGCTCCCCTCGATGTGGCAAGTGAATTTCAAAAATGGTACCGACTGGTGCTTCTCTAACAAAATTCAATATTTCGCGGCGTGGATGTTCGCCCTTTGCAATACGTTCCCGAATATCCATTACTGCTTTCTTATCAACGATTTCAAACATAATTCTCGCTCCCCTTTGTTAAGAGTATAAGTTTATGCTTCAGTTTATCACCCTTCTCTTCATTTGAAATTGATTTATATCAAGTTTGGATTTGGAAGATTTCCGATGAGAAATAGCCCCCCGTGCACTGAGATTCCTATGTTTGGGAAGAATTTTTGTTAATTTTAAGAGGACTTAAATTTCGAAAGCTTTGTGAACTTTGCGGAAAAAGTGATATTTCCTGCAACTAACGATGATAGAATAAACAACAGAAAGATTACAATATAGCGGAGTTGAATATGATGTTTAATAAGATTGCTCTTATCACATCACTGTTGTTTTTTCTAGTAGGAACGATTGTCTTTGCCGATTCTCGAATAGAAGTTTCTTCTCCTCAAAATAATTCAGTAGTTAGCCAAACAGCTCAAATGGCTGCGTTAACCTCAGATAATAATAAAATTGTTTCAGCCAATAAAAGCACCGCAACAGAAAATGAAC
This sequence comes from Bacillus sp. AFS073361, assembly GCF_002567005.1. GTDB lineage: Bacteria > Bacillota > Bacilli > Bacillales > Cytobacillaceae > Neobacillus. The sequence goes on from NZ_NUZU01000039.1 coordinate 101,431, forward strand.
AGGCCAAATTGGCTCAAAAACAATTGGCGCCTGCCCAGCCAACATTAAAAAGTTATGTTGTTCCAGGTTTGGTGGGGTTATTTATTATCATTGGCTTTGGAGGTTATTGGTTAATTTATCGCCAAAAATATACAAGTCAGACAAAGGAACAGTGACTTTTCCTTAGTAAGATAAAAAAGCGTGAGTCCAATGGATTCACGCTTTTTGGTGCCTGACACCAAATTCTTCTACTTCCTCAGGACTGCTCGAACCGGACTTCCGTCTCCTTCTGATAGTGGTAATGGAAGGGCAATCAGTTCGTAATCTCCAGGTTCGATTTCATCAAGCATCAGTGACTCTAGGATGTGAATACCGTGCTCATTCAAGCTATGATGGGCAGGCAGTTCTTTACTGTCAATTGGATCGACAGATGGGATATCCAAGCCGATCAGTTGAACTCCCTTACTTCCTAAAAAAGGAGCTAAGTTTGGCTCAATATGTGGAATCTTTTCAGGGAAAACATCAGAGTTTTCCCAGGAAAGGGTTCGGAATAGCACCCGTTTGCATCCATCAAGATTAATCTTTTCTAAATCAGCGGCACCAATGCTTTCCTTACCTTGCATATCAATAACTCTCGCCGGACCAATGTATAGGTCGAGGTTCAACTCGATGATTCGTTTTCCTTTGTTATCAAAATGAAAGGGAGCGTCCACATGTGTTCCTGTATGGGTGCTCAATTCAAGTTTACCCACATTAACGGATCCACTTTCCTCCATTGGCCATGCGACCTCGTAATGAAAGGCCGTATCCCCTGGCCAAACAGGCATCCCATTTATTAACTTTCTAGAAATATCATAAATCTTCATACCCATGCACTCCTTCAATAATAATTTAGCACTTACCACCATTATTTCATATTTCTGTGTAGTTTTTCATTAGTTTACATAAACAAAAGACAGGATTAATTCCTGCCTTCCTTAGTGAAACGATTTCCAAAATTCGCTGTTCCTATTAATAAGCTCTTTTATGTCATCAAAAGGAATGATAAAGGTAGGAAAACCGGCTGCAAATGCCGCAATTTCATAGGGTTGAAAGTAGATATTCAGACCAGCCTCACTTATAAAAAATGGTTGATCTGCCTTTATCCCATGGTAATCATCAGGAAATAAGTAAGATGAGTATTGGTTATTACCTTTTATTTGTTCAAGAATCAGATTGCTAATTACTTTTACATAAGGGCTGTCAGGCTTAAAAAGGTCTTTCAATTGGTACATCGACCCAGTTTTCAGGTTAATATGAGCATATTTTTGCACCGGCATTCCGTGCGCCGCACAAAACGGGTAGTCGTAGCCCTCAATCTTGATGACCAGCAGGTTTTTCTCAAAATAAGAAATATCATAGTTCCCCGTATAATTTGATTCCAACTGAGTGTGCGCGGGTATGGGTTTTACGCCCGCCATCTCCTTTAAAGTGCGATTTACACTTTCTTGATTTTTCATCCCTGCAATTTGTGGATAATAGACTAAATAATCCTTATTAGGTTTATATTTATGCTCCACCACCGAATATTGGTTATTTAGCGGGAGAATAGTGGCTTGCTTCCAGAGTAACTCTCCCGTTTGATTAAAATAGATAAGATGGTCGTCAATATGACCCTTAATTAGTGTTTTCTCAAAACTAAGCCAGCCTGAGCCACTAACCATTGGCAGATGTTCCTTTCGCCTTCCATGTTTATCAATAAAATAAGTATGCTGATCATCTGTGACAGACGCAAGACCATCCTCAAATTTCGTGATCACTGTAAAATGAAATCCTGTGAGGATATGACCATCCGAATCAGCTAAGGCATAGATGGATCTCATACAAGGCTGTTTCGGGTCAATCTCCTTTCCTATAGCAAAGCGACCTTCACCTAAATCTAAGATTTGATTATAGTTTGGCTTAATTACAAAATGACCTTGCCGATCAATAACGCCAAAGTTTTCTCTATTATTCTCTGACAAACTGACAATCGCCCGGCCTTCATTAAATGACTCTCCATTCGAAAATTGCGGCTCTATGATTGTTTTCCCCAGCTCATTAATATAACCCAGCTTCCCATCGTTCCTCTTCCGAAATGCAAGCAATCCTTGACCGTAATTAGCGACGTATGCATAAGGATACGATTGTAAAACCTTTCCGGTAAGATCAATAAGTTGAAACCTACCTTCCTTAGTTTTAACAATTGCTTTCCCCTGTTCAAAATCACTTGCCGTTTTATAAATTAATGGAATTACTTCTTTCCCTCTTTTATTGAGATACCCATATAAATACTCCCCATTCGCATCTATTTCAACAGCACGAACGCGTCCCTCTTTATACTCTCCAACAATGATAGAATACGCCTTTTCCGTGATTTCCTTGCCATTCTCATTAATTACCTTGAATCCCTGGGCATCATTGACAACGGCCCGGCCTTCAGAAAAAGGGGTTATAGTATCGTATTTCGGACGCACGATATAATAACCGCTAGAATTTATGACACCTGATTTGTCCATTAAACCAACAATGGCCAAACCATTCTCCTGGAAATCCTCTGCATGATCGTAGTTTGCCGGAAGAACCCATTTACCTTTTGTATCCATATAGCCCCAACTGTTTCCGCCAATTTCCTTCCTCACAACAGGAAAAAGGTAAACGGCCCTTGACTCTCTGGAAATGGACAGCATTCGGATGACGTCTTGCTTCACCTCAGAGGGAAGCGGATAATAATATTTAAATTGACCAAAGTACTGCTTAAGAACAAATAAATAGGGCTGTCGGTTAAGACGGTATACCCCAAAGATTTCCTGGATTCCATCACCATCGATATCCATAGATTGAAGGATTGCTTGTTGATTTCGGTATTCCAACTCTGCTCCCATTGGGAGATATGGCAATACCCAAGTTATTAATTCTCTGTTATTACCAACCATCATAACTCACCCATTTTAGTTTTTTATATTTATATGATGAAAAGTGGGCTATGTGTTTAACACTCGAAACGAAAAAACACCACTATTGTGGATGACCCAAATAGCAGTATTTTTATAGTTTTATATATTACAACTGTTCATTAATCTTATATTTTTTGCTTCTGTTCCTTCTTTATTTTATGTTTTCTACTTCCGGGATTAGCTGTTTCCATTCCTCATAGGAAATGATGGTATCCCAGTGGCCGGTTATTTTTGCAATCGTAATAACCACGAAGAACAGCACGAAGAAGGTAACTGGAACAAACCATTTATTTACCTTTTTCCGCGCTACCGTCATGTTTAGCGTGTCTTTCACGGGACATGCCTCTACACAGGACAGACAGGCTGAACAATTAAGGGAATTTACTGTCTCAACTTTATGTACCTTTAATCTTTGCGGACAAACCTTTGTGCACATTTCGCAGTTTGTACATGTATCTTCATTTCTCTCAATCTTTGTAATTCTAAAGATACTGCCTAGTCCGATCAGTGCACCATATGGACACAAGAAGCGGCACCAAAAATTTCTAAAGAATAAGGACAGGATAAAGATGACAATGATAAACTTCAAGGCAAAGCCGCCAAGATTGATAAATAAAAGGAGCATTTTTACATCGGATACTTTATTATACGGTTCCACGAGAAAACTTTTCGCCGTAAACACGGGCATTTGTACAACCATAAGACCAAAAAATAACATCAATAAGTATTTTATTGGTGTTAGTATCCAGGTCAGCCATCGTGGAATTTCAAAACTCCTCTTAAAAATTTTCCTGCCCAGCCATCCAATCAACTCACTAACTGTTCCAACAGGACAAATCCAACTGCAGAATGATTTACGTAAAATAATTCCTGCACCTACAAAAAATGCAAGTAAAACAAGGCCGGCCGGATGAATGACATCAAATTCGCCACCCGTAAGCCATACTTTTAAGGCGACCAAACCGCTGATTGGCAAAAAACCTTCAACTGCAGACGGACGGTCCACAAAAGGGGATTTTCCGAGTGTTTCAAAATGCAAATAGAATTGATAAAACTGCAGACCAACATATAGTAAAAACAACAAAAACAAACCCTGAACAGTATATCTTGTAATTTGGACAGGTTTACGTTTCAACTGTTTCTGGTACCAAGCTTTTGATTTCATAAGGTTTCCTCCCATCTTACTCCCTCAACTATAATGAACTTACAAAACATGGCATGTGATAAAAGTCATTGAGAATATTGAATTCATAAAGAATTCACATACCCCTTCATCAAATGTTAAATAAACTTTTTTGGGGAAGATAACCTCATAAAATAAAGCCAGGAGAACGTATCCTCCTGGCCTTGCTTTATTTTTCTGCTGCAAATAAGATATTATTTTGTTTCCTAGCCTCTTCGGTAATTTGGAGTACGATTTCACTCCAATTTTTTAACCGCAAATATTCTTGATCATTTTTCGTCTCAATAATCTTAGCAATGTTTTCACATTCATATACCATATTTTCTTCTTCTTGGGTGACGCTAATGGTTTCTCTCTCTTTTCCTCGGTTGTCCACGAAGGTAATAGTTGAAATCGGGGCTGCATCTTCAAGGAAAAATGTTCCACTTTCCCCGTGAATTTCACACGGTAATTCTGAATGAGAAATTTTTGAACAAAGGATCGTACAAATAAAATCATCATACGTTAACACCAAGGTTCCACTTCCATCCACACCGCTCCGAAGAACCACTGGATGATAGTTGACCTGCTTAGGAGCACCAAACAATCCTACTGCTAAATAGAGCGGATAGACACCTAAATCAACAAGCGCGCCGCCAGAATATTGAGCCGAGAAAATATTGGGCTCCTCTCCTTGTAAAAATAAATCATAGCGAGAGGAATATTGGATATAAGGCAATATGGTACTACGAAGCTTCCCAGCCCGTTGGAGGTTGTCTTTTAGTATTTTAAAATTTGGGGTATGGATATTACGAATCGCTTCAAATAGATATACGCCATTTTCCTCCGCTGTCTGATAGGCAGTATGTAACTCCGCGCTCGTTGAAAAAATTGGCTTTTCACAGATAACATGTTTCTTATTTTTCAAAAATGTAAGTGTTTGTTCAAAATGGACAGAATTCGGTGATGCAATATATACCGCTTGTATTTCTGAACTCTTTGCCATCTCCTCGATGTCAGTGTAAAAATATGGAGCGTTATATGTATCGGCTAATTGTTTCGCTTTATCCTCTGTTCTGGAATAGACACTTGTTAATTGCAATTGACCGCTGAGCTCTGCTGCTTTGATAAAGGATTCAGTGATCCATCCTGTTCCGACTGTTCCAAAGTTAATCAATTTGTAGTTCCCCTTCCTTTATATTACTTCAAGAAACTATTGTAGTCTTTTTCATACACACTTGCCAATTCCAGAATGCTTAAAAAATAAATAAATTTTCCATTTCCCGAGTGTTTTATACATGAATTGTTGGGAACAATGGAAAAATATCTGTATTTATGTTATTTATAATGTAGAGTTAAGAATGAAAGAGGTTGAAAAGGGTGGACAATAACACATCTAATTTTATTAAGGATATTATGATTAAAGATCTTGAATCTGGAAAGCACCATAAAATCGTCACTCGATTCCCGCCAGAGCCTAACGGTTATTTACATATTGGACATGCAAAATCGATTGTCATCAACTTCGGCTTAGCCGACGAGTTTAACGGGCTGACCAATTTACGCTTTGACGATACCAATCCGTTAAAAGAAGATATCGAATATGTAAACTCAATCAAAGAAGATGTAAAGTGGTTAGGCTTTGAATGGGATAACTTATTATTTGCTTCCAATTACTTTGAGGAAATGTATAAACGTGCGGTGCTATTGATTAATAAAGGATTAGCCTATGTTGATGACTTATCAGCTGACGAAATCCGCCAGTACCGTGGGACACTAACGGAACCTGGAAAGGATAGCCCTTACCGGACCCGTTCGATTGAGGAGAACCTTGAGTTATTTGAAAAGATGCGGGAAGGTGCCTATGAAAACGGCCAAAAGGTTCTTCGAGCAAAAATTGATATGTCATCACCGAATATAAACTTACGTGACCCTGTTATCTACCGGATTGCCCATGCATCCCATCATAATACCGGTGACAAATGGTGCATTTATCCGATGTATGCTTTTGCTCATCCACTTGAGGATGCAATTGAAGGAGTAACCCATTCCATTTGTACGATAGAATTTGAAGACCAACGGCCCCTCTATAATTGGGTTGTCGAACATTGTGAAATGGAGAGCACTCCACAGCAAATAGAATTCGGCCGCCTAAATGTAACGAATACGGTCATGAGTAAACGGAAGCTGAAGCAATTAGTAGATGAAGGATTTGTGGATGGCTGGGATGATCCTCGTATGCCAACCATTTCCGGGATGAGAAGAAAAGGATTCACGCCAGAATCGATTGTTTCGTTTGTCCGAGAAACTGGCATTCACAAAGGTTCTGGAGCAGTTGATTCACAAATGCTTGAACACTTCGTCCGTGAGGATTTAAAATTAAAAGCACCACGAACAATGGGTGTCATCGATCCCTTAAAGGTTGTTATTACGAATTATCCAGAAGGGCAAATTGAATTGCTAGATGCTGAAATCAATCCTGAGAATCCAGAAATGGGCACGAGAAAAATTCCATTCTCGCGGGAAATTTATATTGAACAAGACGACTTTATGGAAGAGCCGCCTAAAAAGTATTTCCGTCTGTTCCCCGGTAATGAGGTCCGTCTCAAAAATGCCTATTTCATTAAATGTGAAGAAGTGATAAAAGATTCAACCGGTAAAGTAGTTGAACTGCACTGTACTTACGACCCAGAGACGAAAAGCGGCACAGGGTTTACAGGTAGAAAAGTGAAGGGAACAATCCATTGGGTGGAAGCAGCCCATGCCGTTCCTGCTGAATTCCGTCTTTATGAACCACTGATTTTGGACGAGACAGACGATAACAGCGGTACAGAAAAGACATTCTTGGACAATGTTAATCCAAATTCAATTCAGGTGTTACAAGGCTTTGTCGAGCCTAACATGAAGGAAAGCAGACCGCAGGAGAAATTCCAATTCTTTAGACATGGATACTTTAACGTCGACCCTAAACATACCACAGTCGAAAAGCTCGTATTTAACCGCATTGTATCATTAAAGAGTTCATTTAAAATTTAAAAGAAAGAACCAGGCGCATTACGTCGCCTGGTTCTTTGCTATTCCACAATAGAACTCGGTACTTCTAAAATCAGTTTAGTCCCCTTCCCAGGTGAAGAGCTGATTAATAACTCTCCGCCCACCGAACGTGCTCGCTCATCCATACTAAACAAACCAACACCAAAGGTTTGATTCTTCACATCAAATCCCTTTCCTTTATCCTCAATCATCACTCGAATAACATCCTCTATTTCTCTAACAGAGACCGTCGCTTCATTAACTTCTGCATATTTCCGTATATTCGTGAGTGCTTCCTGAATAATCCGGTAAATCGTTAGTTCAATGCTGATGTCCAAGCGCCGATTTAACACGCATTCAAAATAGACATCAATATTGTAATGGTCAGAGTAACGGGATAGAAACGAACGAATAGCTGGCACTAATCCTAAATCATCAAGTACGGAGGGCCGAAGTTCCCATGAGATCTCGCGGATTTCTTCAATCAATTCGGTTGCTTCGGTTTGCATCTGCTGCAGTAGAGGATGATCCATTTCGGCTAAGAGACGATTAATCGTAATCAAATGACTATACAGGTTTTGTCCAATCCCATCGTGTAAATTACGTGACAAGCGTTTTCGTTCCTCTTCTTGAACATTAATGATAGTAGTCATCATTTTTTGAAGCTCTCGTTCGACTCGCTTTCGCTCGGTAATTTCATAACGAATCGCTAAGTATTGATACGGTTTTCCCTTTTCATTTAAAAAAGGAACAATCGTTGTATCCATCCAATAAAGGGTCCCATCTTTTGCCCTATTGCAGATTTCCCCCTTCCAAACCTCACCGGAACCGATTGTTTTCCACATTTTCCGAAAAAATTCTTTTGAATGGTACTGGGAGTTGATAATTCGATGATCTTGCCCTAGGAGTTCCTCTCTGGAGTATTTCGAAATATGGCAAAATTGATCATTCACATATGTAATCGTGCCCCGAGAATCGGTGATGGCTACAATTGAAGATTCATCAAGCGCAAACTTTATATCTACTAATTCCTGCATTGACTTTTTTAATTCTAACTCAAGATTCGCGAATTTTGCAGGCTGGTCCATTTCCTTGTCCATTAGCTCCTCCCAGAATCTATCAAAGTATCTGTTCCGTCAATATTTTTTCTAAGTCTTTAGCAGCTTCCATTACATACTGCTGATCCTTTTCTGTGTACGCTTTGATTTTCCGATTACCAATAAGTAAGACCCCTTTAGGTACACTACGAAAAAATAAAGGGACAGCATATGTCGAAACAAGTTTTTCAGCAAGCATAATTGGATGGTCCGTAACTTTTCCGATAATTCCGTTTGGAAAATCTGTGAGCATCATTGGACTTCCACTTGAGATTATTTTTCCTGCGATGCCTTTTCCGAAACGGACAGTTATTCTTTTGTATTTGTCATTTAAATTGCCAGCAGCATAATGCCACTTAACATCCGGGCCCACTTCATTTTGCAGAGCCAAGGCAACAAATTCGCAATCAACTACAGTCAACAGACTGTCGCAAACCTCCATTACTACAGGACATTCCTTAATCTCTTTCATCTAAGAATTTCTCCTTAAATACCATATCCCAATAACCCTTTTCTTACGGCATATTCCACCAACTCAGGTCTGGTTTTCATCTGTAGTTTCTCCATCAACTTACCTTTATGGGTTTCGACAGTTTTAACACTAAGGACTAGTTGTTCAGCAATTTCCTTATTGGAATACCCTTTAGCAATAAGTGTCAGCACTTCTTTTTCCCGATCAGATAAAAGATTGTACGTATCATTCCCATCTTGTTTTACGCTGCTCAGATATTCTTCCATCAATCGCTTCTGTGCAGAGGGATGTAAATAGGCATCTCCTACCGCCACAGATTCGATCGCTGACATTAATTCAGCATGTGGGGCACTTTTTAAGATACAGCCAGATGCTCCCCCTTGAATGGCACGAAAAAGGTACTCCTCATCATCATGCATCGTTAGGATTAAGATATTCACTTGAGGCATTAACTTTTTCAATTCCATTGTAGCGGATAGACCGTCTTTTCCATGCGGCATGCTTAGATCCATAACCACAACATCAGGTTTTAACTTTAACGCTTGTTTAATTCCTTCATTTCCTTCCGATGCTTCACCAATTACCTCCATTTCTGGATTTGTGTTTAACAGCATCTTAAGTCCCATTCTAACCACTGCATGGTCATCGACCAAAAGGATTTTTATCACTCTTAACTCTCCTTTAATCCCGATTTAACGGAAGAGATATTTCTATGGAAGTTCCTTCCCCTATTTTAGAGGAAATCTTGCACTGACCGCCAGTCAGAAGCATTCGTTCTTTCATTGCGGCAAGCCCTGATAGTGGATTAAGGTTATTGTATTCCTCTGGTTGAAATCCTTTGCCAAAATCATAAATGGTAATGGTCAATTCTTCCTCCGTCCAATTAAAATGAATAGAGATGTTGGAAGTATCCGCATACTTGGCAATATTGGCAAGTGCCTCCTGGCAGACACGAAATACGGTAATACTATGTTTTTCAGGTATCCTTTTTTCGTCACCCGTTGTTTCTAAATCTACCAGGATTCCAAACGTTGATGTATATAAGTTAATATAACTCCTCATGGCTGGAAGTAAACCAAGGGTTGTCAGTGTAGGCGGATGTAATTCAACAGATAGGAGCCTAATTTCTTGAATGGTCTTTTCAATCAACTCCGACATTTCGCGAACATAATGTTTCATGTGTGGTTCTTTAGCGCCTGATTCAATAAACTGTAAGCCTGTTAATATACTATAAAGATTTTGTCCGACACCTTCATGAAGTTCTAGGGCAATCCGTTTGATCTCTTCTTCTTGGGAATGAATTATATAAGAGCTAATCTGCTGTTTTGAATTTAATTCATCCATATTGCCCCTCCAATATTTTATTAATTTATATAAAGGCTCTGTAAACCTGGCCTGTTGATCTCCGCTCCAGGCGCTTTGCTTTCCGCGGGCGGTCCGGGGAGCCTCCTCGTCGCTGCGCGCCTGCGGGGTCTCCCCTGCCCCGTCCTCCCGCAGGAGTCTTCGCGCCTTCCACTCCAATCAACAGGGTGCCAAAATCAAAAATAAGCCTTAACATAGACTATATAAAAAAGGCAGGTTCTTATTAGAAAACCTGGACCTTTTTTATTGTATATGTTAAGCCGCTTTCTGAATCAAAAGCCCTCCATTGCCCTTCTGACTCTTTTACTTGTGAAGAAATCGGTACGGCAAGAAAATAAAAATCATCAAAATAAAAGCGGATATGTGTCCCATCTGGACAAAACTGTACTTTTTTTACTACTTTCTTTACTGCAGGTGCTTGGTCTCCGCCTTCAGCATCTTGAATGGCTACCTCAACTGGTACTCCAACAAACTGGCTCATATCTTCTAACTTAATGAGTCCCACAGCTGTTACATCCTCTCTTCACAGGATAGATGAACATCTTATATCCTTGCAGATACTCCCAAAACTTCTCACCGGCGTGTTCCTCGATAAATTGAATCGTTTCATCTTCAGAACCCCAGTCACTCATTCCTTTTATTTCCGCAATAACCATCTCAGCCCCATCAAGGGTTTTTTCTTCAAGAAACCAATTTAGACGTTTTTTCGCAAACGTATTCTTTAACAATGAGTCAACTTCAGCTGTAAAATTGCCTGCTGACGGACGGACAAAACAAAAATCAATATACGTCTCACTAGTCATTGACATTCACACCTTTTTTATAGATAAGGAATGCGATTGGGAATAAAATCACGTTGATCACCACGGCTACGATCGTATTGGTATAATTCTCATAAAAATATTGATGGACCATATATTGAGTAAAGATAATATTTAACATTAAAACCGCTAAAAGAAAGACGACAGGCAGGTAACTACGCTTCATAACGTTTCACCCCCACAGCGTAAACTGCACCGTTTTCCACTTTTACATATATTTCAGGAAGCGGTCGCCGCGGCGGCCCTGCGATTGGCGCACCCGTTTCTACATCGAATTTTCCGTGGTGGCAAGGGCAAAGCATTTCTCCTTCATCCTTTTTCCAAAATACAGGACATCTTAAGTGGGTACACGCATTTTGGTAGGCTACATATTTATTTTCAGATAATCGAATTAAGATTGCACTGTCATGTTCACCAGGAAAGGCAAAGTCAACTGCATCTCCTACAGGTAAAGAATTAACATTAGTAATTTTTTGCTTTGGATATTTTTTATCTCCCAAACCAGTTAATTCTTTTGCAGCTAATGCTCCCCATGGAAGAGAGGAAACAGCAAATACTCCTGCTGCTCCAACTAATGTTTTCATAAAGCCGCGCCGGTCTAGTTTTCTTTCATTGCTGCGGTTAATATTATGGGTATAATTATCTTCATTGAACGGGATTTTATTATTTTTTTCTGTCATGTTCATCCCTCCTAAAACAGTTTCGTGACGCCCTGCAGAATACCAGGCAGGTTCACTTTTACATTGGTTTCGCCTTCTAAATACGGCATACTAGTAACCCATTTTCCGTTATCCAGGTTAAATTGCTTTTGTTTCGCTTCTATCTCTTCATCTGTCAGCCATTGTAATGTATTTGAGGGACATACGCTCGCACACATTGGCGGAATGCCGTCCTTTGTCCGGTCAATACAAAGATCACACTTGTACATTAAATTTTGCTCTGTATCAAACTTTGGTATTCCATATGGACACGCAATGGTACAGTTCTGGCAGCCAATACACTTTTCCACAAGAGCCGATAGCACGGCACCTGTTTCATGTATTTGAATGGCTTGAGCTGGACAACTTCTAGCACAAGCCGGATTTACGCAGTGCAGGCACATAAGAGGCATGGTTTGACGGTTAACAAGCGGGTTCACATCGTAAACATAGTTACGGTTACGTTCTTCATGCCCGCCGCACTGTGTACAAGCCGCCAAACATGAACGGCACCCTATACAGTTTTCAAGTTCAAGATATAGCCTCTTTTTCATTTACTGCACCTTCTTCATTTCTAGTTTTTCAATCTGAGCGGCACACGCTTTAAATTCCGGCATCCGTGACATCGGGTCAAGCGCTGGAATGGTTAATAGGTTAATAGATTTCTCGTGGCCAAAATGGTACGGAACAAATACAGTATCTTTTCGAATCGCTTCTGTGATTTTCACTTTATAATCAGCCTCTCCTCTACGTGTAAAGAGGCGTACAAATTCTTCATGTTCAATCTTATATTTTGCAGCTGTTTCTGGATGTACTTCCACATAAGGCTCTGGGCACATATCCCGTAAAAACTGAATGCGGCGAGTTTGATTCCCAGAAAGATAATGGTAGACGACACGTCCGGTTGTTAAGCGTAATGGATATTCCGCGCACGGCTCTTCAGCTGGCGGACGGTATGGTAAGGCACAAATTTTTGCTTTTCCATCTGGATGATAGAATTTTTTATCTAGGAACATATGCGGTGTTCCTGGATCGTTTTCATCTTTACATGGCCAGAACACACCATCTTGCTTGTCGATCTTATCCCATGTTGCCCCGTAATAGTCGGCATAACCGCCCTTAGATGCAAGACGGAATTCATCAGCCACATCTCTCGCTGTTTTCAAGTGAGAGAAATACTTGCCTCTGCCAAGATACTCTGCTAACTCTGCTTGAATCTGCCAATCCGGCTTTGATTCACCAACTGGTTCTTGTGCTTTATTGATTTTAATAATCCGGCCTTCTAAATTAGTTACCGTTCCTTCATCCTCTGACCATGTAACGGTTGGAAGGATAACATCTGCAAATTCTGCGGATTCGGAAAGATAGAAGTCAGCACAAACCATAAAGTCTAAGCCTTTTAAAGCTTTGCGGACAAAGTTTAAGTTTGGTGCGGATACTGCTGGGTTGGAGCAGAGCAAATACAAACCTCTGATTGTTTTTTCCTCCATTAGTTCGAACATTTCATAGGCTGAAACACCAGGCTGCGGCATTTCTTCAGGGGTAATTCCCCAAACCTTGCATACTTCTTCTACATGCTTCGGATTGGTGATTTTACGATAACCTGGAAGCAAATCTGATTTTTGACCATGCTCACGTCCGCCTTGACCATTACCCTGCCCTGTAAATGTAGCTACTCCCGCTTTTGGGCGGCCAATTTTCCCTGTAACTAAGGCCATATTGGTGTAGGCTGATACATTATCAACACCTTTATGCTGCTGTTCAATACCACGTGCAAACATGACAATGGCATTTGGTGCTTTTCCGTAGATTTCAGCGGCGCGAATAATTTTTTCCGGTGCTACTCCCGTCAGTTCACTTGTATATTCTGGTGTAAATTCTTTCACCAATTCTTTGGTTTCTTCAAAACCATTTGTATGATTGTTAACGAATTCTTCATCTGCATACCCGTTTTGAATAAGTAAATTGAGAATACCATTTGCTAAGGCAAGGTCTGTTCCAGGACGTAAATCCAAGTGAACATCCGCTCTTCTTGCAATTGGGGTTTCTCGTGGGTCAGCTACAATTAAGTAACCTCCTCTTTCCTGAACAGCCCATATTCTGAACATGGAGGTTGGATGACACTCAGCCGTATTGCTTCCAGCGATGAACAAGCAATCTGTTTCATGGAGATCTGTCCATGGTAATGTGGAACCCCGGTCAACTCCAAAAGAGCGAAGGAATCCACCGGCTGCACTTGACATACAAAAGCGGCCGTTATAATCAATATAGCGTGTTTGCAATCCAACCCTAGCAAACTTCCCTGTCAAATAACACTTTTCATTTGTCATCGACACACCACTGAATACTGACAATGTATCTTTTCCGTATTTACTTTGAAGCTCCGCGAACTTCTTAGCAATTAAGCTGTAGGCTTCATCCCAGCTGGCTTCACGAAAGCCCTCTTTTGTACCCTTAAGTGATGCATCATCGCGGATTAATGGTTTTAAAATCCGATCATCATGGTTGGTTTGCTGGTAAGCTGTAACCCCTTTAGGGCACATTTTTCCGACGTTAACCGGCCAATCATACCGTGGTTCCACACCGATGATTTTATTTGTTTTTGTATTGACACGCAGGTTCATTCCACATTGCATCCCACAGTAGCTGCAGTGAGTTTTTACGAGCGTTTCATTTGGATGACGAAGATTTTCTATTTCTTTGAAAAATTTATCCCTTTGCATTCTGGTTTGCCTCCTTGACCTTAACTTGATGTGTTGCGAAGCCTGAGAATCTTGAGATTCTATATTTTCTGCGGCAAGGCAGACATAGTTCTGCAAGATTAAAACCATCCTGCATATTAAATTCCATTTCATTGACACCTAAAACTTGAATGACATCATTTGATTGTTCAACTGATACAAAATGGTCGCCGCATACTTTACATTCCTTCATATGCTGTTCTCCATAATGTTCACGGTAATTTCTTGCAAATACACTCATTGGACGGAAAGGAATATGAGCAAGTTTTCCGAATGGCAGGTAAATGAGTGTCACAATCACTGAAAATTGATGAATCAGTGACATTTGCGGCTGCATCCAGCCATGCAAGAATACGTTTTGAACTGTTAATAAAAGGCCAGTAACGGAAATAAACAATAATAGATAAAGCGGTAAGAAATCGTACATAAACTTCTGTTCGGCTCTGGCTTGCATGTTTTTTAAGCGGCGGTTTAGAGCCATGCTTACTCCTGCTGTAACCATGATTGCAGCAATATTAAGTGCATTATAGGATAACCAAGCGATGATTCCATCTGCTTTCACGTTCATTACATTCATTCCAAATAACACGATGGTATAGTAGCCATTGTCTTCCATTGTAAAATACATCCAGCTGAACACGAGCGGGAAAGTCACCAAGCACGCAAGGACACATCCCCAACCGATTAAAATGTGCTGCACCCAGCGGTACATTCCACGATTCCGGATGAAATCATAAATAGCCAAATGATTTACAGCAGTTTTAGGTGTACTTTTTCGAAATAATAGTTTTAAGCCTTTTTTGATAAAAATTTTGGTAGGCGGTCTTTCTCCCCAGGCAATAAAGCGGTAGAAAAATCCCCCGATAAATACAATGGTTCCTACCATATATCCATAAAGATTCAAGTCAACATGTGTAAACATTCTTGTACCGATAAACGTTAAGATCGCAAGTCCAACAACCGTCAGAAACATTGATTTAGCAAAATGAGATGCAAATGCATCATTGACTGATCTCTCTTGTTTTTTAGTCATTGAAATATTAGCTTCCATTGGAGTTCCTCCTAAATAAAAATAACACTGCCGTTTTTTCATACTCTAATTGTAAGAAAAAAAGCAGTGTTATATATATCAGGGATTCCCCCTATTATGGGGGAAAAAAACCCCTAGAAACGTTATTTTAGACAAATGTCTGTCACAAATGTCTTAATATCCTCGAAGATACTTTTTTCTCCAAGAATATAAGAGTACACCAAAACCAAAGGTTATTTGCAATGAGAAAAGTAAAGCATCCCAAAATGGAAAAGTGGCAGGGCCTTCTAAAAAACCAGGTAAAACCTTTTTAAAAGCAAACCATAATTGTGGAATATAGAAGATTGCATAGACAGCAAAAGTCAAAATTACTCCAATAAAATAGAAAATGGAATACAAAAGAATAGTCCTTTGCTCTCCCGGGAATACATCATTTTCTGATACATTTGATTTTACAAACCTTAACCTCTTGAATATCAAGTGCTGAGCATTCTCCATTAAGTTATAGCATCCTGATACATTTTCAAAAACATAATACAAATCAGTCTTCATATACACACAGAATTGATAAAACAACCGGATAAATGTGTCCAATACAACAAGATTCATGATCCCCTGAAAGATCCCTAGCCCATCTGATACAAAAAGCTGACTAATCAAGGCAATAGAAAGGACCACTGTATCAAAACAAGTTCCCGCTAAAAATAAAACATTCCGATCTTTTGATGATAATTTCCAAACAGAGGACATATCCGTTTCAAGAACAACTAAAAATAAACGATGGCCTATCTCTAATTTAGTCGGGAGATTATGGGCTCTCATAGCTAAAATATGTCCAAACTCATGAATTAACACTAAACAAAATGTTATACCAAGCCATGCGGGAATATTAAAAACCATATATTTAAAAATAAATAGGTCCTTATATTGAGGAACAAGGCTAGGATGAGATAATAAAAGAGTTAAATTGAGAATGAATACTCCTACATAGAAAAACAACGCGGCCTTATTAAAAAAGAATTTCCCCATCTTAGGTGAAATCCATAAATATCCTAATCTTTCTTTATTCATTTCTTTTGAAGAAACCACTTCACCGTCAATTTCAGCAATCAAATTTAAATCTAGAAGCTGTTCAGCAAAAAGAATTAAATTAACTTCTTCATTAGGATATTTGTCTCTCAGTTGCCTTTCGATTACCTCTAATGACTCTCCATTGTTGAGAAGATGAATTGCAGCAACAGAAACCTCTGGCATCTCAAAAAACTCACCTGTAGTTTTATCTTCAATGATGTAATGTTTTTTATCCTTGCGAATAAAGATTGGAACCAATAATAGTCTTGAGGTGAGGGTAACACTCATTTGAACACCCTTAATCTTGTGAATTTTTATAAAAGAAGGATGCATAGTTTTCCACTAGCATCCCCACTCAATTCTAGATATTTATAAAAACCAGCACCACCAACAAGATCCGGTCGCTTTAACTTTTTTAAGTTTACGAATTTTCATCTTCGTGCCTCCTTTGTATTAGCTTAAAGCCTCATTTATTTTGATATGGCCTATTCCTAGGTCTTGGTTGGATGTATTATGAATTTTACTCCATTTAGGAAATACTTTTTGAAACTCTTTTACAAGGTCCGGATCAAACTGATTTCCTTTACCCTCCAAAATTCGCTTATAAGCTTCATCAATGGTCAATGCCGATCTGTAGGATCTAGTCGAGGTCATTGCATCAAATGCATCAGCTATTGCTGCTATTCTTGCAAGATATGGTATTTCTTCACCCTTTAGTTGATCAGGATACCCTCTACCATCCCACCTTTCATGATGAGAACGAATTACCTCAATACTGTTATCTAACCCAACTACTTTCGAGACTGCTTCTGCACCCACGTTTGTGTGAGACTTGATGATTTCATATTCTTCTTTTGTAAGACTTGTCGGCTTCATCAATATCTGGTCTGGGATATGAATTTTACCAATATCATGCAATAAACAAGCATAGTTAAATGACTTTAACTCTTCGTCTCTAAATTTCCCTGTTTCTTTTGCCAGCACTAATGCATAACTTGCTACTCTTTCACTATGTCCTCGAGTATACGGATCCTTCAACTCAAGAGTAGCAATAACACCCTTAACTATACCTATTAACTGTTGATCATAAGAAGTTTTCACTGCTTTAACATATGATTTGAATCTGTATAGCAAGATAAAAGAAAAAATTGAAAGTATAGCTACCAAAACAATTCCTAATAATACAATAGGTGCTTTAATGATTAAACCTACAGCAACATATTTTATTATCAACCCTATTGAAACAACCTTTACAAATCTTGTGCTTACAAATATAGGTGATAATAAAAGCCAATAGATTTCAACTGCATTACCACTCTGATAATCATTCGGAATACCATAAAATGTAAAAACATCATTAAGAAATGTTAGTGTAGTATAACTAATAAAATAAATATATTTTATCAAATGTTGTTTTTGTTTTTTATTTAAATAAATCGCTGCTGGTATTAAAGCAAACATGAACAGGTATACCCAGAAAAGGAATCTATCTGGCGTATCATTTTTTAATTCGGGAATATAACGCGCAATAGCTTTATAAATAATATCGAAGGAAATTGATATTATATAAAATAATATTAAAAACCATTTTAACGTTCGACTTTCTTCATTTCTTATATTAGGATCAACTAGTTGTTTTTTCATAATTTCTACCTCATACAAAGGATAAATAGCTTCTTTTTCGACAACATATTCGAAATTTTATAAAGGACCGCCAATTATTCCACAAAAAACATCATTTCTTTAATTATAAATCATTTAGTTTAATAGAAATAGATAAAAGAAGAATCATTTATGTATAAAAAAGAAATATTTTTGAAATAAAATGTTGAATGTGATTTACTTTCTTTGTCGATGGATTATTGGTAAAATCACTTCTACCCTAGTCCCTTTTCCTAGTTTACTACTGATATTAAGCTCACCTAAATGCTCGTTGATGATCTGATTGGTGACCATTAAACCTAGACCAGTTCCACTTGATTTCGTAGTAAAAAAAGGTTCGCCTATATTAAGGATGTTTTCATCAGGAATGCCACATCCTTCATCTTTAATTGAAACAGACATTTTTGTTTTTTCTAAAACATTAACTTTTATTTTTATCCTTCCACTTTCATGCATTGATTCAATGGCATTTTTAATTAGATTAATAAATACCTGCTTCAATTGTTTTTCATCGCAATCCAGAGGTGGGAGCGGCCCTGCCATTGTAGTTTCAACAATTACTCCTTGTCTCTCTGCTTGTTGTTGAGTAATAGATAATGTATATGCAATGATTTCCTCAATACTTGCTTTTTCAAAATGGATAACCCGTGGTTTCCCAATGTACATCAAGTCATTAACAATGGAATTAATCCGATCAATTTCCTGAATCATAATTGGGTAATAATCATTTGTGTTTGGGTACCGCTCTTGCTGTAATTGTGTAAATCCACGTAATGAAGATAAAGGATTACGAATTTCATGACCAATTGCTGCAGCCATTTGCCCAATGACAGCAAGCTTCTCTTTCTGACGAAGCTCATCGTAAACCTTTGTTAAAGAATTAATATAAGAATAAAAACGGATTAATAAAATATAGGCTAATCCCGAGATAGTAATATAGATAAGGACTGGCATTAAAACATTTAGGTCGCCTAATATCAGCCCTAATAGTAAATCCTTACCAATCAAACCTATGGTAACTGTCCAAAAGTATCTTTTATTCACAAAAATTGGAGTAAAGAGAATTAATAAAACTTCGACTATATTTCCTGTTGCAAAATGTTCGGTAGACCCCATATACCTCACTAGATTGTCCATAATATCAATAATTAGAAAACTAATAATGTATAAATATTTTACAATATAGATGTTCCCTGCTTTTATATAATAAATAGCTAGAATTAAAACTCCTACTAATAGTAAATACACCCATATTCCTAGCCCACCCCTCAAATCATTAAGAGATGCTCCATTGAAATAAGGACGAAAATAATAATAGAATATATCCCAAGAAAAAAATATTAAATTAAACAACCATAAAAATAGAATAGTTGCCTTCTTTTCTTCAAAAATGAGCTTAGTAGTCTGGATGCCTTCTTTCATGTCGTTTCTCCTTAAATAAGTTCACATCTATTTTATCATCTTTCTATCACTTAATTATCATCAATTTTGTAAAATCGATAAATTTCGACATATTTCGATAGGAACCTCATAAAAAAAGGACTTACTCTTGGTAAGCCCTTCTACTTTTTATCTTTAGCTAACTTTTTTCATTTGTTCTACAGTCTTATTCAAAGTTGAATGTTTACGTCCATATCCAAAATAGACGAATAATCCAATCACAAGCCATACTCCAAAACTAATCCACGTTGTTTTTGGTAACTGAAGCGCTAAGTATCCACAGAATACAAAGGCTAGAATCGGAATATATGGTACAAACGGAACACGGAATCCAGTTTTTGGTGCTTGCTTGTTTTTCCGGAGAAATAGAATTCCTACTGCCACCGTCATAAAGGCAAATAACGTTCCGATGTTTGTTAACTCTGCCAGTTTATTCAATGGAATGAATCCAGCAAAAATCGAAACTAGTAAACAAGTAATCCATGAATTCGCCATTGGTGTCTTCTTCTTCTTATCAACCTTAGAAAATACTTTTGGTAAGAGGCCATCACGGCTGATTGCATAAAATAAACGAGATTGTCCATAAAGCATAACCAATAATACAGTGGTGATACCTGCAATCGCACCTAATGAAATAAAACCTGCTACCCAATCCTGATGAATATAATTAAGGGCAAATGCTACAGGATTTTTCACACCTAATTCTTGATACGGAACAATACCAGTTAAAATTCCAGAAACAATGATATATAACACGGTACAAACTAGTAAGGATGCAATAATTCCGATTGGCATATTCTTTTGCGGATTTTTTACTTCTTCAGCTGCAGTCGCAACAGCATCAAAACCGATATAAGCAAAAAATACAGTTGCTGCACCAGCTGTCACACCTGAGAAACCAAATGGCATAAATGGTGTCCAGTTTGCAGGCTTTACATACCATGCACCTACACCAATAAACAATAACACTACTGCTAGTTTAATAATTACCATTATCGTATTAAATCGTGCGGATTTCTTAACACCCTGTGTAAGTAGTAATGTAAGAATTAGTACGATGAGGATGGCCGGGACATCGATAAATGTCCCGTTTGCCGGATCATACGCACTAGTTAATGCTTTAGGAAAATGAATACCAAACCCTTCGAGCAAACCTTGTAAATAGCCGGACCATCCACTGGCAACCGCAGAGCAAGCTAATCCATATTCTAAGATTAAATCCCATCCCAATATCCAGGCAATGATCTCACCAAATGTTGCATAACTATAGGTATATGCACTTCCCGATACTGGAACCGCAGAAGCAAATTCCGCATAACAAAGGGCGGCAAAGACACAAGCTAGTCCTGATAAGATAAAAGATAAAATAAGTGCTGGCCCTGCATGTTCTGCGGCAGCAACCCCTGTTAGTACAAATATTCCTGTTCCTATAATAGCCCCAATTCCAAGCATGGATAAATCAAATGCCCCTAAATCTTTCTTTAAGACTACATCTTTTTGTCCAGCTTCTTGAATGAGGTCCTGAATTGATTTTTTTCTAAATAAATTCATTAGCTAAACCTCCATATTTTATATCAGAATGTTCTGAAAAAATATTCCGCATAAGATTGTGTATCAAAATATAAAAATTATATATCGAAATAATATAATTAATTTTGTAAAAAAGCAATATTTTTTGAAAAATATAATTATTTGAAAATAATACCATGTGAAATACAACGCTTCCTTCCCTATTTTTATATCAGAGCTAAAAGTTTCTACTATACAGATATAATAAATTAAATTTCCTTCTTCTTTATTTACACAAAAAAACCGATGACTTCGTAATTTTACGAATTCATCGGTTTGATTTTGTTTAAGCAATCTTACTTTCCAGCTTGGTTCGAGGTGAATTCCACATACTAATCCATTTCTTTATAGCCGTGATCATAATAATCATACCCAGCAATAACATAATGATCGACAATACCCCATTTAAAACACTATAACCCGCGGCTGCCTGATTGAGATAAACATTTTTCACCATCCAGTAACCAGCATAGTTTACAGTAACAAAGAGATACGCTAACGGGATTAAGCAAGTAAGCATATAACGGCGTTTATCTGCAATACTCAATATCACTGTCGCACCGACAATTAGACCAATCGATGCCATTAGTTGATTGGAAACACCAAATAATGCCCAAACAGAACCAATATCCCCTGAGAAAAGCAGGTATCCCCACATAAAACAGGCTAACGCACTAGCAAATATAGATCCTGGCAGCCAATCTGTCTTCTTCAGTGGCTTATAGAACTCCCCGAAAAAGTCTTGGATTAAATAACGAGCAACACGAGTTCCTGAGTCGATGGCAGTTAGAATAAATACCGCTTCGAACATAATAACAAACTGGAAGAAGTATGATGATAGTTTTGCAAACCACGGAATGCCCGTGAAGATATACGTCATACCTACCGCTAAGGTTACGGCACCACCTGTTCGGCCTTCAAGATTAATCCCAATTTCATCAGCAAGTTTTGGCAGTTCCTGTACCTGCATACCAAGTGTCTTAAATACTTCTGGTGTCGAGTTAATGGCAAAGTAATCTGCCGGCTGAAGAGCTGTTGCCGCAATCAAAGCCATAATACCAACCACACACTCTACTAGCATCGCACCAAAACCAACAACCTTAATATCAGACCAACGATCAAGCATTTTTGGTGTAGTTCCCGAACCTACGAAAGCATGGAAACCAGAGATCGCCCCACAAGCAATTGTGATGGAGATAAACGGCCAAACAGGTCCGCCTAGTACTGGTCCGCCGCCTGATGTAAATTTTGTGAAAGCTGGCATCTCAATTGCGGGATTAATAATAAATACCCCGATGATTAAGGCAATAAATACACCAATTTTCATAAAGCTGCTTAAGTAATCACGTGGTGCCAGTAATAACCATACTGGTAAGGCTGCTGCAAAAAACGCATAAATCGGTAGAATAATAGCTAATGTTTTTGTATCTAACGTCAGCCAATCACCTAATACCGTACCTTGAATGGACGGACCAACAAATACCCCAACCATTACGAGAATAAATCCGACGGTGGATGTTAATTTTAAGTTGCCAGTTTTTTTATAAGCAATTCCTACCAACATCGCAATTGGAATGGTTATTCCCACTGAGAATGTTCCCCATGGATTGTGTTCAAGTGCATGAAGAACAACCATAGAAAGACCTGCCATTGTGATCGTAATGATAAAAAGCATCGCAAGTCCCGTACAAAAACCCGCCACAGGCCCCAGTTCGTCTTTCGCAACTTCAGATAAGGATTTTCCCTTTTTCCTCATCGATGCAAATAGGACAACGGCATCATGGACTGCTCCGCCAATCACTGCCCCAATTAAAAGCCATAATAAACCAGGCAAGTATCCAAATTGTGCTGCAAGGATGGGACCAACAAGTGGTCCTGCTGCAGCGATGGCGGCAAAGTGATGACCAAATGTTACCCACTTATTGGTTGGAACATAGTCCTTTCCGTCGTTTAATTCATGTGCCGGTGTCGGCTTTGAATCATCTAATTTTAATACCTTTGCTGCCATGAATGTTCCGTATAAGCGATAGGCAATCATTAAAATACAAATGGAGCCGATTACAATTGAAACCGCATTCATTTAATTTCATCCCCCTACATCCTTTTTCTCTTATCACCATCATACCGAAAGAAAACGTTAACATATGGTTTTCATCCTAAAATGCAAGTTTTTAAGGCTGAAAAACAAGAATAATAGAATGAAATGCAAAAAACAGCTTCTTAAAAACCAAGAAGCTGCTTTAACTCTTTTGTATAGGTTCTGCTTACTGGAACCTTTTCTCCATCCTTCATAATTAAATTGTAGGTAGAATTAAACCATGGCTCAATCTCGACAATGGCATCGACATTAACTAAATAAGCGCGGTGGACACGAATGATGGATGAATGCTTCAACTTCCTTTCGAAAGTGACCAGCGAATCACTGACAGAGTATTTTGTATTCTCTATTGCAATGACTGTTTTCCCCTCATTTGTACCAATATAGTGTATGTCACTAATGTTTACGATTACAATTTTTTCATCAATTGTAATCGCGAGCTTTTCTGGCCTTTCGTTTCCAAAATTTTGTCTCTGAGTAAAAATAGGAATTGCTTGTTTGTGATTTTCTATTAGCTTATACAACTTCTCAATCGTTTGTAAGACTCTCTTTTCTTCAAAAGGTTTTAAGATATAGTCAACAGCATTTAACTCAAAAGCTTGCAGGGCATATTCGTCAAATGCCGTCGCAAAGACAATGAATGGAGGATGATCAAGTCTATTTATATGGGCAGCAATTTCGATACCACTTTCATCAGCGAGCTGGATATCTAAAAATATCACATCCAGGTCGAGGTTACTTATTTTTTCTAACGCGCTTTCAACACCATCCGATTCCCCAACGATCTCAATTTGTTTACTTCGTTTGAGAAGATAGACCAATTCATCTCTTGCTAACGGTTCATCATCCACAACAAAGGCCTTTAACAACATCCTCACCCCTCTTTTTGTTGTTGTGTTAACGGTAGTGTAATTGATACTTTCGTTCCTAAATTCAAGTTGCTTTCTATTTGAAAGGAAGCAGTTTGACCATAAATTTCTTCGATTCGTTTTTTGATATTCCAAAGTGCTGTTCCTGTTCCAGCCGAAGAATCTACTGTTTGGTTTCCCAGGGTACCAAGCAGTTCTGCTGAGATTCCTTTCCCATTATCTTCAGTAAGCAGGACCATGTTCTCCCCTTCCTGAAAGGCTCGGACCAGTACTGTTCCGTTCTTTGCTTTTGGAAATGCATAACGAATTGCATTTTCCACTAATGGCTGAAGAGTAAATGGTGGAACGAGCACCCTTTTTAATGCTGGTGCAATATCTAATTCAACATGATAACGGTCTGGAAAGCGTGCTTGTTCAATCGTTAGGTAAGCTTCAACATGTTCAAGTTCCTTTTCAAGCGGTATGAGCATTTGCCTAGCCCCCTGAAGATTACTTCGGAAGAAGGTACTAAGTTTGATTAATAAACTCCTGGCTTTATCCGCATCTGTTCGAATTAGGCTTGAAATGGTATTAATGGCGTTAAATAAGAAATGTGGATGGACTTGTGCTTGCAATGCCTTGATTTCCGCATCTTTTAATAATCTTCTCTGTATTTCCAAATCAGCCATTTCTAATTGGACTGAAAAT
Organism: Bacillus sp. AFS073361; assembly: GCF_002567005.1. Taxonomy (GTDB): domain Bacteria; phylum Bacillota; class Bacilli; order Bacillales; family Cytobacillaceae; genus Neobacillus. Next base: position 126,197 of record NZ_NUZU01000039.1, read on the forward strand.
AGGTTGCTCAAACCCTCTGCCAGCTCTTGTTCAACCCGGTCAAGTTTACTAGAATCAGTGAAATACAACTTCAAAGTCCCTACTGTTTTACCATGAACCTTAAGTGGTAATACAATAGCAGCCTGCAAAGGGCAGTGTGGATCAAAACATTGAATTTCGTGCGCAGACTTTGCAATCGTGATTCTACCTTGTTCCAGCACCGTTTTAGTTAATTCCGTCGCCATGTTTCCTGAAGGAATATGATGATCTGAGCCTGTACCCACATGGGCAAGGACATGGGTCTGGTCTGTAATTGAAATGGCATCGGCATTGGTCCAATTAAGAATAATCTCAGCTGCCTTTGTACACGAATCTACATTTAAGCCCTGTCTGAAGAAGGGTAGTGTTTGATTAGCAATATACAATGCTTTATGTGTTTGAAGTGCTCTCATTCGCTCTTGCTCTTGGAGAATCTCCTGTATAATTAGTACAAAAAGAAGGGTCCCGAAGCCATTAATCGCAATCATTGGGAGGGCAATAACCTCAACTAGATTCACAGCCTCGTTAATGGGGCGTGCTATTAAAAGAATAATTCCCATTTGGGCACATTCCATGAATATTCCCATGATTACGGCCTTCCAGGGAGAATTTCCTTCTTGAATCTTAAAACGTTTGCTTAAAAAGCCTGTGACAACTCCCGCCATAAGCGTAGATAAGGCACATGCCTCAGCTGTAAACCCTCCTAAAGTCAAACGATGGATGCCAGCAATTAAGCCGACCCCAATACCAACAATCGGTCCGCCAAGTAATCCACCAATTGTCACTCCCATAATTCTGGTATTAGCAATGGCACTTTCATTATCCATATTTGTCAGCCAGTCCTGGGAGGTAATCGTCCCATGTCCTATCTCTACACCTGTATAGTTGCTTATGACTCCGAAAGCACCGAAAATTGCAATCATCGCTGCTTTAGGGGCAAGTCCATGTTCATTATTTATAATTTGACGGAATGATTTCATCCGTGAGAGAAGAAACGCTACTATGATAAGAATACCAACACGTTCAAGCATGAGAGGCAATAATTCGATCATGGTACCTCACCTTTCATCAATACTTCCCTACTACTATACCAAAAAATAAACCAATCTTCTCTATCGTGTTTTCCCCGTAAAACTCCCATAATAAATATAACATTTTCGATCTTCATCGATCTCTCTTGAATCTAGGTTGAATTCCAACCATTTTCCATCTCTTTGGATGTAAATAAAATCGGAATGAAGAAGAGTCAGCACTTCTTCATGATTCCACACTTCCTTTTGCTCGATAAGAACGGACCCGGTTCTTTGAAGCTCCCTCACCTCAAAACCTATATGTGAATAATTTTTCTCCGTGACATCCGTATAGGCATTTTCTTTTTTTACATAAAGGACAGTCGTTCCATCAGGATCGATGGCAGTGGCTGTCACCAGATACGTTTCACCTTCTTTCACAAAGTATTCACACGACATTCTTGCTACAGCTTCACTCACCGTCAAGTGTTGATAATTCCAAAGGGCAGGAAACTTTTGATATTCGTCATCCTTTCGGTATTCCAACCTCAAATTTCATCACGCTTTCTTTTTCTTTTCATTTTACCATTGTTTTGCCAAGGTTTGCTTTTATAATTAGATTATCAATTAAAAGAGGAGCGTGAAAAAGTGAAGAAAACCCAATGGTTAGTGAACGGTGTCATCACTTCCCTCATAGCCGGCACCCTTTCTGGCTGCTCAAGCGATCGCCCGCCCAAGCCAGACGATAGCACTTGCCGAGACTGGGACTGGGACGATGATCAAGGAGTTTGGGAATGTGATGATACCCATTCGTCCCATTATGGTCATTATTTTTATGGAGGAAGTTATTTTCGCAATAAATCATCACTCTTGAAATCATCTGCGTATAAGTCCTACAAATCCTCATCAAGCTTTAAAGGTGGTTTCGGAAGTGGTTCTAAGGGTGGATTTGGAGGATAAATATGTCGCAGTATTCACTGAAAAGAAGAAGTTTTTATTCGCATTTTCCTACCTTTTGGTCTGATTTATACGAAGGCGAGTACAGCTTATATCACATTTATTCTATTTCTGATGAGACCACGAAGCTTTTACATGAGGCGACGGAGCGAATGGGCCACGTTTATTTCAAAACAGCCCAACTATTACGGCGTCTAACAGATGAACAGCTCCTTGAATTTGGATTTCCTCCGGCCAGTCTCCCATATTTGAGGTTAAAAAATCTCTATCCTGAAACGGTTATTGGCAGATTCGACTTTGTGTTGACCGAGGATGGCTTGAAATTATTGGAATTCAACAGTGATACACCGACGTTTATTGTCGAATGTTTTCATATGAACAGACATGTGTGCAAAGAATTTGGTTACTTAGAGCCAAATGGCGGCGGAGAGCGACTGCTTTCGTCTGGAATTACACGTGCAGTGCTTGAAGCATCGAAAGAAAAACGGAACCCAAACATTGTGTTCACAGCCCATTCCGACCACATCGAGGACTGGAATACCACTCAATATTTAAGCAAATTATGTCAGGTTTCTAATCAGACTATACCATTGTCAGCGCTGCGGATAATGGATGGAATTCTTGTTGATGAGGAGGGGATTCCAATTGATGTGTTGTATCGCCAAACCTATCCACTTGAACATCTGATTAACGATCGGGATCCAAGAACAGGAGATTCAGTTGGAATTGAATTGTTACAATTGGTAAAAAACAGGAAATTATCTTTATTAAATCCTGTTTCTGCCTTTTTGTTGCAGCCCAAGTCAATCCAATGCTTAATTTGGGGGCTAGCAGAACAGGGAGCCTATTTTACACCGGAAGAGCAGGCTTGGATTAAGGAATATATGCTTCCGACGTACTTTGAAGCAGAGGCATTTTTCGGGCAGAGCGCTTATGTTCAAAAACCGACGTTCGGCAGAGAAGGCGACACGGTAACGATATGGGACCAACATGCCAATGTTACTGCTCAAAACTCATTCCAAACCTATAAAGAGGAAGTTTCAGTTTTTCAACAATATGTCCCTCTCCCTACTGTTACTTTGGAAACAGAAAAGGGAATCGAGGAACTTTCATTAGTATTCGGATCTTTTCTAATTGCTGGTAAAGCCAGTTGTATCGGTATTCGGGCTGGCGGAAAAATTACAGGAAATGAATCTTACTTTTTACCAGTAGGAATTCAAAAACAGGGGGAATGTAAATGACAAATTTCTTATTATATTTAGCCGTCTCAATTGGTCTTTTATTCGTAGGACTGATTCTTATGGAAGTAACCACCAAGGTTAAGGAGTTTTCCTTAATGGCAAAGGGAAATAAGGCAGCAAGTTATGTCCTTGGGGGAAGACTTCTTGGGCTTGCTATTGTCTTGTATTCTACTGCTGCTAATTCCATTTCACTTATGGATATGGCGGTATGGGGAGGAATCGGAATTCTGGCCCAGATTGTGGTCTTTTACTTGGCTGAATGGCTGACACCTCGATTTAATGTCAGTCAAAGCATCGAGGATGATAATCAGGCAGTTGGACTTTTCCTCATGCTACTCTCTGTATCGATTGGTATCGTTATTGCTGGATGTCTAACCTATTAATAAAACGCATCTCGAGGATGCGTTTTTCATTATTCCCTTTAACAAAAACAGTTGACAATAACTACATATTACTGTAATATAAATATTTGTGCTTCACATTTATGTAACTTGTAATTTATTTGATAACGCAAAGTAAGAATTTTTTTCTGGCATTCTGCTTATGTTTTTAAATAAAAACTTATTCACACTGGATCGGCTTCGGAGCCGTTAGGATGTAAGAGAGGTAGGGCTTACGTCGTTTAGGTATAAAACCTTCAGGTGGAAAAATAACCGCGGCAAACTTGTTTTTATAAACAATGATTATTATATAAGTTTTTACTTGCGATGTTGACAACATGAAGTGCAACCAATCACAAGTTACGATAAGAATTCTTTAATGAATTCAACAAAGAAGGCAGAGGGATATTCATTCCTCTGCCTTCGACCATTTTAATAAAAAGTCCATGAAAAAAGACCTAATTCCAAATCAGGCCCTTATTTTTTGATAACAATCGCTTGTTTCCCCATTTGCTCCCAAGCTTTAATAAAACTCGTTCGATTTAATTTCTGATTTTTTTCCCCATACGGATTGTTAATATAAATATACTTTTCATCGTATCCCGTAATTACAACACTATGCTCACTAAAGGTTATATTGATTTTCCCCTGCGGAGTATGCCATGTCTGAAAAACAGACACAGGTGCAAAGCTTGATGTCGTGATAATCCAGACTGGTAACCCTTGACCTACTTCTTCTAAAACTTCATCAAATGAATGATTAGTTAAATTAACTGCCCGATCACCAACGTATTTCTGCGCAACGTCAAAAACGGGACCATTATAAACCCCTAGTCCTGGACCATTCGCCATATCGCCGACAAACCCTGCATTAGGATTCCCCTTTTTCCCGTTACTATAAGTTAATGGGACAGTTTTAACCCTATTAGCTAACTCATTTTTTGTCACTTGTATTCCGTGATAGTTAAGAATCATCGCCAAACTGGTTATTTCACAGCCATTATATAGTTTCGGTGCGTCCATTTGATTGATTAACGGCACATCCAGTTGGATACTATCAGGCACTTTCGGAGCCTCTTTGGCAAAGAGTGCTAGTGTCCTTGTTTTTAATGATGCAGCCTGGGTAACTTGTGCTATGGCTGGACGGTCAAACTTTACCTTAAATATCGTTATGCCACTAATCACTATGATGCAGACAACGATTAAAGAAATTACAATTTTTTTCATAAATGAATGTACCATTCCTTGTATTAGTCTTTGCTGGTGATTCTTGTAATATACTATTATATTACCTACTAAAATAGTTCAACGCAAGAAAGGAAAACATTTTCCAATTTATGATATCCATTGAATCTTAATTTTTTCTTAAATAAAATCCCCTTTAGTTTATAACTAAAAGGGAATTTATTTAGGCTTTCACCCTATGCTGTCTAAATTTTTTCGTTATTTGATTAATTACCTCAGAGAAAACTAATCCGAAGGCGATTGCCCCTGCAAGCATGAAAACTTTTGCAGCCAATGTAATCGCTGAGTAATAATCATTCTCCACAAAATTCCGCATCGCATCATAAGCCAGACCTCCAGGTACGAGCGGAATAATTCCAGCTACACTAAAAATGATTACTGGCGTTTTATAAAACTTTGCTAATTCCTGACTGAGTACAGCTATAAAAATAGTCGCAGCTAATGTAGCTAAAATGGCGTTATCTGAGTAGTCTTCTAGAAGAAAATAAATTAACCATCCACCCATTCCGATCAGCCCGCACTTTATTAGTGATTCCTTCGGGGCATTAAAAAGAATCCCAAAGGCGCCTGTTGCAATAAAACTGGTGATTGCTTGTGCAAGAACAGCCATGGTAAATTCACCTCACTTCACAAAAAAGATAATACGACGGCAATCCCTGCTCCAATCGCAAACGCGGTCAGAAATGCTTCCGCACCCTTTGATAACCCCGAAACTAGATGACCCGCCATTAAATCTCGGATGGCATTGGTAACTAGGAGACCTGGAACTAATGACATCACAGAGCCGATAATGATTTTATCTAATTGTTGACCAACTCCCAATTGGACAAACAAAAAAGAAAGTAATCCAATCACAAACGATGCTAAAAACTCCGAGAAGAACTTGATCGGGACAAATCGATGAAAATTGACGAAACTAAGGTAACCCATTCCTCCTGAAATCATCGAAGGAATAAAATCATTCCACCCGCCTTCAAACATGATCATAAAACAACCGCTTGCTAATGAGGCGGCAGCCACTTGAATCATAAATGGAAAGGTTACATTGAGAGAATCAACTTCCCTTAACTGCTCCCAAGCTTCTTTCAAATTTATTTCACCACTGCTAATTCTTCTTGATATGCTATTTACTATCGAGACTTTTTTTAAGTCTGTTGACCGCTCAGAGATTCGAATCAACTTGGTTTTCGTCGGTTCAGCCCCCTCTGCTGAAAAAATGATTCCCGTTGGGGTTACATAACTATGCGTATGTTCAATACCAAAGGCAGCCGCCATTCGCATCATAGTATCCTCGACACGATAAGTTTCGGCGCCGCTTTGGAGCATGATTTTCCCCGCCAGTAAACAGACCTCCATAATTTCATATGTTTGTTCTATCTGATTTCCCATTTCCACCACACACACTTTTACATTTTTACTTAGTTTAAATGAAAATAATCGTTTAATCAAAATTAACTGAACCAAACCTTTTAGCTATATAGAACGAAATTATCCAAAACCTTATAAATATGATAAATGTTTCAATTCTCCACTATACACTTAGCATGGATTCATTATATAATATTATATAATGACCTATTTGCTTGAAAGGAATTTTACAAAATGAAATTAAACAACTCTAGTTCAACACCTTTATATGACCAGTTAAAACAAATTCTGAAGGAAGCCATTGATCAAGGGGAATATAAATCAGGAGATAGACTGCCTAATGAATCGGAATTATGCGATTTGTATGGTGTCAGCCGAATTACCGTAAGAAGAGCGATTCAAGATTTAGCTGATGAAGGTTTTTTAGAGCGAAAGCAAGGCAAGGGAACTTTTGTAACAAGAACCAAAATCACAAGGGAATTGGTTTCTATTGATGGATTCACTGATTTCAGTAAACAAATTGGAAAAAATCCATCCAAGCGAATTCTTGCTTGCGAAGAGCTGAAAGCAACTCCGGAAATTGCCAAAGCACTACAAATCAGCATTGATTCTCCTGTTTTAAGGTTGGTCAGGATCATGTCGATTGATCAACAGCCATTTGTACTTGATATAGCTCATTACTCTTTAGAACGCTTTCCAAACTTAATGACACACTTCACTGAACATGAATCAACATATGAAGTTTTGAAAAATATTTACCATATCAATATTAAATCTGGTTCCAGCAAAAAAATTATTACGGTTATACCAGCTTCTGTATTGGAGGCAGAATATCTGGACTGTGAAATCGGGGAGACATTATTCAATATTGATAAGACTGTTTTCGATGAAACTGGAGTCCCGATACATACTTCAAATTTCAAGACTCCAACAAATATGATAGCACTCACAATCACTACCTAAAAAAATTGGCTCTGTTAAACTGGCCTGTTGATTTCTGCTCCAGGCACTTCGCTCCAATCAACAGGGTGCCAAAATAAACAATAAGCTTTAACACAGCTAAAAAATTAAAAGGAATGCTTGGGCTTTAACCAAATCCCAAGCATTCCTTTTTCAGCCTAAAAAGTTAACTGTTTTCCATGTCCAAATGCTCCATTTACTTCACATGTTCTAGCAGCAATTTGTGCAGCTGCCTTTAAGGATTCTTTAATGGACACCCCATTAAAGTAATTAGTTAAAAAACCAGCGATGAACGAATCCCCTGCACCTAATGTATCAATAACATTTGCTTCTTCAATTCCCTGTTGGTAACGTTTGTTATTATGGGACATAATTACACCTTTTGAACCTCTGGTGATTATGATAAACGGGGTTCCCATTCCATGTATTTTAAGAAAGAACTCTTCTAGTTCAACCTCTGTAAAATCACTTCCTGAAATAAATGCAAATTGGATATGCGGGCAAACCTTTTCTAATAATTCATTTGTAAAATGATTAGAGAAATCATAAGAAATAGGTAAATGCAGTTTAAGAAGAGGTAATTCTTCATCTAAATGACTGTATAGACTTGTATGTACTAAATCAAACGATTTAATATATTCATAGTCATCCTCCGCTAAATTCAGCTTGAGTTTAGCTTGTACACCACCTTTATTGGATTTGACAAAGATTCGGTCTCCATCCACATTTAGGTCAACATACGCCTTCCCACTTTCACCAACCGCTCTTCTCACATAACTGGTATCTACTAAGTTCTTGGTTAAAGAATCTAAGATATGGTCACCTTCAACATCCGTTCCAATTATCCCAATATAAGCAGCGGCCTCCGCTCCACTTTGTTTGGCTAAAACGGCAACATTTAAAGCATTTCCACCAGGAAACATTTCGTTCCGATCCTGATAAATGTCAACAACACTATCACCTATTCCAATAATCTTCATTATTTCCTCTCCTCCTTATCCTTTCACACTACCTGATGATAACCCTCGAATAAAATACTTCTGCATGAACATAAATAAGAGAATAATAGGCAAAGCGGAAATCATTAAGCCTGCCATCAGAACTCCCCAATTGGTTTGAAGCGCATCTCGGAATTGCATCAATCCTGCAGGAATGGTTTTCAGCGCATCAGAATCCACAAAAATTAAGACAAACATAAACTCATTCCAGGTATAATACGCGGTTAGCACAACCGCCGTAAGTAGAATTGGCTTATTTAAAGGAACAAAGATTTTTGTGAAAATGGACCATGTATTACATCCATCCAGAAAGGCGGATTCTTCCAGCTCTTTAGGTACCTCAAGAAAAGCAGCACGGATCAGAAGGATCGTAATTGGAATGCGATAGGCTACATAGGGAAAGATCATCGCAAAATACGTATCATGAATTCCTAATAATTGAATGAGTTTGTATAGAGGTACTAAACTTACTTGCGGGGAGAGCATCATTCCGCCCATACAGATCACTAACAGGATATTCTTCCCTTTAAATTCAAACCTCGATAAACTATAAGCGCCAAGTGCACTAATTAATACTGTTAGAAAGCAGGTAGTAGCTGTAACAATTAAACTATTAACAAAATAGCCAGATATCCCTGTGTTCCATGCCTCTGTATAATTAGAAAACATCCATTCCTTAGGTAGTGCCCAACTGCTGGAGAAGATCTCTGAAGTTGATTTAAATGAGTTAATTACCATCCAAAAAAGCGGATAAGCTATAACCACAAAATACAGAATCAGGATTGTAAAGATTGGCAGTCCTTTAACAACATTCTTTTGCTTCCTATATTTAGATGTAATTGGAATCGAATGATGGTAGTCCATTACTTTGCTTGTCTCCACTCTAAACATCCTTTCCTGTTTTGAATACTTTCAACTGAACCAAGGATACAATTAAGGTAATAATCAAAATCACGGTAGCCACAGCCGATGCATAACCCATTTGGTCTTTTCCAAATGCGGAATGATAGAGTAATGTTCCTAAAACTTCACTTGAATTACCAGGTCCACCGCCCGTCAAAATATACGGCTCATTAAACACCGTGAAAGCACCTGTTAACGTAATTAGTGTAGTAACAAAGAACATCTCTTTTACTTGAGGAACAGTAATTGAAAAGAATTTTCTGATTTTACCAGCTCCATCAATATCAGCGGCCTCATACAATTCTTGAGGGATATTTTGAATGGCAACAATAAATAACATCATAATGTAACCAATACTTTGCCATTGAGATACAGCGATCACAGCGAAAATCGCCGTTTCAGATTCTCCCAGCCAAGCTCTTGTTAAATTTTCAAGACCTAACATATTTAATAGCCCATTTAAGATTCCGATATCCGGATTATAAACAAATGTGAACAGTAACGCGATAACCGTCATTGATATGACAACTGGAAGGAAAAATACGGTCCGAAACAATCCACTTACGAGCCGGATCAGTTTATCTTCAAGGATCGCTGCTAGAATCAATCCGCCAAACACTTGAAATATAATAGAAATCAATGCATACCAAAGATTATTTTTTAACGCTATATAAAAAACTTCATCTTTAAAAAGATTAAGGAAATTTTCGAATCCAACAAAAGTCTTTTCTACTGAAAAAGCTGAGAAATCATAGAAACTATAAAAAAAGTTTTCAACAATCGGATAGTAAACAAAAAGGGCCAAAAAGATTAAGCAAGGTGCAATATAAAGGTATGGTAACCACTTGTTTGTATTTTGCATAATAACTCCCCTTTTTTAAAAGGCGTATCTTTGGAAAAAAGGTGGTCAATTTTTCAACCACCTTTCTGGCTTCCTATTATTTTGCAGACGCCTTCACTTCGTTTGCTGCTGCTCTGACATCTTTCATTACATCTTCTGGACTTTTCTTTCCGTCTAACATTAGCTGAGTCCCATTTAAATAAGCATCGACGATTTTAATATCTACTGCTGTATCAAACCATAAATACGTTTGCTCAGCATTAACAATTAAATTGATCGCTTCTTGTTGAAGTTTAGATGCATTCGCTTCAGTTGTTGTTCCTTTCACTGCACTGTATTCACTAACTTCTTTTAATTGTTCTGTACCTTTTTCCTTTGAAGTTAAGAATTTAACAAATTCCATGGCTTCTTTCGGATGCTTTGTTTTAGAAGAAATCATAATTCCTTCTGGTGCTGCTGTGATGGAGTTAGCATTTCCTTCTCCGCCTTCTACGCCTGGTACATTAAATACACCTAAATCTTCTTTTAATGATGGTTCAATTAACCCAATTTCTGCAAGTTGGAAGAATCCAATTGCTGCTTTACCACTATTAAATAACTCACGTGAATATTCATGGTCTACAGAGTTTACTCCTTTATTGAAGTAAGGTTTAAGCTCCATGAACTTTTCTAAAGCCTTTACGTATCCTGGGTGTGAGAAGTCACCCTCAGGATTTTTTGGATCATAATCTTTATCAATAACCTCCTGCGGTACCATTAATTGATTCAATGTTCCAATATAATGGGAAATCGTCCAAGGTGCTTTACTACCAAAAGTGATTGGAGTCAATCCAGCGGCCTTTACCTTTTTAGAGACATCAAGGAGTTTGGACCAAGTTGTCGGAACTTCTAGATTTAAATCTTTGAAAATTTTCTTATTATAAAAGAATGCTTTACCATCAGTGGACCATGGAATCCCATAAATTTTACCATCTAGGGTGAAGGCATTGAACTGGGAAGCGATGATTTGATCCGACCACGCCTTATCCTCATTAACATAGTTAGTTAAATCAAGCGATTGTCCTTGACGTGCAAAGTTATAAGCAAATTCTCCACTCCAAGAAAAGTAAACATCTGGAGGGGTGCTTGATCCTAAAACGACACGAATCTTTTCTTTATAAGAATCGTTTAAAACGGCTTCTGTTTTAATTTTAATGTTTGGATGTGCATTCTCAAACTCTTTTACTGCCTTTTCGAAGTATTGCTTTTTAGGTTGATTCGGCCAGCGGTGGAAGAATTTAAGCTCGACGACATCTTTTCCATTCGTTGAACTAGAACTCTTAGAACAGCCAGCAAAAAAGGATAGAAAAAGGATAGAAATAATACTTAAAATCAATAACTTCTTCATTAAGCTTCCCCTCCAGAAGAGATCCGTTTCTATGATTTATGCAGAATATTTGTTATTTCAATTTGATTAGTATTCAACAGTCCACATATATCTTCTTTTTGATAGCGGATGGTTTCGGGCTTCAGCCAACTGATCCGCATATTTTCTTAAAACATAATTTAAGACTAACGGTGCAATATATCCTTGAACTTCCTCTGCCACTCCTGTGAAATCAAAGTCTTTTGCATCAAGGACAACCAATTTCTTTCCATAACGCTTAGAGAATTCTAGTGCTCTTTCTTCTAATGGTCTTGTTTCATCTAATCCAAGTAAGATAATGAATGGTGTTTCTTCATCAATAATCTCGAATGGTCCATGGAAGTACTCTCCTGCATGGATAGCGTGTGAATGAACCCATTGCATTTCCATCAGGATACAAATCGCATAAGAGTAGGCAACACCGTAGTTTACACCGCTGGCCATTGTATAGATAATTTTTTCATCTTTATAATCTTTTCCAAATGCTTCAGCTTTCGATTGATAGAGAGCTGCCGCTTTTTCATAAACATTCTGTAAATTCTCAAGACTTTCTTCTACTATACTAGCTTTTTCATTATTTTCAACGACTTTTAGTACACCAAATACTAGTTGATATAGTACCGAATAATTAGTGGTAAAAGCGTTTGCTTTTTCGCCCCATTGATACTTCAATACGACATCTGAAGCTTGTGCCAATGGTGATCCTTCCTCATTTGTTAAAGAAACAGCCAATGCCCCTTTTGACCTAGCAAATTTTGCTGCCTCCACTGTTTCTGGTGTGGTACCTGAATGAGAGCACAGGATAACCAAGGAACCGCTTCCAAGTTTCGCATGATTGCGATGGATGAATTCATTTGCACTATACAGGTGGGAATCAAGAACTTTCGCTTCACGGTCAATGACATACTTGCTTGGATACATGATTGCAGAAGAGCCTCCGCATGCTACAAAAAATACGTTTGTAATCTCTCTTTTTTCCACCTCTGTTAAAGCTTGTTGCACTTGATTTTTAACGTCAACTACTAATTCAGTCGTCATTTTTGTTGCCTCCCTGATAAAATATTTTAGTGAATGAACACCAATAAACTCTTTAAACAACATACAACTTTATATAACGTTATATATTGTTATATATAAATTACTATATCTTCAGACTCTCGTCAATGGAATTTTCAGAAAAATGAAACGACATTTTCCGACAAAAAAAACCCATCCACAATGTGAATAGGCTTCAAATTCTCTATTAGTTATTTTTGCTTATAATAAGTAATCGCTAGTGCAAAGGCCAAGACGGTTCCTTTTACAATGTCCATCGCATAATACGGGACCGACATCATGACGAGTCCATTTTGCAGGATTCCAATTAGGACTGCTCCAACAAATGTTCCAAACGCATTGGCCTTTCCCGCTCCCAGGACAGAAAAGCCGATATATGCGGCAGCCACTGAGTCCATTAAGTAAGGAGCACCAGAGTTAATTTCTGATGTCAACACCCTTGAGGCCAATACAATCCCGCCAATAGCCGCAAACAAAGCCGAAAGTAAATACGCAGCCACTTTATATTTATTGACTGGAATCCCTGATAATCTGGCCGCTTCCTTATTTCCACCAATCACATACATATAGCGGCCATGCTTTGTATAATTCAAAAAGATATGCACAAGAATCACAGTAACAGCCATAATAATGATAATCCATGGAACTTCGCCGATTTTTGTAAAAAATGGACTGATTAGACCTGCCGCCATCGAACCATCAGGCATAACCATATTTTGTGAAACCGTTGCTCCTTTTGTATAGGTCAGTGCCGTCCCTTGGATGATGAACATAGTTGCCAGCGTCATCAGCATGTCTGGAACTCTTAACTTCACAATCATAAATGAGTTTAATGCACCTACAACTAGGGATGCCGCAATTGCAGATATGATTGCTACCAGTGTGTTTTGCGAAAACCAAACAAACATCGAAATAACAATCGCATTTGATAAGGAGGCGACCGATCCTACTGATAAATCAAAACCATCGACTGACAAAGAAATTGTAATCCCGATGGCGATGATCGTTACAATCGAGATGGAACGCAAGATATTGATTATATTGCTGCCTTGAATAAAGGTAGGATTGGCAGCCGAAAAGATAATAATAAGTGCAAGAATCGTAATAATCGTTCCATACTTATATAAAAATTGAAATATCTCAAATACTTTTTTGGCAGGGGCTTCCTGCTTCTTTGCTGCGATATTTGCTTCCATTCTATCTGCCCCCTGTTGAATAAAATAATAATTCTTCTTCGTTGGTTAGATTTGTTTCAACTTCCTTAACAGACTTTCCGTCATATAAAACATACACTCGATCGGTAATCCCAATAATCTCCGAAAGTTCGGAAGAAGCATAAATAATCGCTTTGCCTCTGTTGGCCAACTCGTTAATTAACTCAAAGATATCCTTCTTTGCTCCCACATCGACACCTTTAGTGGGTTCATCAAAAATATACACATCAGCCTCAGCTACTAGCCATTTTCCAATTGCCACCTTCTGCTGGTTACCTCCGGAGAGATTCTGAACTTTTGTTTCTTCTGATGGTGTTTTAATACCTAGCCGGCGGACCAATTGCTTAGCTATCTCTTTTTCCTTTTTACGATTTAAAAAGCTAAACACCTTTGTGAAATCACCTAAATTCGCCGCAGTTAAATTGGTTTCAACAGATTCCAGTACAAGAATTCCTTCTTTTCTCCGTTCTTCCGGAACTAGAGCAATACCCTTCTTGACTGCATCATAGGGGCTTTTTAATTTTAATGTGTGCCCATTAAGAATGACCTCTCCTGCCGTAAGTTTTTCGGAACCAAATAACGCTTTGCACAATTCTGTTTTTCCAGCACCGACCAGCCCAGCAATTCCAATGATTTCTCCTGCTTTTACATGAATATGTAAATCCTTTATTTTTCCATGGTCAGATAAGCCTTTTACTTCTAGGATCGTGTTTCCAATCTGATTGTTCTTAACCGGGAACTGTTCCTCCAATTTTTGGCCCAACATATACTCCACCACTTTATCAGAGGTGGTATCTACAATCTTCTTTTTTGCAACCAATTCACCGTTCCTCATGACGGTCACTTCATCACAGATTTCAAAAATCTCTGGCAAGCGATGGGAAATAAAGATCACACCAACATCTTTTTCCTTTAAATCTCGAACAATCCTAAATAATTCGGTCGTTTCGGTATGACTCAAGGGTGCAGTCGGTTCATCTAGGATAAGAAACTTACATTGATTTGAAACAGCCCTTGCGATTAATATCATTTGTTTTTCCGCTAGTGATAACTCACTGACAAGAGTCTTCGTTGAAAGGGAAATATTCATACTCGCTAATATTTCCGCTGCTTTTTGATGAAGGTTCTTCCATTTCATCCATTGCTTTTTCCCCATGTTGTGGACGGTATCGAGCAGTAAAATATTTTCAGCAACTGTTAAATAAGGAATGAGTGCAGTATCTACCTCTTGATAAACGATTTGTATTCCCGCGTCCTGTGCATTTTTCGGAGAGCGAATCTTTAGATCTCGCCCATCTAATTGGACTTCACCAGTATAGTGGTCATATGCACCGGAGAGAACCTTCATTAATGTTGATTTCCCTGCGCCATTTGCCCCAATCAAGGCTTGGATTTCTCCAGTTTTCATTGAAAAATCAACTTGATTCAGTGCCTTCACTCCCGGGAATTCTATCGAGATGTTCTTCATCTCCAATGTTGCGCTCATTAAATTCCACCTCCGTAAGCAAACACTCTCTTCATCTATTGAAAAAGAGAGTGTGTCTAGTTGTTAACCGAGAATTATTTATAATGGTTCTTTAAAGTCTTAATCCAATCCTCTTCAAATGCAGTCGATTGCCCCCAGCCTGGGATAATTTTTGCAAGGTTTACCATGTTTACAGGATCTTTAGACTTTTGAAGGGTATCTTGTGAAACTAGTGATGCTTCTAAGTCAAAGGTCTGAGGTGTTTCTTCACCTGCAAGTTTCTTCGCAAGGATTCTCATATCCACAGCACCAATTAGTTTAGGATCGACCGCTGCTGTACTGGTCCATGCACTGCCTTTTCTTTGTATTTCTTGAAGATCCGCATTGGAAACATCAATTCCATAGATTTTTACCTCTTCACGGCCAGCTTCTTTCAGCGCACGCGCTGCACCAATTGCGAAAGCATCCCACGTAGCAAAAATGGCATCCAGTTTTCCTTTAGGATATTTATTTAACATCGCTGCAACCGCATTCTGCGTTTGAACACTAGTATCTGCAGCTGCTACACCAAAGCGTTCCACTTCTTTAATTCCAGGGTTTTTTGAAAGCACATCTTGATAAACCTTGTTACGTCTAACCATTGCAGGAAAACCGTCAACCCATAGGTAGGCAATATTCGCTTTACCATTTGTATTCTTTACAAGTTGGTCGAGGGCCAATGTTGCTAACGCTTCATCATCCTGGGAAGTTAGTGTTACTCCTTCGACATTCGCAATATTCGGATTGGAATCAAATGTAACAACACTTTTTCCTTTTTCAACAATCTTTTTTACATCATTAACAGTCGCTTCATCATCACCATGAGAAATGATAAATCCATCATAATCTTGGTCTAACGCTTGATTAATGGCATCATGGAACTTTGCCGTGTCACCATTTGCTGTAAACACATCCACTTTAAAGCCTAGGGCTTCTCCCTCTTCTTTAGCACCAGCTAAGAATTGAGCAGTATGATCGTCTCCGCCAATTTTACGAATTACCTTAATTTTTAGTTGATCCCCATTCGTAAACTTTTCTGGTACACCTTCAAGCGTAACCTTTTTACCGCTAGCTTGTTTGGTTTCTTCCCCTGAAGCACAGCCAGTCAGTAAAAGGGTGGCAGCCAAAGCTGATACAAGCGTACTTTTTAAGATATTTCTTTTCATTTTAAAAACTCCCCCTTTTTGATTCTTATCAATAATCTATTACTCCTATTGGAGAAGTTGGTTTTTATTAAAATAAAAAAACCTCTCCAGAAAAGAGAGGTTTCATCACAAATTAAAGGACTACTCCTCTCTTATCTTTCAAAACAAAAAATTGTTTTGCAGGATTTAGCACCAATTCCATATGGAACGGTTGCTGGGCGTCATCGGGCCAGTCCCTCTGCCACTCTTGATAAGAGAACGTATTATTCTGTTAAGTAATAAATTTGATTTTAGTCTCCTATTACCAAGTTGTCAATAGTGTTTTGAATATTTTTAATAAAGTTATTTTTCTCTATCTGGCAAGGTCACTGAATATTAGCAATGATTTTTCCCAACTTAATTGATAGGATATTCCTTTATCATTATCAGAAATTTCGGTATGATAATATTTAGAAAACCGAAATATATTTCAGAAAGAAGTGTTATTTATAATGACTCAAGAGAAACGTGCAAAACGTAATTTAATCATCATGTGGTTTGCCAACTTCTTTGTTGCCGGTAGTATGACGATGGTTATGCCGTTTATCTCGTTGTACATTGAGACATTTGGAGACTTTTCAGAAAAATATGTTCAACATTGGTCAGGAATCACATTCGCGATTACGTTTGTTTCCGCCTTCGCCTTCTCGCCAATTTGGGGTCGAATAGGTGATCGCTATGGACGAAAAAAAATCCTTATCATTTGCGGATTAGGGATGGGATTATCGATTTTTCTCATGGGCTATGTCCATTCTGTTTGGCAGCTGCTGCTTCTCCGTTTTTGCATGGGGTTCTTTTCGGGTTTTATTCCGATGTCGCAGGCTTTTATTTCTACGCAAACACCACAGGAGATTGCTGGACGAGTGCTTGGAACCTTACAAACAGGCAGTATTACCGGATCCTTATTAGGACCGATGCTGGGTGGAATACTTGCAGATTCACTTGGCTATTCTACTACCTTTAAATGGACGTCCATTTCCATTTTCATTTCTGCTCTGCTTGTCATTACCACAAAGGAATTTATGATGGAAGCTAAAAAAGGAACAAAGGCCCATTATTCAAGCAGAGAAGTGGCTAATCATATTATTCGTAATCCAGTTTTATTAACCGTATTGCTTATCTCTGCCCTTGTCCAGGTCGCCCATTTCAGCATCCAGCCAATTTTATCGTTATTCGTTAGCGACCTGCACGGACCGGCAAATGTTGCCTTTTATTCAGGAATTGCCTTTTCTGCTGCTGGACTTGGCAATTTATTAATGTCACGTAATTGGGGAAAGATTGCCGATAAGTATGGCTATATTAAAATCCTAATCATTCTTCTTTTTCTAGCAGGGATCGTCTACCTGCCAGGTGCAGCGGTCACTAATTTTTGGCAACTTGTTATCATCCGCATTGCGCTTGGTGTCACGATTGGTGGAATTATTCCTGTCAGGGTTGCCTACATTCGCCAGGAAGCACCGCTTACCATGCAAGGCGAAGTTCTCGGCTACAATACGAGTTTAAGATTTCTAGGAAATATCATCGGACCAATGCTGGGTGGATTTATCTCTGGATACTTTGGATTCTCAGCAGTTTTTATCTGCACCAGTGCATTATTGATACTAAGTGGGATCATCCTGTTTGTTTCCATGCATCGCCATCCGAAACTAGTCAAACACACGATTTAGTCCTATGACTAAATGTACAAAAGGCCCTTGTCCAGGGCCTTTTGTACGCTATAACATCCGCTCGTAAACTTTTAAATTAGCATAGATTGCTTCTAATACAGGAACAACAATTCCTTCGTTACGTGCAATTTCTAGTAAATAGCCATGCAAATGATCGGCTTCAACTGAGAGTTTTTTTTCCATGTCTCTCTGCATGGAAGATTTCATTTGATAGCCCAAATTTTCAATCTGTTTCATTTGAATGGTTTCAATTTCATCAGCAATTGGCGCATTTATTCTTTTCATAATAGACACTAACTCTTTTAATACCTGCGTTATGACCCCACGTCCATTTTCATCATCTCGGATAGGACCAATTGGCGCTCTCATTAATGTCGTAATCCCTGACATCGTCGAGATAAATAAATATTTATGCCATAACTCTTGATTTATATTATCACTTAATCGAATGTCTGCTTTCGTTCCAGAAAAGCAATCCTCCATTTTTAATATTCGCTCGGATCTTTCTCCAGATCGTTCACCAAACAATAACCTCTGGGCTTGACTTGACTGAATAACATGTCCATCACGGTCCAATGTGGATTCAATAAAACATAAACCACCAATGATGTTCTCTTCATCGAACTCTTCTGCTAATTTATTAAAATGAACAATTCCGTTTAACAATGGCAGTATGAGTGTTTCTTTACCAACGTATGGACGAAAACTATCTATCGCTCCTTCCAAATGATAAGCTTTTGTTGAAAGCAGGATGACATCAAAGGGACCGGCTTCTTCACCTGTTATAATTGTTTTCGGATGAAGAGTGACGTTGCCATGAATGCTCTCAATTACAAGTCCCATTTCGTCTAGCTGCTTTTTTCTTCCTTCTCGCACTAAAAACGTAACATCTTCGCCTTTTTCTAACAGCCTTCCACCAAAATACCCGCCTACTGCACCAGCACCCACTACTAAAATTTTCATGAAAATCCCCCCAAATGCAAATATCAATAAATTTAGTATAAGGGAAATTTTAATGGAATAAAATTACTTTTAATAGATTTATCAATAAAAAAAAAAGAACCGTAAAGGCAAATGACTTTACAATCCTTTTTTTAGTTTCTTATATTTTATTTTTTTGAATGGTGAAGTCTACCTCTTGATAATAACTATTCTTCACCAAAATATTGGGACCAAGACATTTGACCGCTGGGCAATGACAACTTAATTCCTTGGCTACAGAGGATTCTTGCCATACTTGATAAGCATTTAATAGATTGGTAGTTTGGATATTGCCTAATGGCGGGGTATCACCGAAATCTGTCACAATAATATCACCGTTAAAAATATTCACATTCAATCGCGAACGACCATCCGGGTCATTTCTGACGGTAACATTTTTACTTTTATACAAACGTTGTAAAAGAGCTTGATCCTCTTGAATATCGCTGCAAGCATAAAATGGAAGCGTCCCAAACAACATCCAGACCTTCTCATCTCTTACATCCAGTAAGTGATGTATTGCTTCTCGAATTTCACTTAGTGATAAGGTTTCAAGATTGCTAGCAAAGTCACTTGGGTACATGGAAAGTAATGAATCTTGCATCCCGGATGATGCAGTCATACCAGCAAATCCACTGTCATACATAGGGTGAATCTCATGCCTTTTGCATCCCATCTCCTCAACAACCTGCTTATGTATTTTTTCTATGTGAGGTACTGTCCTGTTATTTAACATTGTCTCAGCAGATACTAAAACTCCCATATCAGATAGAGCCTTTGAGTTACTTATCATCCTGTCAAACAATGCTTTCCTCTGTTCCCTAGTAGGCTTTCTTTCCATCATAGCAAAGCCTGTATCTATAAACTCATCTTCTGTTACCCAATTATGAGAGATATGTAATACATCTAAATAAGGAGCTATGAGCTTATATCTGTCTAAGTCTAATGTTAGGTTAGAGTTTATCTGAGTATAAATGCCTCTCTCATTAGCATATTTTAATAAAGGCAGTACATAGTTTTCTACTGACTTTAAGGACATCATAGGCTCTCCACCTGTAATGCTCATAGTCCTCAATGTAGAAACCTCATCTAATCTTTGTAGTAAAAGCTCTAGAGGTAATGCCTCAGAGTCCTTAGTTACAAGAGTATGCCCCACAGCACAGTGAGCACATCTCATATTACAGAGATGAGTGGTAGTAAATTCTATACTTGATAGAGTTGTTTTTCCATACTTCTCTACATCTAGATAAGCCTCCCATGCATCATTTTGGGGAGTGCTTTTAGGTTTGGTTACTTGTCTATTCATATCAATTACTCCTATCTTATTCATAACTTATTATTATGAGCAGTTAGAATAACTTATGTCAATACAAAACATCTTTATACACAGATTGTAATAAATCTCTCATCCTTTTAGACAATAAGGAAGCAATAGCTTTATATAGATATCCCTTGATATTGAAGAAAAAGGAAGTGTAAGTAATACTCAAAAGAGGTGAAAGCGTGGTAAAAAAATGCAGTTTTTAGATATAAATTTACATTTATCTTTGTTAGGTTTGTTGGGAAATGGGCCGATAGAGTACATGTTTTATACTATTAAAGTGGGGGTATTCTCTTTATATAGTCGTCTTTGTTCGTTTATATCCTTGTCTTCTCCTACGCATAATTATTATATTGTTATCAGTTGTTTCACGTGTCATCAATAAAGCATGCATTAGCTGACTATTCTTTTAATTCTATTAGTATCTCGAAAGACTTCTCGCCGTTACTGTCACTGCGCTCCTTCCAGTAATAAACCTTGTGGATAACTTCGTGAAGTAGTTTATTTGTCTTAACTAGGTCTGTAGTATCCATCGAAAGTATCTGCTCTATTTTGCGCTTGGTCTGTTTCTTACGGTCTACTTCGGCTTTTACACTTGCTCCCTCCATGTTTCTTAGCTCTTGCGTTACTAATAACTGCTTAACTCTAATAGCTTTAATTTCGCTTATAGCTTCATAGTCCGAATAGATCCCCATTCTATGCCCGTTCTGTACACACTTCTTTTGCTCTTCTAGCTGCGCAAATCGGTTATCTAGTACTTGTTGCTTCGATTCTACTGAGTCTATGAACCTATTAGCTCCGGAAAGTACTACTTCTATTTCCTCGTCTATCTTTTCTAACTGTATCCGTAGCTGTTGAAAGAGTGCGTCTTCTATCCTACTGGCTTTTACGCCGTTATTAGAGCAGCGTACAGCAGTCTCGCTCTTAGTTTTCTGTGACTTGGACGCATAGCAATTTAATACGTATAGCTCTCGCTCGGCCTTATTGAGCGTATTTCTAGCTGAGCGCTTATTATACTTCATACAAAAAGATAGTGTCTGTCCGCATTTAGGACACACAAGCAGCCCCGAGAGAGCATATACGCCCCTATGTAAAGTCTGTGGCACTTTCCTATTTTGCTCTCTTATTACCTGCGCTTTATTAAATGTATTCTCGTCTATAATAGCTGCATGTGCGTCTATTACGTGAATAGGCTCTACGCCTTCAAGCTCATAGTGAACGATACCTCTGTACGCTACGTTACCTAGGATTAGCGATATAGCTCTAATTGTGAAAGGGCGGTCCTCTTTCTTCCCTTGCTTTCTCGTCATTTGTCCAATTAAAGTTAACTGTTCGCAAATCTCGGCTTGGTTCATGCCCTTATTTACGTACATATCGAAAATTGATTTTACAACATTGGATTCTTTCGTATTAGGTACGAGCTTCTTAGTAGTAGAGTCTTTGTTGTATCCGTACGGAGCTATACCAAACCAAACGCCCGTTTTTATTGCTTGTATACGTCCTCTACGTAGTTTACGCTTGGTCATAAGCAAAAAGTGATTATCCATTTCCGATTGTATGCCCGATAAGAAAAGGTCGTCGTCATTTAAGAAATTATAGGCCTTGTTTAGCGTAAATAACATTAAGCCCTCAGCCCTCATAAAGCGTACGAATATCCCGAAGTCTGTTCTATCTCTCGTGAGTCGGTCTTGGTCGGTAACTAGCACTCCGTCGTATATGTTACACTTTAGCTCTCGTAGCATGCGCTGTAATTCGGGTCTGTTCCAATCCTCTGAGCTTCCTTCCTCGGAAAATACTTCATAGTCCATATTGTTTGCTGCTGCATAATTGGTTAATAGCTCGGTCTGTTTTTCAATCTCGATAGCGGCTGCATCTTTTAACCTTGATTTCCTAACATAGATTGCTACTAGTTTTTTTGGAGTCTCAGTTTTCACTTTGCGTTCCCCCTCTATACCTTATATACGTAATTATAACAGTATTTTGGTAAGGAGTAAGATTTATAACTTTAGATACGTGGAGTGAATTTCATATCTCTGACATAGTATTTCATTGACAGTCTTACGATGGATTTTTTCTAATTTTAGAAGTTTGCGTTGGTAAGCATCGTTTCAGCAGATACCATCACCCCTGCTAGTACCATTTCCCAGCTATTATCTATTCCTATTGATCGAAAAATAGGCTTCCCATGGATCATATGAAGGGGTAATTTTTTTCAATGTCGACATAATATCTCCTTAAAATCAGTCTTCAAAAAACCTCTCTATTATAGCTGATTTCCGGATGTTTTTGCTATTTTCAACCATTGCAAAAGTTTATGAATAAAAAAATATAATTATTCTAAGCTTGTTTGATGAAAAATTTCCCTATAAATACATAACTCCCCCCTTTTCGATAAAAAATAAACGGATATTATTTAATCGGATTGGTGGGAATATCAATATGGAAATGCAGCCTTTAGGAGAAGCAGAGAAACTTGCCCTTAAAAAGATGAAAATCTTTCGGCAAAGCATACTTCGCTATATTTTACGTGCGATGCTTGCAAGTATGTTTATTGGTTTTGGTGTCATTGTAGCCTTTAAAACAGGAAACTTCTTCTATATTGTGGATAACCCTCTCGCTTATCCGATGGCAGCACTAACCTTTGGGGCAGCGATCATTTTAATTGCCTATGGCGGTGGAGATTTGTTTACAGGAAATACCTTTTATTACACCTATGCCGCGCTTCGTAAGAAGATGAACTGGACAGATGTCTTTAAGCTTTGGTTTTGCAGTTACGGAGGAAATATTCTTGGAGCTGCCGTGTTTGCTTTCATTATTTTTACAACAGGACTTTATGAAAGTTCAGAAGTTAACGGCTTTTTACTTCATGTTGTCGAGATAAAAATGCAGGTCCCAACGACGGAGTTATTTTTTCGGGCGATTCTCTGTAATTGGCTTGTCTGTATGGCCTTCTTTCTGCCTATGGGCTTGAAGGGGGATGGACCGAAGATGTTTACGATGATGCTGTTTGTCTTTTGTTTCTTTATTTCTGGATATGAACACAGCATCGCTAATATGTGTACGTTTGCAATTGCCTTAGTTTTAAATCATCCTGGAACTATTTCTTGGGGCGGTGTCATCCACAATTTAGTACCTGTCACGATTGGGAATATGATTGGAGGCGCTGTTTTTATGGCCATGATGTACTATTATGCAAACAAGCCATTTTTAGATGATTACGACAAAGAACAGGGCAGCTAAGCTTCAATAAGCCCTGTTCGCTTTATTTTAAGATGGATATCGACAAATTCCCGGGGAAATATCAACAAGATCAGAGAGTAATCGACAACTATTATGAATATTCTAAAAATAAAAACAATTGTAATCACCATCTTAATAAGTACATCTTAAGCACATTTAAAAAGCACACATCAGGTGAAATTCATTGATGTGTGCCTTTTCTTATTTCTTTTTGCTAATAAAATATACATAGGCTTTAATCATAAAATAACTTACTTCCTCTGGAAGCAGGTCCTTGATCGGTTTTAAGCGTTCTCGGCCGGCTTCTGCCAATGCCTTTTCCAAAAGCGGCATATATTCGGGAGGTATATACTTCGTAAAATCAACCTCTAAACCATGTTGTGCACTTTGAAGCAGATGATTTTCTACCGTGCTTACCGCTAAATCACGCTTCTCGGCAATCTTCTCAATTGATAAATTTTCCTGATGCAGTTTTAATGTTTCCAAATGCGAATCAGTTACCCCAGTTTTCTTGGCAGGTTTCTTTGGGGCTTTTTCAACATTTGCCAATTCACTCTGATAGTCTGAATTGGTTTCGGAGAAGGACCGGATCGCTTGAATAAATTCTAGACCATATTTTTTTAACTTCAGTTCCCCTACGCCGCTCACCTGTAAAAATTCTTCCGTCGTTTTTGGCAGCCTCGCACACATATCCTTTAAGGAAGCATCAGAAAAAATCACGAACGGCGGTACTTTCTCAGTTTCCGCAATTTGCTTCCGTACCTCTCTTAATACCTCAAATAATGGGTCATCTTTGGCTACCTGTTTCACTTGAACAGTTTCGCGGCGATGGACCTGCTGCTTACCTAAGAGGATATCTTTTCCTTTTGGTGAGACGAACAAGGTTGGAAATTGCCCTTGTTCGATTGCTATTAACTCCTGTGATATCAAAAATTCAATGAAGTCACTGACATCCTTTGAGCTTCTATCCTTCATGATTCCATAGGTTGGCAGCCTGTCGAAATTCATCTCAGTTACCTTTTTATTTTTCGACCCCGTTAATACTTGGGCCGTGATTGTCTTTCCAAAACGCTGCCCCATACGAATCACGCAGGACATCACCATTTGTGCTTCCTTCGTTACATCGATGCTTGTCCTAGTATCTAGGCAGTTTCCGCATCTGCCGCAAGGCTCTGTCTCTGTTTCACCAAAGTACTTTAAAATAAATTCCTGCAGGCAGTTTTCTGTATGGCAATAATCAACCATTAGCTGAAGTTTTTCTAATTCTTGAGTCATTCGGCTTCGATCACTGGACTGATCAATCAAAAAACGTTGTATTTGCACATCTTGTGAGGAATGGAGAAGAATACATTCGCTCTTCAATCCATCCCTGCCGGCACGGCCTGCTTCTTGATAATAACTCTCCATGTTTTTGGGCTGCTGGAAGTGGATCACATAGCGGATATTGGATTTGTCGATCCCCATACCAAATGCAGAGGTCGCAACCATCACCGTTGCATCATCTGCTAAGAAACGTTCCTGCTCCCGGTTCCGCTCCACATCACCCATCCCAGCATGATAACGTGCAGCTTTTATATTCGCTTTTATAAGTCGTTCATAGAGTTGATCGACATTCTTGCGGGTGGCTGCATAGATAATGCCTGCTTCTTTATCATTCCTTTTTAGATAGTCTTTAATAAACTTATCCCGATCTTGACCCTTAATAACCGTAAAAGATAAATTTTCCCGCTCAAATCCTGTAATAATCGTATTCTCTTCATTAATGCCTAATAAATCGCAAATATCTTCTCGAACCTTTGGTGTGGCTGTAGCAGTAAGAGCTAATACTATGGGTCTTTGTGGAAGGCTATTAATTAACTCTTGAATATGGCGGTAGCTTGGACGGAAATCATGGCCCCATTGCGAGATACAGTGGGCCTCGTCCACTGCAACCAATGGTATATCCATGCTGTATAGGTCTTCAAGGAAATCATGTGATTCCAATCGTTCAGGTGCGAGATATAATAGCTTGTATCTTCCTTGAACGGCTTCTTGCATG
Source organism: Bacillus sp. AFS073361 (assembly GCF_002567005.1). Classification (GTDB taxonomy): domain Bacteria; phylum Bacillota; class Bacilli; order Bacillales; family Cytobacillaceae; genus Neobacillus. The sequence goes on from NZ_NUZU01000039.1 coordinate 151,728, forward strand.
CGCTTATTTGCTTCTCCGTAACTTAAAGAGCTATTGATAAATGTCGCGGGAATACCAACTTGAATGAGGGCATCTACCTGGTCCTTCATTAAAGAAATTAGTGGGGAAATAACAATCGTGGTACCCGGTAAAACAAGTGCAGGAATCTGATAACAAATGGATTTCCCACCACCGGTTGGCATGACAGTAATTGTATTATTGCCAGATAAAACGGACCGAATGGCCTGCTCTTGGCCTGTCCTAAAGGAGCTATAACCGAAGTGGGACTCTAGTAAAGGCAGTGCTTTTTCAAACAAACTTGTTCCTCCTTTCATTTATTAATCTAACTCTATTATACTGCTAGCTTTCCGATTTTCAAAAAGCAATTATCCATAAAAATAACGCTTAAGTACATTTATACCAGTATTATACATTACTATTTTTATATTGTATTGACTATTAACACTATTAACAAGAAAGACTGCCAAAATTCCCCTTGTCAGTCTACCCTTTTTAAATCAAGGTATTATTCAAAATTTCTTCGTTATGTTCGGTCTTTTGCGGTGGTCAGGCAATGGATTCCTGCTCTAGTAAGGACCCTCTTTTACGAATTTGTAGTGCCTGGAGTATAAAGCTCCTCCAAATGTTTTCTTAAAACAAATTTCATTATCTTACCACTGGCATTTCGCGGCAACTCCTCACAAAATACATATTTTCGCGGACGTTTATAATTCGCGAGCTGGTCTGAGTTTTTGCAGTATTCATCCAGTTCCTGCTCCGTGACCTTTGGATCTTTTTTGACAACAAACGCCGTAACCGTCTCGCCCCAGCGGTTATTCGGATGGCCAACAATTGCCACATCCAGGACACCAGTGTGGGCATGTAAAACGTCCTCCACTTCCCTTGGATATATATTTTCACCGCCGCTTATAATCATGTCATCGACACGGTCATTGACATAAAGATACCCTTCGTCATCAAGAAAACCGATATCTCCGGAATGGTACCATCCTTTATACAATGCTTTCTCCGTCGCTTCTTCCCTGTTAAAATACCCCGCCATCATACATGGTCCTTGCACAATAATCTCACCGGTTTCACCGACTGGTACAACATCATCAGGATCGGATGGACCGTCTTCTCTTGTTCGAACTACCCGAATGTCATGGCTTAAGGCTGCTTGCCCTGCTGAACCTGCTTTCCTCAGTTGATCAGTCTCCGATAGGAAGGTGATAGCGGGGCCCATTTCAGTCATTCCATAGGCTTGAATCAATGAGATTCCTAGATTGTCATGGAGCGCATGAACAAGTGCTGGTGCCATGGGTGCGGCACCATATAATCCAAGCTGGAGACTGGACAGGTCATACTGACTTAGGTCCTCTTGAAGGAGCATATTCCACATGGTTGGTGCTGCAAAGAATTTTGTGATTTTTTCTCTTTCAATTAATGGGAGGATTGCTTTTGGGTTGAATTGATGCAGAATGACATTGCTTGCTCCTGCATGAATCCTTGGCAGAAAGGCACAATGTAGTTCAGCACAGTGGAACATCGGTGCAGTAACAAGACCTACATCTTCTGCTCTAAGTTTGCATGATGCAATACAGAATACACTTTGGTCGACCATATTACGGTGGGTATGCATGACTCCTTTTGGCCTTCCCGTTGTCCCGCTCGTATAAATAAAGGCATAAAGATCGGTTTCTTTCACTTCCGCATGAATGTCTTCGGATGAAGAGGCGGCCAGTTTTTCCTGGTAGCTTTGTGCGTACTTTGGTGCTTGTTCATCAATAAACCAAAAGGAGGTTTTCTCAAAGCGATTGGCAATCGCTGATATGACAGGCTCTAAGGCCTTTTCAAAAATAACTGCCTTTGGAGTAGCATCTGAAAGAATATAGGCAACTTCTTCTGACGGTAAGCGGAAATTAATCGGATTGAAGATAGCACCGATTTTTGCACAAGCGAAAAAAGCTGTCCCTAATTCTTCGGTATTAAACATGAAGGTAGAGACACGTTCGCCTTTTTGCACCCCTTCTTTTAAGAGGGCATTCGCGAGTCGATTCACCTGCTCGCTCCATTCCCTATACGTATAGCGGACATTTTTCCTAACATCGTAAATAGCTTGTTTGTTCGGATACTTTTTCACCGTCAAATCAAAGATTTTACCAATCGTTGTCGTCATTGAATTGCCTCCGTTACCGAATTTATTTTGGTTTTTCAGCTATTTTACTGGTCAATCAGCGAATCTTGCTGGTCTATCAGCGAATCTTGCTGGTCTATCAGCGAATTTTGCTGGTCAATCGGCGAATTTTCCTGGTCTATCAGCGAATTTTCCTGGTCAATCGGCGAATTTTCCTCTCCAATCGGCGAATTCCCCTGTTCTATCAGCGAATCTGCATAAAGCTTAAACTAAACGCTCAATAATCGTGGCATTGGCCATCCCATGACCTTCACACATAGTTTGCAATCCGTAGCGCCCGCCAGTTCGCTCCAATTCATGCATCATCGTCACCATTAGACGTGCACCGCTACCTCCTAATGGATGTCCGAGGGCTATCGCACCGCCATTGGGATTTAGTTTCGCAGGGTCTGCACCTGTCTCTGTCAGCCAAGCAAGTGGAACAGGGGCGAAAGCTTCATTAACTTCAAACACATCAATATCATCAATGGATAAGCCGGACTTTTCTAGTGCCTTTTGTGTAGCTGGAATCGGTCCTGTCAGCATCAAAGTGGGATCTGAACCGACCACCACGCGTGTGTGAACACGAAAGCGCGGTTTCAATCCAAGTTCGTCTGCTTTCTCACGAGACATGAGCAGTACCGCCGCTGCCCCGTCACTTATTTGGCTTGAATTACCTGCATGAATCACGCCATCTTCTTTAAAAGAGGTACGAAGTCCAGCCAACGCCTCTAAAGATGTTCCTTTTCTCGGACCAGAATCATCCTTGATAACGGTGGAGGTCCCATCTGGAAGCTTTACCTCAATCGGGAAAATCTCCCTTGAAAAGTACCCCTCTTTCTGTGCCTTTAGTGCTTTTTGATGGCTTTTGAGGGAAAATTGATCAAGTACCTCACGAGTAAACCCATATTTTTCTGATATCCGCTCTGCTGATAGTCCTTGATGGATCATTTCATACTTCGACCTTAAATAAGGACTAAAAGGCTCCTCAGCCCCTTTGTAGTTGGAACCCATTGGAACACGCGACATGCTTTCCACACCCCCGGCTATCACCACGTCCATATCACCGGCCAAGATTGCTTGTGCAGCAAAATGTACGGCCTGTTGACTTGAGCCACATTGACGGTCAATGGTTGTTCCCGGGACTTCAATTGGGAAGCCGGCGATTAACGCGGCCACTCTGGCAATGTCACCTGCTTGCTCGCCCGCTTGGGTCACACATCCCCAAATGACATCATCTACAAGCGCTGGGTCGATCCCCGCTCGATTAACTAGTTCCTTTAATGTCAACCCTGACAAATCATCCGGACGGATATCTTTTAGGACGCCATTTCTTCTTCCAACTGGTGTACGGACACCTTCCACAATTACTACTTCACGCATCTTAATCTCCCTCTCTATAATCCTAGATTTTTGGCAATGATGGTTTTCATTATTTCGTTAGTTCCAGCGTAAATGCTAGAAACGGGTATATCACGGAATCTTCTCGCAATCTCGTATTCTTCCATATATCCATAACCGCCATGAAGCTGCATGCATTCTGCGGCAACTCTTTTTGCGATGTCGGTTAGTTTCCATTTAGCCATTGAGACTTTGGTAACAACGTTTTTCCCTGCAATATGCTCAGCTATTAACTGATCCAAAAAGGCTCTGCCCATTTCAATTTCTGTAGCCATTTCCACAATTTTAAATTGGGTGTTTTGGAATTGGCTGACCGGTTTTCCAAACGCTTCCCTGCTTTTTACATAGTCAATCGTCATTTTCAGCATTACTTCCGACGCCGTTTGCGCTCCAATCGCGACAAGGAGTCTTTCCTGTTGGAGTTTTTCCATTAAATAAAGAAAGCCTTTGCCTTCCTCTCCGAGAAGGTTTTCCTTCGGGACACGGCAATCTTCAAAGATTAATTCCGCTGTATCCTGGGAGTGGAGACCGACTTTGTTTAACTTTCTCCCTCGTGAAAATCCAGGTGAACCTCTTTCAATGACGAGGAGACTAACCCCTTTATGCATTGGCACTGCATTTAGGTCCGTTTTAACGGCGACAACAATGAGATCAGATTGGATTCCATTGGTAATGAACGTCTTTTGGCCATTCACAATATAATGGTCACCGTCAAGTTTGGCCGATGTTTTGATGTTTGCTAGATCAGAGCCTGTGCCTGGTTCCGTCATGGCAATCGCGGTAATGACTTCACCTGTCACACATTTCGGGAGCCAGCGCTGCTTTTGTTCTTCTGTCCCATAAGAAGTAATGTAGGGGACGACAATATCATTATGGAGTCCTATTCCAACTAACCCTGATCCGACCCGTTCCAGCTCTTCATTAATGACCACCGCGAATCCCCAGTCGACCTCACTGCCGCCGTACTTTTCATCGATATCGGGGCAAAGAAACCCCTGTTCGCCCATCTTCTTCCAGAAAGAGCGCGGAATCATCCGGTCCTCCTCCCACTTCTGATACATGGGATATGCTTCTTTGTCCAAAAACTTTCGCAATGACTTACGAAATATTTCATGATCTTCATTTAAGTAGGGATGTTTCATATAAAAATACCTCTCTTTCCGATTGATAGCGTTTACACTTTTATAAAAAGTACTCCGGGTTTATTGAGGAAATTACTATATTTTTACGTAAACTTAGACTTTTTTACAAAATTACGCTTTATTAGACGTAATCGCTCCTATGACTTTTCCATCCTCTATGATAGGTATTCGATGGACCATATATTTAATGCCATTAATCTCTAGAAAACCACTCGCGTCTATAACTGGCAGCAGGCTCCACTTCTTGTTGCTAAATGGACAGCTTCAGATAGTGTCATATCCTCGGTAACCATGCAGTCGACTGGCGTTATCAACACATTAAATTGGACCATATCGTCCCCCCTTTTTTTCATATCATTATTGTAACAAAAGCGAGAGATATTTTTGAATATTTCAACAATATCTATTTTTTATGGAATCTTTTAGTCCGTTTAATCGTAAATAAAAAGAGGGAAATATTCGAGGAGTGAGATTATGAGTGAAAAGGGCTGTATTAAATGTGGAAGTAGAGATACAGGAACGAAAGATGTAGCCATGACTGGAACGGGTCTATCCAAAATGTTTGACCTTCAACATAACACATTCACGGTTGTTTTCTGCAAAAAATGCGGATACTCTGAGTTTTATAATAAAAAAACATCCACCGCTTCAAATATCATTGACCTATTCTTTGGAGGGTGATGAATGAAAGGGGATTCCGATTGGAATTCTTTATTTAGAAGAAAAGAGAATCTATAAAAATAATAAAAGGTCAGTCCTCATTAAAATGAGGTCCTGACCTTTTTCTTTGCCACAACGTCCTCTCGTAAGCCAGATTGCTTCTTTCTTTCCATGAATATAACTAAGACGATGGCCGCTAGGAGAAAAAGACTCGCAATCCGAAAAATGGATGCTGTACTAACAAATTGGGCTGTCACACCAAAAATAATCCCGCTTAAACCCAAGCCCAAATCAATGGATGAGAAAATCATCCCGTTCGCCACACCTCGTCGATGAGATGGGGTCATGAGTAATGCCCAAGATTGCAGTGTAGGTATCAAGCAGCCAAAACCTAAACCAAATAAGGCACCCGAGATGGCGATAAGCAAGTTGGAATGGGCAAATGAAAGGACCCACATCCCAACAAACGTAGAGAAAGTACAGAACAAAACAAGACCGATGGGACCTTTTTCATCAAACCATCTCCCGGCAAATGGTCTTCCCAATGTTGCCAATATCGCGTTGAAAATATAAAACAAAAAGATTTGTTCAATACCGCGCTCTACACCAAAAATAACAATAAAAGTTACAACTGAACCATATCCTAAATTGATAATAATGGTGATAAAGGCTGGAAACAAGCTTGATTTTTCAACTGAAGAACCGATATATGAAAACTTCAAATCTTCTTTACGTGTATTTATCACTGCTTGAGGAGTTTGATAGCGTACAGCTGTAAGCAGGATAATTGAAACAGCCCCTAATATCGCCGATATAAAAATAAGATTTCCAAAAGTAGTCAAATTGTAAATGAAGATTCCTAGACTAGGAGCAATAATGTATGCAATGGTCATGGAGAGCCCGAAGTAACCCATCCCTTCCCCCAGCCGCGAATTGGGGATTGCATCTACCGCTGCGGTTCCATTAACTGTTGTTGACCACCCCCATGCAAGACCATGGAAGAAGCGGAATAACAGAAAAACCACAACAATCTGTGAAATAGGATAAAGAATTGTGACCAGGAAGAGCATCAAGGCTCCTATTATAACAAGCGACTTTCTTGGCTTATATTCAAGCAAAAAGCCGATAAATGGCCGGCTTATCACCGCGCCAATTGAAAATAATCCTGTCACTAAGCCAATCTCTAGCCCTGAAGCCCCTATTGATTTTATATATGGCGGCAGAGTAGGAATGAGCATTTGAAATGACAAAAATACAAAAAGATTTCCCACCATGAGCATGATAAACGACTTCGTCCACAAACGCTCTTTCAAACCGTCCCCTCCCTTCGTCCCAACAAGTTAATTCACATAATTATATTTACTTCGCATTACTAAATAATAGCACAGATACTGGAAAAAGAATACGAGCTTTCTGGAAAAACATTGAAACAAAAATCTTATCATTTATTTTGATTTCCGTTATCATTAACTAGAGTAAACATTGTCGAAATGGAGGTATTCTCATTGATGAAAAAAATGGTTATCACTCGTAATATTGATTCAGCTCATATTTCGCAAATCAAAGATCTCATTCCAGATTGGGAATTGATTGTTGGCAAGGATAAGCAAATTTGGCAGGAACATGTTAAAGATGCGGAAATTATCGCTGGCTGGAGTAAGGGGTTGGATGAATACTGTCTGGACCCACAATCAAAACTTAAGTGGCTGCAATCATGGAGTGCTGGTATTGATTATTTACCTCTTGAAGAATTAAATTCTAGAAATTTCTTCTTAACTAGTGCCAATGGCGTTCATGCCTATCCCATCTCCGAAACAATTTTTGCATTGATGCTGGGATTAACACGCAAAATCCATACATACGTCAAAAATCAACAGATAAAAACTTGGCATCATGCAAATATGGGCCAAGAAATCCACGAAAAAACAATCGGGATCATTGGAGTAGGAACCATTGGGGGAGAAACAGCAAAAATAGCGAAAGCCTTCGGCATGAAGGTACTTGGTGTCAGGCACTCGGGAATGCCTGCGCACAATGTCGATGAAATGTATACTCCAAATCAATTAGGTGAATTGCTTCCTACTTGTGATTATGTAGTGGTTACGTCGCCTCTCACAAAGGATACTTATCAAATGTTTGGTAGGGAACAATTTAAGCAAATGAAGGCTTCAGCATTTTTTATTAATATCGGCCGGGGTGAGATTGTGGTAGAAAATGACCTGATTCAAGCTCTAACTGAAGGAACAATTGCAGGAGCTGGACTTGATGTGTTTGAAACAGAACCATTAAGCAATGAAAGTCCATTATGGGAGATGGAAAATGTGATTATTACCCCACACACATCTGGTTCAACCGAACATTATAATCAGCGGGTGATTGAAAATATCCTAATTCCTAACTTAAAGGCCTATCTTTCTGGTAAGGTTCCACCAATTAATCTTGTAGATTTTTCGAAAGGTTATTAACATGTAAAGACTCCCTTTTTCCCTCATTATCCATTAAAAAATTAGGGCGCCTCAACCTTGAGGCCCCCTTTCTTGTTCCATTAATTTTTATATTTTCCAGGTGTGTACTTTTCACTGGCTTTAAAGTTATAGACTGGTTTAATAAAGCTGGCTATCTCCACGGTTTCTTCAACCTTTTCTAAAATTTCATTCATGGGCTTATAGGCCATTGGCGCCTCATCTAAGGTTTCCTCTGAAACAGACGTTGTCCAGACGCCCTCCATGGTTTTATGAAAATCATCCATATTGAGAGTTTTCATCGCTTTTGTCCGGCTCAAAACGCGGCCTGCTCCATGCGGTGCCGAGCAATTCCAGTCATCATTCCCTTTACCAACTGCCAAAATCGACCCGTCTCTCATATTAATTGGAATGATAAGACGCTCCCCTTTTTGTGCAGAAACTGCCCCTTTTCGTAAAATTAGGTTCTCGGTGTCAATATAATTGTGTACGGTATCGAAACGGTCCTGTTCCTCAAATCCCATGTTCTCCGTAATCGCTCTCGCAATCTCTTCGCGGTTTGCTTTTGCAAAAGCCTGCGCTAGCTTCATGTCATGCATATAGTTATGAAAATCCTCACCTTCCAAATACGCTAAATCATTTGGAATAACTGGATTCTTTTCTTTATAACCCTGGATCATGGCTTGGATTTCTTTTTGGCGTCCTTCCGCCTTTAATTGGTCAATAAGTCCCGAAAGATCCTGTTGACGAAGTTTTGAGATAGCTACCTTTTGATAGTAGGTGGCTATCTTCGATCCTACATAACGGCTTCCAGTATGAATCGTTAAATAGTGGTATCCATCGGCATCAACAGAAACTTCTATAAAATGATTGCCGCCCCCTAGTGTCCCTAAGCTATAACGGCTTCGATTTTCACTTAAGATGTGCTCTGCACGGAATTCTTGAATGGCGGGAAAACTCGTGTTAATAAACCCGACAGTTTCATCTGAATGAATCTCCTGTCCACTTGGGACAAAGGTGCGGATTACTTGATCTAGTCTATTAAAATCCATCTTTTTATCCTGAAGCTTGACGGTTAATACGCCGCAGCCGACATCCACACCAACTAGATTAGGAACAACCTTATCCTTTAGTTGAATGGTCGTTCCAATGACACAGCCTTTTCCCGCATGATAATCTGGCATAATACTAATCTTTGTATCCTTTAAAAACACTTGATTACAAAGCTCTTGGATTTGCTCTAGGGCTGTTTCTTGGGGATAGTTTGAAAATACCTTTGCTTCTGTTTGTGTACCGGTTACCTTAATCACTTGTTTTCCCTCCTTTAAAGCAGATTACCAATAGGCTACCATCTAATGGGCATTCGGGCAACCGATTTTCGTACGACATTTTTTTCTATATAAATAAAGGAAGATGCCCTTTGACATCTTCCTTCTTCAAATTATTAATAAACAGTTTGCATGCCTTTTCCGGCAACGGTCATCCACTCAAACTGACGCAATCTAACCTCAAACAGGGTTAATGGATCACGGAACATCTCTGGGTTGGCATTCATATTCGAAAGCATTTCTTGGTTCGCCTGTATTCCAGCTTGCGCCTCTTCTGCTGATTGACTTAACAACTGCATTGGACTCTTGAAAAACAGGGTTACATCGCGCTCAAGTGACTTTTCAAACAGTTCAAATTGCTGGAAAAACTGTTGATTCACTGCAGAGATAGCTTCACCATAATCTTCATTTTCCACAAATGCTTTGTACTTATTAAAAAGCAGCGCTTTATTTTGTGATATCGCCCCAAATAATTTCCCAGCGCTTTTCAGTATAAATTGCGATGGGGTTCTACGCAGCAGGATGTTAACAGTTTCCAACTGAAAGCGGCTTGTCATCCGGTCGGTGTCTCGGTGCCAATCGTCAATTACCTTAAAATCACAATCAAGCATGAGACGGTCTTCTCCATACATACGATTAAAACTTTCGCCAATTTCATTTAGAAAATCCTGACTCTGCACAAACTCCTCTTTGCACTCATCAATCCATTCTTGCAATAAGCGGTAATATTTAGGCAGCACTGTCTGGTCTAAATACTCTTCTAGTTTTTTGTTCATCACTTCATTAAGCTCGATATGAATCTTGCTAAAATTACTATCTTCTTTGATGAAGGCAGAACACTCTTGAAGCATTTTAGGAACCGCCTCTGAAATGTCTTTTGCAACCGTATTTTTGATGGCACGGTAAGACTGTACCACAGCTTTTGATTTTTGAACTTCTGTATCCTTCAGTTGATTGATTGCACCCGTTAATTTCTGGAGCATTTCTTCATTCCAGCGGACTGATTCGATCAATTGATTTTCGACATCCACCCGTTTTTGCATCAGGCTGGCAATTGTTGTGCGAATATAGAACAATAGCTTTGCCAAACGTTTATCTTCCATATTTCTTGTATTTTTAATAGAATGGATAAACTCCTGTAAGTCCTTTAACTGCTTGTGATTCTCATATTGCGATGAAAAGGCAAACACGGATGCATCCGGAATATACGATTGAATCCTCGCCCTTGTTTCATCAAAGACACTGATTGCATCTTGCTCATTTGCAATCGCGTCCATCTTACTGAGTAGAAAATGCACGGGAATGTCAGGTGCTAACTCTTGAATTTTTGCAAGAACAGACCGTTCTTTATCTGTAAAAGGTGCATTTGCATCAAGTACGAAGAGAACCGTATCAGCCAATTGCAGATTCTTCAACACCTCATAAGAATCATTATAGTTTCCTTTTAATCCTGGAGTATCGATAAGTGTGACCTTATTTTCCTGCAGGAAGGCATTTGGACGCTTAAATTCAATGATAGATTCCATCGCGTTACGGCGGCGATCCATTCGTTCTTTGAAATCAGAAAGTCCGGATAAACTAGTAATCTCACGATCCGTAATTTCCGTGATTTCTTCATCTTCGGAGTCTTTAAACAAAACCAGTGAAGAAGTCGGGCTATCCTGCAGGTCTTCACCAAGAATTGCATTAACAAACGTCGATTTTCCGCTGCCGCTTAACCCGGTAATAAGAAGATGCTGTGTGTCAAAATTCACTAATTGCTGAACAATCCATTTTACCCGATTATTCTCACCCATCTCATTGGCTTGGGCCCAATTCGTAATAGCATCAAAGAGTGTCAGGCACTCTTCAAGTTCATCCATATCTGTTTCGGTAATACTAATTAGTTTCTCAGCCTCATTAACAATTGACATACTTAAACTCGCCGGAAACAGTTCATTCCATGAAAGAACGGCTGCCGCTGAAAGGACAACATTCTTAGTGTCAGCGAGACGCAGCCAATTCGTTAGAAAATCTGGAATAAAATCCTGGAGACTTTTTATGAAATACCTGCCATCGATAAAGCTGAAAAACGCTTCTTTATGAAGGCCTGAAAGCTCGGCCAAGTTGTCATCCCGATGAATATCGAGGCTTAATAACAAATGATTCATTTCCCTAATCCAAGTAAAATAGGTTTCTTCATTGTCATAGCTGTCCCAAAGAGTGGAAATAAGCTGCTCGAATTTTCGTTGATCTAGACTAAACAGAAAATGGACAGCTTGGGAAAAATAACTCGGCGCATGATTTCGAGTTACACCCTTCTCCACATACGAAATGATGATATCAAACCACTCTAATGACCCGGTCCGAATGGCCTCGTTTACGGCCAGCTCAATGGCATGATTCCAATCTCGCTGTTCTTCAAAAAAGTTACGAGCTATTTCCGTCACGTTTGGATAATCTGGATTTGTATCAATGGTTTTTTTTATCACTGCTAGTGCGAGGTCTAACTTATCTCGCTCGATATACAACGAAAATAACTGTAAGGCAACTTCAGTCGTTAACGTAAGATTGTCACTTGTGATCGCACAATAAAGATCTTCTGCAGTTGATAACAGGCCTAACTGATAGTAAGCATCCGCTGTATTTTTCTTTGCCCATGGTTCTAGCTCATTGATAATATTTTCCCATTTAAAAATGGCTGCTTCATAATCTTTGTGATGAAAATACACTTCTCCCTGAGCAAAGCGAATCGATGATAGATTCGGTAAATCCTTAGATGCTTCCTCTTGAAACAGTTCACCAAGGACCTCAATCGGATGAATATTTTCATGTTCATTGATGAACATTTTATAATACGTTTTCAGTTTTAATTGCGTATCTAATGTCATATCTTTCCCTCCAATTACAACACTCTCTGTCATTCATATGGAAAAGAGCCATAATTATTCTCTATACTATTCGACGGATTATCTGATTTTAAGTCTCAATTATTACGATTCTACCAGAGCAATTTATTAAAAGGATTTCAGTTGTGTTTCATTTTGGAGACAAAGTAGAACTTATTACATATTTTTCAGGACATACCGACCTTAACTGGATAATAATTGAAAATCGCGAAAATTTCATGATACTTATTACATATTTTTAGGAAGTTATTACATATTTCTGGACTCTTATTACATATTTAACGAAATTTACGACATTTACTGGATAATAATAGGAGATAGCCGGATAAATGAAGCAAAAAATAAGCCTGCCAAAGATGAATGGCAGGCTTACTAGAAGTCATTCTCATCCAACAGACACAGTCTTCTCACTCTTTGCATTCAAGACAATCTCAGAAAAATAATTCACTGTTTTCATTTCTGCATTGAACAAGTAGGAGGATTTCCATGTTTCCTCTAGAAAAATCTCCATTACCTTGACTGAGCGCGGATCACCGCTTGCTGCCTGCTCAAGCGCCACGATACTTTCAAAAATTTTCACCATAAGTTCGGCCGCCTTTTTCGAATGAAAAGTCTTTTGATCAGCCGATGCCGTCCGTAAAGATTTTGATAAGTTCTGTAACTGAATCAACTTATTTTCTACTAAATACGTCCATTCAGATGGCAAATGGGCGACACCTCGTAGACGCTGGCTCATCTCATCTAAAAACAGTTCATCCGCTTTGAACTTCTCCATTAAACGCAGAACCTCTAACCCGAGAATATTGGCCGTCCCTTCCCAGACAGTTAGGACTTGGGCATCTCGTAACAATCTTGGAGTCACAAAATCTTCGATATAGCCATTGCCTCCGTGCATTTCGATTGCTTCATGCGAAAAGTGAATCGCTTGTTCTGCCGTTTCTTTTTTCAATAAAGCAATATAGAGGCGATGAAGAATGGCTTCTTTCTGACTAGCTTGATTGTTCAGGACCCGTTCAAATAAAGGAAGATACGTGAAAACGGTGCGTGTTTCAATTTCCAACTTTACAGTGAGCCTTGTCAGTGTATCCTTAACCATTGGATAGGTAGCGAGTTTACTGCCGAACGCATCCCTTCTAAGAGCATATTCCTTAGCTTCATGATAGGCCCTCCTCATAATTCCTAATGAGGCAACGGCATTGCACACTCTTGAGAGATTAAGAGCTTCCATCATATAGTAGAAACCCTTCGAAGGATCTCCCACCACAAAAGCATTGGCACCATCGAATTCCACTTCAGCCGAAGGGACAGCTCTGACTCCGAGTTTATCCTTTAAGCGGCGAATCCGGATTCCATTTAGCCTGCCATCCTGATCCCGCCATGGTACGGCAAATAAAGTCAGCCCTTTCGTCCCAGATGGCGCGCCTTCTTTTCGTGCTAAGACCATCGCCACTCCGCACATACCGGCATTGGAGGCAAAGTACTTTTCACCATAAAGCTTGAAATGCTCTCCATGTTCCACAGCTCTCGTCTCATTCGCTCCGACATCTGAGCCCCCCTGACGCTCTGTAAGGAATGTCGCTCCCTCATAGAGTGGAACTTCTCCTGTTGAGAGGACATGCGGCAAAAACCGTTCCTTCATTTCTTCAGATGCATACTGGTTTAGTAAATAAGCGGTGGCCATCGACAATGTGACTGGACAGTAAAACCCTGGTTCTGTTTGTGAGAGCAGATAGCCTTGGGCATAGGAATAAATATAATTCCCCTTCTCACCGAGTGAGGGGATTTCTTTATGAACAAAGCCGACAATTCCGGTATTATAGGTATCCTCCACCGTTCTACGATAACCTTCATTCACCCATACTTCAGAAATATCTTCACCATAAGCATCGTATTTATTTAAGCGCGGCTGTCCTTCCCGGTCCGTAAACCTAGCCCGTGAATCAATATCTGTGGCACATTTCTCACCGAAGGCAGTCAACTCCTTGTCTGCATACTCGAAAAAGGATGGATCGAGTAACTCTTTAAGCAAGACTTGAAACGCCAAATCCTCTTTATAAAAATTCAACTTGGATAACACCCTCTTTTTCAGAATAATCAATAAATTTAGTATATCACTTTCTTATCCTGATAAAAATAAATTTTGGTTATTTTTAGACGTCTTTCCTTTTTATCTAAATACAACGTATAATTAGTTCAAATACATTAAGGGGAAATCTTCATTGGAAAAAGAACAAGCAAGACTGTTAGCTGACTTTATGGAGAACTCAGCTTCCGCGGTCTATGAAATACAAAAACTTGAAACTTCGGGCGGCCGTTTGCTGAAGTTTCATCAATGGACAAACGGGAAGCCTACACTCGCCGCTTTTGAGATTACAAAGCCGGATAGTGATACTGGCTATTACTTTGTATTCATTGATTGGCATCAAAATGACAACTATTATTTAGTCGTTTATGCACATGATCGTTCAACGACCTGTGCAGAGATACGGCAAATTCAAGAAATAGACGGAGCACCACATCTCATCTGGACATATAAGCCTTTTAAACGGGACGGAAAAAATGATCAAAGAAAAGCTTATTTCAAGCAAATGTTTGGCTCAACAACCATACAAATTAAACTGCCCTCCTCGGCCCTTGAGGTGGAAAAATTTCTAGGACAAGTATTTAAACTGTGCCAAAACCGGCTAATGGCGGACCGGATTGTTGAAAAATTTAAGCTTGAATAAACGAAGAAAAAGGAGGCCTCAGCCTCCTTATATGTTATAAAACTTTACTTAAAAAAGCCTTTGTCCGTTCTTCTTTCGGATGATCAAATAATTCACTTGGAATATTCTCTTCGATAACTAACCCGCCATCCATAAAAATAACGCGGTCGCCTACTTCTTTCGCGAAGCCCATTTCATGAGTCACGACTACCATCGTCATCCCTTCTTTTGCAAGGTCCTTCATAACCTCTAGTACCTCACCGACCATTTCAGGGTCCAGCGCTGACGTCGGTTCATCAAAAAGCATGATTTTCGGCTCCATTGCCAGCGCCCTTGCAATCGCAACCCGCTGCTTTTGTCCGCCTGATAAGGAATCAGGAAAGGCTTCGGCCTTATCCTCTAAACCGACTTTACGTAAAAGCTCTAACCCCTTAGCTTTGGCCTGATCCTTAGGAATATTTCTTACTTTCATCGGTGCAAGCATAATATTTTCAATCACGGTTTTATGCGGGAATAGATTGAATTGCTGAAAAACCATTCCCACTTCTGTCCGTACTTTATTAATATCGGTATTCTTGTCAGTCAAGTCGACACCTTCAATATAAACATGCCCCCCAGTAATGGTTTCTAGCATGTTAATGCAGCGAAGGAATGTCGATTTCCCGGAACCTGAAGGACCAATGACCACAACTACCTCTTTATTTTTAACTGTAACGTTAATGTCCTTGAGAACCTCATTTTTACCAAAGGATTTTTTTAAATTCTTTACCTGGATCATTCAGTCGCCAACCTCCGTTCAAGACGAGTAAGCAGGAAGCTTAAAGAAAGTGTTAACACGAGATAAATAACTGCTGCCGCAAGATACGGTTCCCATACACGGAAATATTGTCCTTGCATAGCTCGTCCCCAATACATTAATTCAGGGGCTGCAATGAGAGCCGCTAATGATGACTCTTTAATTAGAACGATAAATTCATTGCCAAGCGGCGGAATCATTCGCTTAAACGCTTGCGGCAGAATGACAAAACGCATGGATTGTACATGGTTCATCCCTAATGAACGGGCAGCCTCCATTTGCCCGCGATCAATCGATTGAATCCCCGCACGAAAGATTTCAGCTATATAGGCGGCAGCATTTAATGATAGAGTAAGAATAGCAGCTAAAACGGGACTGGTTTCATCAAGAAAAAGAGGAACAACAGCAAAATGGATTAATAATATCTGAACAAGTAAAGGTGTCCCGCGAAAAAAAGTAATGTAAATCGTAAACGGCCAAGCGAGGAGCCTATTTTTCATCATTTTTCCTAATCCGATAAATAAGCCAAGAACAGTACCAATCAAAATACTTGCGATGGAAAGCCCAATAGTTAGAAGTGTTCCTTTTAGGAAAAATGGAGCGTATTCAACTAATATATCCCAACGAAAATCCATAAAATAAATCCCCCTATTAAACGACAAGCTAATTATTCTATTCTAACTAGCAAAAATTGCGTAACTGCTTGGTTAAGAGTTACGCAATTCATTCAGCGATGTTTACTTCTGTTGATCTTTTAAGATTTGTGTATCTGGTTCTACTTTAAACCACTTTTTGTATACTTCTGAATAGGTCCCGTTATCAATTACTGCTTTTACTGCCTTATCAAAGTCTGCTTTAATCTTGCTGCCTTTAGGGAACATAAGTCCATAAAATTCTTTTGCAAATGCGGCTGAATCTTCAATAACAACAAAATTATCTTTAGGATTGTTTTTTGCATATTCTTCGATAACTGTGTTATCTGCGACTACAGCATCTGCCCCACCGCTTTTCAATTCCAAGATTGCTAGATTATTATTTTCAAATTTTTTGATTTTATCACTATTTTTTCCTAATAGACCTTCAACAGCTTCTTGTCCAGTTGTAGCATTCTGAACGGCAATCGTTTTATTATTCTTTAGATCAGCTGCGCTCTTAATGTCACTATCTTTTGGAACGAGGATTTTGTTGGTTGATAAAAAGTATGGCACTGAAAAATCATAGGATTGTTTTCTTTCATCATTAATCGTGATGGCAGAAATACCAATGTCAGCAATTTTTTTATCTAATTCAACAAAGATTGGATCCCAGCCGACATGTTCAACCTTCACTTTATAGCCTGCTTCTTTTGCCACTGCATTGATAAAATCGATATCAAAACCGACAACTTCTCCCTTATCCTGGTATTCAAACGGTGCATAGGCAGCATCTGTTACCACGCGCAGTGTTTTCTTTTCAGTGTCTCCTCCTTCTTTTGTTCCCGTGCTTGTACTTTTACTAGTACCACAAGCTGACAAAACTAAAAGAAGTGCAACCATTAAAAATGTTGAAAATAATTTAAAATTCTTCATTTTTCAGACCCCCAATGTTTTTTTTGAAAAGTATTTTTTAAAAATTTTAATAATATTTTGAATATAAATGATTATAACCCGATTTTATTATATATTCAATATTTAAATAATTTACTATTTTAATACTGTAATTAACTAAAGTATTAACATTGTAGAATAATTTCTTTGGTTGATTTCCGACTTAATCGTTGGATGATTTTGAGATGACTCCGGTTATCTTATTTTTATTCATAGGGCTAAATATCTAAAATGACATTCCCTGTCTATGGGCATTCGCCGTTACTCCTTACCCATACCTACATAATCTATAGGGTATTTACAACATAAGGAGAGATGCCTAAATGAATCCGTATGGTCTTTATCAAACCCCTCAAATGCCGATGGAATATAATACCTATGTTCAACCTGAACCAATGAATTACTATGTACAACCAGAACAAGTGAATTACTATGAACAACCAGAACCATTTAATCCCTATCTACCAGAACAATATGACCCGGCAAGACAGCCACAACAAGTTGAGCGCAGACTGAATCAATTGGAGCGGCAAAATGAACGGCAAGAAAGAGAGATCAATCAACTACAACGTCAAGTAGCACAACTCGACCGCAGACTTCAACGAGTAAATCAACGTCTTCGTGCTGTTGAAAGAAGATTCAACTTCCCATTCACTCCATTTGATGGAGAATATTAAAAAGACTTTCACAGAACCGGGCACATGTCCGGTTCTTTTACATACTGAAGGAAAAATTGGAAGGTTTTTTACCAATTTGAAGGACGATGTTAAAATCCTGTTAGGATATCTTACAAATCCACTGACAGGGAGCGAAAATTCAGTTAACTTTTCTATATAAACCTCAAGAGAAAGGAAGATTTCAAATGTATCGAAGAAATGATATTAAGCTCGCTGAAAGAATCCTTCAATTAGATAAATTAAGGGATGAGTTGTATGAAGAACTCATGAAAACAATGGGCTCCCAAGCGAACGAACTTTTAAGGAGATTACAAAATTACTAATTTCTATTTGAAAAGGGGGAAGAAGGTTGACAACACGCTTAAGGAAAGGACTCGAGCGCCTTAGACAGTTTTATCTAAGAAAGTTGCTAGAATCAGGAACCACTGATTTTACACATCAAGAACTACACTCCCTTACCTTCTCAGAATTAGAAAGATTGTACAACAAAACATTCTCCTCAGCTGATTTAAAATAATTTTCATTATTACTTATTTTGACAAACAAGCAAAATAGTATGATAACCTAGTCCTATGTTAGAAAATATAACATAATATAATACTATGAAAAGGATTTATAACTAATTGTATACAATAGGGTGTGGTGAGCGACAAAAATGGGAAAAGAAATCTCTTATAAAGATAAAAAAGTAATAACTATAGGCATCGTCAGAGATCTCACTGGTCTATCCGAACGGCAAATCCGATACTATGAAGAACGAAAGTTAATTTTCCCCGAAAGGTCTGCGGGTGGAAGCCGTAAGTTTTCTTTTTCAGACGTGGAATTGTTGATGGAGATTGCTAATAAAATCGAAGATGGCATTCAAACACACGATATTAGGAAGGAAATGCTTCGTGAACAAAAGAAACACAACGAAGAACAGATTCGCAGGCAAATGATCCAAGGGCAACTAAATGCCCAATTCGGTTTACGAAAAAAGTCATGAAGAAACCATTATGATCCCATTCCTTCAATAAAGGAATGGGATTTTTCATCCTTTCTCGGTACATCAATCTGTCTATAACTTAAGGCAAATGACCATTTTTCAAAATCCATGTTAGATAATCTCCCAAACTTATAGAAACCATTCTAAAATCATGTAAGAATACTAACATACCAAATGTTAAGAATATTAACATCATTTTAAAGGGGGAGAAAAATGGATACTACATTCTTAATGAATAGCCTTTGGGTAATGGTGGGAGCAGTACTTGTTATCTTAATGATCGGAGGTTTTATCCTCTTAGAAACAGGGTCAACTCGAATGAAAAATGCAGGACATATTGCAGGGAAAACAATTCTAACCTTCGGAATTGGCTCGATCGTATTTTGGGCAGTAGGATATGGACTAATTTTCGGTAAAGGTAATCCGCTGATTGGTTTCTCCGATTTCTTTTATTCAGGCTATGACGTTGATGGATTGCCACTTTCTGGTGCCGTATTCTTTTTATTCCAATTAGCTTTTTCAGGGATTTCGTTAACGATTGCGTTCGGCGGTTTTGCAGAACGAGCTAAATTAGGTGCATACCTTGTATTTGCTTTACTTTTCTCAGTCATTGTCTATCCGCCAATTGCTCACTGGATTTGGGGCGGCGGCTGGTTAGCAGAGCACGGGAAACAAGATTTCGCCGGTTCTACTGTGGTTCACTTAACAGGGGCCATGGCAGCTTTTGCAGCTACGATTCTATTAAAACCACGTATTGGGAAATTCAACAAAGATGGCTCAGCTAATAATCTAGCTGGTCATAACCAAGTATTCACAGCACTAAGCGTATTGCTATTATGGGTTGGCTGGTTTGGTTTTAACGCAGGCAGTACATTATCTGTTGATAAAGCGTTCTTTGGATTTGTTGCTGTTAATACGAACCTAGCCGCAGCGGCCGGAACGGTAGCAGCGATGATTGTCTCTTGGATAGTACTCGGAAAAGCTGATGTTCCAATGATGTTAAACGGAGCCTTGGCAGGGCTAGTTGCTATTACTGCTTCTTGTGCTTTTGTAGATACATGGGCCGCCGTCTTAATTGGTTTTATCGCAGGAATTCTTGTTTTTTACAGCATTCGCTTTTTTGAAAACAGAGGCATTGATGATCCTATCGCTGCTCTTTCAGTACATGGTACTGCCGGCGTCTGGGGAACGTTATCGACTGGTTTCTTCGCTACAAAAGAATTAGCAACAGTCGGAAAGCCAGGATTATTTTACGGGGGCGGTTTACACCAGCTCGGTATTCAAGCACTCGGAGTATTCACATGTGCCGCATTTGCCTTTATTGTCTCCTACATCCTCCTTGCCCTTATGAAAAAGTTTATGAATGGCTTGCGTGTTACAGAAGAAGAAGAGATTATTGGATTAGATATGAGTGAACACGGAAGCTATGGTTATCCAGAATTAGTGAAGGCAGAACAAACAAAAGCTTTTTAAATATTTATGAAAAGTGCAAGTCCTTTCTGGCTTGCACCTTTCTACACTTTTTAAGTGGAGGTGAACAAACATGAAGTGCGATACCTATTCTGCGATTGCTGAATACAAGAATACCCAGATGAAAGAAGCTGCCAAGGATCACTTCCAATTGAACCAGCTTCACGACAACATAATCAAAAAGGTCTTAGAAATCTCAATGAAGGAAATTCAAATACGGAATGGACCTCTTCCATGCCCCTTCTCGTTCTTTGTCATGGGGAGCGCCGGCCGCTTTGAACAATCGGTTTGGAGTGACCAAGACCACGGCATTATTTACCTTGATTCATCCTCAGATGCAAAAGCATATTTTTTGTCATTAGGAAAGGAAATATCAAAAGGTTTGTATCAGGCTGGTTATCCTTATTGCGATGGCGGTGTGATGTCAGGCAATCCATTCTGGTGCAAATCACAAGCTGAATGGGAAAAACAAATTCTGAACTGGGCCGCCGACGCGTCATGGGAATCGTTACGGTATCTTTTAATTTTTATCGACGGACGCTCTATTTATGGTCACCATCGCCTAATAGAACAACTAAAATCATATACTTATTTAACCATTCAAAAAGAACAGATTCTTCCAAGGTTTTATCATAATACTCTTCATTTTAAAAAAGGGATTGGTGTCTTAGGACAGCTTTTAGTGGAGACTCACGGAATTCATGCCGGATCCTTAAATATAAAGGAAACTGCCTTCTTCCCTTACATCAATGCAGCCCGTCTATTGGCAATGAAAGATCATGTCTTAGAAACCACTACCCTCTCAAGACTCGACAAACTCCGAATTCATGACAAGAAGATCTATCAAGACATGTTTTTAAAACTGTTAACCTATCGCCTTCAATTTTCTACCCATTCTGACTATGAATCTGGACACTATGTACCGGTTGATAAACTAAGAAAAGATCAAAAAAATGAACTAAAAGAAATCATCAAGAATGGTGTCGCACTGAACCAACACGCCGGAAAACTTATCGAAAAGGAGGGATAAAATGAAAATCAATGATTTAGCACAATACCTTAGACAAATTTCCGGCAGGGTTAGTTCTAATATCTATGCAGGCATTCAAGGACAAGCCAAACCACAACAGCTTTCCTTTGTCCGACAACTTCAAAAAGAAATGAAAGAAAAAAATAACTTGTCCACTCCCCTTAATGAATTAGAAGTGGTCGTATTCGATTTAGAAACGACGGGGTTCTATCCAGAAAAGGGTGATTATGTCCTTTCAATCGGAGCAGTGAAAATGGTCGGTCCTCATATAAGGAATCATGATACTTTTTATTCGCTCATCAAATCAGACCTTCCTTTATCCGATGAAATCTCAACTTTAACAAAGATTCAGGAGGGGCAATTACGTGATGCTCCCATTGCCAGAGATGTCTTACTCCAATTTTTCAACTATTCACAAAGTCATATTCTTGTCGCACACCACTCCAACCATGAAAAGTCCTTTATGCAGAAAATGACTTGGGATCTCTTAAAGACACGATTTGAACATCGAATCATCGATACATCCTTCTTAATACGACTTTCGGACCCATCTATGAAATCTCTACCGCTTGAAGATGTATGTGATCGATGCGGGATTGCCATAAAAGATCGTCACCACGCACTTGGCGATGCCCTAATGACCGCGCAAATTTGGGGGAGCTATTTACACCAAGCTCAAATAAAGGGATATAGTAATTTACAGGAAGTGTATGAACATCTCGCAAAGCTTTGAGCCCAAAAACACTATTTCAAACTAGTGTTTTTTGGTAAATTTCTAAAAGTTTACAACGTGAAATCCTCTCAACTTTGTAACACCTCTATCTTACTTACCTCTGATTATCTCCCCATTTACAATCCTTAGCTCTGTCAAAATAACTTAAAAATAAAAAAATTTTAAAAAACTTTTCTTTGCTGTTTTCCTTATTAGAACAATAATGTAAACGCTAACAATATTTTTGATTTATTTGAATTGTCAGATTTTTATGTTGACCATGTTTTCGATTGGTTGTATGATTATCGAAAATAATCATTCAATTCATTAAGTGCCATCGCTCCCCATCATTTGGAGAAGGGTATGGTAATTCTTTTTTAAAAATTTTTTAGTCATTTAAAGCGGTCTATCACAAAAGAGGAGTGGTTAAGTTGGGGAGTCAATGGATTTTCCTTGACGGTGAGTTCGTCAAGAAAGAGGATGCTGTAGTATCAGTTTTTGATCATGGTTTTTTATATGGTGATGGAGTATTTGAAGGCATTCGAGTTTATAGCGGTAACGTCTTCCGACTCGGTGCACACCTAAAGAGACTATTTGAATCAGCACAATCCATTATGCTGAATATTCCTTACACACAAGAGGAAATGACGCAATTAATCGTCGATACAATCAGAAAAAATCAGCTAGAGAGCGCCTATATTCGTGTCGTTGTTTCTCGTGGAAAAGGGAATCTCGGCCTAGACCCTAAATCCTGCTCAAAGCCAAGTGTCATCATTATTGCTGAAGAATTGAGAATGTACCCTAAAGAGTATTACGAACGCGGGATTAAAATTGCATCGGTTGCGAGTCGAAGAAATCGCCCAGATGTTCTAAGTCCACAAGTTAAATCGTTAAACTACTTAAATAATATTCTTGTTAAATTAGAGGCGAATCAAGCTGGGGTTGAGGAAGCATTAATGCTGAATGATCAAGGTTATGTGACCGAAGGCTCCGCTGACAATATCTTTATTGTGAAAAACGGTGTTATCTATACCCCTCCTGTTTATTTAGGAGCACTAGAGGGAATTACCCGGAACGCCATCCTTGATGTCGCAATGTCTAAAGGTTATGAGGTTAAAGAATCTCCGTTCACTAGACACGATGTCTATGTAGCAGATGAGGTATTCTTAACTGGAACAGCCGTAGAGGTTATTGCTGTTATCGATGTGGATGGCCGTCAGATTAGTGATGGAAAACCCGGTGAGGTTACGAAGGACCTCTTAGAAGAATTTAGAAAAATTGTAACAACAGACGGTGTGGCTTGTTATCCAGAAGGTGCAAACCACGCAATCGTTAGTTAGGAGCTAAAAACATGCGTAGCGATATGATTAAAAAGGGAATTGATCGGGCACCCCACCGCAGCCTATTATATGCAACCGGGGTCAAAACGAGTGACCTTGAAAAACCGTTTATCGGAGTTTGTAACTCGTTCATTGAAATTATCCCAGGACACAAACACCTTAATCATTTCGGTGAGATTGTAAAAGAGGCTATTCGCGAAGCAGGCGGTATTCCTTTCGAGTTTAATACAATCGGTGTAGATGATGGGATTGCAATGGGACATATTGGGATGCGCTATTCCCTCCCAAGTCGCGAATTGATCGCCGATAGTGCCGAAACCGTAATTAATGCACATTGGTTCGATGGAGTCTTCTACATTCCCAACTGTGACAAGATTACACCAGGTATGCTAATGGCAGCAGCAAGAACCAATGTCCCTTCTGTCTTTGTCTCAGGCGGGCCGATGGAAGCAGGTGTTTCACCATCGACTGGAAAGAATCTTTCCCTCACTTCTGTTTTTGAAGGTGTTGGGGCTTACCATAACGGAACGATTAGTCAGCAGCAGCTGCTAGACATTGAAACAAATGCTTGCCCTACTTGCGGTTCATGTTCCGGGATGTTTACAGCCAATTCCATGAACTGCCTAATGGAAGTATTAGGAATGACTGTTCCTGGAAATGGAACCATTGTGGCAACTTCTGAAGAAAGACATGAACTTATTCGTCAAGCCGCCAGGTATTTAGTAGAACTTGTCAAAAAAGATATCCGCCCTCGTGACATTATTACTAGAGAGGCAATTGATAATGCCTTTGCCCTAGATATGGCCATGGGTGGTTCTACAAATACCGTGCTTCATACATTGGCCATTGCCCATGAAGCTGGGATTGATTATGACTTACGTGAGATTAACAAAATTGCTGAGAGAGTTCCTTATCTAGCAAAAATTATGCCAGCATCTGATTATTCAATGGATGACATTCATCGTGCAGGCGGTGTTAGTGCCATTATTAATGAACTTTATAAAGTGGAAGGCGCCTTGCATGATAACTGTATTACCATTACTGGAAAGACTCTTGCAGAAAATGTGAAGGAAGCAACAATCACGAATGAAACGGTCATCCGGACCAAAGACAATCCATATAGCCCAGTTGGCGGACTATCCATCCTTTATGGAAACATTGCTCCTAACGGCAGTGTCATCAAGGTTGGTGCTGTAGATCCTTCCATTAAAACATTCTTAGGTGAAGCAATCGTTTTTGATTCCCAGGATGAGGCACAAGAAAATATTAATAACGGTACGGTTCAAGCAGGACACGTGGTCGTTATCCGTTATGAAGGTCCAAAAGGCGGACCAGGAATGCCTGAAATGCTTGCCCCTACTTCCGCGATCATGGGCCGTGGATTAGGGAAAGAAGTTGCCCTAATTACGGATGGTCGCTTCTCAGGTGCAAGCCGCGGAATTTCCATCGGTCATATTTCACCAGAAGCAGCAGAAGGTGGACCAATTGCTCTTGTTCAAAATGGTGACAAAATCCTAATCGATTTAGAAGCACGCTCTATTGAACTTCTTGTTGATGATGAAGTTTTAGCAGAACGACAGAAGGCATTTGTGAAACCAGAGCCAAAAATTAAAACTGGTTATCTTGCAAGATATGCAGCACTTGTTACATCTGCCAATACCGGCGGGATTATGAAAATTTAAAACTTTAGAACATTGGGAATTCATTAGTACCCCTCCCCTTCCTAAAGGAAGTTAAGGTGCTAAAGCGGTAAAGAAAATCATTTGACAAAAAAATATCCATAAATCGATGACGGGAATAAAGGAATAAGAATTCGTATTTTCAGAGAGCTGGGGTTGCTGGAAGCCCAGTAATACAACTTATTCTGACATCATCCCTGAGTGTTAAGCCGAACAATCATAACTTAAGTAGGCTTAATCGGGTGTCCATCTTGAACACCTGTTACCAAAAGAAGCGTTCCTCAATATTTTAGATGTCGCTTCATAAGGCAGTATTCGTAAGAATACTGTAAAAACGGGTGGTACCGAGAAAATGAAAGGTCTTTTCTCCCCGATTATTCTGCTTTTGATGTTCTTGACTGCAGTCTATTCAGGGAGAATAGGGCCTTTTTTACTATGTTTCTAATAATACCGAAGTTTCAAACAATTTTTTAAAATTCAATCATCCGCAAGGAGGGATTACGACGTGAAAGTAGAAGCAAAAAAGCTTGAGGTCCAAACAACTACAGAGCCGAGAACCGGTGCAGACCTTCTCATCGACTTACTAAAAAAAGAAGGTGTAGAAACACTGTTTGGATATCCGGGAGGTGCCGTGCTTCCAATATACGATGCCATTTATCGCGCCCAGGGTACCATCAAGCATGTTCTTTTCCGACATGAACAAGGAATGATCCATGCAGCTGAAGGATATGCGCGAGTTACCGGAAAACCTGGAGTCGTTATTGCTACCTCAGGACCTGGGGCAACCAACCTTGTGACCGGGATAACAGATGCGATGATGGACTCCCTGCCACTTGTTGTCTTCACAGGGCAGGTAGCAAGAAGTGTCATCGGAACAGACGCCTTCCAAGAAGCGGATGTTATGGCGATCACAACACCCATCACCAAACATAACTATCAGGTACAATCTATCGAGGACTTACCACGTATCGTGAAGGAAGCATTTCATATCGCTTCTACCGGACGGCCAGGGCCAGTCTTAGTCGATGTCCCTAAAGATATTTCCGCCGGATTTCTAACGGAAGAACCTGAAGAAGCAAGCATTAATTTACCTGGATACCAGCCAACAACAAAGCCGAATCCATTTCAAATAAAGAAACTTGCTGATTCGATTTCAAAGGCTTCCAAGCCGGTAATTCTTTCAGGCGCAGGTGTTCTCCATGGAAAAGCATCAGCCGAGCTCACTGCTTTTGCAGAAAAACATCAGATCCCGGTCGTTACTACTTTACTTGGACTTGGTACTTTTCCGGCAGATCATTCCCTCTCACTAGGAATGGGAGGAATGCACGGAACGTATGCAGCGAACATGGCCATTTACGAAAGTGATCTACTTATTAACTTTGGTGCCCGCTTCGATGACAGACTAACAGGCAATCTTAAGCACTTTGCTCCATTTGCGAAAGTCGCCCATATTGACATCGATCCAGCCGAAATTGGAAAAAATGTGCCAACACATCTGCCAATCGTTTCTGATACCAAAGAGGCTTTAAGTGAGCTGCTTGTTCAAGAAATAGAATCACCAGCAACCGCTGAATGGCTGCAAAAATTGAGTCAAAACAAACAGGAATATCCGCTTTGGTATAAACATGATCCAAACGGCATGTGTCCGCAATGGGTTATCGAAGCAGTCCATAAAGTAACAAACGGTGACGCTATTGTCGCAACCGATGTAGGGCAGCACCAAATGTGGGCAGCGCAGTATTACACCTTTAAACAGCCGCACCGCTGGATTACTTCAGGGGGACTTGGAACAATGGGCTTTGGGTTCCCTGCAGCGATTGGTGCACAAATTGCCGAGCCAGATAGTACAGTCGTTGCGATTGTTGGGGATGGCGGTTTTCAAATGACACTTCAGGAATTATCGATTATTTATGAACGAAACCTTCCAGTAAAGATCATTATTGTCAACAACGGCGCATTAGGAATGGTTCGCCAATGGCAGGAACTTTTACACGGAAACCGTATTTCGGAATCGATTCTTCATACACAACCTGATTTTGTCAAACTTGCTGACAGTTATTCAATTAAGGGTTACCGGGTTAACAACCAGGAAGAACTGATTACCGTGTTGCCAGAGGTATTTGCTCATAATGGCCCAGTATTAGTTGATTGCCGTGTACTTCAGCAAGAAAAAGTATTCCCAATGATTGCCCCTGGTAAAGGAATTCATGAAATGATTGGGGTGAAACCATGAAACGGATCATCACAGCAACCGTCCAAGACCGCAGCGGAGTCCTAAACCGTGTCACCGGACTTTTGCAGCGACGCCAGTTCAATATTGAAAGTATTTCAGTTGGTCCATCTGAAACCGAAGGGATTTCAAAAATGACACTAGTCGTCGAGGTTGAAGATGAACAGCGCCTGGAACAGGTGACGAAACAATTAAATAAGCAAATTGATGTTTTAAAAGTTTCAGATATTACGGATAAAGCAATTGTCGCCCGTGAACTGGCCCTAATTAAAGTAGCTTCAAGCAGTCAATTGCGCAGTGAAATTCACGGGATTATCGATCCGTTCCGCGCCCTAATTATTGATGTAAGCAAAGACAGTCTCGCCGTCCAAATTACAGGACGTCCTGATAAAATCGATGCCTTGATCGAAATGCTCAGACCTTATGGCATTAAGGAAATTGCAAGAACTGGTTTGACTGCCCTCCAGCGTGGGCACCAACCGCAAGGAAGCGACCTAGCAACATACTCACTATTAAAATAACAATATATTTGAGAGGATGATTCATAATGGTAAAGGTACTTTATAACGGAGATATTCAAGAAGAGGTTTTACAAGGAAAGAAAATCGCAGTAATCGGATATGGCTCTCAAGGTCATGCACATGCCCTTAACTTAAAAGAAAGCGGCTTTGATGTAGTAGTTGGTTTACGTGGAGGAAAATCATGGGATAAAGCAGTCGAAGATGGGTTAGACGTTCGTACTGTTGCAGAAGCAACTGCAGCTGCAGAGGTAGTAATGGTTCTTCTTCCAGATGAAATGCAGCCAAAAGTATATGAAGAAAGCATCAAAGCAAACCTTGAAGCAGGAAATGCTCTAGTTTTCGCTCATGGCTTCAACATTCATTTTAGCCAAATCGTCCCTCCTGCCGATGTTGACGTATTCTTAGTAGCGCCAAAAGGCCCAGGACATTTAGTACGCCGTACTTATACAGAAGGTGCCGGAGTTCCTGCTCTATATGCAGTTTACCAAGACTACACTGGTCAAGCACGCGATGTTGCTCTTGCTTATGCAAAAGGAATCGGTTCTGCTCGTGCGGGAGTATTAGAAACTTCTTTCCAAGAAGAAACAGAAACAGATTTATTCGGAGAACAAGCGGTTCTTTGCGGCGGTACTACTGCCCTAATCAAAGCTGGCTTCGAAACACTAGTAGAAGCAGGTTATCAGCCTGAAGTTGCATACTTCGAGTGTTTACATGAATTGAAATTAATCGTTGACCTTTTATATGAAGGTGGCTTAGAAAACATGCGTTATTCAATCTCTGACACTGCACAATGGGGAGATTTCGTTTCTGGACCACGTGTAGTGAACGAAGATACAAAAGCTCGCATGAAGGAAGTATTAAAAGATATCCAAACTGGTAAATTTGCTCAGGGCTGGATCTTAGAGAATCAAACAAACCGCCCTCAATTCAATGCGATTAATCGTGCTGAAAACAATCACCAAATTGAACAAGTTGGCCGTGAGCTTCGTGCATTAATGCCGTTTATTAAAAACAAACCAGTAAATGCAAAGAAGGAAGTGGTGGTAAATGGTTCACGTTAACATCTTCGATACGACATTACGCGATGGTGAACAGTCCCCTGGTGTGAATTTAAACCAGCTGGAAAAATTGGAAATCGCAAGACAACTTGAACGGTTTGGGGTTGATATTATGGAGGCCGGCTTTCCGGCTTCCTCCCAAGGCGATTTTGAAGCAGTAAGAGCAATCGCCCGGAATATAAAAAATGTATCAGTCACAGGCTTGGCAAGAGCGACGAAATCGGACATTGACATTGCGTGGGATGCGTTAAAAGATGCAGCAGAACCAAGGTTGCATGTATTCCTTGCCACCTCCCCAATCCATATGCAGTATAAATTGATGAAAACACCTGAGGAAGTTACACAAATTGCTATAGACATGGTGTCTTATGCGAAAAAGAACTTCCCGCATATTGAATGGTCAGCGGAAGATGCATCCCGTTCTGATTTAGATTTCCTTGTTCAAATTATTACCAAGGTCATTGATGCCGGTGCTACAGTTATTAATCTTCCTGATACAGTCGGTTATACCACACCGGAAGAATATGGACGCATGTTCCGTTACATCCGAGAAAACGTTCCAAATATTCATAAAGCAGCATTATCTTGCCATTGTCATGATGATTTAGGAATGGCGGTTGCGAATTCATTAGCTGCAATCGAAAACGGTGTAACCCAAGTTGAAGGTACGATCAATGGAATTGGAGAACGTGCTGGGAATGCTTCTTTAGAGGAAGTTGCTGTTGCTTTAAACATTCGCAAAGATAAGTATCCTTATACGACCAATTTAGTATTAAAAGAAATTAAACGCACGAGTGATCTTGTCAGCCGCTTTACAGGTATGATAGTTCCGCCTAATAAAGCCGTGGTTGGAAAGAATGCTTTCGCCCATGAATCGGGAATCCATCAGGATGGCGTCTTAAAAAATACATTAACTTATGAGATTATTACTCCTGAGTTAGTCGGGGTCAAATCTAATGATTTAGTTCTAGGCAAACACTCCGGCCGCCATGCCTTCAAAGATAAAATTGAACAGATGGGCTTTGAACTACCGGATGAAAAATTGATTGAGGCCTTTACTGCTTTTAAACAGTTAACCGACCGTAAAAAAGAAGTAACGGATGAAGATCTTTTTGCTATTTTAACCGATATTCAAACAACCGCTGTTGATATCAAAAAATATGAACTTGTTGCTTTCCAAGTCCATTACGGCTCAGCCAACTTGCCGACAGCGACGGTAGCATTAACCACTCCAGAAGGTATTCGAGTCGAAACAGCCCGTACAGGTTCTGGTAGTGTTGAAGCTTTAATGAACACATTGGAAGCACTAATTAAAGAAGAAATCCATCTTACAGATTTTAGATTAAGTTCGATTGGTCAAGGACGGGACGCACTTGCTGAGGTCCATGTCAAAATGACCGTGAACGGAACCCCTGTAACTGGACGCGGTTCAGCACAAGACGTACTGGAAGCTTCTGCAAAATCATTCTTAAACGCTGTTAATCGTGTATTTTTCAACCAAAATGCAGCTGTAAAAGAAACGGTAGTCTAATAAATCAAAAACAATAAATGAGGAGGTTGCTTCTAATGAAAAAACGTATTGTCTTACTTCCCGGTGATGGCATTGGCAAGGAAGTTATTAACTCAGCAAAAGATGTATTAAATGCAATCGCTGAAGAATACAATCATACTTTTAGCTTTGAAACCCATGAAATCGGAGGAGCAGCCATAGACCTTTACGGCACTCCCCTTCCGGAATCAACCGTTGATGCTTGCAAACAAGCGGATGCGGTATTGCTCGGTGCTGTTGGCGGGCCAAAATGGGATAACAATCCCTCCCATTTACGTCCTGAACGAGGCCTGCTAGGAATCCGCAAGGCACTTGATTTATATGCAAACTTAAGGCCGATTAAAGGATTTAAAAACCTTCTTCATGCCTCTCCTTTAAAGGAAGAAGTAGTATCTGGAAGCGACCTCCTTATCGTACGTGAGTTAACCGGAGGCCTTTATTTCGGAACACCAAGTGAACGTCGTGATAACGGAAACTCCGTTGTAGACACGCTTGTCTATTCCCGTCAAGAGATTGAGAGAATTGTCGATAAAGGTTTTCAGGCAGCCCAGCAAAGGCGTGGTCATCTTACTTCGGTTGATAAAGCAAATGTACTCGAGTCTAGCAAACTATGGCGCGAAATCGTTGAAGAGAAGAAAGCTCAATATCCAGATGTAGCTGTGGAACATGTATTAGTTGATGCTGCCGCTATGAAACTAATCACGAACCCTAGCCAGTTTGATGTCATCGTTACCGAGAATCTATTCGGCGACATCTTAAGTGATGAGGCCTCAGTTATTACCGGATCACTTGGGATGCTCCCTTCTGCCAGCTTAAATGAAAATGGAGTCGGCCTATATGAACCTGTTCACGGCTCCGCTCCTGACATCGCTGGTAAAGGCGTAGCCAATCCAGTTGCGATGATTTTGTCGGCCGCAATGATGCTTAGATACTCATTCCAATTGAATGACGAAGCTAACATCATTGAAGATGCAGTCCAATCGGTATTAGATGCCGGCTTCCACACTGGCGACCTTCAGGTTCATGATGGACGTCTTGTTGGAACAGCAGAAATGACAAAACGGATTGCAGATTACATCAAATCACAAAATGCTTCGAAGTGCATCGCTAGTTGTTATTTTTAAAAATTTCATTGGGTAAACCGTCTGTTCGGCGGTTTACCCCTAAATTTATCTAAAGAATTAAAATTCATTTACGTGAGGAAGGACGCTATGCAAACACCAAAAAATATTATCCAAAAGATTTGGGAAAAGCATGTAGTACACCAAGAAGACGGAAAACCCGATTTATTATATATCGACCTACACCTTGTTCACGAAGTAACCTCTCCTCAGGCATTCGAGGGTTTACGAATGAATGGTCGTAAAGTTCGCCGCCCTGATCTTACCTTTGCGACGATGGATCATAATGTGCCAACCCGCCAACGCCTTGTCATCAATGATCCTGTTTCAAAGAAACAAATTGATACCTTACAACAAAATTGTCAGGATTTCGGGGTTTCACTTGCTGATATTCATCACCCAGATAACGGAATTGTCCATGTCATCGGCCCTGAACTTGGACTTACGCAGCCTGGAAAAACCATTGTGTGCGGTGATAGTCATACCTCTACACACGGAGCATTTGGTGCGCTCGCTTTTGGAATTGGTACAAGCGAAGTTGAACATGTACTTGCAACCCAAACCCTTTGGCAAGCACCGCCTAAAACCTTAAATGTCAAGGTCAATGGAAAGCTAGGTACGGGTGTTACAGCTAAAGACTTAATTCTTGCCATCATCGGTAAATTCGGTGTCCAATTTGGAACAGGTTATGTGATGGAATACACAGGCGAAGCCATCCGTTCGCTCTCCATGGAAGAACGAATGACAGTTTGTAACATGTCGATTGAAGCGGGTGCAAGAGCTGGTCTTATCACTCCAGATGAAACGACTTTTGAATATTTACGCGGCCGTCGTCATGTACCGCAAGGAGAAGCGTTTGAACAAGCTGTTGCTGAGTGGAAGGCTCTTGCTTCAGATGAAGGGGCAGCCTATGACTTGGTTGTTGAGATTGAAGCAACCGAAGTTGAGCCACAAGTAACCTGGGGAACAAATCCAGGAATGTGTATTCCGATTACGGCAAATGTTCCAAATCCAGACGAAACCGAGAAACCTAGTGAAAAGGACGAAATCCAGCGTGCGCTTGAGTACATGGGCCTTGAAGCAGGTCAGCCGATCTCCAATGTGAAAATTGACCATGTTTTCATCGGTTCTTGCACGAATTCCCGTTTAAGCGACTTACGAAGTGCAGCAGAAGTAATCCGGGGCAAGAAGGTTAGCCCTTCTGTAACTGCCATCGTTGTTCCTGGTTCATTTAGTGTCAAACTAGCAGCCGAAAAAGAAGGCTTGGATAAGGTCTTTACAGATGCAGGATTTGAGTGGCGTGAAGCCGGCTGCAGTATGTGCCTGGCCATGAACGATGACATTGTTCCACCGGGTGAACGCTGTGCCTCCACTTCAAACCGAAATTTTGAAGGCCGCCAAGGAAACGGAGCCAGAACACATCTTGTCAGCCCTGAAATGGCAGCCGCCGCCGCTATTGCAGGTCACTTCGTAGATGTTCGACATTTTGCTGCTGCACAGGAGGTTAGATAGAATATGGAACCATTAAAAATTCATCAAGGCCTTGTTTATCCATTAAACCGATCGAATATTGATACAGACCAAATTATCCCGAAGCAGTTTTTAAAGCGGATTGAACGCAGTGGTTTCGGACAATTCCTTTTTTATCATTGGCGTTTTGATGATGAAGGAAATCTTCGACCAGATTTCTCATTAAATGAACCGAAATATAAGGACGCTTCAATTTTAGTTGCCGGTGAAAACTTTGGCTGCGGATCTTCACGTGAGCATGCCCCATGGGCAGTTCAAGACTTTGGCTTTAAAATCGTCATCGCCCCAAGTTTTGCCGACATTTTTAAAAACAATTGCGTGAAAAATGGGATACTTCCAATTCAGGCTAGTAATGAACAAGTTCAGTACATGATTAAAAAGGCAGAATCCGAAGAATATCAATTAACTGTCGACCTTGAAAATCAGGTGGTTTATGATAATGAAGGTTTCAAGGTTTCTTTCGAAATTGCTCCATACCCTAAAGCCATGCTGCTAAATGGCTGGGATGAGATTGGTGTTACTTTAACCTATGCGGATAAAATTGAGCAATATGAACTTGCTCGTAAATAAACATCAAAAATGAGCCTGGAATCCCAGGCTCATTTATTATTGGTTGTCATAGCTCGTTTAAAATATTTCTATTCTCAGATTCTTCGTTAAAGGTCAATACCTCTTCAACCGGCTCGTATGATTCACCGTAAAAATGATGATCTTTATAAGTGTGAATCATATCATATGTTTTTCTCATGGATTCAAAAATCATTTCTTCTGATTCTTCATTAGGCGCCCAGTAGAGGATTTCCATCCTATTAACCTCGTTTGTCGCTAATGATTTTCTCTCATAGCCGATAGAAGCGGCATGCTCAAATTTTTCACGTTTATAAAAGTGAAGCCGTTTTTCGGTATCGCTATCTTCATAGTTGACTGGTTCTACTTCAAGGATGATAGGCTTTCCTTTTCGTTTTAACTTTTCTAAAAGTTTATGGCCAAGTCCCTCGCCACGTGCATTTTTTGAAACAAATAGATAATCAATAAACACAAAATTGTCTAATTCCGCATACATCAAAACATGATTTGGTCCCTCATCTTTATGATAGATGTTTGAACGTTCTTTCAGTAAGGTTTCCATGTGAGCCCTTGATTTCATTTCTTCCACAGGAAAATACTGATTCAACTTTTCATACCAATGCATGGAAATACTCCTTTATGTGCTACTTAGTTTTTTCATTAAAACTCAGGTAATTGATCAAGATTATTTTCTTTGATACCGTCTGGTTCACTGCGGATAATGTCTCGTCCATATTTATGGAATACATCCACATGAGCAATCATTCCAGCTTTTGCTTCATTTAATGCAGTAATATAATCTAACTCCCGGCCCGTGCTTGTTTTAAACGCGATAATGTCTCCATCATCGTTTTTCCTAACCGATACGAACTCCTCTTTGCCATCAGGATTACTCTGCCCTGCTTCCAGCTGAGCTTGCTGCTGGCTGGCCTGCTTGTACTCATCATAAATTCTTTCAAAATCTTTCTGTTCCAAATCTTCCACCTCCGAACATTTGTTAGTATTTTTCTTTTTAAATAAATTATCCTTGCTTAATGGACAAAAAAGGACCAAATACCTTGGCCCTTTAGAAAATGCTTTATAATTGTTAAAATGCTCTTTACTCAGCTGTTCAGAATTTAAACTTTTGAGGAAACTGTTTGATGATTCCCTCCGATAAGACATCCGCAATTTTCATAAGGTGGATTTCCCCTTCATCAAACGCACGGACATCTCCGTTCCAATCCTTTTTAAGTCTTGCTGTGACACTATCTGTAACCATTTTTAAATGCGCATGCAGCAACTGCCTCAACGTATTCTTATCCCAATTTGGATTGGCACCGCTAAGGAACGTGGCCATATCATCTGCATTTTTGAACCAAGCCGTATTATATTTTTTCAAATCTGCCTGGTTATTGGCTTTGGCAGCTTCGAGGACCTTTCCGGCAAGCAGAATATGTTCTCGTAACATTTTGGCAAGCTTATTACCTGCCGCTTCCCCATAAAAAGGCTTAATCGCATTCCCAATTTCGTCCTGATTTCTCAAAAGTCTTGTAAGGATCACTTGCTTGTCAGGAAGATTTGCTTCAGTGCTAACAATATAACGACTCGTCCAAATCAAATGCTCCATCCAAAGTCTTCTTAAGTTAAACTTAAACTGGTGGGCAGATTCACTCATGGTCTGTTGCTGATTCGGCGGTGGCGGCGGGGCGGCCTGAACACTAATTGCAGGTAAAATTAAGACCATAGATAAGAGCAATACGGTAAATTTCTTGGTTAATTTTTTCAAATGGGAAATCTCCTTTTTTGTTAAGTTTTTTCAAAAGGATTTTTCCCCAAAAATGAAATTTTATTTATCTCCAATAAATGTCATAATAAGTTTAATAAGATTGTCCTTTGGAGGGAAATAATTGCCTTATTTAGAAAAGAACCATGACCCAAGAAGGAACGCCGCAATCCTTGCCGAATTTACCAGCCAATTTGATTTAACAAAGGTAATTCAAGAAGCCGAGCAATATTTTAATCCAACCCGATTGCGTGAAACCTCTCATCGTGGAAAGAATGTAAAGCATTCTACAGGATCTCTTTCGCAAAAACTAGCTGGAATATTTTTTCGCCTTTTATCCACCAAGTCAACTACTGTTTCTCGAGGAAAGGTTATAGTAGATAAGGCTGAAGGCGTTATACCCGATTGGAAAGATCTGTTGGACAATGAGTTCGTTCATCTAGAAAATAATATAAAGAAAGTAGTTAATGTAGTGGATTATGGGGCTGTTGGCGATGGAAAAACGGATAACACCCTTGCATTTAAAAAAGCGATTGGCAACGGAAACGTGAAGGTCATTGTACCGGCTGGCGTCTTTATCACAAAGGGAATCCAACTCCCTTCCTTTACTCTGCTAGTCGGGGCAGGCAAAGGTGTGACGACCATTAAACTTCATGATACAGCCAAAAAAGGCACAAGGCTGATTACAAACGCTGATCATTGGAAGGGTAATCACCATCTTTTCGTTGGGGCACTTAGTTTGGACTGGAATGTGGAAAGGCTTGGCAATGTGGCTAAAACAAGCGCTTGGGGGAACCACTCAAGCTGTTTAACGTATGCAAATGTTACCTATGGCTGGGTTAGGGACATTGAAGCGATGAATCCAGGCCTGCATTGCTTTGATATTTCATCGACTTTGTACAATTATGCTGGCGACGGTTTTCGAGCCCGCGGCGGAAGCAAGTATGTCTGGCTCGATAACTTAAACGGCTATGGCTTCGGTGATGATGGTATCACCACTCATCATAGTGAGTATATTTTCATCTCACGCTGCCACATGTGTGATCCGAGCGGCCGGGCCCACAAAAAGGGTTTTTCCAACTCCAACGGGATTGAAGTCGATGATGGTTCGAGAAATGTCGTATTAGTTAATAATTCTTCATCTAGATGTTTTGGCGGTGTAGAAATTAAAGCTCACGAAAATTCGTCAGCAGCTTCCAATGTCCATATTGTCGGACATATTTCCGTCAATGATAATCGCTCGTTTAATTTCCGGCATATTGGACATCACAAAAGTTCTGATGCTGAATCAAAAACGGCCTATAATATTTGTGCAGCGAATCTCGTAGCGATCGCGCCAATTTTTACTGAGTTATATAAAGGCTCAACACCGCGTGGGATGGTGATCTCCGCTTATAAAAATGTCGTGATTAACCATTTTACTTTGATTGGTGATCCAACTTATGACTACAAAGGCCACCCAGTTATTGCTGTGCAGTATCGGGCCAGAAATATCCTATTAAAGCATATTAAGGTCAAGAATTTTAAACATGCCGGAAGCGATATTAAAGTATTCGGTGGTGAAAATCGTGCGGATTCTATCCAAATTTGTAATGTGGCGAGCCAAGATTCTGCACCTAAAGTAATTGAGATTGGACCAGGTATCGAAGATGTTACAATTGAAAATCCAAAAAGCGTCCACAACTATTTGTGACGCTTTTCTCCTTTTTCAATCGTCATTTCATCGACCAGTTTTTCGGCTGCCTTGCGATATAAATTACTCATATGAACAAGGGAAGAAATCATTAAAACTTGCTCAAGATCCTGCGATTTTCCTTGATTGGCCTCTATTATTTCTTTTTCAACTTCCTTTCCCCTTTCCTCAATGTCTACTTTGAAATCATCAACATTTTTGCGGGTTAAATTCAGATAACTGGTATAAAAAGAATCAAGTTCAATTTCCTCATTGATAATTTTTTGATTGATTCCAGCAAGGGTTGCTTTAATATCATTGATTGATAGTGCCCCTTTTAGTTGGTATATCAAACTCATCAAAATGAGATGTTCTTTTGAATATTTCTTATTATGGATTGGAAAAATGAGTTTTCCTTTCGCGTAGTTGTTGATCATCGTTTTGGTAAGGACCTTGTCGTCTGCATTTCGCTTTGTCCCCGAGAATTTATTTTCAAATAACTGGATTACCTGATCCATATATAAATCGATCTGTGGTATTTCCTCTAAGGTTAAACTTGCTTCTAGGCCGAGCTGTTCAATAATTTGATTGAAATTCTTCAATTTAAAAACCCCGTTCATTTGCTTTATATTTTTTATTATACCTAAACGAATATACATTGACTAGATGAGAGTATATAAGTATTATTATAAGTAGTTATTGAAACTACATGTTGTAACAGGAGGCATTACAAATGAACAATTACATTCGCGAACCTATTAATGGACTGACTCATTTAGCGGGTGCCATATTAGCCTTTGCCGGGCTCCTTGCGATGGTTATTAAAGCGGCTGCAACTACCAGTTCACCGACTGCCATTACTGCGGTCATTATTTTCGGCGTTAGTATGATTCTGCTTTACTCGGCATCAGCCACTTATCACATGGTAATTGCGCGCGATAAAGTCATAGCCTTTTTACGCCGGCTCGATCATTCGATGATTTTCATTTTAATTGCTGGTACGTATACTCCTTTTTGTTTTATTAGCCTGAACGGAAAAATAGGGGCAATTCTATTTTCTATTATTGCAGGTATTGCCATAAGCGGGGTTGTTTTTAAAATGGTCTGGTTTAATTGCCCGCGCTGGATTTCTACCTCTTTGTATTTAGCGATGGGCTGGATGATTGTGTTTGTATTCTCGCCGCTTATGGGAAGCTTAAACCCCAATGGTTTATTTTTGCTCATCCTCGGGGGAATTTTTTATACCATTGGCGGAGTGATCTACGGTGCGAAACCTAAATTCTTGGAGTCAAAATACATGGGCTTCCAT
Organism: Bacillus sp. AFS073361; assembly: GCF_002567005.1. Lineage (GTDB taxonomy): Bacteria > Bacillota > Bacilli > Bacillales > Cytobacillaceae > Neobacillus. The sequence continues at coordinate 190,066 of NZ_NUZU01000039.1, forward strand.
GAAATTTTTCATATTTTCATTTTGCTTGGAAGTCTATCACACTTTTTAAGCGTGTTCCTATACGTTATTTAAATATTTGAGACTTCAAAACGCCCTCGACGGATGGCGTTTTTTGTTTTTGAAATAAACTTTTTAAATGTGGCACAAAATAACTTTAATAATGCACCACACACAATAGAGGTGTTCTTAGTTGGTAAGATTAATTTTTCAAATAGTTGTGATTGGACTTTGTTCAATACTTTTTGGATTTGCCTTTAACACGTTTCTTATTCCCCATCAACTGACCTCAGGCGGCGTGACAGGCATCGCTTTTTTTATTCACCATTTTTTAAACATCAATACTGGCTGGATTATTTTGCTGATCAATATCCCGCTATTTTTCTTAGGATTAAAATACTTAGGAAAAAAGTTTATTTTGCTGACAGGCTTTGCAGTTTTTGTTTTATCATTCAGTATGAAGTTCATACCTATTCATGCTATTAGCAATGATATTCTTCTTTCCTGCATTATTGGGGGAGCACTTTATGGAATAGCCGTTGGTCTGATTATTCGGATTGGGGGTTCAACTGGTGGTACGGATATTGTTAGTCTTACGCTTGCGAAGAAAAAGAACTTGCAGGTGGGCTTTTTAAATATTTGTATGAACCTTTTAGTCGTGGGGATTTCTGGATTGATTTTTGGATGGGGTATCACACTTTATACGATTATTGCTATTTATGTGTCAGGCCGGGCAGTTGATATGGTTTACACCAATCAAAATAAATTAACGGTAACGATTGTGACGGATAAATATGAAGAATTGACGGATGCACTCATCCAATTGCATGCCCGTGGCGTGACGGTAACGGACGCAGAAGGAGCGTACACCCACAAGCCCAAGAAGGTGCTGACCACAGTGATTACCAAATACGAATTAAATGAGACTAAACATGCGATTAGAAAGGTGGATGCGAAGGCGTTCGTAAATATCATGCAAACGATGGAAGTAATGGGGCGTTTTCGGAGGGATTGATGGGGTGGGATGGGATGATGCCCTTTTAGGTAATTTTTTGGTTGCAGGGATAATCTCCTTGTTATGGTTACTGTTGGGATGTTTTTTAACCTTTTTCGGGCATCATTGGGGGCCTTTGGGTACGGCGACTCGTTTTTTTTACCTTCTCGGGCATCATTGGGGGCCTTTGGTTACCGTTAACTCGTTTTTTTTACCTTCTCGGGCATCATTCGAGGCCATTGGTTACCGTTGACTCGTTTTTTTACCTTCTCGGGCATCATTGGGGCCTTTGGGTACCGACGACTCGTTTTTTTTACCTTCTCGGGCATCATTCGAGGCCATTGGTTACCGTTGACTCGTTTTTTTAACCTTCTCGGGCATCATTGGGGGCCTTTGGGTACCGTTAACTCGTTTTTTTTACCTTCTCAGGCATCATACCTGGCCCTTGGCTACTGCTGAGCCAATTTTCTAACCTCGACAGCATCAGAAAATCGAGTCCCTTTCTCTTTCTTCAATCCCCCTCAGCTAATCTTCCAAGTTCCTCCATTAATACTCTAGCGTGATTATAGACCGGGTCCTTCGCTCCATATAGGAGCGTGACTGGGCCTCGGGCTGCCATTTCAAAGATTTGCCGGATATATTCCTGCTTTTGTCCATCTGTGCGAAGTTCCTCAAGGTATCTGTTTCGGAATTCTTCAAAAAGCTCAGGCTTATGACAAAACCATTTCCGTAACTCGTTGCTTGGAGCCAAATCTTTAAACCAATTCGACAGCTTTGCCGTATCTTTAGAAATCCCCCTCGGCCAAAGTCGGTCAATCAAAATCCTAAATCCATCCATTTCCTCAACAGGCTCATAGACCCTTTTCATCAAGATCTTATCCATACTTCACCTCCAATTAGTGTAAGGCACCCATAAACCAAATGTACGCTTCGTATGGACAAACTTCGTAGTTTGTCCACGAATGGTGTCAGGCACCAATATTAATACACCATTATCAAACCACCAATATTAATCTTCGTCCTTTACGTCGATGCTTTCTGGGATGGGTTCGTTTAGGATTTCTTCGATTAGTTGTTTGTATTTTTCCATTTGTTTTAGGTGGGTGTTGAATTGTTCTTTGTAGATCAGGTATCCTTCCCCATCAAAGAGGGCGCGGATTTTCTTTTGCTGAATGAGGCTTTTGACGGTTGCCTCTGGAACTGATAAATATTCTGCCGTCTCTTTTATTGTAAGGTACAATTTGATTACTCCTCTTTTAGAAAATTGATTTGGTTAACTACCCTTCCGGCTCTTCCCTTTGTTGTTTCCGCTTGTGATAAAGAATTAAGAATGGCTTCCTCTGTTGCTTCCGCCGCGGCAGTAAAAAGCTGATTCATGATAGGATGGTCTTCACGAAGTTGGCTGCGAGTTTCAATCCTCTCCTCAGAATAGTGAGCCATTTTGTGCGCCGTCGAAAAAGCAATGAGAATATCACCGCTGCCATGACTAAAATGACTGCCAGTTCGACCAAGGCCAATGCCGCAGCGTTTCGCTAACCGCTGTAATTGCCGGTCACTTAACGGGGCATCGGTGGCCAGAACGATGATAATCGAACCATCGGATGTCTCTGACAAGCCTTCCACCTCTGAATAACGAAACGCTCGTAATTCTTCCTTTTTCCCAAAATTGCTAAGAACTAAACATCCGACCGTATAGTCTTCAACGATTCGGGAGGACGAGCCTATCCCGCCTTTATAACCAAAGCAAACCATGCCTTTTCCTGCTCCAACCGCCCCTTCTACAGCCTGATGGTCTGATGCATTCTTAATTGCTTCAACTGCATGCTCTGGTTTTACAGGAAATAGACGAATTGAATTCAAATAACTATCATTACATTCCCCAACGACTACATTAATCGTGCCAGTCGTTTCGCCAATTTCCTGGTTCTCATCGAGCATGTATTGCAGCACTCCCTGTGTGACAGCTGGAACCGCGAAGGTATTTGTTAACATAATCGGCGATTCAAGCACACCTAATTCATTTAACTGCACAAGACCCGTTGTTTTTCCAAATCCGTTAATCACATACCTCGCCGCAATTACTTTTTCTTTAAACAAATTGCCTTTATGAGGAAGAATCGCTGTTACTCCTGTACAGGCATACTCCTCTCCTGACTCATCAAGCGGATAGTCCAGTGTGACATGGCCAACCAACACATCTGCCACATCGGTTAGACAGTTTTTCCTTCCCGTTGGCAGGTTTCCGACAATGATACCTTTTTCTCTAATCTTCATCGAAGAATCCCTGGCCGATGGTCGAGAAAGTTTTGATAAGCAAAGCCGCGAACAACATCTTCACTGTAGTATTTTAATAATTCATTAATAAGATTCTGGCTTTTCGAGGCATCCTCTAGGCTTGTAATAAAAGTTGAAATCCCATCAAAATCCGAGCCGAATCCGATTTGATTGACACCGCCCAATGAGCAAAAATGATCAATATGTCTCACAAGGTCTGAAATTGTTACTTCACCTGATTCCTTAACAAAAGGGGGATAAAAAACAACATGAATCAAGCCGCCCTTGGCAAACATCGCCTTCGCCTGTTCATCTGTTAAATTGCGCAAATGGTTGCAAAGTGCTCGTGCATTCGAGTGGCTTGCTATCGGATACTTGGCTAATTCAATGACTTCCCAAATGCCCATGTCACTCAAATGAGAAACATCAGTCAGGATTTGATGCTCATTATTAAACTCGACAATCTCTTTTCCGAGCACTGTCAGCCCCGCGCCGCGCGGTTCTCCGGCTCCATCTGCAGCGAGATTTGCTTGGTTCCATGTTAAACCAACCGACCGAACCCCGAGTTGATAAAGAATATGGAGTTTCGCTAAATCGTTGCCAATCGGATCTACACCTTCAAGCGTTAACATCGCGCCAATTTGACCAATTTTCAAGCGATCAAAATCAGACCATTCTTTGATATGGACCATGTCCGGATTTTTCCCGAGTACTTCCTTGTAAAAATAATCAATTTGCTCGAGAGCCACTTGAAATTTCTGATCACCCTTGATTTCAGGTTCAATAAATATCGCGAAGCATTGAACTTTGATTTGTCCTTGCTGTAATCGTGTTTTATTTGTATGTAATTCCGGAGCATCCGCGAACCGTAGTTTCCCTTGCGTTTCTTGAAGTTTCATCAGGGCATCACAATGCAGGTCAATGATATTCATTCAGCATACACTCCTTTTTATTAGGCTGTGTTAAACTGGTCTGTTGATTTCCGTTCCAGGCACTTTGCTTTCCGCGGGCGTGCCGGNNCCTGCGGGGTCTCCCCTGCCCCGTACTCCCGCAGGAGTCTTCGTGCCTTCCTCTCCAATCAACAGAGTGTCAATATCAACATAACCTTTAACACAGCCATTTATTAAAAATTTTATCACAACAAAAGGGGCTAGGTTGGTAAAAACCTAGCCCGACAAAAATTTAATATATTAGTTAGTTTGATTCTGCCATCTTTTTAATGCTAGGCAGTTTTTTTCCTCTCCTACAATTATGGACCAAAATGAAAAAAACTCACCGACTGGCGAGCCTGAAACAAATTTTAATATTTTCTTAGAAACACGGCCTCCTTCTCCATCAATTGATTGCGAATGCATTCATGACAAAAAGAGAGGATTTTTTCTATCTCCTGCGTTGTATTTGCCAGGACCCTGAGGGCAAACCCTGGCACAGCCAGCATCGTGAGGCCAATTCGCGCTTCTAAAACCGATTCAAAATAGTTATGGAGTTCTTCTAAAAAAAGCTGGTTTACCCGATCATCAATAACAATCATCGACCCAAAATGGGTATATCCCTCCATCAAACCAATCCCCTTGATATCCCTATCTGGTTGAAGTTTTACATGATCAAATACTATTAATCTCTCATCTCGGTATACTTCCATTTTGGCTTGCAATAAACCATATTGAAATAATGTGCCATCTGGGGCCCAGCCTGGAGTAAATATTTCTGAACAAATAAGAGAGGACCCGCTCTCCATTCGAACTACAGTCCGTTGTTTATAGCATCCATACTGGTAAGCGATAACGGGATCGGGCAGATATTCAAAAACACTGCCTCTTTTTAAATGGATCGTCATCTCTTGAACAGCCGGCTGGACTTGAGTTTTATAGATTTTGGTGGATGACTGCGTCGTGATAATCGCATGGGCTTCTTCTTCCAAACAAATATTAATTTTATAGGAGTCCCCCTCCACATAACCGCCGCCAGGATTCATAATATAAAAACAGGCTTCACCGCTATTTGTTAGGTAAACGGGTCTAGTAATTTTAAAAGCACCCTCAGTATAGGAATCTTTTAAAATTGTTTTCTTCCCCTTTCGCGAAGCGGTTAGTCGCAAGTATCCTGTCCAGTTTTCCACCTACCCTAACCCTACCAGTAATGCATTTGATTTGAGCCAATCAATAACCGCGTTCACTCCGACATCCTCTTTTAAGTTCGTAAAAATATAGGGTTTCTTGCCTCTGGCCGCCTTTGTATCTGCTTCCATGACTTCCAGGCTTGCTCCAACATATGGGGCTAAATCAATCTTGTTGATAATAAACAGGTCCGATTTAATCATCCCTTGACCGCCTTTACGTGGAATTTTTTCCCCTTGGGCGACATCGATAATATAAATAGAAAAGTCCACAAGTTCAGGACTAAAGGTAGCAGCTAAGTTATCGCCGCCGCTCTCGACAAAAATCAGCGCGAGGTCCGGATGTTTCTCTTTTAATTCATCAATCGCAGCAAAATTCATGGATGCATCTTCCCGAATCGCTGTATGGGGGCATCCTCCGGTCTCCACACCAATAATTCGTTCCTCTGGGAGCACACTGTTTTTAATTAAAAACTGTGCATCTTCCTTTGTGTAGATGTCATTGGTTACAACTGCCATTTTATATTCTTGATGGAGGTACCTCGTTAATCGCTCTACTAGCAGCGTCTTCCCTGCTCCAACTGGTCCACCCACACCTATACGAATTGGTTCCATCGTCTCTCCTTCTTTCATGGTTATTTAGGACATAAACAATCGGGTATGTAGTCTTTCGTGGCGCATTTGTGCAATTTCAAGGCCAGGAGCGACAACTCCAAAATCATCAACATCGATACGGTCAATTTCTTCTGTTGTTTTCAATAAAAAAGGCTGCAGTTCTAATAGAATACGCTGACCAGCCGTCTGCCCAAGCGGTATTCCGCGCACGCCATTCTGAATAAGAGTCACCATACTTGAATAAAGGAAAGTCAAGATCCCCTGGCTTTTCTCAATACCTAAGTAGTGACAGATGATCGAAAAAGCAATTCCAGGGTGGCCAAACGCCTCCTTGGCTCGGATTTTCTTAAGATACACTTCTAATAATGGAATGGAATATAAATCAATCCCCATTCGAATCAATCGTTCCCCTATCCGCCGGTTTGCCTCCCGTGTTTCTTTGGGGATATTCTGTATGAACAGTTTCTGATCAAGCAACCAGAGCTCTTCCATATCATTTTGAAGTAAGGTTTCATACGTTATGCGGCAGGCAAGTCCATCCGTATAGGCCAATTGTTTTTCTAAGTAAATGCGAATCCATGCAAAAAAGGTCTCCTTACTATAGACGGTTTCTTCCTGGATATACGTCTCCAATCCAAATGAATGGGAAAATGCGCCTGAAGGAAAATTCGAATCGCCAATTTGCAGTAAAGCCAAAAGTTGATTATCCATGCGAGTGTCCGATATGGCGGAAAGCCTTTTTAACCTTTCTCTCTTCTCTTGAGTACGGAACACCCAATTGGTCGAGCAGTTCCTGAACGAGATAATCATATTGGACGAGCATAACCTCACCTTCAAATTGCGCTGGTAAATGGCGGTTGCCCAACTGATGAGCAATTTCCCCCATTTGCTTTAAACTTGTCGGCTGAATCACAATCAAGTCGTCGCTGGTGACACTGATGACAATCATATTTCGGTCATCCATGAATAATATATCGCCATCAATCAAGTCTTTTGGTTCCTTTAAACGAATCCCAACCTCTTTTCCATGGTCCGTTGTCACCCGCTGAATTCGCTTCACTAAGTCATCACTCGCCAGATATACTCTTTCGATATGGCGTCCAGTCGTTGAGATTTCCTCCACATTGCCAATTACTTTTTCAATAATCATTCTCTCACTCCTAAAATAAGAAATAGCGCTGGGCCATCGGCAATACGTCTGCTGGCTCACAGGTCACAAGGTTACCATCGACGATGACTTCATAGGTTTGTGGATCGACTTCAATGGTTGGCATTTCCGCATTGTGCTTCATATCCTTTTTTGATAGCTGGCGGATTCCCTGTACCGGTTTGATTTGTTTTTTTAGTCCCAACTTTTCAGGCACCCCAAGTTCAATCGCTGCTTTTGACATGAAAGTAACTGATGTGGTGTACTTGGCTTTACCGAAAGAAGCAAACATGGGCCGATACAGAACAGGCTGCGGAGTAGGAATGGAGGCATTGGGATCTCCCATCAAACTATGCGCAATCATGCCGCCTTTGATGACGATCTCAGGTTTAACGCCAAAAAATGCCGGATCCCAAATGACGAGATCTGCCAATTTCCCCACCTCCACCGACCCCACTTCCTCTGCAATCCCGTGTGTTATCGCTGGATTAATTGTATATTTGGCAATGTATCGCTTAGCACGGAAGTTGTCGCAGGCTCCCTTGTCTTCCGGTAGCTTGCCGCGCTGCTTCCGCATTTTATCAGCTGTTTGCCAGGTACGAGTGATCACTTCGCCTACTCGGCCCATCGCCTGGGAATCGGAACTAATCATGCTGAATACGCCTAAATCGTGGAGAATGTCTTCTGCTGCAATCGTTTCTTTTCTGATGCGCGAATCAGCAAAAGCAATATCTTCAGGCACCTCGGGGTCTAAGTGATGACAAACCATTAGCATATCTAAATGCTCATCTAAGGTATTTTTGGTGTAGGGTCGTGTTGGATTGGTGGATGACGGAAGGATATACGGGAAACTCGCGACCTTAATAATATCAGGAGCATGACCGCCGCCTGCCCCTTCCGTATGGTATGTATGGATGACCCGGCCATTAATTGCTGCCAGAGTATCCTCGACAAACCCGCCTTCATTTAAGGTATCGGTATGAATGGCAACTTGTATATCATACTGGTCCGCGACTCTGAGGCAGTGGTCAATAGCTGAGGCGGTCGTCCCCCAATCTTCATGCAATTTAAGACCAATCACACCCGCATTGATCTGTTCAATTAACGGATCCTCAGCAGACGAATTACCCTTCCCTAAGAATCCCAGGTTCATAGGGAACTCTTCCGCCGCCTCCAGCATCCGGTGAATATTCCATTCACCCGGTGTACAAGTGGTTGCATTTGTTCCCGTTGCAGGACCCGTGCCGCCGCCAATCATGGTGGTTATCCCTGATGACAGAGCTGTTTCGATTTGCTGCGGACTAATAAAATGGATATGGGCATCAATCCCGCCGGCTGTTACAATCATCCCTTCTCCGGCAATGACCTCTGTCGCAGCCCCGATGATGAGATCTACGCCTTCCATTAAGAGAGGATTGCCACTTTTTCCAATTCCAGTGATTCTGCCATCTCGAATCCCAATATCGGCTTTATAGATCCCGCTATAATCCAAAATAATGGCGTTGGTAATGACGGTATCCAGTGCTCCTTGTGCTCGTGTCACAAGCGGGTGCTGCCCCATCCCATCACGGATTACTTTTCCACCTCCAAATTTCACTTCATCCCCATAAACGGTAAAATCCTTTTCTATTTCAATAAATAAATCGGTGTCCGCAAGCCGGATGGCGTCGCCTGCTGTAGGACCAAACATGTCTGCATATTGTTTTCTCGACATTCGAAAGCTCATAACGGGTTCTTCCTTCCTTGGTCCAATGGGCCATCCGTTTTATTATTCAAGCCATAAACTTCACGCTGACCAGCGAAGGGGACGAGATCTATTTCTTTCGCATCGCCAGGTTCAAAGCGGACAGCCGTGCCAGCAGGGATATTTAGATGTTTGCCAAATGCTTGGTCTCGGTCAAACTTGAGCGCACTATTTACTTCATAAAAATGAAAATGGGAGCCGATTTGAATCGGCCGGTCACCCTGATTGAGGACCATGACCGTAACAGCTGTTCTCCCTTTGTTACAGATAATCGGATCTTGTCTTAATCGATATTCTCCTGGAATCATTTCTTTTCCTCCCCAACCAAACCACTCTAAATCTAGCGAATCGGTTCATGTACAGTGACAAGCTTGGTTCCATCTGGAAACGTTGCCTCTACCTGAATATCGTGAATCATCTCTGCGATCCCATCCAACACATCCTCACTTGATAATATGTTTGCCCCCTCACTCATCAGTTCTGCCACCGATTTTCCATCTCTAGCCCCTTCGATAATTTCGTAGGTGATCAGGGCAACCGCCTCAGGATAGTTTAATTTTAAGCCTCGGTCTTTGCGGCGCCTTGCCAGGTCTGCAGCAACAACAATCATTAATTTTTCCTGTTCACGCTGAGTTAATTTCATCGCTTTCCTCCCCCAGTAAATCATAAAGTGTGCAGGCAATAATCTTCGCAGCATCAATCAAATCTTCGATGCGGATATGTTCATCGGCCCGGTGCCCGTTGGCCTCTTCTAACACTTTAGGTCCAACACCAAACATGATCGTTGGGATCCCTTTTTCATAAAAATGACGGGCATCTGCATAAATCGGTACTCCGTTAATGGCTAATTCACCCTTGCCCTTCATAATGGACTGCCAATTCGAAGACAGAGCTGAAATCAGTGGGGAATCTTCCGGAACAGGTCCGAAACTTTCCGCATGGAGAATTTTCCGAATCTCAATTTTTATTCCCGGGACCGTCTTTACAGCTTCTTCCACCACACCTCTAAATTCCGCTTCCGCTTGTGCGCCGTCTTCGCCAGGAATCAATCTTCGGTCGACTCTAATCGTACATTCATCAGGGACAACATTCGTGTTAATGCCTCCCGAAATGAGACCAACAACTAAGGTAGGATGGTCAATACCGGGTACAGTAGATTTTTTCGCAGCGAGAGTCTTTCGGTATTCATATAAACGCTTCAAAATCTCAGTCGTCGCCTCAAGCGCATCAATTCCTGTATGAGGCAAAGCAGCATGGGCAGACTTTCCAACTATTTTTACTTCAAAATGCAAACAGCCATTGTGGGCATTCACCGCTGAATAGGTAAAGCCCGCGGCGATCGCTTGGTCTGGTTTAATATCCCCTTGGTCAAGCAGCCTTTTCGGACCTAATTCGCCGCCCGTCTCTTCATCAAAAGTAAAGGCAAGGTTGACTTCCCCGTGCAGCTGCTGACTGATTTTTGCCTGTTTCAAGGCCAAAACAGCATAGGAATAGGCCGCAATATCTGATTTGGAGACAGCCACACCCCGGCCATACATCTTACCGTTAATAATCTCCCCTCCATAGGGGTCAACACTCCAGCCCAACCCTGGCGGCACAACATCACCATGTGCATTTAAGGCTATATTTGTTCCCTCTCCATTTCCAAACTTCGTGCGGCTGAGAACATTGGCCAGACTGATCATTCCATCCGCCTTCACTGCCTCTTCCTCCACATCTATAAGGGAAACATCCTCAAATCCGAGTTCTTGAAGCTGATGATATAAAAAGGCCGCAATTGGATAACAGTCGCCTGCAGGATTATCCGAAGGAACTTGCACGATCTTTTGTAGAAAATCAATCATTTCTACTTGGTGTTCCTCCACCCATTGGACTAACCGTTCCTTATCCTGATTCATCAAATTCCTCCCCTCTACTAAAGACAAACACCAAACTTCCCTTTACTCACCCCTAATTGGTCATCATAAATGACTTTCCCTCGTAAAATTGTTTTCTTCACTTTGAGTAAAAACTCCTTATCCTCATAGGGTGAATAAGCATTTCTAAAGGCCAATGACTGTTTATCAACAATCGTTGATTCATCCAAACGGATCAACACTAAGTCCGCATCGGAGCCGGGCCGAATCCTCCCTTTTCGTTCAGCAATTCCAAACCTCTCTGCCACATTCGACGTCCCTAATGGCAAAATTTGTTTGAGGCTGATTTTCCGTTTAAGGGCTTCATCAAGCAGTGAAAGCCATGTAAATTGAACGCCCTGAATTCCTCCCCACGCATCCCAAATGGAATCCGTTGCTTTCATCGAATAAAGACATGGCGAATGATCGGACCCTATTGTGTCAATCCACCCTCTTTCAAGGCATTCCCAAAGTCCCTCTACTTCTTCACGCGGTCTTAATGGCGGCGCACATTTAAGGATGGCACCACTTTTTAGAAAATCCTCCTCATCAAAAATTAAATAATGCGGGCAGGTTTCAACGGTGACGTCTATTCCGCTTCTTTTGGCCTGCTCGATCAGTCCGATTACTTTCGCCGAACTAATATGCACAAAATGAAGGGCGGTTCCATATTTGGCAGCAAGTTCTAGCGCATAATTAACGGCTTTTTCTTCCGCTGATACCGGTCTGCTCGCGAGAAAGGCCCTTCGTTCATTCATTCCCACTCTTTGTTTATAAAAATCTGTCAACTTATGAATCTCCTCATTCCATTCTGCATGGAGGGCGAGGATTTTGTTATGTTCTTTTGCTGCTTGCATGGCTTGTTTCAACCCATCCGGAGATATGAATGGGAAATCTTCAATCCCGCTCTCACTCATAAATGCCTTCCAAGCAATAATCCCCGCACTCATTTGAGAGAGCTCTTTTCGGTCAGTGATGTTCGTTTCTGTTAATCCCCCCCACAGTGCATAATCAACATATGACTTAGAAGTTAAGTAGTCCTTTTTATCTTGTAAATTCTTACTATTAATGATGGAGGGGGCACAATTTAACGGCATATCAAAAATCGTCGTAGTACCACCGATTGCTGCAGCATGGCTGCCTGTCTCGATCCCTTCCCAATCCGTTCTTCCCGGATCATTGAAATGGACATGGGCATCAATAAAGCCAGAAACAACTAGACAGCCGCCTGCATCGATCACCGTATCCGCTTCCTCTTTCAATGGTTCTGCTTCACTTTTTACAAAAGAATCAATCTGCCCATTAACCACTCGAATGTTTACCTCTCGAAAGCCCTCCTCGATAAAAACAAGCCCATTCTTCACCCAAATTTCTCTCATCTTAGGCCCCCTTAACTCCCTCGATACGTACTGTAGCCGCCAGGTGATATCAGCAATGGAACATGATAGTGGGATTCGGGATCAGAAATGCCAAAGCGAACGGGAACGCAATCTAGGAATGAAGGGTCTCCGAGTAAGGTACCGCGACTACGGAAATAATCTTCCACATGAAAACGAAGTTCATAGATTCCTCTTTTCATATTTTTCCCTTCGAGGAGAGGTTGGTTAACCCGCCCATCCTCATTTGTGTTGCATGTCAAAATGAATTGAAATCGGTTATCTGAATCAACTTGCCATAACTCCACTACCACTCCATTTGCTGGCTTACCAATACTTAAATCCAGAACGTGAGTAGTTAACTTTCCTGTCATTTCGGTAGATCCCCTGGATTTTCTAAATCATCACGTGTCATTGAGAAACATTGAAACCCGTATGGAGGACGAGGTTCGGTAAATACCTTTCCATCTTGTGAGGCTGGAATTTCATCTAAAACGGTTTCCCACGTCCGATTGTTGGATTCAAAGCGAACCTCAACTAACTGTGGAAAACGCTCTAATACACGAAGGCCAATGCGATAGATAAGATTTTGTATGGAGGGAGAATTTTCTTCATGAAAAACCGTATAAGCAATATCCCTTACCTGCTCAGCGGCGACATATCCATTTGCTTTAGTGCCCTTCGCTTCTTCAAAATCGTTATACCGCCACCCAATATTCAAAAAGATAAACAGTGGTCGATCAAAGGATTCTGGAAGTGTTGTATATTCATCTTGCACAAATCCATAAAAGGAACTGCCGCGTACCTTTAAAAGCTTAAGACCCTTTAAACTGCTGAGATGGTCAGTTGTGATAATTCCTTCTCCAGAGCGTTTCACTTCCACTTGCGCCAAAGACTGCTCATTTAATGAATAGCGGAATACTAATGGACTCGGCTCAAAACTATCCTTCGTCGGCACTGGAAGTTCGTCAAATGGGATTTGTTCACTTGAAATATCGACTGCACTCATATGTGAATACGTTTCAAGGAAACGACGGGCGACAAATTCTAGGAACCCTTCTTGGGTGGAACCTTTATAATCGCCAGCATGTTTTAGAATAAAATTTTTCATCGAATCAGTTGCGACCACTAATGAATTATCGCCATCTTTAAATGATGATAAGAAAGCATCACCCTCAACTGCCACCTTCACGTTCATTCCAAACAAAATATTGCTTCGGCCCGTAAAGGCTGATTCAGGAATCGGACGGACGGCTGTAAGCGGGGCTGCGTAAGTACGATAAACCCAAACATCTGCTTTTCCATAACGCATCGTTCTTTGCATAGCATCATCCCCTTTATTCAATAAGATCAGTTAAGCGGAAACCAACAATTTTATAGACCTCGTTTAAGGCTGTCAGGAATTCTTGCTCATAGGCATTAGCAACACGTACTTTCATTGCTGCAAGGATGGTATCCTTGTTTTGGCCCTTCACCGCCATGATAAACGGAAAGCCAAATTGTTCAACATACCTTTGATTTAGTGACATAAACTCCCTATGTTCATCCTTAGTTAACCGGTCTAGCCCGACGCCTGCTTGCTCCTTTTGTGAAACCTCTGAAATGATCAATTTAGTCCCGAGATCCGGATGTGCCCGTAGCAGTGCCAATTGCACAGCTTCTTCTGCATTTTTTACAACCGTCACCATTCTTTGTAAAAGTTCCTCACGAGAATTGCAGGGCAGACTTTCCCATGCCACCCTTGCCACCCATGGAGAGTGCTCAAACACCCATCCTACTCCACTCACAAACTCTTCTTTGTTCATTTGATTTACGGCGTCGATTGAAAGCCGCGGCTTGTTATTCACTACTCGTGCTCACCCCCTTCAGAATTTCATAGTCCTGACAGACTGCGATGACCCCGTTATCGTTCAAAGGTAATCGCCTTTTGCTTCCTCTTACTCCGTTGCTTTTGTATTAGTTCAGCAACGATACTGATAGCAATCTCCTCCGCCCCCTCTGCTCCAATAGAAAGACCGGCAGGACTGTTAATTTCCTGAGGGATTGTCAGTCCCTCAAGAAGACGTTGTGTTCTTATCCTTGGTCCAAGAACGCCTAAATACATTAAGTCCTTCCCTTTTAAATGATCCAATATCTCCTGATCCTTTTGAAATTGATGCGTAAGGACCAAGACTGAATCAGAACGAGTCAAATGAAGCAGTGGAATCGTCTCATGAGGATTTCCAACTAGCCATCCATCCGCATCTGGAAAGTAATCTACATTACACAAAGCAGAACGCCAATCGGAAACAATTACTGAAAATCCTGTCTGCGAGGCCACTTTTACCAATGGCACGGCATCAGCGCCAGCACCAAAAACAACTAGTCGAGGTTTCGGTTCAAACGAATGAATATAAACATTTGATGATAGTTCCGCAAAATATCTGATCCCGCTTTTCGGAAAGTTTTGATGAATTTCGTTTAATAGACTTTTAGCCTCATTTAGTACCCTTCCATGCCATTTTCCAAAATAATGTTGATCATCTGACAAAAATAAATAGTCAGAAACCGAATTTTCCTCGGTCATTTTTTTAATCATCGTGACTCGATGGCCATTGTCCAAATGGAACTTTAGCTTATAAAGGTGGTCACGTAGAAAGGCATCGACAGGTTCAAGAAGCACATGGATGACCCCGTTACAGCCTGCACCCTGGCCCCACGATAAATCGTCCTCCTCCCGCATATCATAAATGACAGATTTTACTTTCCCTTCATCCCTTGCTTCTTGAGCGCGATAGGATAAGTCTGTTTCTAAACAACCAGCACTTAACATACCAACCTTTGTCCCGTCACTTCGTAACAACATGGATGTACCTTCTTTACGATAGGCGGATCCTTTTACATGAATGATGGTTGCTAAACAATCGCCTTCATGATAAGAATCAGAAAATAAGGCGTTTAAGATTTCATGAATCCCTTCCATCTTGGCCCCCTATTCTTTCCTAGTTTCTAACACTATATATATTGATAGACCTCCCAAAATACACCCATGTTCTTTTTCAATTTTCTACTGACCAGGTAGTTTTAAGTAGATTGCCGAACATAAAGAACAAAGTCCATGTCATCTTTTTTCACCATAATATCCAAAAGGGGATCTAGTATCTACACTGATGTTATAAAATCTCACATGGAAATTTTATGGTTTGTGCATCACATTATTTAAAAATCATGTCAGAAATCCTTTCAACAATGGAGCATTTGTGAGCACCATAGTGAATAATGTATGTTAAGTAAATTCACTCATTTCACAGTTAACATTTTAGTACTCGCAACTTCCTCCTAATCTCCCGGTAATGCATCACATGTGGAAGTAATTTAATAGACCAATTGAAAAATAGAATGGAGTGTTAGTATGACGGATACTCTCTTTATGGAAAAGGCGATTGAGCTCGCCTTAAATAATGTATTGACGAAACAAGGGGGTCCATTCGGGGCGGTCGTCGTCAAGGATGGAAAGATTGTTGGTGTGGGCCGAAATCAAGTGACTGGGACAAATGACCCTACTGCCCATGCAGAAGTACAAGCGATTCGAGATGCCTGCCGTAATTTAAATGACTTTCAGTTGAACGACTGTGAGATTTATACCAGCTGTGAGCCTTGTCCGATGTGTATCGGTGCCATATACTGGGCTAGGCCTAAGGCTGTTTATTATGCCTGCACGAAACAAGAGGCAGCAAAGATTGGATTTGATGATCAATTTATTTATGAACAGCTATCCCTGCCCGTCGAAAATCGAAAAATACCGATGATAAAAATCTTTCCAACAGATGGAGACTTACCTTTTAGAACATGGGAGAATGCACAAGATAAAGTGGAATATTAATTTGACAAAAAGGATGTTGTCCTATGGAGAGAAAACAATTAATTAAACGAATCTCTGTATCCTCCAAAAGAGAGCCAGCTGATACTGTTATTAAAAACGGAAAAATTATTGACGTTTTTACAGGGGAGATTATTGAAGGGGACCTTGCGATCGTGGATGGATATTTTGCTGGAATCGGTGAATATGAGGGAAAAAAGATGATTGATGCGAAGGGGCTATATATTTCCCCTGCTTTTATCGATGGTCATGTACACATTGAATCCTCAATGATCACGCCAAAGGAGTTTGCAAAGGTTCTCCTTCCGCACGGGGTGACTACAGTTGTTGCCGACCCCCATGAAATTGCCAACGTATTAGGAACGGACGGAATACAGTACATGCTTGATTCCTCGGAACATCTACCGTTTGACTTTTTCTTTATGCTTCCTTCCTGTGTTCCAGCAACCGAATTTGAAACTTCCGGTGCTACTCTCAATGCCGCGGACCTTAAACCGTTTTATCTCGAGCCGCGCGTACTAGGACTAGCTGAAGTCATGAATTTCCCGGCAGTCTTAAAGGCAGAACAGGAAATGCTTGAAAAAATCTTACAAGCTAAACAATTCGGTAAAAAAATTGACGGCCATGCGGCAGGCTTATCAGCCAATGATATTAATGTTTATATGGCTGCTGGGATTCGAACCGATCATGAAAGTACAACAGCCGCGGAAGCAAAAGAACGTCTCCAAAGAGGAATGTATTTAATGATTCGCGAAGGGACAGTGGCTAAGGACTTGCAACAATTGATAACAATCGTCAATGAGCGTAATGCCAGAAGATGCTTATTTGTCACCGATGATAAACATTTAGACGATCTTGTTCATGATGGAAGCATCGATTACAACGTGAGACTTGCTATCGCCACAGGCCTCTCACCTATTACCGCCTTTCAAATGGCCACCATCAATGCAGCCGAATGCTTTGGACTCGAAAATAAAGGAGCGATTGCCCCCGGATACAAAGCTGATTTCTTCCTGTTTGATGACATGAATAAAATTAATATTAGAACTGTTTTTAAAGATGGGAAGGCTGTTGTCAATAATGGTCAACTGACTATGGATTTAAACACCCAAACTTTCGTTGAAACAGAGCGATTGAGAAATTCAGTTCGTTACCATGAGCTAACAGAAAAGCATTTCCATATTCCTTTAAGAACGAACAAAGCAAATATCATTGAAATTATTCCAAATAGTCTAGTAACTCGTCATCTGATTGAAAAGGTTGAAAAGAATGATGGCGGGTTCTTTCAAACTTCTATAACCAATGACCAATTAAAGCTAGCCGTAATTGAACGCCATCACCTAAAAAATCAAATCGGTTTAGGTATTGTTAAAGGATTGGGGCTAAAATCCGGTGCCATTGCCACAACCATCGCCCATGATTCTCATAATCTTATTATTGCAGGAACGACAGATGATGATATGGTAATGGCCACAAAGGCGATCAAAGAAATGCAAGGCGGTCTGGTCGTTGTCAACCAAGGAGAGGTCATTGCTTCATTGGAACTATCCATTGCGGGTTTAATGTCCGATCGGCCATATCAAGAGGTGTATTCTGGTCTTAAAGAAATCAATCTTGCTCTTCAAAAACTGGGAGCAAATCATCACTTTAACCCGTTTCTAACCTTATCTTTTTTAGCACTCCCGGTCATACCAGAATTAAAACTTACAGATAAGGGGTTGTTTCTAGTCAGTAAATTTAAACATATCGATCTTGATGCAAATGAAGTGTAAAAAAAACATCCTCTTGCCATTTGGGCTGAGAGGATGTTTTGGTGTATTTGCCCTTATAGAGCAACAGAATCCTGATTTTTAATTTTTCTATTATAATACCTATTGAGAAAATGACCATTTAAGGAAGCAAGGACCTGCTGAAATAGCATGCCGACAACCACTGGCACCGCTACTGCGGCTGGGAAATAGGCAACAGCGATCACTGCACCTGCACTAATATTTCTCATTCCGCCAGTGAAAGTTAGCGAAATAATGTTGGCGCGTCCACCTTTAAAAAATTTCCCTATTAAAAACGAAAACAAGTATCCAGTCAATGCAATCAAAAAGACGGTCAACGTAATGCTAACTAATTTAAGATTAATATTTTTTAAGTATGGTGCTACAACTGCTCCATTAAGCATGACCACAAAACCCAGGCATATTTTTGAAAAGGGAGCAAGGCGTGTTCCCAATTGGTCTTTAATTTTCCCCTTGGTCACTTGGTTTAAATACATACCTATCAGCGAGGGGATAACGACCATTCCCAATAGTCCCTTCATAATACTGATATAGTCCATCTCAATGGTTTCACCCATAAATAACGATAGCGAATAAGGAACAATAATGGGTGAAAGCAAGGTATCGATTAAAATAATCGATAAGACCAGCGGAATATTCCCTTTGTAAATGGCCACCCAAATGAAGCTTGTGACCCCTGTCGGGATGACCATTCCTAGAATTAGTCCTGTAATCGTATATATATCACCAGAAAAAACGACATGACCTACACTCCAAGCCCATATCGGCATAAGAATATGGAGGATTAACATCGCAATAAAAATGGGGAATGGATGAATAATTACCTCTTTTAACGAATGGAAATTGGAACTTAAACTTCCTGCGAAGGTCATAAATGCAAAAATCCATGGAATTAAGTAAGAAAAGTCCTTTAGATAGATACTGAATATTACTCCAGTCAATACACTAACCGGAGTGATTAATGGCATAATTCTTTCTAGTTGTTTATTTATCTTTTGCAACATGTTGAGAGTCTCCCTATTTATTTGTGAAGCAACTTACATTTGCCTTCCAAGCAGTAAGTCCCTCTAGAACAGTTACTATATAATTATAAAGAATACCACAATTTCTCTTCATCCTAAATCAAGTAATCTTAAATTCTTTCGAAATACGAAAAAATATACATGTCAAACATCTACTAAAGATGTATAATAATTGCAATCTATTTACATTGTAATTGAAATGAGAAAGAAGTGAAACAGTTGGCAAAAGCGCAAAAATATCAGATATACATGCTATTAGTATTTGTAATGGCCACATGGGGGCTGAATGTCATTGCGACGAAAATCATTGTTACGGCCTTTATGCCAGAGACCATTACTGCACTAAGGGTATTCACAGCGGGCATCTGTGTATTTATCATCCTTGGTTTTTTTAAGAAAGTCAGGCTGCCCTCAAGAAAAGAGTTTCGGTATATTTTTTTCGCATGTCTTTTTAACGTGGTATGCCACCATTTCTTTTTGTCACTTGGGTTATTAAAGACTTCTGCAACAAACGGGGGTCTTATTTTAGGACTTGGTCCCTTGCTCACGACAATTGTTGCCTTTTTCTTATTAGGAACTAGGATCACGTTGATTCGATTGTTGGGAATCATAATGGGTTTTATGGGTGTTACGTTTATTGTGTTATTTGGAAATGCTGGAGTAAGTACAGTTTCCAGTGGAGATATTTATGTGTTCCTGGCAATATTCGCTCAAGCATTTAGTTTTAGTTTAATTAAAAAATGTTCCGAAACTCTGGATCCACGTTTGATGACAGGTTATATGCTAGTGATTGGTTCTGTCATCTTATTTATCATTAGCCGTTTTACAGAACCAAATGGGCTGAAAGAAATTTCTCATGGTTCTGTCAGCGTTTGGATGATATTTTTTGCTTCCGCTATTATTGCCACGGCTCTTGGTCATATGATTTACAATAATGCCATCGGTAAAGTGGGTGTAGCTGAATCGGCTATTTTTATCAATTTCAACCCGTTTTTCGCCTTGATTGGTGCCGTTATTTTTCTCGACGAGCAGATTACGGCATCGCAAATATTTGGTTTTATTTTCATACTTGCAGGTGTTTTATTTGGATCTGGTGCGTTTGAGGAGTTCCTATCTCAATCCAAGCACAAAAAGAATCAATTATATTTGAATAAAGTAAAGGACTTGCATTAATGTGGCTCAAGCTTGAGTCACTTTTTTTATCCACAAAAAACTCAAACCCAATACACCTCAAGTCCTAGAATAAAATAAATCTCTGGTTCATTGAGGATAGCGAGAGGATTTCTTATCCTTAACTAGAAGATGTAAGGAAAAGGGGATGGGAAAAGTGAAAAGAATTATCTTTCTGTTATTGGTGATCACCGGATTATATATTCTCTATAATCAAGTTTCTGCGTTTGATTGGTTTAGTAAAACAGATAATAAAACCACAGAGGCAGCAATGACCAAGGATATTGATGTTATTGAAGTAGATATTTCCAGTGTAAGTACAACAATTATTCCAGAGGATCGGAAAGATGTGAAAGCCATCTACAACGGCAATGATAAGCTAACCGTTAGAGAGCACGGCGACACCATCGAGGTTTCAGTCAAACATAAGGGATTTGGTTGGTTCGACTGGTCTCCTTTCTCAAAAAAGAAGAAATTAGTAATTTATATCCCAGAAGATTATCACCGTGACATGCGCATCAGTTTAGGTTCGGGTAATGTAAGTTTTTCAGGAAAATCCAAAAATAACCCGATAAATCTTGATGAATTAACGGTTGATATTGGTTCAGGCAATATGGATCTAAAGAACATGAACATCAACCATTTTGAACAAAATGTAGCGTCAGGAGATGTAGATATTAAATCACTACAAACAGAAACTGGATCGTTTGATGTAAGTTCTGGCAGCCTGGATGTGAAGGAATATACCGGTGCCATTCAAGCGAATGTTTCCTCTGGGGAACTTGATTTTCAAGTAGATCAACTGACAGATTCAATTGATATTGAAGTCAGTTCCGGAGATGTAAAGTTAGACCTTCCTAACAATGCGGATTTCACCTTAGACGGAGACGTTGCCAGTGGGGATATCATTTGTGAACTGCCATTGACATCAAAAAACATTAAGAAAAGAAGCATCGAAGGAATTCATGGCTCTGGTAAATACAAAATAGACCTGGATGTGTCAAGCGGCGATATTACAATCCGTTAAGTTTCAAAAGCGCGTGGATGTGTGAATTCATGCGTTTTTTTATTTTATTGCTTAAAGGAACCATAATCCGAAAAATATCATATCTTATTCTGGCTTGCGTTTTAAATATGGAAGGAGAGTTACCATGTATTACTATCCCTGCCAATATCCAATCTACCCTCCATTGTCTGCATACCCGCCTCACATCGTATTTCACCCGTATCCAAGGAGTTATCCGCCAGTAGATGTAAAAATATTTGAGGGCTCCGTCAAGTCATTTCGACTATTAATGGACCAAGGGAGTATTTTGTTAGATCGCTTAGGGGACGTTGGCTTCGCTCGGAAAATGATGAGTGCAGCCCAGCAAGGGAAAAAAGCGGAAGTTGATCATTTAATTAGTTCCGTTGGATTAAAAGTACCTGTTGAAACTAGCTTTACACCATCTGGCGTCCAATTCGAACTCTACGCTTCACCGCATCCAAACAATCCTGAAAGTTGCTGCACGTTAAAAGTGTCGATGAAATGGGGGAAGTAAATAAATATTTATCAAAAAAAGTGGTATCCCCATCACAAGCGGATACCACAACTTTTTTTACTTTGCAATTGCACTATATTTAATTTTTAACACTAATATCGTTACAGCTAAAATTAACGTAATAGAGTTAGCAACAATGATTGGAATATCTTTCACAAATAGCCCATACACCAGCCACAGAAAAACTCCACTTGTGAACAAACTGTACATGACTAAGGATATTCCTTCGGTATTTTTCTCTTTAATAGTTTTAATTGCCTGTGGCAGGAATGAAAGGGTGGTTAAAATAGCTGCAGCATAGCCGAAAATTGGTATGAGTTGTTGCATTCTTTTGTCTCCTTAAAGCCATATATCCTTTAATGTCCATGATTCTAATTTAATTAATTTGGCTGCTCCTCCCTCACTAAATAATTCTACAGAAGTACTTAACGGGTCAGGATAAATGCGTGATGTCATTACTGTTTCTCCATTATTTACAAACAACTCCAATGATGACCTGTCAATAAATAGGTGGAGTTTAATAGATTCATGGTTTCCAGGTACAACGCTTGTTCTTATTCCGCCTTCTCCTTTACCCGAGTAATTGCGGTCAACACAAATTTTATCTTCTTTTACATCATATATTACAGAAGTTTTTTCTCGCCCATCCTGGGAACATCGAACACGGATACCAAACTTTTCAGCAGAACATTCCTTCAGAGAAAACTCAGCAATAATTTCTAGGCATTCACCCTGAATTTGTTTCAAAATTATTTTCTCTGAAATGGTGGTTTCTGGTACATAAATGTATTCATTCCGTATCTTCAGCAACTCTTCAATAGGGACCATAGATAAGTTGCCATTTTCATTGAATTTCAATTCACGAGGGATGGTCAATGCTCCTGCCCAACCGTGCTCTTGCTCGGGCATATGTGATTCCCACATATCCATCCAACCAATCACAATTCTTCTTCCTTTGTCATCTAGAAAAGATTGACCTGCATAAAAATCGAACCCTTTATCCAATTCCAAAAATTCACCGTGAGAGAATTTCTTAGAATTATAATCAAACTCCCCAATTAAACAACCATTTTGGTATAAGTTCTGGTATTGATCTCCCTCAGGTTCAACTCCCTGTGGTGAAAAGAGAAGAATATGTTTTCCGTCCAATTCAATGAAATCAGGACATTCAAACATATAACCAAGTTTGCCTGTACTCTCTGCTAAGACACCTTGATATTCCCAAGAAATTAAATCGTTAGATTCATATAAAACGACTCTTCCGAGGTTATCCTTTTGACTTCCGATTACCATATACCATTTATCCTCTTGCTTCCAGACCTTTGGATCACGAAAATGGGGCGAGCCTTCGCTAGGAGGTTCCGCAATCACAGGATTGCTTGAATGTTTTTCAAAATGGACACCATCGATACTTTCCGCAATGCACTGATATTCGATAAATTCATCTGTTTCCTCGTTCAAGGTAACGTGGCCAGTGTAAATCAATGTTAATTTTCCATTATTGTCAACTGCACTGCCGGAAAAACATCCACTTTTGTCATACTCTTCACCTGGGGCCAATGCTATCGGGAGATGCTCCCAATACACCAAGTCCTTACTTTTCACATGTCCCCAGTGAATCGGACCGCCTTTTGCGCTGTATGGATGATGCTGGAAGAACACGTGGTACTCCCCGTTCCACTGAATTACTCCATTAGGGTCATTAATCCAGTTTGCTGGAGCCATAATATGATAGCCAAGGCGAAATGGAGTATTTTTTACGTTTTTACTTGCCTCCTGAATAGTAGCCTGTGCTTTTGCCAAACGTTGTTGATGTTCCTGTACCATGAATATCCCTCACTTTTTTATCAGCAAAAAGAAAAACGATGAAGCGATTAAATTCAATTGCTTTTCATCGTTATCTTTTACTAGTCATCTATTATTCTATAACTCCTTCAAATGCCAAACAAAGCTTTGGAAGTCTCCCTTTATTTCTACCGGTATAGAGAGTCCAACATAAGAAAGTTCATCCCCGCCAAATACCTTTTCACTACCGACAACTTGATATTGTTTCGTAATATCGATTCCCTTCAGTCTTAATACTGTTGTTGGTGCAGCTGGCTCAGCCAAAACCCGGAAATAGTATACGATTGCTTCTGTCTTGTCCTTAGTCGTGAAAAGCCATGCCGTTTCATTTCCATCAAAAGGACTTTGCAATCGATAAAAATCACCAAACTGAATTAATTGGCGAATTTCCTTATAGTGGGAAATTTGCTTTTTGACGATTTCCTTTTCATCTTCAGTTAGTTTGGTTAAATCAAGCTCATAGCCTAAATTTCCAGACATTGCAACATCTCCGCGCATTTCTAAAGAAGGACTTCGATGAACCTGATGGTTTGGTACCGCCGATACATGTGCACCTATGGTAACGATCGGGTAAACAAGACTCGTGCCGTATTGAATCTTTAGCCGTGAGACTGCATCTGTATTGTCACTTGTCCATGTTTGCGGCATGTAATAGAGCATTCCCGGATCAAATCTGCCTCCTCCACCCGAGCAGCTTTCAAATAAAACATGCGGGAAGGAAGAAGTGATAGATTCCATCACTTTATATAATCCCAGCATATAACGGTGCGCTGTCTCTCTTTGTCTTTCAGGAGGAAGAGCAGCCGAACCGATTTCGGTCATATGGCGGTTCATATCCCATTTCACATAGGAAATTGGTACACTTGCTAAAATATTACTAATTCTTTTAATCATTTCATAGCAAACATCTTCCCTTGAAAAATCCAATATTAGCTGATTACGGCTCTCCGAACGATTTCGTCCAGGTACATGCAAGCACCAATCTGGATGTTCTCGGTATAGATCGCTATCAACAGAAATCATCTCCGGTTCAAACCAAAGCCCAAAATCCATTCCCATTTCTTTGACCCGAAGAGCGAGATTATCCAAGCCTTCGGGCAGCTTTTGGCGATCCACGAACCAATCACCTAACGAAGTAGTATCATTGTTTCTCTTGCCAAACCATCCGTCATCTAAGACAAATAATTCAATCCCTAATTCACGGCCAACTTCGGCAATATCCATAATCTTTTCAGCAGTAAAATCAAAATAAGTTGCTTCCCAGTTGTTTACTAAAACAGGTCGCTCTTTATCCCGGAAAACGCCTCTTACAAGGCGGGAACCGTACAACTCATGAAAGGTTCTTGACATACTTCCGAGACCTTCTGATGAATACACCATAACAGCTTCCGGTGTTTGAAAATCTTCACCTGGTGCAAGCTTCCAGCTAAAATCAAAAGGATTTATTCCCATTGTGACTCTTGTATTATTAAATTGGTCCACTTCCACCTGTGCAAGGAAATTACCGCTGTACACAAAGTTAAAAGCATATACTTCGCCAGTATCTTCCGTTGTCCCTTTCCTTAATAGAGCTATAAACGGATTATGCTGATGGCTGCTTGCCCCTCTTGTGCTTTCAACGGACTGGATGCCATGACGCAACTGCTGCCTTTCAATATGCCTTTCCTTTACATGCGCTCCATGCAGATGTAAAAACTCAAAATCGGCATCCCTAAAATCAACGCTAAGACTTTGAGCACTTAACAGCTTTAATGACTCTGCTCCATCATTAATAAATCGTACCGAACGCGTAATGGCATTAAGTTGCTCGAAAACGGTATAGCTTAAGATCACTTTTAAGCCGATGAAGCTATCCTCCATAGTAATTTCAAGCGTTTCTGCCTCATCCTCGTCTTCAACATATGTCGCAGGAAGCCCATCTAACGGAGCCTTTCCTTTAAAAATCGTATGGGACGCATACCTTAAATCCGATACAGTTGAACCATTGTCTAACTGCACTTGATATGCTGGTTTCCGATAATCGGTATTCCCATACTGCGGATATTCCTGAGGAAGAGTATCTAATGAAAAGGTTCTGTCTTCTTTATACGGATTTCCAGAGAAACCACGGTCTAAAAGCTGTAATGGATTTGAATGACGATATTTGTTTATTTTTTTACCCCAGTATAGATGAAGCAAGTATCCGTCACGAACAATTTCCATTACATAACTAGTATCTTTTGCCTGCAAATGAAAGGTTTTATTTTTAGAATCAAATTGAATTCCCATAAAAAAATACAACTCCTAAGGTGTTCTATTTAATAGCACCCTTTACAACCCCGCCAATTATCCATTTTTGTGCAAAGATATACACAATCACCATTGGTGAAAGGGCTAATAAGTAAGATGCGAACGCTAAGTTAAAGTCAGTGCCAAACTCAGACTGAAATATATATTGAACTAATGGAAGTGTTGCATCAGCCGGATCATTCAAGATAATCAACGGCAGCATAAAGTCGTTCCAAGCCCATAAACATGTTAAAATTCCAACCGTTGCATTAATTGGAGTTAATAGCGGGAAAATCACTTTCCAAAATACTCCCCATGTACCGCAACCGTCTACGATAGCTGCTTCCTCTAGTTCCTTGGGAATCGAGCGGATGTAACCTGCGTAAATAAAGATATTTAATGCAGCTCCATAGACTATATATAAAAAGATTAGTCCACCTTGGTTATCCATGCCAAAAGCTGCGGTCTGTTTTACTAGCGGAAGCATAATAATCGGAAATGGGATAAACATAGCACTGACAAAATAGTAGTACAGTCCTTTAAAAAATTTCTTATCCATATTTCTCGCAATCGCATAAGCGACCATTGAATTTGTTAAGATTGTAAAAACCACCGTAACAACCGTAATCAAGGCACTATTTTTGAAGGCGGCAAAAAAGTTGGTCGCTTCGATAGCCTTGCTAAAATTCTCAAAATGAAGGCCTGTTGGAAGAGAAAGTACCGATTGCGCCATCTCGTCCGGTGTTTTTAATGCAATGGAAACGGCAATATACAACGGGAAAAGTATGAATAACGACCCTAAAGCGATTAAAATGGTAACGGGCCAGTTCGTTTTTTGTCTCAACATTACATATCCATCTCCCTTTTTTGAAGTACCTTAATTTGAATTACAGAGATGACAACAATCACAATAAAGTAGATAACGGAGTTGGCTGATTGGTAGGCGAACTCTCCCCCCTGAAATCCACCTTTATAAATTAATAGCGAAATCGATTCCGTCGCACGGCCTGGTCCGCCACCTGTTAAAGCAACAATCTGGTCAAAGACCATAAGGAAGTTTTTCATCGACAGTACCATATTGATAGTAAAGAATGGCGCAATCATCGGGAAAGTAATTTTCCAGAATTCCTGCCATTTATTGGCTCCATCAAGGCTCGATGCTTCATATAGTTCAGATGGAACGGTTTGCAAACCTGATAAATATAAAATCACATTGAATGCACATGCCTGCCATACCGCTACAATGACGATTCCTAACCAGGCAAACTTCTCACTGCCTAAAATATTGATAGAAAGGAACCCAATATCTAACTTATCTCCTAAATTTGGGATGACATTTGAAAAAATAAAATTGAAAATAAACCCTACAATTAATACTCCGAGCACATTAGGTAAGAAGTATGTTGCTCGAAAAAAGTTCTTTCCTTTAATTTTTGCGTTTAATCCTATCGCGATCAAGAGACTTAAAACATTTACGAGAATGGTCGAAATAATTGCAAATTTAAACGTAAATAAATAAGAGTTTAGAATATTTAGGTCTTTAAAAAGGTTTAAGTAATTTTTTATTCCAACAAAGTCGTAAGTGAAACTTAAGCCGTCCCAGTTTGTAAATGAATAATAAATGCCTTGAAGCGCTGGATAGGTATGAAAAATAGCGAAAAGAAGAAGCGCAGGCACGGTCATTAAATAAAAAGGTACGTTTTTGAGTTTCATAGTTTTCTTCTTTACTTTTTTACTAGTAGTAGGAATACTCCCATTTTTTAAGGTGAGTTCTTCTTTACTCACTTCTTTCACTCCTTTATTTATAAAGATGGAGAAATTAGGATTCTCCCAATTTCTCCATGATTAAATTATTATTTACGGTTGGCTACTTTTTCCCATTCAGTATCTAGGGTTTTCAAGTATTGCTTAGCATCTTTTTTCTGAGTTAATACTTGCAATTGTTTATCAAGGGCTACAGCAGTTGGTACATAGTGGTCAGGGAAGTCAACGACTGCACCTTTTTCAAAGCTTGCTTTTAATCCTTCTAACTCAGGTGCTTCCTGTACGATACCTTTTTTTGCTGAAAAGGCGTTTTGCTGTGTAAGGTATTCTTTCATATTTTCATCGCTTAAAAGAAATTCAATGAACTTTTTAGCTTCTTTCGGATGCTCTGTAGTCGAAGATTGAGCAAGTAATAAATCTACACCTGATACAACTTTTGAGTCACCAATTGGGTAAGGGAATACACCTACTTCAATGTTTGGATTTGCTTTTTTAATTTCTGGAATCGCCCAAATACCTTGGAGATACATAGCAGACTCACCTTTTGCAAAGGCTACGTTTCCATCATTATACGCTTTACCATTCTGATCTTTATGGCCATATTTGAGCAAGGTTAATAGCTTTTCAGCTGCTTCCTTGTGCCCTTCAGCAAATTTTGTATCTCCTTTATCTAACTTTTTAAAGAAGTCATCTCCCTGTGTGTTTGCTGCCAGCACATTGTAAGCAGGTAAGGCTGTCCAAGCATCTTTAAAGGTAAAATAAAATGGAATTTTCCCTGCAGCTTTTACTTTTTCTGCGGCCGCGATAAACTCTTCCCATGTTGTTGGTACTTCAATGCCTAATTCTTTGAAAATAGTTTTATTATAAATTACTGCATTTGCATTTGCCGCATAGGGAATTCCATATACTTTGTCCTGTTTTGAAATATCCTTTAACATGTCAATATACGCTGGCTGAATGTCATTTAGTGCACTGTCTTTCGAAACATCTTTCAAAGCCCCTGCCTTTGAAATCTCTGCATAGGATACATCCCCGCCCATTCCAATAACATCAGGAAGATCACGTTTGGCTACCCGCGTTTTTAATACTGTTACAGAATCTGGTGGATTAGTAACAACAATATCAATATTGGGGTTTTCTTTTTCAAATTTTTTGGCTAATTCACTAAATGTACCTTTTGCTTCAGATTTGTACTCTAAAAACTCAATCTTCACCTTTCCATTTGAACCACCTGAAGCTTCTTCCTTATTGCCACATCCCGCAAGAACAGAAAGCGCTATCATACCAGTTGCAACTAACGAGATTGATTTTTTCATAGAAAACCCCTCCAAATTTTA
The DNA here is from genome assembly GCF_002567005.1 of Bacillus sp. AFS073361. GTDB lineage: Bacteria > Bacillota > Bacilli > Bacillales > Cytobacillaceae > Neobacillus. The sequence continues at coordinate 218,820 of NZ_NUZU01000039.1, forward strand.
AAAATTTTTTATTTATAAATGAACTCGGGTGTGAATACAAATAGCTATTTATAACCTCACCAAATCCATTTGTATAACACTTTTATCGTTTGTTTGCACTGACACTATCTCGAAAAATAAGCTCTGTTGGAAGGACCACCTTGAGAGGTACTGTTCTTCCCTGTAAGCGGTCATATAGCAATTTAACTGCTGTTCTACCCATTTCATCCCCATGCATTTTTACAGTAGAAAGGCGTGGATTCATATAAGCAGATGCCTCAATATCATCAAAGCTAAACACCGATACTTCATTAGGAACCTGGATATTCGCTTCATGTAAAGCACGAAGTACTCCTAAAGCCATTGGATCACTTCCTACGACAATTGCGCTTGGAAGTTGTCCACTTTCCAATAGTTCCTTTGTTAATGAATAGCCGCTTGTCGGTCCCCAATCACCCTCTAAGACATTGGCAGGATTATAAAAACCTTTTTCTTTCATTATTTTTTCAAAAGCACATTTTCGCGTATCTACTTTATCAAAGGTTTTATTACTGCTAACTCCAAATACCGTTCCTTTTCCGCCTAAATAAGCGATATCAATATGACCAAGATCTATTAAATACTCCAATACTTGGTTTGTTGCTCCTTCAAGATCAGAAATCACAACATCTACTGTATTCACTCGAGGCAGATAATCGACAGCAACAATATTATCATTTTCATAGTAAATTTCTTTTAAATCCTCAATATCTACATCACCAATGACAATGAGTCCGTCTAGACCACTCAAACTCTCTGATGTAATGGTACTTTTTCCAACCGTCATGGTAGCGACGATATTAAGCGAATATTGATTACAAATACTTTCTACTCCAAGTCGGATTGACTGAAAGTATGGATCAACAGTTTCATCGTTTAACATGATCAGTCCAATATTATTGGATTCTGTTTTTTTATCTGCTTTTCCATTCTTTCTTCTCAAAGGTTTATAGTTTAACTCATTAACTATTTCAATAACCTTTTTTCTAGTATCCTCAGATACAGAGAGCGTTGGATCATTATTTAATATCCTTGACACCGTTGCAGTTGAAACATTAGCATGTTCGGCTACATCTTTTATAGTTGCCATTTTTTCACCATCATCCTTAATTTAGTTAAATTAACTAAACTTTATATTAATAATATAACAGATAATACGCTTTCATACAATAGATTTTTAAATTATTTCAATAATACAGTAATATTTACTATATGTTTTAGTTACGTTTACTAAATAAATTACAAAAAAGAGTAAAGATAACTGTGATTTGTAGTTATCTTTACTTCCTACTGTTTACTATTAGAAAAAATATATCATTCAAAAGACTTTCTTTTATTCAGTTTAGGTCTGGTGGTTTGCATGGTGCACATAAAACAATCCTGGGCAGCTTTTTCACCTCAATCACTACAAAAACTCGGATGTAATATCCCCATTGAGGGATCTGTTGTTTTTATAAGCCCAAAAAAGAGAGTCAAAAAGTTCCCACTTTTCGACTCTCTTTTTACATTGGTTTTCTAGTTCCTAGGATCCACAAAATCAGGATAATCTGTTATAATTCCATCTACATTCATTTTTAAGAGAAATTCTGCAGCTTCATGACTGCGCACAGTCCAGGATTGTATTTTCATACCGTTTGCGTGTACTTGCTTGACTAATTCTTCCGTTACAATTCCGTAGCTTGGGTTAAAGTAATCAGCGTATGCAGCAAATTCCTTTAATGATTGTTCAGATGTGTCCGCTCTATTCGACGTAAGGACACCAATCGGTACTTTAGGCAACAGGCTATTTATTTTTTTCATGGATTCAAAATTAAAGGATTGAATAATGATTTTTTCATTTTGCGGTTTATTCAAGTTACGGTCTTTTAATTCTTGGGCTACCATTTCTTCAATTCCAGGATAGAGTTCAGGTGCCTTCAATTCTATTAAAATACCAATCTTCCCATGATAGCGGTCAAGAATTTCATCAAATGCAGGAATCTTTTCCCCTTTAAATTGTTCCCCTTTCCAGCTGCCTGCATCAAGACTTCTGATCTGGTCAAATGTTAAGTCTTTAACATACCCTGTACCATCTGTTGTTCTATCAACCTTTGTATCATGAATGATGACCAATTTCCCATCCTTGCTTCTTTGAACATCAATTTCAATATAATCTGCTTTCATGTCTACCCCTTTATCAAAAGCAGCAATGGTGTTTTCAGGCGCATAACCTGATGCTCCGCGATGGGCAACGGTATCCATTTTTCGTAACTCCCCAGTTGTTTCGGCAGCAAAAGCCTGCTGAAACGGACTAAATAATAAAGTAAAAGCAAGGCCCGTCCCCAATAACATTGTTTTTTTCATTTTTCCTCATCTCCCTTTTGTATGTTTATTACATAGAAAATTGTATGAGAAAAATGTTAAGTCACTATGGTAATCTCATATAGTCATTATTAATATTATGTAAAAAAGTATAGGTACTTGTTCATTCCTTATTTTACAAAAAAGACATTCTATTTCCTTTTGCCAAAATTAAAAAAGCAGAAACCGGATATCGGCCCTGCTCCATTCTAGTATAAATACGCTGTTCAATATACATTCAAGGGTGGCAAGCAGCCTTTTCCCCTCTAATCCATCACTTCAATAAATATATTCTTGTTTCATAGGGTTTAAGAGTGAATTTTTTCCGTAACTTCTTATCCGCACCGTCATAATTATGAAGAACAAGTTCAGAAGTAGAAAAAGATAAACTTCCCGGGATACGAAATCTGGTCGCCTTTTCACTAAAATTGTTAATTACAATCGCTTTTTGATTTCCTAATCTGCGCGTGTACACAAACAACTTCGGATGATTCGCTGCTAACAAATCGTAGGTGCCATAAACAAACACTGGATTCTCTTTTCTCAAGCGAATTAATTTTTTATAAAAAGATAGGATTGAGTCAGAATCATTTACTTGTGCCTCGACGTTAATCTCTGTGTAATTCGGATTGACCCCAAGCCATGATTGCTCCGCAGTTGTAAATCCACCTTTGTTGGTTGCATCCCATTGCATCGGTGTCCGCGCATTATCCCGTCCCTTTTCCCAAATAACTTTCATAATTTCGTCATGGGAACGTCCTTTTGCCGTTTCAACATGATAGTAATTAATCATACCAACATCATTGTATTCTTCAATGGAAGGGAACTGGACATTCGTCATCCCAATTTCCTGGCCTTGGTAAATAAACGGGGTACCCTTCATTAGAAAATAAAGGGCTCCAAGCATTTTGGCACTCTCTTTCCAATACTCCTTGTCATTTCCCCAGCTAGAAACCCGGCGCGGCTGATCATGGTTTTCAATAAATAGGGCATTCCAGCCTCTGCCTTCCAAACCTGTCTGCCATTTGGTTAAAACCTTTTTCAACTTACGAACGTCAATAGACCCTTCTGCATCCTTATCCCACAGATCTAAAAATTCGAATTGAAATATCATATTAAAATAGCCTTTTTCTTCGCCTACCCATTGATCTGCCTCATTTAATCCCACACCGTTTGCTTCCCCAACGGTCATGATGTCATAGTTTTTTATGGTTTTTTGCGAAAACTCTGTGAGGAACTCATCAATTCCATCCACATTCATCATTTTAGGAAAACAAGGTACGTAATCTAAGTGATCAGGGTTTGGCATATCAGGGAATCCTGGTTCTTTTTTTATATGTGAGATGGCATCGACACGGAAGCCGTCAATCCCTTTTTCCAGCCACCAGTTTACCATTTCGTATAAAGCATCCCTTACCTCAGGGTTTTCCCAATTCAAATCAGGCTGACGTGCGGAGAAGATGTGCATGAAGTATTGTTCTGTTTCTTTATCATATCTCCAAGCGGGCCCACTGAAAATCGACTCCCAATTGTTCGGCGCCTTTCCATCTTTACCATCACTCCAAATGTACCAATCACGTTTAGGGTTGTCTTTTGAGGAGCGTGACTCGATAAACCATGGATGTTCGTCGCTCGTATGATTGATGACCAAATCTAGGATTAATTTCATCCCACGCTGATGAACGCCCTCCAGCAGTTCGTCAAAATCAGCCATCGTCCCGAATTCATCCATAATATCCTGGTAATCGGAAATATCATAACCATTGTCGTCATTTGGTGATTTGTACATCGGAGAGAGCCAAATGACATCAACGCCCAACTCTTGTAGGTAATCTAGTTTGGTAGTCACCCCTTTTAGATCACCAATCCCATCGCCATTGCTATCCATAAAACTACGGGGATACACTTGATAAGCAACACTTTCTTTCCACCATTTTTTGTTCACTTGGGCACCTCAGTTCTAGACCGAATTCATTTATTAGCTTAAAAATTCTTGTATGCCTCTCAATCTAAACCCACCACATTTGCGAAACCGATTCCTCAATTAAGACCGATTTCAAATTGGTTACTGCCCGATTGAAACCTTCATTAATCGACATAATTGGATCTTCATGTTCGATACTGACCACATAATCATATCCGTAGGTTCGGAGTGCACTCATCATATCAGACCATTCTTTTAGGCTATGTCCACAGCCAACCGAACGGAACGACCATGCCCTCGTTTTCACTTCTCCATACGGCTGCATATCCGTTAATCCATACATATTCACATTTTCCTGATCAATGTACGTGTCTTTGGCATGGAAATGATGAATCGCATTTTCCTTTGCCAAAATTTTAATCGCTGCCACCGGGTCAATGCCTTGCCACCATAAGTGACTTGGGTCTAAATTAGCGCCAATGGCATCACAGGTCTCCTCACGAAGCTTTAAAAGTGTATATGGAGTGTGAACTAAAAATCCTCCGTGAAGTTCAAGCCCTATTTTTACATTGTGGTCTTTAGCAAATTGACCAACTTCCTTCCAATAAGGAATCAGTTTTTCTTCCCATTGCCACTTTAATACATCACCATACTCATTCGGCCAAGGCGTAACTGGCCAGTTTGGGTATTTAGCTCCTTCATGGTCGCCTGCTGTACCAGAAAAACAGTTAACAACCGGAACTTTCAGCAATGAAGCAAGTTGAATTGTTTTTACGAGTGTTTCGTGCGAGTTTTTAGCAAATTCTTTTTCAGGAGAAATTGGATTTCCATGGCAGCTGAAGGCACTAATCGTTAGTCCACGCTCTTCTACTTTTTGAATATACTCTTGGCGCGCCGCTTCACTTTCCAATAACGTGTCTAAATCACAATGGCTATTACCAGGATAGCATCCAGTTCCGATTTCAACCGCATGTAGTCCTGCACCTTTAACTGTATCAAGCATTTCCTCGAATGATTTTTCAGCAAATAAAACGGTAAAAACGCCTAGTTTCATAATGAATTTCCCTCACTCTCATAAATACGATCAATGATTTGTGAAACTTGAAGTGCCTCTTCAGGCTTTACCACTAGTTCTGCAATTCCAAGACAGGCATCGATAAAATTTTTCGCTTGCGGCACACCCGGATCTTCCTTGCCAGGAAGCCAGGCGGCCTCACTATTTAAAAGCATTCCGTGTTTCGTTGTAAAAAGTTCAAATGGAAAGACGCTTAAACCGCCGTCCGCTCCGGAAATGCTGACATTCGCCTGGTCGTCCTTGATATTCGCCGCCCAAGAAGTTTCAAATAGCATCGATGCGCCATTTTCAAATTTCATATAGGCGGTGACATGATCATCGACATTAAAGGTTTCATGATCAAACCTACCCCATTGGTTCACCTGATTCGGCTGTTTACTTAATGTGTTATATGTGGTGCCTGACACCGCGGTATGTTTTGGATTTCCCATCAGCCAAAGCGCTAAGTCGAGAAGGTGACAGCCAAAATCAATCAGGCTGCCGCCTCCTTGAAGGTCTTTATTGGTAAAACCCCCCCAGCCTGGTACCTTGCGGCGCCTTAATGCTTGGACTCTCACGACTAGCGGCAACCCTACTTCATCCATTGCCTTCTTAGCCGCCTGTGCTTCTTTCATAAAACGGTAATGGTAGGCGATCGCCAGAACTTTGTCCGCTTGTTTGGAAGCAGCGACCATTGCCTCGCATTCTTCGAAGCTAAGTGCCATCGGCTTCTCACATAGAACATGAACCCCAGCATTAAATGCGGCGATGGTAATCTCAGCGTGAAATTTATTTGGCGTACAAATACAAACCGCATCCACTTCTGGAAAAAGATCTAGATAATCCTCAAACGCATTAGGGATGTTATACTTCTCAGCTGTCTCTCTCGCTCGGTGGATATTCACATCGCTTAAGGCCGTTATTTCACAAATATCACTTAACTGTAAAAAAGCCGGGATATGGCGGCCCTGTGCAATACCGCCAACCCCGATAATTCCTATGCGAAGTTTTATCATTGTTCTCTCACTCTTACAATTTGTTTTGTTTCATTTGACTCAAGCGCTGCTAAAATAACCTCTAGTGATTTCATCCCTTCTTCACCGGGTACAAGCGGCTCCTGATCGTGAAGCACGGAATCTACAAAATGATTGATAACATGAGAGGTTCTTTGTCCACCCGCGTCATTGGACTGGATTTTCCCTAGCTGATAATTAACCACTTCTCCGTTCGAATATTGAACAACAAGTGAATTGGTTGGATCATCCTCTAATCGTAAAATCGCTTTTTCACCATATATAATAGTAGAATTATCTTCTTTACTTACATAAGCCCAGCTTGCAGCAAGTGTTCCGATAATCCCGCTTTCTGTTTTTAACACACAAACGGCATTGTCATCAACATCGGCAAATTCCTTAGCGCTCGTTTCAACAAAAGCACCTACTTCAACAATTTCTTCTCCTAGCACATAGCGAAGCAAATCGGTCTTATGAACACCTAAATCACCCATCGCCCCAACGAATGCTTTTTCCTTTTGGAAAAACCATCCTTCTTTGCCTTCGACACTCCAGCCTTCTGGACCGCCATGTCCGAATGCCGTACGGAAGCTATAAATTTTGCCAATTTCCCCGCTTGCTATTAACTGACGTGCTTTTTGATGAGACGGAACGAAACGTTGATTATGGGCAATCATTAACTTTTTGCCGCTCTCTTTCGCTGCGGCAATCATCGCTTTTGCTTCTTGCTTCGAAGTCGCCATTGGTTTTTCACAAAGAACATGTACACCTGCATTTAATGCCGCAATCGAGATTGGCGCATGAAGATAGTTCGGTGTACAAACGCTGACGACGTCCACTTCAGCATTTTTCAATAATTCTTCATAGCTTGTATATGCTGCTGCTCCGAATTTTTCAGCTACTTGATTTGCCCGCTCTTCGTTAATATCACAAACAGCTACAAGCTCTACCTGATTATTTGCTTTATATTCTAGTAAATGACGGTGCTGAGCAATACTGCCGCATCCGATTACTCCGACTCTTAATTTTCCCATTGTTATTTGCCTCCTTTAATTGCTTCTAGCGGTTTTGCATTTCCATAAACTGGACGCTCGCGTTTTACTGGCTGCGCCCATTTCACCGCATTAATAATGACGCGTTGAATGTGTTCGTTATGATAGGTTGGATAGGTTTCATGTCCAGGTCTGAAGTAAAACACTTTTCCATTCCCGCGTTTGTATGTACAGCCACTCCGGAAAACTTCGCCGCCTTCAAACCAGCTTGTAAAAATCAACTCATCAGGCTGAGGGATATCAAAATGCTCGCCATACATTTCTTCTTTTTCTAACTCAATATATTCAGAGATTCCTTCTGTAATCGGGTGGCTTGGACTTACAACCCAAAGACGCTCTTTTTCATCCGCTTCACGCCACTTCAAATCACAGCTTGTTCCCATTAATGTTTTAAAGATTTTCGAAAAATGGCCGGAGTGAAGAACAATTAGTCCCATTCCATCAAGGACACGCTGCTGAACTTTCTGCACAATTTCATCTTTTACTTCACCATGTGCCAGATGTCCCCACCATACTAATACATCAGTATTCGCTAGTACTTCATCCGTTAAGCCATGCTCCGGCTCATCAAGAGTAGCTGTTCCTGCTTGGATACCTTCAATCTGAAGGAAATCAGCGATTGTCCCGTGGATGCCGTTCGGATATATATCCCTTACAACCGGATTTTTTTGCTCGTGACGGTTTTCATTCCATACAGTTACTTTCAACATGATCAACCTACTCCTTTTTATCTTTTATTTACCTTTTATTTTAGAGAATAAAGAAATTAATGAAACGGCTTACATTGACAGATAGGGTGGAAAATATTGAACTCCATCGTTATCTATTTGAAAGGAAATTTCTGTCATCTTAATCCTCCAATTCTATAACATTACTTATTTGATTCCATCTTAAACTTTGTCTCTACAAATAAACATAGATGATATAATTGAAACATCGACTATTTTGCTATTTTATTTTTTCTAAAGGTGGGCATATGATGACAAATATATTATTCTGCGGCTATTCCTTTCACACAAATGGATATCATGCCCAACATAAATCCGGATACCCTGCGTATCTTTTTCGCCTGCAATCAGAAGGTGTCTGTGAAGTAGTGGTAAAGGGCAGTAAGATGGAACTCGAGAAAGGAGACCTTCTCCTCATTAAACCAGGGGATCACTATGAACTGCTGGTTAAAGCGGGACAAAACAGCGGGGATTATCACATAGTCTGTGAAGGAGCTTGGGTGGACGAGTGGTGGAGCCGTTCCGCTAAGCCGCCTGTCTCCCGAATCGATCTTGATGAAAAACTGCTCTCCTTATGGCGTCAAATCATAAACGAAAAACGCCGTCCATCCTCGAGCCAAAACGAAGAACTCACCGTTTATTTGCTGCGAGCACTCTGTTTATACCTGGAACGAGGTGTCAACGAAACGGTTCCTACCTTCAATCACCCGTATACCGTCACACGGATAATGAGGTACATTGAAGAGCATGCCCTAACACCATTTAGAGTGGAGGATGTGGCACGCCATGCTGGCCTTAGCGTTTCGCGTTCCGTTCATCTTTTTAAAAGCAGTGTCGGGAAAACGATGATTGAATATGCCTTAGAAATCCGTTTATCCGCTGCAGTCGAGCGAATGAAATACACATCCATGACACTTGAACAAATTGCCGAAGATTGCGGCTTCGGCAGCTATCCATATTTTCACAGGGTATTTCATAAGAAATATGGCATGGCCCCTGGGGCCTATAGGCGTCTGGAATACTAGAATTCAAGAACAGTAAATAGTAATTGAATGAGTTATTAAAAGCAGACGGTATAGCGGGAATCTTTTATAGATTCTCGTTACCATCTGCATTTTGTTCATCTATTGTTATAGGAATTTGGTGACTGCACGATTGACGTTCAACCAATTTATGTGGAATGATAATGCGCTTGGTCGGTTCTGTTCTATTTTCGATTTTTTGAATTAAACTCCTGGATGCTTGATATCCTAGTTCAAAAATATTAATATCAATGGAAGTTAAGGGTGGTTTTGACATTTCTGATAAAAGGACATTATTAAAGCTAACGACAGAGATTTCTTCTGGAACCCTGATTCCCAGCTCATCTAATGTGCTCAGTACACCTAGTGCCATTAAGTCGTCAACTACTGCGAGCGAAGTGGGGCGTTGTTCAAGCGCCATTAATTCACTCACCGCTTCTTGACCGCCTTCCCGAAGAAATTCTTCATGAAGGATGTATTCATTTTTTATGGGAATGTTTTCCTTTTTTAAAGCCTGCTTATACCCATTCAAACGGTCAACTGTAACCATTAGCTCTAGACTTCCGCCAATAAAAGCGATTTTCCGATGTCCATGGTCAATTAAGTATTCAGTAGCCTCTCTCATTGCACGAACATTATCATTATCAACATGTGTAATTTCTTCTGCATCTTTAGAAGGTTTTCCAATTACAACAAAAGGAAAATCCCTTTCTCTTAAATACGAAATGGCTTTATCCTCCACCTTGGAATTAAGAAGAATCATTCCATCTACTCGTTTTCCCTGAACCATGTGGATGACTGCTTCAAATATTTCCTCGTCTGATTTTCCAGTCGTCATATGCATGGCATATTTTTTATTATGGGCACTTTCACTGATTCCCTGTAACACCATTGAAAAAAAAGGATTCTGAAACACCACATCACCAGAGCTCGGCATGACAAGCCCGATTGTTTGGGTAGATTGAATGGCAAGGCTTCTGGCATTTTGGTTAGGATGATACCCTAGCTGCTCCATTGCCTTTTTAACTTTTCGTTTCGTTGCTTCGCTGATTCGCGAATTATTGGCAATTACTCTTGAAACAGTTGATGGGGCGACATCTGCAAGCTTTGCCACATCCTTAATGGTAACAGCCATTTTCTTCTCCCCTCTCATTCAAAGTTCATTGATTCTTACTACTAATTTTAGAATAATAGAGACGCTTATTTTTGCATATTCCAACATTTGCGAAAACGATTGCACATTCCACTCTTTATTATAAAGGCTTTATAATCAGTTATACAGCTAAAAAATAAGAGACCTCTCGATTTCAATAACCATATATCAGAAAATTAAGATTTTATTTCCAATTTTCTATTGAATTGCGCTGAGAAATAGATATAATAAGTTTTGAAAACGATTGCGCAAACGTTTGCACAATACAACAGCCTCCTATGCATTTTACATACGATTTTTGTGCAATTTCATGCAAACGGTTTCCTAGATTACTAGGTAAGGGAAAGGAGATTTTTCATGAAGAGAAAGCAGAAATCACTTCTGTCACTTGTTACAGTAGTTGGACTAATTCTTCAATTATTTTCTGGACTTGTGACAAGTCAAACAGCCAAAGCGGCAGAAACAGAACCAAAGCAGGTTGTACTTGTTGGCAGTCTGCAGGCAGTTTTAGGGAATTCAGGAGATTGGGATCCATCCTCTTCCAAAACGCAAATGGCTTACCAAGGAAATGGTTTGTATAGCTTTACCGGCACACTGCCGGCAGGAGCATACGAGTACAAAATCGCCATTGGAGGAAGCTGGAATGAAAATTACGGAGACGGCGGCGCGCCTGGCGGAAACAACATTAAACTAACTCTGACCGAACAAAAAGAAGTCACCTTCTACTACAATGACACTACCCATGCCATTGCTGACAGTACCCATTATACACTTTTGGCAGAAGACAAGATGCCTCGTTTAGTTGGAAGCATTCAACCTGCCATTAAGGCAGGGTCTGCCTGGAGTCCGGCAGACTCAACAGCGTTAATGGAGGACACCCATTTTGACAACATCTATTCCTTTACTGCAAAGGTACCTAGAGGCAGCTACGAATACAAGATTGTATTGGGAAAGGACTGGACGGAATCCTACCCTGCTTCAAATGAGAAGCTGAATGTACTCTCTGATACGACAATCACATTTTTCTATAACAACCAAACAAAAGAAGTTTATTCAGATTATAAACCTGTTGGATCTGATGGCATGATAGATAAGAATGCTCTTTATCATGATTCATGGGACCAAGTATACCGGACGCCGTTTGGGGCAATTCCTGCAGGGAAACCCGTCACATTACGGGTATCGGCAAAAAAGGGTGACCTAACAAGTGCCAGCCTGTATGTGAAAAACTATAATACAGGCACAATAAAGGTGCTTTCAATGAAAAATGCAGGCTGGACAGACACAAAGGACAAAGGTGCCATTGAGTTCTGGGAAGCCACCTTTACACCGTCTGACAAAGGAGTTCACGGCTATAAATTCATTGCCGGGGATCAGGATACAACAGTGGAATACGGAGAAGACACACAGGATGGGCATACCGGTAAAGCGGAGGATAAAAATGCAGGTCTCTTCCAATTGACCGTTTTCGACCCGGGCTATCAAACACCGGATTGGATGAAGGAAGCTGTTGTTTATCAAATCTATCCTGATCGTTTTTATAACGGCAACAAAGCAAATGACCATGTAAAGGATCAGATTGGAGCCCGAGGCAGCCAGCCAATAGAACATCCCGACTCCTGGTCATCCTTGCCTGATAATCCATATGAACAAGGCACTGGCTCCTACACAGGGGACGGTGAATTTACAAACGACTTCTTTGGCGGCGACATTGCTGGTATTAAGGCGAAGCTTGATTACCTTCAATCACTTGGCGTCAATACCCTATATTTAAACCCCATTGCACTTGCACCGTCCAACCATAAATATGATGCAACAGACTATAAACAGGTGGATCCGATGTTTGGCTCGGAAAAAGAATTCGATGATTTCTCCAAGGAATTGTCTAAACGGAACATGCACCTGATTTTAGACGGGGTATTTAATCATGTGGCTGATGATTCCATCTATTTTGACCGCTACCACAAATATAAAACAGTGGGTGCCTATGAATACTGGTCTCGTATTTACGATTTAATGAATGACGAAAAATTGTCTGAAACTGCAGCTAAGGATAAGGCCAAACAACAACTCATGGCTGAAGGACAAACCTTTAGCCCATACGGCTTTGAAAACTGGTTCCATATTGAAAATGTTAAAGTTCCAAATGAAAAAGTCAACGGTGTTTCGACGGGGGAGCATTATAAGTATGAAGGCTGGTGGGGATACGACAGTCTTCCTGTATTCGAATCCGTTAATGGCACAAAGGTTGAACATCCAAGTGAACTTAACAACACAGCATTGGCTAATTATATTTTTTATGACAAGGACTCAGTAGGAAAAACTTGGATTAATCGAGGTTCATCTGGCTGGCGCCTGGATGTAGCTAATGAAGTGGACAGTTCCTTCTGGCAGGAATTCCGCAAACAAATGAAGTCCAAGACTATGATAGGAGCTGGAAAAACACTTCAAAAAGAAGAAGAGCCACTTATTCTAGGTGAAATTTGGGATGATGCATCCAAGTACTTCTTAGGGGATCAATATGACTCAGTCATGAACTATCGTTTCCGCGGAGCCATTTTGGATTACTTAAAGAACGGTAATGCCGCTAATGCACAAAACACACTTCTCGCTATACAGGAGGACTATCCAAAGGAAGCTTTTTATGCCCTCATGAACCTGATGGGATCCCATGATACAGCTCGGGCAATCTTCCTGTTAGGCAATGGAACCGATACGTATTTCAGAGCGGAACAAGATCCGAACTACAAATACGATGAAGGTGTGAAGCGATTGAAGCTGGCTTCTATCCTGCAAATGGGTTACCCTGGAGCACCAACCATTTATTACGGAGATGAAGCGGGTCAAACAGGATCCAAAGACCCAGATGACAGACGCACATATCCGTGGGGGAACGAAAACAAAGACCTCATTGCACACTATCAAAAGATTGGTCAAATCCGCAAGGAAAATGCTGACCTATTCGCTCATGGCGATCTGCACCATATATACGCAAAGGGTGATGTGTTAGCCTATGTCCGGACAAAAGAAACAAAATCTGGACTTGTCATTATTAACAGAGGGAAAACCACACAAACGGTTGATATCGATACAAAAGTGCTGCTCGCGAATGGTCTTCGTTTTGTGGACCAATTGGACCCTAAATATGTGACTACAACGAAGGATGGCAAGCTGTCATTAACAGTTCCAGCTGAGTCCGGAAGAATGTTAATAACGGTTAATGATGTTAAACAACCACAGCCTGTTAAAGAAGTTACCGGCACAGCAGGTTCTAAGGAGGTTACTTTAAGCTGGACAGGAACAGGTACAAAATACAATGTCTATCAATCTACAGTTTCAGGTGGATTATGGACAAAAGTGAAGGAAACTACAGGTACATCTGTGAACATTTCCGATTTAAATAATGGTCGTACCTACTATTTTACTGTAACGGCCGTAAATGAAAGTGGTAATGAATCTGTACCTGCAGCCCCATCCGGCCTTGTGCCTCATTACGATGCTGCAAAGGCTAGTATTAAGGACCTGACTACATTAGATAACGGGGAACTGAATCTGGCACAGACCTCCAATGTTAAAGCAGCTTTTTACCTGCCAGGCGCGACAGAAACTGGTGCAGCAGAAGGAATCACGGCCGTTCTCCAAGTAAGAATGAAAGGCCAAACCGCTTGGACATCTTACCAAGCTTTGTATAATGGCCAGGCTCAGGGAGACCAGGCAAATGAGTTTCAGGGAGGCTTTACAGCGTATGAGGCGGGCAAATATGAGTACCGAATGGCCTTTACGCCGGATTTAGGGAATACATGGGTTTACTCAATTACTGGTGAAGTGACCTTTTCACACAGCACGTCTGATACTACCCCGCCTGCTAATGATGTAACTTTGGACACTCCGATCAAGGAATCCGGTCAGGTCAACTTGAATTGGAAACTCACGCAGCCGGATCAGCCATTTAAAACGGTCATTTACCGTGACGGCCAAATTCTTTCAACATTGGACGGCAGCGCCGCCACCTTCCGTGATTATCAGGTGGCAAATGGAACTGCCTACCAATATCAAGTGCGTGTCTATGACCAGGCTGGAAACCATGTAGAATCTAACAAGGTACGTGTAACCCCTGAAATTGTTATGGTACAAGTAACCTTTAAGGTTCATGCACCGGATTATACTGCTTTAGCAGCGCAGGTCAATATACCAGGCAGCTTGAATGGTTGGAATACTAGTGCCTGGACTATGAGCCGTAATGGCGCTGTGACGCCTGATTGGGAATACACAGTGGAACTTGAAGAAGGAACTGAGCTTACGTATAAATATACGAGGGATAATACTTGGGATCATGAAGGGTTAACAGATCATACACCATCCGATCATTCGGATGACGATATCAGTAACTATGGCTATGGTGCCCCAGGAACCGATATGAAAATTGTGGTCACGAACCAAGGCAACAACAAAATGGTGGTACAGGATACGATTTTGCGCTGGATTGATATGCCGCTGGCAGTCAGTCAAATTGATGTGAATGGTACGACTATGACCGTCAAGGGGAATGCGATCAAGGGTTCTGACTTCACCATCAATGGGGAAAAAGTGACAGTCGGAAATGATATGAATTTCACTCAATCCTTTACCCTTAAGGCAGGACAGACACAAGTACCTGTTCATATCGAACCAACTGACTCCACAAAGTCCTCCATCTTTAAAGAGGACGGCGGTTCTATTAGCAAGAATACAAAGAACTATGTCATTGATATCCTAACAAAAACGATAAGCGAGACCAAGTAAGCGGTCATCGAAAAGGTCTGCCGGGATCATGGCAGACCTTTTTTCCAATTAACTTTTTCTAAATACATGACGAATTTAATAACTTTTTATCAACTTATCCTTAAAACCGATTACTTCCTCATGGGTCGGTATGGAAGAAATGGCGCCTACTTTCGTACAAACCATTGCTCCCACTTTATTACTAAAGAAAATGATTTGTTTCAGTTGTTCGAAGTCTTTTAAAACTCTCTTTGGTTCTGTTGTTCTAGCCAACTGGTAAAGTGTTGCGCCTACGAATGCATCACCCGCACCGGTAGAATCGATAGAATCTACTTTTATACTTGGAACCAGCTCCATATTTTGCCCATTAGAAATCATCGTTCCTTCTTTTCCTAAAGTAACCGCAACGACTAATGCTCCCAGTTGATGTAGAACTTCGATTCCATCACTCAACTCTTTCATGCCAGAGATAATTTCTAATTCCTCATCGCTTACTTTTACAAAATCAGCGATAGCGATTCCCTTTTGCGCTAACTCTACAAATTGGTCTCTTCCCCCTTTCCAAAGGTCAATTCGATAGTTAGGGTCAAATGAGATAAATTTACCTTCTTCCTTTGCCGCTTCCATGACACTTAGATAAGTAGATTGAAAGGGATCCGTTAATAAAGCAGTCGCTGATCCAAAGTGAAGAATACCCGCATCCATGATTCTATTTTTATCAAGATCATTTTCCGTTAAGAAGGCATCGGCCCCACGATTAAAGACAAAATCTCTTTCGCCATTTGCTTTTAATGACACAAATGCTAGCGTGGTTGGATGCTCATCATCGAGAACCAGCATCGAGGTATCAACATTCACTTCGTCTAAAGTATTTTTTAAAAAATACCCGAACGGATCTTTGCCAACTTTCCCACTGAAGAGGGCACTGCCCCCTAGTTTCACAATCGTTGCACACACATTGGCGGGAGCTCCCCCTGCCTGTTTTTCAAAATGTTGCCCTGTAACTAAATCGATGTCTACATCTGTGCAGAAAAAATCAATTAATAATTCGCCGATACAAATGACGGATGTATTGGTCTTCATTTCCTCTCACTCTTCCTTTCTTCTAAAATCATTCTTCTTGCAAAAACAAAACTCTAACTCGATATATTCGATTAGAGCTTTGTTGAATAATGAAATTACTTCCCCCATATAGATTCTAGTTCTGTTAATTTTAATAAAGACACCTGGGTGTCTCCTTCATTTGAAAACAAAACAATTTTTTCATATGGCTGATTTGGAAAGATTAAACTAGTAATTACTACCTTCCCATCATTTGCAAATAATTCAATGGAAGAGGTATCGACAAAAATTTGAAGATTGATTTTTTCATTTTCCATTTTCAAAGGAGCTTCTTGTACCGCTGCGAAAGATTCTGAAAAACTATTTTCTCCTGCATTAGTTCTGTCAACTGCTATTAGTTCCCTTTCCACATCATAACAAATCACTGTTTTTTCATCTTTTGAACTTTGTAAGACGATACCAAACGAATTGGAAGTTTGTTTTTCAAACTCTAAATTAACTTCGACCAGTGGACTGAACATATTAAAAGATGCAGGCTGACCTGATTCAATCGTTAGGTCCTGATAAACTTCTGAGCTTTTTCGAATCGAATTGATTTCTGAAACCACCTTTTGAACCAAGCGAACTCCAGCCTCACTAGAAGTTAACAATAATTCTCGAGGTAAAGTCATCGCACTGCGCCATTCTTCCGTTGGTACTTGGTTTGCATAGCGCCAGTTACTCATCCAGCCAATATAAATTCTTCTGCCATCATGTGAAGGGATATCTGACCAGCTGACACCAGCATAATTATCCCGCCCATAATCTACCCAAAGGACCGTTTCATCGTGATGATCATTTACAAATGTGGAACCATCAAAATCACCAATAAAATACTGGGTTCTTGACCCTTCTTTAAACTCCGGGTTATCACCAATGCTGACAAACATGACCCACTTTTGCTTGTTTTCATCTCCATCAACTGACAAACGAAACAGGTCGGGACATTCCCACACGCCGTCATGTGAACCAGCCTGATGGCCAAATTCACTAGCAAACTCCCATTCTTTTAGATTAGCAGATGTATAGATGGTTACGGTTTGCCCAGTTGCTAAAACCATCACCCATTTATTCGTTTCTTCATGCCAGAATACTTTTGGATCACGGTAATCGGTAATGTTGACATCAGACAGGACTGGATTTCCTTCGTACTTCGTCCATGTTCTACCATTGTCGTCACTATAGGCGAGACTTTGACGCTGACGCGGACGTTCGGAGTCCGGATAAGTATCGGCACTTGTATAAATGGCGACTAACCCTGGTTCATCCTGGAAAAAACCTGATGTGTTATTCCAATCAACGACTGCACTACCTGAGAAAATGGCTCCATGCTCATCAGGATAAAGTGCGATGGGCAGCTGTTCCCAATGAATTAAATCCTTACTAACGGCATGACCCCAGTGCATGGGTCCCCAAGTTGTACCAAAGGGATGGTACTGGTAAAAAAGGTGATATTCATCATTAAAAAAGACCATTCCGTTCGGGTCATTCATCCATTTTTCCTCAGGGGAAAAATGAAATTGCGGCCGATGCTTTTCTTTATATCTTTGTGTCATTTGGTCTCACTCCCTTGTTATTTTACATTGGAATAAGACTGTACAAATACTTGCACTGTACAGCCTCAGCCAAAACTTTAATCTATTATTTTGTCGCTCTATCGTATCCTGCTTGTTTGATTTTTATCCAATCTTGTAACCCCAAGCGGTCTAATTCTTTCACATATCCATCCCACTCTTTTTCCACTTTGCCATTTTGAATCCATTCCGCACGTTTTCTCATCACAAAAGCAAACATATCTGTTTCAATGGTAGTAAGTTTGTCACTATCCTCTAATGAGAAGAATACTCTTGGATAAATATTTTCTGCAGTCATATGCGGTACCATAACATCCTTCATTAGCCCTAATCTCCATGCTGCATCATCTGGCTTCGTGGTAACTTTTCCATAATACTCATCTAAAATCGCTAATGGCCCGCCGACATTTGTTTTTTGTCTTAATTCTACTGGCGCAGAACCTTCTAATGGTAAATGTTTTAGCATTTCTGCCGCTTCATCCAATTCAAAGATGTTTTGCTGCGTTTTATCGCCATATGTTCCCCAGTTGTTTTGTACAGATTGTTTTGGTTCATATAATTGATCGATCCATTTTGCTGTCAATTCAATATTTTTATCTGCACTTGTAATAACCATTCGACCTCGATCAAAGCCCATTCCATTGGTTCTAGCTACATTCACATGACCATCAGGACCAGCCAGTGGCTTCATTAAGTCATACTTGTCATTCATTCCGGTAATATTAGCTTTATCCCAAGTAAAATATAAACCATAACGATTATCTTTACCTTTTGCTAGATACGTATTCCAATCTTGTTCAAACGCTTCCACATCGAGTAGGCCTTCTTTATATAACTCATTGAGGAATTTTATCCCCTCTTTATAGCCTTTGTCTGAGGCAGTAAAGGTGACTTTCCCATCATTGCTTACAACCGTATGGTCCCAGTTTTCCCCAAGGCCAAATGAACCAAATAAGAACGCTAAATCTTCCCCGCCTGCTTGCTTACCAATAAACGACATTGGGATTTCATCAGCTTTTCCATTACCATTTGGATCTTTTGTTTTAAAAGCGATCAATACTTGCTTTAATTCTTCAGTTGTTGTCGGCATTTTCAAACCTAATTTGTTTAACCATTCGACATTGATCCATGGGAAATCATCGACGGAGTGAATACTTTCTTTCCCTGAACCTAACTCCTCAATCCATGGAAAGGAATAAATATGTCCATCCGGAGCTGTCATCATCGCCTTATATTCAGGTGCAGCCTCGAGGACCTTTTGTAAGTTAGGCATGTATTTCTCAATTAAATCTTCTACCGGAATAATCGCCCCATCTTTTGCTAGCTTTAATAGATCATGGTCATTAAAACCTGCATCTAAGATCGCATCCGGTAAATCACCGCTCGCCATTACGAGGTTCCTTTTTTCAATAAAAGCATCTGAGGTGTAGTTTTTCCACTTAATATGAACTCCAGATTGATCTTCTAAACGCTTATAAATCAATTTTTTATTAGGGTCAGCCGGCGCTAATGGCGAGCTTTGGGTCATAAAATTCAATGTCACTTTTTCCTTTAAAGGAAAAGAAATATCCTTTAGTTTGTATTCTTTGGATGATGCTGTTTCACTTTTGCTGTTGTTACTGCAACCCGAAACTAGTAAGATCGTAGCAAGTGAGGCAGCCATAACTTTTTTTACATTTTTCATATACTTATCCTCCTAAATGTTATGTGTAAGCATTTACAAGTAAATCTATTAAATTGGCTCATTATTTCAATGAGCCCGCCATTACACCTTTTTCAAAATATTTTTGGAAGAATGGATACATGACCATTAGCGGCAGACTGGAAATGACAATGGATGAGTATTTAATCATTTCTGAGAGCTTTTTAAGTTCAGCCATTGCCTGCTGATCACTAATCATTCCCGGCCCCGCTTGATTTTGGATTAATATCGATCTCAAAACTAATTGTAATGGGTGTAAATTTGGATCTTCGAGATATATCATTGCATCAAAGTAAGAGTTCCATTGACCAACAAACGCATACATCGCCAAGACGAAGATGATTGGTTTTGAAAGCGGCAAAACAATTTTAAAGAAAATTAATAGATCTGAGGCTCCATCCACTTTTGCTGCTTCATGCAATTCGTATGGAATTCCTTTGAAATACGTCCTTGCCAGGATAATATTCCAAACATTAACAGCCCCAGGTAGTAAAATCGCCCAGGGGGTGTTTAACATCCCGAGGTCTTTTACAACTAGGTAAGTAGGGATAAGCCCGCCACCGAAAAACATAGTGATCATAAATAGTGTCATGAAGAAGTTTTTTCCGACAAAACCATTTACCGATAACGGGTAGGCCGCGAAAATGCAGACCACAACAGTGACAATCGCAAATCCTACCGAATATAGAATCGAATTGATAAAGCCTCGTACCATTGCATCATTGGATAAAATCAGCTGATACCCTTTAAAACTCCATTCTGAAAAATTGAATGAAATCCCTTTATTTAATAGAACCGTTGGATCCATGAATGAGGCAAGGACGACATAAACCAAGGGCACTAACACGACTAATACAGCGATGCATAGAAAGATATTATTAAAGCCTAATATGATTCGGTCTATGCGGGTGTGCTTAATATTCATATCAAGACTCCTTTTTCGTTAATATAAACCTTCTCCTTCGTTTAATTTCTTCACGATTTTATTTACAACAAATAATAGAATGACGTTTATGACTGAATTAAATAGGCCAACTGCTGTCGAATAAGCATAATCACCTGACTGCAACCCTACCTTATAGACATACGTAGGCAGGATTTCTGATGAAGGTAAATTCATTGAGGTTTGCATCAAATATGCCTTTTCAAAGCCAATCGACATAATCCCTCCCGCTGCCAAAATAAAGGTCACGGCCATTAATGGCTTCAGTGTCGGCAAATCGATATGGATCATTCTTTGAAGAATATTTGCTCCATCAATTGTTGCTGCATTGTGCAATTCAGGGTCCACATTGGCTAAAGCGGCAACGTAGATAATCGATGACCAGCCTGCAGCCTGCCAAATGCCAGAGATGATATAGATTGACCGGAAGTAATCTGGATTTGACATGAACATTAGCGGTTTTCCTGTTATGAAACTAACAAGGTGATTGATGGGACCTGTTGGTGATAGGAAAATGAACACCATACCCACGATTACAACTACCGAAATAAAGTTTGGTGCATAGAGCACAAGTTGAATATTCTTTTTAACAGCTGCCCTTCGTAGTTGATTTAGCATTAACGCAAGGATGATTGGGACTGGAAATCCTATAATTAGTCCAAAAAAACTAAGTTTAAGCGTATTCATAAAAATGTCAGCAAAATTTGGTGAAGATAAGAATTTGGTGAAATTTTCTACTCCCACCCAATCGCTTCCTACTATCCCTTTGATCGTACTAAAATCTTTAAAGGCAATAACGGCTCCATACATGGGGATGTATTTAAAGATGATAGTTAGAATAACAGCTGGTGCGATAAGCAAATAAAGATGGTAGTTTTTGATGATATAATCGATTTTGCTTTTCAATTTCGATACTGCTTTCTTTTCAGATGGGATTTTTAAAGCGGTTTCTTTTTGGGTATTTACTAATTCTTGCAATCTTTTAACCTCCTATCTATATTGGTTTATCTGGTTCTAACTTTAACAAATTTGAAAAAGGGAAGAGTTTAATATCTTTGGAAACGGAGGTTTAAAATTTTCGGCAGTTGAAAATGATTGCATTAAGGCTGAGGAAAATTTAACAAAGTATTCACGCATATCGTCTGTTAATTTTTGTATGATGAATATGGAGTTTTGAAAATGAGAGAGGATGTGGGAAATGCCTTTTAAAGCCCGAACAGTCCCAGTTGATTTAATCAAACTACGAATTTTACACAACCGAATGAATCTTTCACACGAGGAGAAGCGGTATTATTTATACCAAGAAAAAGGTTTTGCGGGTGAAGTTCAGTTTGATTTGTTAACAGAGAAGATTAGGAGTGAGTGTTATATTTTAAATGATTTGGTGCTGAAGATTAATGACACAACGTTCCAACTAGATACCACGATCATTTTTCAAAAGACAATTAGCGTTTTTGATGTAAAAAATTCCGAAGGCGATTATTGTTTTCGCAACGGCGTCTTTGAAACGCTCGCTGAAAAGGAAATTAAGAATCCGCTCGATCAGTTGAAGCGCAGCAAATCCTTATTCCGCCAATTCCTCCAAAAGCACGGATATAATCTATTAATTGAGGGAAAGGTTGTTTTTATTAACCCCCGGTTTACCTTATACCAAGCTCCTCTTAACGAACCTATCATTTATCCAACGCAGTTAGACACATTAATGGAAGAATTAAATACAGCTCCTTCGAAATTATCCGACCAGAATAAGAAGCTAGCTGAAATGCTAGTTTCGTTACATGATAGAGACTCCTCATTTATTAAGGTACCTCCATATGACTATGAGCAACTGAAGAAGGGGATTACTTGCAGAGATTGTGGTTCATTTATGATCACTGTCTTGGGAAAGAATGTTGTGTGTAATGATTGTGGATGCAAAGAGATAGTTGAAGCTGCTGTTTTACGTAATGTGAATGAAATTAAGCTCCTTTTTCCTAATCTGAAAATAACGACCAAGGTTGTGCATGAATGGTGTATGGTGGTTAAGTCTAAGAAAAGAATAAGCAGAATTCTAGAGAGAAATTTTAAGACGGTAGGGTTACGTAATTGGACTTATTATGAGTAATCCTTGGGAACTTTGTGAAAGACTTTTTTCAGGGTTCTCTATGTGGTTTTGTCCATCGGAACCTTTGCGATAGACTTTTGCCTGATCCCTTGGGCTGTTTTGTCCATCGGGTCCCTTCCGATGGACATTTTGCGTGGTCCCTTGTGTGGTTTTGTCCATCGGAACCTTTGCGATAGACATTTTGCCTGTTCCGTTGTGTGGTTTTGTCCATCGTACACCTCCGATAGACATTTTGCCTGTTCTCTTGTGTGGTTTTGTCCATCGGATCCCTTCCGATAGACATTTTTCCTGTTCTCTTGGGCCGTTTTGTCTATCGGAACCCTCCCGATAGACATTTTGCCTGGTCTCTTGGCCCGTTTTGTCTATCGGCATCCTTCCGATAGACATTTTGCCTGTTCCCTTGGCCGTTTTGTCCATCGGATCCCTCCCGATAGACATTTTTCCGGATCCCTTGTGTGGTTTTGTCCATCGGAACCCTCCCGATAGACATTTTTCCTGTTCCTTTGTTTGGTTTTGTCCGTGGGAACCCTCCCGATAGACATTTTTCCGGTTCCCTTGGCCCGTTTTGTCTATCGGAATCCTTCCGATAGACATTTTGCCGGTTCTCTTGGGCCGTTTTGTCCATGGGAACCCTCCCGATAGACATTTTGCCGGTCCTTTGTGTGGTTTTGTCCATCGGATCCCTCCCGATAGACGTTTTTCCTGTTCCCTTGTCCCGTTTTGTCCATCGGATCCCTCCCGATAGACATAGTCCCTGTTCTCTTGGCCCGTTTTGTCCATCGCACCCCTTCCGATAGACATTTTGCCGGTTCTCTTGGGCCGTTTTGTCCATCGGAACCCTCCCGATAGACATTTTGCCTATTCCCTTGGCCCGTTTTGTCCATCGTACCCCTTCCGATAGACATTTTGCCGGTTCCCTTGTATGGTTTTGTCCATCGGATCCCTCCCGATAGACATTTTGCCGGTTCCCTTGGCCCGTTTTGTCCATCGCACCCCTTCCGATAGACATTTTGCCCGTTCTCTTGGCCCGTTTTGTCCATCGCACCCCTTCCGATAGACATTTTGCCGGTTCCCTTGGCCCGTTTTGTCTATCGGAATCCTTCCGATAGACATTTTTCCGGTTCTCTTGGGCCGTTTTGTCCATGGGAACCCTCCCGATAGACATTTTTCCGGTTCTCTTGGCCCGTTTTGTCCATCGGACCCCTTCCGATAGACATTTTGCCGGTTCCCTTCGGCCGTTTTGTCCATCGGAACCCTTCCGATAGACAATTTGCCTGTTCTCTTGGCCCGTTTTGTCCATCGGAACCCTCCCGATAGACATTTTGCCGGTTCCCTTGGCCCCTTTTGTCCATCGCACCCCTTCCGATAGACATTTTGCCGGTTCTCTTGGCCCGTTTTGTCCATCGGAACCCTCCCGATAGACATTTTGCCGGTTCCCTTGTGTGGTTTTGTCCATCGGAACCCTCCCGATAGACATTTTTCCTGTTCTCTTGGCCCGTTTTGTCCATCGGACCCCCTTCCGATAGACATTTTGCCTGTTCTCTTGGCCGTTTTGTCCATCGCACCCCTCCCGATAGACATTTTGCCTGTTCTCTTTGGCCGTTTTGTCCATCGGAACCCTCCCAATAGACATTTTTCCTGTTCTCTTGTGTGGTTTTGTCCATCGGATCCTAAAAACCACCTGAGCCAATAGGGATATCTTATAATAAAAAAATCTCCTCTAGTACCTTAACTAGAGGAGATTCTTACTACTAATTGCCATTATCCTGGATTTATTTGATTTCTTTAAGACCTGTATTGATTTTTTCAACGGCCTCTTTCGCCGCAACCTTTACATCTTTTCCGCCGATTCCAACATCCTCAAATAATCTTCTGATGGCATCACTGACAACCGGATAAGCAGGAGTAACCGGGCGGTTCTTTGAATATTTTTGGCTTTGCTGTACAAATATGTTTTTAGGATATTCGTTCAACTCTGGGAAATCTTTTGCGACAGAGTATCGGGCAGGGATATCACCGGTAATGGTTACATACTTTTTCACACCTTGATATCCAGTGACATATTTGATAAACTTCCATGCCTCCTGTGGGTGTTTTGACTTTGATGTGATGCCAAGCGCCCATCCGCCATTGGGAACAAACTGATACTTACCCTTTGGCAGGGGAGTTACTCCAAAATCTTCTCCCAGTTTGAACTCAGGATGATTTTTTTCCAAATCTGTCAGTGTCCAAGAGCCAAGCACAGTCATTGCCAGCTTCCCTTCTTCAAAGGCACCACCAGGTATTTCTATCGAAGCAACACCATATTTATGATACAAGTTCTGGTAAAATCGCAGAGCATCTATTGCTTCTTTTGAATCTAAAAAGCTGCTTGCAGTAGTTCCATCAGGACTTAAAACATTAGCCCCAAACTGCCAAAGGAGTGGTGTTTTAAAATAAGCAGGAGATTCTCCATCATTAAATCCCTGAGCTGGGTCTATTCCAATTACTCCTTTAGCAGGATTATTTACTTTCTTAGCAATCTCCAATACCTCATCCCATGTTAAAGGGTTATTGGGATTTGTTGGTGGATCTGGGATTCCAGCCGCCTTTAGTAAATGTCGATTGTAATATAATGCAATACTTGACTCGACAATCGGGGCGAGATAAATTTGTCCCTTATAACTTAATCCTTTTAAAGTAGAGTCAGGGATATCATCGATCTTCCCCTCTTTTCTCATGAAAGGGTCGATTGATAATAACGAACCCGTATTTGCATACAGACCGAGCGTAGGACTGTCAATGGTCAAAATATCCGGAGGGTTCCCCGCGGCAAGTTCCGTTCGCAACCTGATTTCATAATCACTATAGGGAATCGACTTCATATTCACCAAAATATTAGGGTTAGCTGCTTCAAAAGAAGCAACTAATTCTTCATATGCTTTATTTTCTGCCACATTCCCGCCATTTCGCCAGAACGTCAACTGGATTCGTTCGGAATCCTTTACCGTGTCCCCTTTCTCTTTTTGGCCGCTGCCTGAGAATGTATCAAAAAAGGACAATGCATACACTAAAATACCCATAAGAATCACTGCAAAAATAGTGAACCATTTCTTCATCTACATTCCCTTTCTTTCCTGAAAACTTAGGAATCTATAGCATTACGAAATTCAACCGGTGTTTGTCCCACATGTTTTTTAAAAACTGTACTAAAATAGCCGGAGTTAGAAAAGCCAACTAAATTTGCTACATCAATGATTTTAAGCTGCTTGTCTCTCAGAAATTGCTGGGCTTTATCCATTCGTATTTTCACCAGATAATCACTAAAATTCTGACCAACATAATTCTTAAAGGTTTCCGATAAATGAGCACTATTGATATGAAATAGTTCCGATAATAAGGTCAGTGAAATCTCACTGGCATAATGCTGATCCAGATAATTTCGAACACTATCGACGATTAACTTCCCATTTGAAAATCGTGCCAAACGCACCTTTTCAATTATTAATTGGGCTAAGTGAAGGAGGTTTTCAAGCACTTTACTCTGCGAATTAAGCTCCCAAATACTTTGTTGGCAATTCCAAATATTTTTTTGAATATCATTTGTTTCAATATCATATTTTTTGGCAAGTGACCCTAAAAGAAATAACACTCGATTGGCAGCAAACGAAAACGATAATATCGATTGGTTCCCATCTCCTTGTAATAAGGAGTGAATATTTTCTCTAAACGCTTCGAAACTAGCATTTTCAATCGCATTAGTTAACTTTCTCTCAAAATCAGGTGAAAATTCAAACGCTTCCTCTTTCGTTATCGCCGCATCAATCACCTGCGATTGGGAGCCTAGCTGACTTTGGCTCCAAGCAAGCAAACTGGAAATATAACCTGTCTTAAAGTTTGCTAGACCCGTGACAACATTGCCAATTCCAATAACTGTTTCTAAATTCAACAACCTTTTCACATTCCGTTGTAAACTTTCAACTAAATTAGAAGGATTATTTAAATCAATTCGTATTAAAAAATGAACCATATTAGCATAGCTTGGGTCGTAAAAGGAATAAGTTCCTATATGCTCTTTTGAGATTTCCTTACATAGCATTTGAAAAGGAAGCCAGAGTTCTTTTAATCGATTGGGATTACCAAAACTCTCTCGAATTTCCACAGTAACAAATTGGACAACAGCGTTCTTATTGACGAGTTGCTCTAATTGAAGCTGACGTAGTCTCTCGATGACTAAATTAAGCTCCAGCCATTCCTCTTTCACCAAATAAAGCAAGTATTGTTCCTGCACTTCTTGCAGTTGAGATAGAACAAGCTGACGCATCTGCGCCGTTTCAACCTGTTTTTGCCTCTCCGTCTCTATTTCTTTACGGATTTTTTGTAAGGATTCCACTAGTTCATCCGGGGCAACGGGCTTTAATAGATAGTCCTTAACCCCTTCCTTCATGGAACCACGGACCAATTCAAAATCGGAATAACCCGATAATACGATTACTTTAACGTTTGGAAATTCCTGCTGACAGCGTTTAGCCAATTCAAGGCCATCCATAATGGGCATTCTCATATCTGTCAGGACTAGATCAATATCCATTTCCCCAAGCAATTCGAGTGCTTCTTTCCCATTGGAAGCCTCGCCAGCGATTTGAAACCCTTCCTCTTCCCAATCCACTTTCATCCGCAAGCCTTTACGTATTTGAATCTCATCATCCGCTATGATGACCTTCATCATGTATATCACCTCGGTCAAAATTAATACACAATGTAATCCTCGTGCCTACATTTTTTTCAGATTCAATCTTATACGAGAAATCTTGACCGTAGTAAAGCTTTAATCGGCCAAGCACATTTTTTAGCCCAATACTGTTTCCTTTGCTCTCTAAGACACTAATTGCTCCATTCTTTATTTCTTCATTCATTAAATCAGATATCACTTCTTCAGACATGCCAATCCCTTTGTCTTCTAAAATTATCAATACTTGATTGTTAATTTTTTCGGTTTTTATAAAAATATCAGCCGTAGTTTTTTCTATAAAACTATATTTAACGGCATTTTCAACAAGCGGTTGGAGAATGAATTTAATAATAGGAAGATTTTTTGTCTCCGGATCCTCTACAAGATCAATCGTAATTGCATCCTCATATCTCACCTTTAAAATATCTGTATAGCTGCGGATATAGCTGATCTCTTCACCCAATCTCACCACATCATTTTGTGTATTCAAGGAGTACCTCATCATCCGGCCTAAGTAGATACTTACGTTCATAACTTCTTTACTTTTTCCTTGTACGGCTAATCCGCCAATAATTTCAAGTGTATTATTTAAAAAGTGAGGATTGATTTGCAGTAATAAAGCTTTGTATTCCGCATCTTTCCTACGAATGTTCGCTTCATATTCAGTTTCAATTAAATTCTTCAATTGGTCGACAGTATGGTCGAACACTTTTACTACGTAACCAACTTCATCGTTTGACGATTTAATCGTTGGCATAAAGTGTTTGGCTCCTGAAAAATCGCCACGTTCGATAAATTTCATTGCTTTTGCTAGTTTTCCTAACGGGCTGACGATATTAGAAGAAAGCACGAAAGAAGCCACAATCGTTAATAAAAAAACGAGGGCGCTAATTAAAAATAGGTTACGTTGCAGAATATTTACTTTAGAGAATAAGTCAGACTTAGTCACTTCACTGACTAGAATCCAATCACCTACTGCTAACTTTTGAAAAAACACAAAGTATTTTTCGCCTTGATAATCCGTTTCTAATAAACCCTTTTCCTTCTGACTAGTTTTTATTTTATTTAAACTACTTTTCAATACCGATTTAGGGGTATCAATCTTCCCCTCTAACACATTTGCTCCCTGTTGATCTAATAAATATGCATGTCCATTTTTACCAATCGAGATTTTACCTAAGGCTGTTTCTAGCAATGTTGAAGGGAAATTAACCTTTATAAATCCGTAGGAAACAACTGTATTTAAATCAACGAGGGGCAACATATAACTATTACTAGTTCCTTGTGCCGGCATATATGGATCAATATGTGATTTAACAAATCGCTGTTCATTAATAGTAAAGTCTTGAAACCAATCTAGGTTGCGTAAATTGGAATTATTTCCCCATGCTCCTTCACCGTTATTTAAAACGACGGAGATAGACATCCCATTTGAATTGTTCACCATCATCGAAGAAAGCAGCATTTTCAGTTGATTCTTCTGTAACAAGCTCTGTTCTCGTGGTATCTCTTCATCTTTTTTTTCTAACCTTAGCCACTGCTGTGTGGTTTGATTGACTAGGACCTGTTTACCTAAATCCTCCGCCTGGGTTGTAATCGAGTCCGTATACAGCGAGTACTGATCCATCGCTTCTATGGTTAGATCCTGCGTCTGGTCTTCAATAATAGATGTAAACCATCGTGGGATAATAATCGATAAAATGATTAAGGGAATCGTTAACAAACACGTAAATATTATGAATAAGCGATTCCGTAAGGAAAAAAACATGCTATCCCCCCAAACAAAAAAGAAAACCCTTACAATCTATTTCTCAATTAATAAGATTTGGCTATTATTATTTATTCAATTTAACATATCCCCCATCAACTTACCACGGGTGATTTCATTCCAACAAAAAAGCAGAAACCGGAATTCGGATCTGCTTATTTCTGTTTTATATAGGCTTCACGGTATTCATTCGGGGTAATCCCCTCAACCTTTTTAAATACTTTTCGAAAATATTTGTCGTCTTGATAGCCGATCATATTCGCTATTTCATAGATTTTTAGCTGGCTGTTTTTTAATAAAGATTTCGCCTTTTTCATTCGAAATTTAACAATATAATCGGAGATATTCACATTAAATTCTTGTTTAAATTTTCTCGAGATATACTCTCGGCTAATATAAAAATGATCGGAAATCTCTTGCAGTTTTACCTCGCGATCGAAGTTTGCCTGCAGGTATTTTTCAATTTCATAAATGATGTTGCTATTTTTCTGAAGGGTGCCTTTATTAACCTTTTTCAAAAAGATAGCAATCTCTCGTTTCTTTCTCTTAATGTATTCTTCTAACATGAAGGAACCGTTTTCATCGAAAAATAAATCCAGCCTTTTTTGTATATCCTCTATTGCTACATTAGGAAGATGATAATATTTAAACCATCTATTGCTGATGACTAAATATTCATTTTCAACATGGAGCAGCTGTTTTATGGATAGATAGTTTTTTGCCGAAATATCCGTAGTTATTTGATGAATTACTTCATCAAATGCCTCCATTTTACCGACTTGTACAGCCAAATCGATGCTGGCAGAATAGTCCATAAGATTCCTTAATGCATGGTTAGCATGGGTTTCGTTCACATAGATTCGATTTGCTACCTTATCTAAAATATTTGAATAAGAAAATATCTGTTTGGCATGAAGATAGGAATCCATTAATCTGGCGTTCTTACTCACTAGTTTCCCTAAAGTAATCGGACAAGAGATATTCATCGTACTTTTAAGAGTCTTATAGATTCGATTTAATATTTTTCCAATTTCCGCAAACTTTTTCCAGAAGATAATTAACACTTCGCCTTTACTGGATAAATATCGAAATCCAATTCCTGATTCATTTTCCAGCATGATTTCATTTATGACATTGAGAATCGTATAGTACGTTAAATCACGATCTCCTTGAAATACCTCCATGGTCTTGCCATTAATCCGGACAAGAGCCACTTGATAGTTATCAGACGGTTGAATTCCGAAACCCTCATATAAATCGCCATTCAGATTATCACTATTCATCAGTTTGGTAAGCTTTCGGTCTCGATAAACAGGCTTCATTTCATTGATTAATTGTGTGCTGCTTTCTTTTCGGGCACGCTCTAGGGCTTCTTTTTTCCATTCATGCACGGCGGTTTCCAAGGTATGATTTAAGATTTCGGGATCAATCGGCTTTAGGAGGTAGTCAGAACTGCCGAAATGAATCGCTTTACGCATGTAATGATAATCATCATAACCTGTCACAACGATGGTTTTGCTGGTAGACTGATTTTCTTTGATCCATTCTAGCAGCAAGACGCCATCCATTTTTGGCATTTTCATATCTGAAAAAATAATCTCTGGCTTATATTTCTGGATGAGAAGGATGGCTTCCTCACCATTTCCTGCTTCATAAATTTCACTAATCCCATTTTGTTCCCACTCACCCAGTATCTTAATTCCTTCACGAACGTGCTTTTCATCATCAACGATTAATGCTTTCATGAATGCTCCACCTCTTTTTGGATAGCCTTTGGAAACTGAACAGTAACCGTAAATCCGCATCCTTCAATACTATGAATCGACATATGTGCTTGATTATTGTAATAAATTTGTAAGCGGTCATAAATATTTTTTAACCCAATCGTTTCTCTTTGCTCGCCTTCTCTTAATGCACCATTTAATAATTCCTGCCTGATTCGTTCCAACTGTTGACCGCTTACGCCTATTCCATTATCTCTTACCGTAATGCAAACCATCCCGTCCTCTTGCAGCTGACCGTCAATTTGAATGGATGCGTTATCGATTTGCTGGTCAAATCCATGCTTAAAGGAATTTTCTACAATAGGCTGCAAGATCATTTTCGGAATGTGTATTTCTTGGACTTCCTTTGAAATAGTTAAATCAAATTCAAACTGCTCATCAAAACGTTGTTTTTGTAATAATAAATATGCTTTTACATGCATTACCTCCGAATGAACCGGGACAATATCTTCCTTCATATCCATGCTGTATCGCATGATTTTCGATAATGAAGTGAGTAATGAATAAACAGGAGCAGCCTTAGATTTTAACGCTAAGGTCCCAATCGATTGAAGGGCATTATATAAGAAATGCGGGTTAATCTGCGAACGTAATACTCTCAGTTGTGATTCTTTGTTTTCAATCGCGAGTTTATATTCTCTCTCAATTAAATCATTGATTTTGGCGATCATTAATTTGAAATGTCTTCCCAACATCCCCATTTCATCGTTACCTAACGAATCAAAGTCCGCCTCAAATACACCTTGTTCAACCTTTTTCATGTTATCTATTAATACTTTAATCGGTGCCGTAATCTTAAAGGAAACAAACATCGTAGCGATAAATACAAATACGAGCGTCACAATCCCAATGACAATATTAATTAGTGCTGTTTCCCTAGCACTTTGATAGAGAACACGGTAAGGAATCCGTTTAACAATATACCAATTCTTATAAGGAGCGGAGAACTTATCATAGACAATCACACCATTGAATTGCTGATCCTTCCATTCCGTACTTTTACTAGAGACAGGCTCCTTCTTTACAAACTCAAACCACTTTTCCTTATTTTCCTTGCCAATCATCGTTTCATTGGAGGAATAGATAATCGCCCCATTTTCATCCATAATATACAAGTCTTCCATATTCTTTGTAAATAATCGACCAGCAATCGCACTTATTTTTGAAAGATTAATATCAATCGACAAAAATCCTAACATCTTATCAGAAGGAACGTCACGAAGGATGTTATGAAAGCTAAGGACATTTTTCTTTTCCGAGTTTGGTATGACGGAAATATTGTTATAGCTGTACATTTCATGTGGTGGTTCGATGAGTGAAAAGCCGTCATAGCGAGTTAGCTTGGAATAATAGGGATGCGACAAAATACTTTCATATTTACCTCTTCCGCTTATTCTTGAATGATAATTCGTATACGAATCTTTTCCTATATCAATATAGAGATGCATTTGTTCAATCTCTGGCCGGGTATTAAATAAATAGGCAAGAGCACGGCGAACTTCTTCCTGTTTGTTATTTAAATTCTCTGAGAGACCATCCCTCATCACATTCATAAAGGGTGTATATCGATAAAGTACGGACGACATCTGAGCGACATCTTCTAGATAAACCGTAAGTTCTTCCTCACCTTTGACAATTAGGTCATGATTGGTCGAAACAAAACGTTCATTGAGAGAGGTTGTTGTTTGATAATATGTAATCGCGATTGAGCTTCCAAAAGGCAGGACTGTTACAAGCATTAAAAATATAATCAGCTTTTTACGTATACCCCATTGCATAGACATCTTGGTTAGTTACCAAAGAACTAACTTTCCTCCACTTAATGAATTTTCTCTATTGTAACAACATTCCCTATCCATTCCTATGGCATTTATTGACTTGTCATCTATTTGGACTGTTCAATATATTCCACCCTACTGGTCAATGTAAGCCGTTTCATAATTTTCTAGATTCTCTAAAATGTAATTATGGAGGTGCAGGTTATGAATAGCCAAAGTAAGTTGGAAAAAGTAGAAACCCCCGTCTTAGAAGTTCACAGAAGCGCAGCGGTTTCGAAGTCAGTTTCCTTAAATAAACACAAGAAACTGAAAGATGCAGGATTATTTGCACTATTTGTGGGACCAGTTTTGCTAGCTTTTACCCTGATTGTTCTGATTCCTTTTTTTACAGGTATTTATTATGCCTTTACAGACTGGAACGGGATCACGGGAGCGGTCAAATGGGTGGGCTTGGACAACTTTAAGTACATCTTTACCGAGGACAAGCAATTCCAAGATTCCTTCAAACTCACCACGAAATATACGGTTGTTGCGATCCTTTTAACAAATGTAATTGGGTTTGGATTAGCATTACTTGTCACACAAATGCTAAAGACAAGAAATATCTTACGAACCGTTTTCTTCATGCCAAACTTGATCGGCGGCCTTTTATTAGGTTTTATCTGGCAATTCATTTTTGTAAAGGGTTTTGCATCGATTGGACAGTTAACAAAGATTCCCCTTTTTGAAATGGCTTGGTTAGGAGATGCGAATACCGCCTTCTGGGGAATTGTGATTGTCAGTGTTTGGCAAGGTGCAGGCTATATTATGATTATCTATATCGCTGCACTGCAAAACGTTCCTCAAGAATTAATTGAAGCAGCGAAAATAGACGGAGCTAATAGATGGCAGATTCTTCGCCACATAACCATGCCACTCGTTGCACCGGCGGTTACTATCTGTTTATTTTTAACTACTGCCTCATCCTTTAAAGTCTTTGATGCAAACCTGTCATTGACAAATGGCGGTCCTTTTAAGTCTACTGAAATGTTAGCACTAAACATTTATACAGAAGCCTTTGTGAATAACCGTTACGGAATTGGCGAGGCAAAAGCACTGATATTCTTCCTTGTCGTCGCAGCCATTTCCATCATTCAAGTGACGTATTCGAAGAAAAAGGAGGTCGAGTCCTAATGGGAAACAGGTATACAGGAAAAACTTTTATAATGGAGATTCTTGCCATCCTGCTTGGTCTAGCCTTTTTAGTCCCTTTCTATTATGTGATTTCAAACTCCTTGAAACCTTTCGCAGATATTTTATCTAACACCTCAGCCTTGCCGAAGGTTCTGGAGCTTCAGAACTATGTGAGTGCTTTCGAAAAATTGAACTATCTTAAAGTATTTTCAAACTCTTTAATTGTTACTGTTGTCAGTAATGTAGTTCTTGTCATCTTTTGTTCGATGGCAGCCTATATGCTGGTTCGAACAAGGAAGAAAATTAGCCATGTGATTTTCATGATATTTGTGGCAGCAATGATCATTCCGTTTCAATCGATCATGATTCCGCTTATCAAAACAGCCAGTACTTTTGGACTTTTAAATAGCGTATGGGGCCTTGTCATCATGTATCTGGGCTTTGGCTCAGGGATGACCATTTTCTTGTATCACGGATTTATTAAAGGGATTCCAGTTGAACTGGAAGAGGCTGCTATCATCGATGGCTGTTCAAGGTTTGGCGTGTTTTGGAGAATTGTCTTTCCATTATTAAAACCAATTACAGTGACCATTGTGATTTTAAATAGCTTATGGATTTGGAATGACTTCCTATTGCCATCACTTGTGCTTCAGGATCCGGAATTAAAAACGATTCCTTTAGCAACGTTCTCCTTCTTTGGACAGTATACAAAGCAATGGGATTTGGCATTAGCTGCCTTAGTCATGGGCATTATTCCATTATTAATCTTCTTTTTTGCGATGCAAAAACACATTATTAAAGGAATTACTAGTGGCTCTATCAAGTAGAAAATATACCATAGGAACAACCTCTGCTGTCTGCATGACAGATAGCAGAGACAAATATAAAATAGATTTATATACCAGGAGGGAATTTTAATGGGGATCAAAAAGTATTCTTTACTAGCAGGTGTTCTATCCGCTTCACTACTATTAGCAACAGCTTGTTCTAGCGACAGTGCATCTACTGATAAAAAAAGCGGCGGGAAAGACGGCAAAGTAGTGGTCGATCTTTTTAATGGAAAGGTTGAAATTGCCGACCAATTGAAAGCGTTAACAGATCAATATACAAAAGAACATCCCGACGTTACTTTTAATATTGAAACCGTCGGTGGCGGTGCAGATGGATCTGCAGCATTAAAAGCTAAGTTTGCTTCCAACAAGGCTCCTGATATCTTTGGCAATGGCGGTTATCAAGAGGCTCAAACATGGAAAGATAAATTCGAGGATTTATCCGATCAGCCGTGGGTAAAAGATGCCTATGAAAATGCCTTAAAGCCAATGACAATCGATGGAAAAATCTACGGACAGCCAGTAAATATGGAAGGCTATGGCTTTGCTTACAATAAGAAACTATTTGCAAAAGCTGGTATTACAGAACTGCCAAAAACATTTACGGAATTAGAAGCAGCATCGAAAAAATTAAAAGCTGCCGGTATTACTCCTTTCTCTGTCGGCTATGCGGAATGGTGGGTTTTAGCAAACCATGGTCTAAACGTACCATTTGCTTACCAACAAGCAGATGACGAGAACTACATCCAAGGTTTAAACGAAGGGTCAGCGAAAATCGAAGGCAATAAATACTTCAATGACTACTTCAAGCTTGTTGACTTAACGATCAAATATGGCAACAAAAATCCTTTAACAACAGACTACAACACGGAAGTAACCCAATTTGCCAACGGTGAAACGGCAATGATTCAGCAAGGTAACTGGATTCAACCAATGCTTGATAAACTAAATCCAGGCATGGAAGTTGGCTTTATTCCATTGGCACTTACGGATGATGCTGCTCAGGCAGATAAATTAATGGTTGACGTTCCAACGAACTGGGTAGTTCATAACAAAGCTCCTGAAGCGGATAAAAAAGCAGCAAAAGATTTCTTAAACTGGATGGTTACCTCTGAAGAAGGGAAAACAGCTCTAGTTAAGGAGTTCAAGTACATCCCTGCTTTTAAAACAATTGAAGCAAAAGCGGAAGATATTGGACCTCTAGGTGCAGAACTTCAAAAATATTCACAAGAAGGCAAAACCTACTCTTGGCAGTTCATGAAATATCCGGATGGTGCAGGCCAAGAATTTGGAGCTACTCTTCAAGCGTATGTTGGCGGCCAAAAATCGAAAGCCGAAACAGAAAAAGCTTTAGATGCAACTTGGGCTAAGTTAAAGAAATAGTCAGAAAAGCGGAAGCGTCCGTTTAGCGACGTATGGACTGGAGCGCTCTGACTGAGATAAAGGAAACACGGAGAGCGGAGCGATTCGATGTTGACTTATCGTAGGGAAGAGAGCGAAGTACACTAGTCGCTGGACGCTGGAGCTGGACAGTAATAATAGTTCAAACACTAAATTTTTCATCTTATAGGCAAAGGCTCCTCTCTATCTGAGAAGAGCCTTTTGATTATTCACGATCCGGGCTATTGACCATAATTCCAGCCACTTGCGTTAACCTTTCATAAAAAGCCAGCCCGGCAGGTTGTTGATCAAGTCCAATTTCTTCAAATGCTTCTTTCATGCAGCGAAGCCAGCATTTTGCCCTTCTAGGCGTTACTTCAAATGGCAGATGTCGATGTCTCATGGCAGGCGGTCCAAACTCCTGACTGTAAAGGGCAGGACCCCCCAAGAATTGCGGCAAAAACATCCGCTGTTTACGCTTTATTTCTTCCATATCCCCTTCAAACAATGGTCTTAGTTCTGGGTCGGCATATACACGCGGATAAAAAGCATTGACCAATTTATCTATTGTTTCTTGCCCGCCTATTTCATCATAGATCGACTTAAAATTGTAATCCACTTTTCGTCACCATCCACTATTAATTTTCCCTCTGTTTTTGATTATTATAATGTTAAAAAGGATGGTGTTTTGTGATGTAAATCACTATAAATAGCGAAATACAAAAGTTTCGAATCTTAATGCATCAGGGTCAGACCGAAACTGCTAGAATGGAGCGACCAATTCCACTTTAATACGATCTGGATCTTCGAAAAAAACAGCATAATGAGTATCTCCACCGGCAAATGGATGTTTATCCTGATAAAGAATATGGACCCCTTTTTCTTTTAATTGCATTGTTATTTGATCGACTTGTTTTCTTGATTCCGCATGAAAAGCAAAATGATTAAGCCCAACTCGTGAACGATGGTACGAGACATCCAAAAATCGTTCTTCAGTTTGTACAAAAACAAGATAGGTTTCTCCATCTTTCAAGCTGATACCCGACTCCCATTTTTGATATGGTTGATATCCTAACTCCATTAAAAACCACTGCCAAAATTCGATCGTTTTGCTTAGATTGGAAACATTAATTTCTATATGGTGCAGCATCGTTTTAATCTCCTTGTCGGCTTATCTAAATTTCCCTAGCTCCTCTATGAACGCAGGCCGGCGCATATACTTTTCTCTTAATTCCCCAATTAGCTTATGCGACTGAATCGTTCCACAGGCATTTTTGTAGGTTTTTATGATGGAACAAACCTTCCGATATTTTTTTCGATCCGTAGCCTCTTCAGCTTCATTCTCAATGTACTTAATAAACAAGGCAATTACTTCTTCTAAATAATCCTTAATTATATATGGATACAGTTCTGTAATAGTTCGAATATTTTTTTGGCAATAAATTAAAAGTTCATCCGTCAATTTCTCCCCTTGTAAAATAGAAAGGTATGCTGAGGGCTGATAATCCATTTTTTTAAATTCAGCTACAGTTTTTTTCAAAACGCCCTCCCATTCACTTGTTGTATATAGTTCTTTTAGTTTTATGTAATATGTAAATTCACCTTTGAATAACAGTTTGCTCGCCAATTGTTTTTGTTGTTCAATATCTCCAAGCAATTCATAGGCTTGGTATCGGTATTCCCGCCACTTATGGACAAGTCCTCGATATTCTTTATCCGCTTCTTCTCCATCCAAACAAAGTTGAAGTACTTTTTTGAAATCACCTTTTCCTAGTTCATTAACAATTGCCTTTTCACGGAATTCGCTAGATTTTATATTTTTATAGATAAATTCTCCCGCAGCGGCTGCCCCATCACATCGTTCAATGATTTCAAGCTGAAGTAATTTTATTTGTGTTTTTTCATATCTGTCACTCCAAGAAGATTCAGTTTTCTCAAGAAGGGTTTCCAACTGTTTTTCTAACTTTTTTCTCAAATCTTTCATAGGAGAATAGTAGGTGCAAATTTTTAATAAAGCATATCGCCAATCACTCCAGCCATCATAATGTACTTTTCCGGCTTCTTTCATGATCGCCTCAAAAAGACCTTTCTTCTCTTTTTCATTCAACACGGGCAGACTGGCAATCACCACATCGTCAATTGTTCGAATCGCCCAATTCATAACATCACCGATCGAACCATTTGAATCATCAGCAAAATTGAGCATTTTTACAACTGGCTGCATGACAACAAGTGATAATAAAATCGCACTCTCGTATTCACCGTTTTCTACTTTATGCCGCGCTTTTTGGAGGCTCAATTCTGCACCTTGTAATGCAGGACCAACATGACGCCAATCGATAAACCCTTTTCTTTTTGCCCCATTAATTGATGCAGAAATAAGTTTTTTCGCGGATGAAATTTCGTCTTTATGAGGAGTGTATTTAAATAGTAACTGTTTTTCAATTTCGGGATAATCTTCTGACAGGTCAAGAATAATCTTAATTAGTTCTTCTTTGTTTTGATTTGATAGGACGGTAATTAAATCGATTTCGCTCGACTGTGAGGTAGTGTTCGGATTAGATGGACTCATGATTTCCCCCCCCATGATAATAATTTATTCTAATTGTAACATTTTTCGGTTTGGCGGGCCGATAACATCGCTTCTACTGAGGTCCACTTTTGTTTATAATCGGTCAGAATTTTCCCCTTTGCTATGATTCAATTAAAAAGATATAGCATAACGAGAAAAGGAAACACCATATGAAAACAGCATCTACCCACTGTTTCCCATGGTGTCTCCTATGAGAATATTCTTTGAAGAAGAGATTTAGGTTTTTTACGCAATCTAGTCACTGTGCTCTGAAGTCCGTACATGAGCACTGATTTACTCATAAACAAAAGTACCATTTGGTAGGGTCTTAGTCTTATAAGAGAGGCAATTCCTAGTCTTTTTAAAATGTACAT
The DNA here is from genome assembly GCF_002567005.1 of Bacillus sp. AFS073361. Taxonomy (GTDB): domain Bacteria; phylum Bacillota; class Bacilli; order Bacillales; family Cytobacillaceae; genus Neobacillus. Next base: position 257,679 of record NZ_NUZU01000039.1, read on the forward strand.
CCCTGGATAAGCAAAAAGAGTATCAAAAATTAAATTTAAAAATAGGTATCGAATAAAATTACCAAAAGTCCATTTTAAAATCCATAATGAACCGACAAAAAATGGCCCCAGCATGAATGGCAATTCGCCAATTACCCTAGGATTTATCCTTTCATAAATCCGCCACCACATTCTTTTTTTTGCGAGAATACTTTCAACAGCTACCCAGATGAACATAAATATAGCCCCTGGAAATAAACGCTTAATTGTTCGTTTCCCCATGAACGGCATCGATAACCAAGGCAGGATCATGATAACGAGTAAAATCATTTTATTTTTTCTCATCTATGTGTGCCAATCCTTTTTCTTTTTAGAATGCACAAAATTGGAAAAAACTATTTATGATTTTATAAAAATATTTTTTTCTTTAAATTGGAATTTCATATAGTAGCTATTTTTTTGTATAAAAAGCAAGTACGAACAGATTTAACGCACTATTTACGATTTATGGTAAAATTATGTAGGATGATTATCCGAAAATTCAATTTTGTCATTAGAATTAGGAGGGAGAAATTGAAAATGTTACAACGCCCACTAGTAAATGAGTACCCAGAATATTATAAACCGTATGTAACTCTAGTTCCTGATGGTGATCTATTATTACTTTTGAAGGAGCATTTGGTCAAAACAATCGAACTTTTCGAGTCACTATCCGAGGGGGGTGGCCACTTTCGTTATGCTGAAAATAAATGGAGCATCAAAGAAGTACTGTGCCATATGGCGGATACAGAAAGAATTATGAGTTATCGGCTTCTCCGCGTTGGACGTGGGGACCAGACCTCTTTGGCGGGTTTTAATGAGAATGATTATGTTCAAGGCTCGCAAATTCATAAATTACCCATAAAAAGTATTCTCGAAGACTTTATTGCCACTAGAAAAGCTACCCTTACTTTAATTCAAAATATGCCGGAAGAGGCCTGGACAAACATTGGATTTGCCAATAACACAGAAGTCACTGCCCGTGCCATCGCCTACATTATCGCAGGCCACGCTCTCCATCATTTGAATATTATTAGTGACCGATACCTGCCGTTATTAAAATAGACCAATATCGAGTCCGTGGGAAAATTTATCCTGCGGACTCAATTTTCGTTAATTTTATTGTTGCGAACATAAGTTCTCCGTTTTATAATAGAATTATCGGTAATAATAAGAAGTGGAACTCTTAAATCAAAATGTCCACAACAGCTATTATCGGATAGAGGTTCTCGAAAAAATAATTTTTTAACTGAGGAGAGGTTAATTATGACATTACGTTTGATTCCCTATTTTGTGATGGATGGAAATGCGAAGGAAGCCATACAATTCTATGAAAACGCTTTAGATGCACAAGTTCTTTTTTCACAATCTTTCGGAGAGATGCCAGAAAATCCTGATTTTCCACTACCAGCTGAAGCGAAAGACCGTATAAGTCATGCGACGATTAAAGTGGGCGAAACAGAATTAATGTTTTCCGACACTTTCCCTGGCCAACCACATCAAAGCGGTAATCAAGTGACCATCTGTATTTCAACGAACGATGCAGACCAAGCGCATAAATTCTTTGAAGCCCTGCAACAAGGCGGCCAAGTAACCATGCCTCTTCAAGAAACTTTTTTCAGCCCGGCATATGGCAGTGTAATCGATAAATTTGGTGTAACCTTCCAAATCTTCACTGAGGGCAGACAATAAATTCATACATACACAAGTTGTATTAAGATGAACCCGGTCCAAGATGTGACCGGGTTTTTTTGCCATTCTAACAAAAAAACTAATCAAGCGTGATTAGTTTTTTTAACCCATTTTCGATCGCGAAACGGCTGGCTGATATTTTCTCATTGGGGACTTTTCTAGCACTTCTTGAAGATAATAGATTCCATTCGGACTTGTTTTCTTAAGCAGCTCCAACAAGTATGTAATATCATCTAGTGCTCTATGTGTTTGGTAATCTGTAATGTTGTGTGCTTGTAATAGCGTGAGTAATTTCCCATTGGGAAATCCGTAATTTTTCCAAGGGATATTTCTCATTGTACAGTACCATTTCAGATCGTTAACTTCTGGATACATATGATAAAGAAAGCTTCGATCGAAGGAGGCATTATGAGCAAACACGGAATCGGCACGATGGAAGTATGTTTTTATTTTTACATCATAAAAGCTTTTCCCTTGAACCATTTCATATGGGATTCCATGAACTCGATACGCTGAGTCATAATTATTCCTTGCTGTACGGGAGAGGGGCTCACGTAAAAAGGAATCTTCTTCGATAATATCGATTACCTCGCCAGTGTCGGCTCGATAAGAAAATAACTTTAAGGCAAGTTCGATTACTTCATCTTTGGTTGGCCCTAAACCGGTAGTCTCAACATCTAATACTAATCCCAATTTTTCTGATCTCATTTACATGATCATCCCTTAATACTAAACTTTAACCCATTATACCAAAGGTCAATGGAGAACTGCTATCTCCAAAATGTACCTTCATGAGTATACTCAAGGGAAGAGGCGCTCCAGAGTGCCCACGACAGGTATTTTCTATGTCTTTGGGCACAATGAACCTTCCTATCGACATTAATTAATTCCCTCTTCCATCCCCGCAAGAAATGCCTTGATAATAATCATTAGACTTTCGTTCAAATCCAACGACATCTTGAACCCGCCCTTTTGCTCTAAGGATGAAAATCCATGTAAAATACTGCGCAAGCCCCTCACAGCATGCAGGGCACGCTCCCCTTCTAAATGATATGCCTGCAAAATCCGAACAGAAAGGTCAACGATTTTCGCCCCTGCTTGCTGCACATCCACATCTTCCGGATTCGGTGCAAGTAAGGTAGCCTCATAAATTCCTGGATGCCTACGGGCAAAATCTACATAAGCCTGACTTACCGCGAGGACAGCTTCGGTGCCTGACACCCCAATTGCTGCATCTGCCACCACTTTATAAAGCATATTGATTCCATAGATCGCCAATTTCTTTCGTAATCCTGGAAGTCCGTCGAAATGGTTATATAAAGAAGGCGAGCGGATACCTAGTTTCTTCGCAAGGTTTGCTAAGGTAACTTCCTGGATCCCCTGCTGGTCGGCAAGTTCTCCTGCCGCTTCAATAATAAAAGATAATTCGAGACCGATTTTTGGTCTTGGTGACATTGTCATGACTCCCTATCCAATTTTTCGTTCAAGATGTTTGATTGCCTGTTCCATTTCTTTCCTAGGATTCATCACCATCTCCCCATGGCCGACCGCAAGTAACTCTGGTTGGTAACCCACTAATTTCCGTGCGCTAGTCATGGCTGTTTCTTTACTCCAAGTACCAAAGGCTGGGAATGGAAACCATGGGACTATATCCCCTGCTACCGCCATTCCACCTCGTGTCTGCAAGGCATCCCCAGCAATCAACGCCTTTGTACGTAAATCTAAGAATGACATCGAGCCGGGTGTATGTCCTGGCGTTTCAATCGCGGTTAACGAACCAATCAAGTCGCCTTCCTTCAATAAAATACTAGCTCTCGTTTTTAATTTTTTCGGTACACCGCCTTTAATTGCGGTTTGCGCCTCATGAGGGTCAAGCGAACGATCACCGTTCATTAGCCTATTGTCGCGAACCGAAATATACACCGGTACTGCGGGCAGCATTTCTTTTATTGAATCCAGCGCACCGACATGATCTTCATGAGCATGTGTCAGCACTATTTTGGTAATTGGCTTTCCAATCGATTCCGCGGCCTTCATAATTCCCTTCGTGCAAAAACCTAGTGCCGCATCAATTAACGTTAACCCATCCTCTTCCTCCACCAAATAGCAGTTGACTGGAAAAACTCTTGCCATGAAAGTGACTTGATATAAATATCCATTTTTAATCATCCTCATCTGGCATATCCCCTTTAACTAATATCGTTAGTTTTATAATAACTAATACCATTAGTTTTATCAAGACCTTTTTTGGTAAAAATTTCAACTCTTACTTTAAAGCTATATTCATCTCCTATACCAAAAAATACTAACGAAGCACTCCATGAAAAAGGATTGTTCGTTCAAAACTTGTTCAAAACTTTTTTACGAATATGTGAAATAGTGAACATTTTACCCTAATTTCGAAATAAGTTTGTTATAGTAACAATGTAGAAAACAATTAACAAACTTTATAAACAAGGAGTGTTTCACATGGTAGTAAATTGGTTAAGAGAAAACAAAGTTGCCGCAGGAATTTTAACAGTCCTCCGCCTATATATCGGTTATTCTTGGTTAACAGCAGGGTACCACAAATTAGCAGGTGGCTTCGATGCCTCTGGATTCTTAAAAGGAGCCATCGCTAATCCCGTAAAAGGACCTGACGGCAGCGTAGTTTATGGCTGGTATGTTGATTTCTTACAACACTTTGCATTACCAAACGTTGATATTTTTAACACAATCGTTCCACTTGGCGAGTTTTTAGTTGGACTTGGACTAATTCTTGGATGCTTAACAACTGCTGCAATGTTCTTTGGTCTTGTGATGAATTTCTCTTTCTTCTTAGCAGGAACTGTATCTCATATTCCAACTGACCTTTTCATTGGAGCAATTATTCTATTCGCTGGTTATAATGCCGGCCGCATCGGTCTTGATCGTTGGGTAATCCCATTCATTCGTAAAACAGCTATTGGAGGTAATAAATCCGTAAAACACAACGTTTAAACCAAACAAAAAGCGACGCCAATCTTGGGCATTATGCCAGATTGCGTCGCTTTATTATTAATAGCTATTATCCTCTTCTAAACTTTCCTTGTTCACGTACCAATTGGTTACTTGTGTAAGAATAGCAAAGACGAAAAAGAAATTCATAGCCCAGACATTTATGAATGGAGCTATGCCGCCAAACTCAATGGTCTCAAGGCCTTTGAGATTCATGACAATCATCGATTCGATAAAAATAAGCACAAAACCCACTACACCAGCAATAGCCGCCCTAATCATATGTCTTCCCCCTGAAAAATTATTTTGTATGTAAATTCGATAAATGTATTTTGACAATTTTGTGAACACCTTACTTTTATTATATTGCAAAAAAAGGGAATAACAACACCCGGTAAGAAAAAAATTTATCCACCAACAAACGGCGCAATTTTTATAAATATTCGCTAGTTTAATAGTATCGAGTAAAAATATGGGGAGAAATTTAGATTTCAAATTTTTATAAGTATATGCCATCTTAACTACATTGCACATATAAAATCTTCACAACTTCCACACAAGTTCCACCTAAATTCTACATAAGTTTTTCATATGATTAACTCAAGTTAATACGGAAATGGTTTGAAGAACTCATTTCTTAAAACTTCCCATTATTGGATTGGTGCCTGACACCAATCCTTTTTTTTGCTCAAAGAAAAAGTCAGCCATCCCCTTTTATGATGGCTGACCTCTTTCTTTTCTTAGTTTACTCCTACTTGTGTCCAAGCGGATTTAACGGCATTGTATTGTGTGCTGCCTGATCCATAAAGGTCAGCTGCTGCAGCAAGGAGCGCTGCACGTGCCCCACTAAAATTACTTGTTGGAGTCAAATAAACTGTAAGTGCACGATAGTAGATTTTTTCAGCCACAGCTGTCCCTAGACTTGAAATCGTTAAATAGGCTGCCTTATTCGGAATTCCGCTGTTTGTGTGAACGCCGCCATTATCAGATGTTGTATTTACGTATCCGCTCATATTATCTGGCTGTCCATAAAGTTTAGGATTGGACAGGCTGCGAAGTGCATCACCAGCTGTATTCGGCGTGTAAACATCTTCCCCCATTAAATAATCACCTTTATCAAGAAACACCCCGAATGTGTCAGAAATGGACTCATTTAAGGCACCCGATTGATATTGGTACTGTAACCCAGCTGTTCTTTCCGTAACCGCATGGGTTAATTCATGGGCTACAACATCAAGAGCACCTGACAGCGAACGGAAGGTTTTTCCATCCCCATCTCCATAAACCATTTGTGATCCATTCCAGAAGGCGTTGTTGTAATTTCTACCATAGTGGACAGTGGAGCGAAGAGTGGCTCCATTATTATCAAAACTATTTCTATTAAATGTATTCTTATAATAATCATAAACAACACCGGCATAGTAGTGTGCATCTACATCGGCTCGCTGTCCGGTAGCGTTGAAATTATTATCAGCATCCACTGTATAATTACCAGGTAATCGGGATTGATTTGCTGCCGTTCTTGTTTCAATGACACCCGTCATCGGCTTAGTAATATCATATAAATAGTAAGTTCCGCTTGAGTAGTAGGTGTTTATTGTTTTCGTATCCCCAAGGACACCTACTCCTGTTCCATCAGCCACCGCATTATAGGACTTTAAGATATTCCCGTTGACAGCATCCACATAAACAACCCAATTAGCAGGGTATGGCTGAATAAATTGGAGATTTGTTTTGTAAGCCAGATTAAATTGATCGCCATTCTTATAAACTACTAATTCAGCCTTTTCAACGGTATCCTCTACCTTTTTACCGGTAGGACCATCCTCGGCATTGGTTAGGGTTTCTGCTTTTGTTACTGTAATAGATTTCCAAGACTTATCGAGAGCAGCATCCTTCGATAGCTGAGCTTTTAATGCGCCCTTGAAATAGGAAGATGCTTCTGGAAATACATCTCCATTCACTGCCGTAACAATTCCATTTTTATCGGTATGGACCTTAAACTGTGCTCCATCCACCGGAATCCCCTGAACCGATTGAACAAAATAATAGTGCTTGCTGCCAAGTTCGTCCGTCTGAACATCTAGTAAAGTTAAATCTTTAGCTGTATCTAATTGATATAGCTCTTTATTTTCTTTTAAAAATTGCTTAATGGCATCTTTATCTTTATAGGCTTTGGTAGATAACTTTCCATGAACAAAGGATGGTACCTTTTGACCTTGTTTCCAATGAACCTTTGCATCCTGACCAAACTGCATTGCATCTTTCTGAACCGTAACATTATACAGTTCAGTTTTTGCTGCAGCCGTTATTGGCAGCACAGACCCCACTGTTAATCCCAATGCTAATACTAGTGATGTTCTCTTTTTCATCGCCAACCGCCTCCTAATTTCTCTTTGTATAGAATTTTCAAAATAATCATAACACGGTGAATCTATTAGGATAATTGGGAAAAAGTAGGGGACATGGTGTCAGGCACTAACGAAAGTACTAACGAAAAATAAACTATTCTATTAAAAATCCCAACGCTAGGTTCTCAAAAGCGTTGGGAAAATTTTATTATTTATTTTTTCGGGGGTCTAAACTTTTATTTTATTTTTTGTAACTTTTTATATAGGGATTAAACATTAATTTAAGTTACTCTTTTCATAATATGAATTGATAATAATAATCTATTCGGTATTAGAATCCACTAAATAAAAACATACTATTACCAATAATAAACAACAAAATGTATTTTCGAGTGCTAAAAAAAATAGTAGAATAATCCTATACAACATTGAGGAGTAGATTACTCTTGGTTTTCATTCGCGTTCTATCGTCAATTCTAAAAAATAAATTTCTACTTTATCTACTTCTCACTTTGATTCCCGCTTTAGCCGCTAGTTCGGTGTTAGCCCAACACCAAGTAAAAATTTTGGAAGCACAAAATAAAAATAAAGCCGCACGATATGCCACCTTCCACACAATGAATATAGAAAATTTATTTAACGAAACGGTTGGCCGATTAGAAATGCTCGCAACTTCACTTAAGTATCAGAACACCAACCTATCTAATTTGGAAACAGTGCTTCGAGAAACAAAAGGGAAGGATCCTCGTCTATCTGGTTTCTTTTGGACAAATAGCCAAGGTGACTTATTAATTAGTACGAATACAAATTCTAAAAATGTGAATGTAAACGATCAACCTTATTTTCAACATGCCATCCAGACAGAGAAAACAAGTTTTTCGGACGTACATATTGGCCGGGTTACAGGCAGGCAAATCATCACAATTGCTACTCCGATTGTCGATCATGGAAAAGTGCAGGGTGTGCTTGTTGCCAGTTTACGGACAGATAAAATTGAAGCAGCCATTAAAAACCTGGTTAATGGCGAAATGGTCATTATCACCGATGATTCAAACAAGATTTTATTTAAAGCGGGTTCCCTACCTGAAAAGGACTCGGTAAAATCCAGTATGAAAATAGCCAATGTTAATTGGAAAATATCCGTCTTTGTCCAATCGGAAAATGAACTAGCTTTTTGGAAATCGTTTGTTAAATATTTGATGATTTTTTTAACCATTTCCAATATCGTCTTTTTATGGGCTCAATACTTTCTTTTGAAAAAGAAAGTACAAAGGGAAAATGCGCAAACGGAACATCATAAACTAGAATTAATCGGGAAACTTGCGGCAAGCACAGCTCATGAAATCCGGAATCCATTAACCGGAATAAAAGGATTAATAAAACTTTTAAGCGAGGAATATCACGATCAGAAAGCCCAATCCTATTTCAAAGTAATTCAAACAGAAATCGATCGAATCAATGGTATTGTTAGTGAATTGCTTGTACTAGGAAAACCCACTGCTCATACGCTTAAAATTGATAATGTTAATACCATTCTGACAGAAATCGAGCCGATCATTCATTCCGAGGCTAATTTTATGAATGTGGAGTTAATCATTAATTACTCTAAGGAAAATCTACCCGTTTCTTGTGTCAAAGATCAGTTAAAGCAAGTCATTCTTAATTTAACAAAGAACTCGTTGCAAGCCATGCCTTTTGGAGGAAAACTTTCTATCACACTTGAGGAACAGGCAGAACACTGTTTAATTACCGTCACTGATAACGGAGTGGGAATGCAGCAAGATCAAATCAACCAAGCATTTAACCCATTCTTCACACTCAAGAAAGATGGATCTGGCTTAGGATTAACTGTTTGCAAACGGATTATTGACTCCTATGGCGGGAAGATTTCAATCCACAGTATTCCAAATGAAGGAACACAAGTCATCATTACACTCCCATTGGTATTCAACCAATAGGCGTAAAAAAGCTGCCCTCGAAAACAGGGCAGCTTTAAAAATAAACAAAATGGGTGTCAGGCACCATGTGCATTCTTTTATACTTCCTCACTCTTGTTTAAAAGATTAACGGAATTCTTGAAGAGTGGAATGAGAATAATTACCCCCACGATAAATAGCAGGGCCGATAATTCGTACATGGTTACCAAAGAAGTGGTTTTCTTCAGCCATCCGCTCGCTGTCATGGTAATAACCATTGTCCCCATAAACATAGGGTTTAATATGCCATTGACTCGACCGATAAAAGCTTCTTCTGTGTTTTTCAATATCATTGTATTAATCCCAATGTGAATACAAGGCATAAACAAACCGCTAATGAATTGCGCGGTCAATGTCAGCCACAATTGTTCTGATAGCCCCATCGCGAAAAATCCTAGTGCCGAAGCGCTCATTCCAATGGCAAGCAAGATTTGTGGAGGAGTCTTTTTGGCTAACCCCATCGTGAGTCCACCACCTAAAATCATCCCCGCTCCAAAAGCTGCCATCAACCATTGCAGATCCTCTTTTGGTAAACCAAGTCTTTCTGTAATAAGGAAAACAGATAGTGGCTGCGTCAGTCCCAGCCCTAGACCTGCTGCCGCAAAACAGCCACCTAGCAAGGTCAGCGCTCGACTGTTCCAAACATAACGGAATCCTGCCTTCATTTCGTCCATAAGTGTCGTTTTAACAGGGCCTTCCTCAATTTCTCTGTCAGGTGGAAGCATAAATAGAGTCGCTGCCGAAAGCATAAAGGCAATCCCCATAATCGCAATCGCTGCATTTATACCGTAATGCTGATACACAAAAGTTCCAATAATCGGACCTAAAATCATAAAGAGCGCAAACACCGTTTGGTACATCGACATCCCCATTTGAATTAGTTCTTCTTTTACATGAAGCTTAAAAAGTTTCATTCCAGAAGGCTGTGAAAACTGTGAAAGGATCGATGACACGAGAGTTGCAAAGAAAATGACCTTCCAGCCCCCAAATACCAGTGTTAACAAAACAATAAAGATAGACACCGCACTGAGGAAATCGCACCAAATCATCGTCCGTCTCGGCCGCCACCTATCAGCAAAAGTCCCTCCAATAAAGGAAAAAAGAAAGATTGGTGCGAATTCTGCAACTGAAATCAGTGAGACTGCAACGGGATCTTCATTTGTTTTCTCAATCACAAATAATAAAATGGAGTAGTTACGTACCCAAATACCGATTTGCAAGAATAACGTAGAGAGCAAGATTGTGCGTATGACACGATTCCTAAATAAGTCCCCCATGGTAATGTTTGATTTTGTTTCTTCCATAAAAAAAACCTCCTCATCCAATTATCTGGACAGGAGGTACTTATGTAGCAAAAGGGCACAGTACACCAAGTACCTTTTACTCCCTTTTGTCTATAAAAGCCCGCACTAACCCTATCCAGAAATATGTTCGTTTAATTATCCGAATTTTTTTCTTTTAATAGGTTTAGTGAATCATTGGCCTTATGGTCACCCTTTCAATTATCGTATTCTCCATACTACTCGATTCAACTCGAAGAATCAATAGCGAAGTTTGTCAAACGGTGTATACCAATGAAAATCACCTGAACCCCTTATTAGTTTAGGTAAATCCAAGATATTCTAAACTAATAGGATCAATAAAATTAATATACCTATAGATACCTTTTAGTCTTCAAGTCTTGTTATTTGATTATATCTAACTCCTTCTTAATCATACTTTGTCGCAGTTTCGAATATAGTTCAACGAATCCGATGAAAATTATGGTAAATTTTAAATAGAAAAAAAATGAAAGTAGGCGGCTATGGTGTTAGAAAAATTCCCTGTTTATATGAGCTCTTTTAAACAAGAACGACTGATTAGAGTATACCTGCCTAGTAGTTACAGAGAGGAAAATAAAAGATTCCCAGTCTTATATATGCATGACGGACAAAATGTTTTTGAAGATGAAGGGGCCATCAAAGGGGTATCTTTAGGAATGAAAGATTACTTGGATAAGCATGGGCTTGAGATCATTGTCGTTGCGATTGATCTAAATCCTGAGGGGGAGGAACGAGTCAATGAATACTGTCCATGGGGTCATGGAGAGGTAAGCAAACAAATCTTAGGATACGCCAGTCCATCTGGCGGCCGCGGTGAAGAATATATTGATTTTATTGTGAACGAGCTGAAACCGTTAATTGATGAGAAGTACCGTACCATTCAAAATCATACATCGATGGCTGGAATATCATTGGGTGGATTAATCTCCACCTATGCAGCCTGCCGTTATCCGCATATTTTTAAAAGAATCGCAGCTTTATCACCTGGATTTTATCGAAATCAAGAGGAAATTGAAAACCTGTTAAGAACATCAGACTTATCTAAAATCGAAAAGTTTTATATGGATTTTGGCACAAGAGAAGTTGGTGCAGATGAAGAAATGAATCAAGTTTTCCTTGACCTTACCAATCGTGTATACGAAATATTGAATGAAAAAATACACGATTTTCACTTTCAGCTTGTCGAGGATGCGGAACATGCTTATCCATTCTTTAGAAAAAGAATTCCGGCCGTACTCTCCTACATATTTTCAGATTAATACGAAGAAGTACGAAAAGAAGGGTGTCAGGCACCATGTGAAAAATTCACATAGTGCCTGACACCCAATATAACCCAATTAGAATGGTTTTAAGATCATCAAGCTGATGATGATTAAAAAGATGATATTTTCCAGGTTTTCAAATTGGAAGAGTATTTTTGATAAACGCCAATATTCCGCTGGGATTTCTTCGCCTTTATGAGATTCTAAAAGTGCTTTTACTGGTTTTGACCTAGGTGATAGGACAAGCGGACCAATGGCAAGGGCCGCCAAAAAAAGAATCAGACTGGTTACATACCAACCCATCTTAAATAGGCTTGGGTTAAGGAGCCCCATACTTAACCCTGTAATTAATAAAAGCGTGCCGCCAATCATGACAAAAATGTGCAACTTATGTCTAATCTTATAGGAATGTCTTAATTCGGTCATGTTTTTTCCAGATTTAACCACGGTTGTTAATATGAATCCCGGCCCCATCCCTAGGATGGCTGAAAAAATATGTATGAAAACAAGGATTTTATAGATAGTAATCAATTGCTGCCAACCTCCATTCACTCCATCCCCATTTTATCATATTCTTAATTAATATATTAAAGTGAAATATAGTAGTTTTTGTGGCTCCTTTTGAATAAACAAATTTTTAAAGTTAACCCTATTTACAAAAAGAATATACAAAGGAGCTTTTCTGTGAAACAACCTTATGAAATTTTTAATATGATTGTTGATGAAGAGGCATACGATCAAGAAGAAGTAACCGCTGATTTTACCTACCAGGATCAAGATTATAGTATTACTTTTAAAAAAGGGGACCTCGAAGTAGTGAATGCTTGGGTCTTTAAGAACGGAGTGTCATTGCCGGCTAATTTATCCGAGAATATCATCGAATCAATTAGAGCAGATGTGAAGAATAGAATTTAGTTTATTGATGAAAAAGTATAACACACACGTAAGGCCATCAGAACTCTCTCTGATGACCTTTTCTTGTGCACCTAGTTTTGATGAGATAGGACATCATCCAGTTTCTTGATTACTTTTTAATTGTGTAAGTACCTTTTGATAGGCGGCTGCTTCTTGAATCATCCCTTTTGATTGATACATCTTACTGATTTTCCGAACAGGAGCAGGATTTTGCGGATCGAGTTCCATTTCCCAAAAGAAACAATCGATCGCTTGATCAAATTGTTTGAACTCCGCATAATAATCACCTAATTCCATCATCCGATCAGGATTCTCTAATAATCCAACCATTTCACTTATCTTTTTCATCACTTCCAGTCCCGGGATTACCATTTGTATAGGGCTGAGTTGTTCATACACGGTTTTAAGGTCATGCTCTTTAAGGAGGAATTCAGCACATTGGAACACCTTTTGTTCAAAGCGCCTAGTTTTTTCTGAATGTGGCAAGTGCTGCAACAATTTAATAAATTCATCAAAATGTTCTATGACAAATGTCGAGTCAGAATGATCCCAAATTATTAGGAGATTGGCATTGAAGGAGGCTGGCAGGTCATTGATAAATCTGAATAAGCATAGGGCAGTTTTCTCATAATTACCAGCTTGAAGCATTTTGTTGATGACAGATTCTGAATCAGGCAGCACTCGAAAGGGATTGATATTCAGTTGTGCCAAAATCAGCATCCATTCTTCCATCGTCATAAAGCGTAAGGCTCTGCCTGTATACTTCTCGATCGATTTAGTCCCTATAAGTTTCTCGGTATTTTCTAACCATAGCAATAACTCAACTAAACCGTCTTGTTTATTCACTATTTCTTCTAAACATTTTTGTTCTTCTGGATTGGTTCGATTTTTGAAGCAATTCAATTCTACATATAGGGGGTCCTTGGATAGGATTGCAGGTAAACTTGAGGAATGGTAAAAATGGTGGTATGAACTAAATTCTTGGGCGGTCAAACGTTCTTGTGCTGATTTGAAGTTCGGTGCGAAATCAGCTAACATCTGAAGGATTTGAAAGGATTTTAGAAATTTACCGTTTCTTCTAAAGTGGAAGAAAACCTTATCAATAGCCTTGATTAGTTGCTCTTTTTCGAAAAAAGAGTCAAGTGTGGTTAGTATATAGACCATTTCCTGTGGTGAGTAATCGAGTTGAAGTCGAGAAAAAAGGTTACTTTTATTGGGAATAGTTACGGTTCCTTCGGGGATTAATGCACGTAAGATTGGATGCGGAAATTCAATAGTAATACCTTCTTGAGTCGCTTTATATATAAATGTTCCTTTCTCGACTTGGTCGAGCTTTCCACCAAAAATAAGGGCATTATTATAGTAAATAAGATAATATCTTTCTTGATCTACCGTACTAAGTTGGATTACCTTACTCCTTGCATATACGGCGGCCCTTATTACATTTCCTTTTACCATATGTTTTTTATTTTTTATCGAAATTTCGGTTGGCATTATTTGATTGTTATCCATTCTGCATCTGCCCCCTATCGTAATATACAGCTATTAAAACATTTTACCTTCATGACTTTATTATATCATAAACAAAAAAAGAGGTCCTTTAACCGGGACCTCCCTTTTTAGCCTCCTAATCATTCGGGTTAATAATGGCCAATACCTGATGATCTTCCCATTTTCCGTTTATTTTCACATTTTTCACAGCTAATCCTTCTTTATGGAAACCAGATTTCTCTAATACACGAATGGAACCAATATTGTGCGGCATGACGCCGGCCTCTATCCTGTGTAATTTCAATTCCTTAAATGCATAATCCACCATCAACTTAACCGCCTCTGTTGTAAAGCCTCTCCCATTATGCTTTTCATCTAAAAAATATCCGATAAACGCACTATGAAGTGAGCCTCTAAGAACGTGAAATAAATTTATCGTTCCAATTAAGCAGCCCTCATTTGTAAAAATTCCGAACATATAACTTTGATCATGGCTGATTTCATCTTGATAAACCTGAATTCGCTGCAGTTGAGTTTCGACTGTATAGAAATCTTCACTTCGCTCCATTGAAAACATTTCAAAAAAATGGCGATTATCTTTATTTAATTGAAGGAGTGGTACGGCATCTTCTTTAGAGAACGGTCTAATATAGATTTTTTCACCTTTAAAGACAGACTTTTCTTCTCTTGCTCTTAAATGCAATACCATATGTTCGTCATTATAATCGATTCCATTAACTTTGAAGGCATTTTCCTCGAATCCATATACTTGAAAACCTAATTTACGATAAAGTTGTTTTGCTTTATCATTGCTTGCCATCACAGATAAATTTATTTTTTCAATCGCTGGAATCGATTTGGCTTTATTTATGGCCTCAGTCATTAATGCTTTCCCCACACCCCTACCTTGCTTCTTAGGGGTAACATACATCGCAAAAATATTGGCCCGATGCTGAATTTTTTCAGCATTCTCATGTAATAAAGTGACAACTCCAATTAGACTCTTTTGTTCAAATGCACCAAATGTATAATTCCCTTCAGCATTAAAATTACGGACAACTTGGTCAATCGGATTTTCTCTTTTTAAAGCATCTTCGTAACTCGTTAAGAACGCTTCCGGATTCTGCTTTAGTGCTTCCAACCTTAGCGCCCAATAGCTTTCTGCATCAGAAGCAGTTAGTAATTTAAACTCCATAATAATCCCCTCCGCAAATCTAACAGCCAAGAACTCGACCACATCCTGGCTCAGTACTTTTCTGTTGAAATTTAACAAATAGTGCTTAATAAAATTCTACATAAGTTATTATCTAAAAAGAAATGATAAGAGCAAAAACAAAGAAGGTTATCTCATGAAAAAAGTTTTAATTGGTTTATTTATTTCTATCCTCTGCTTCTCTG
Organism: Bacillus sp. AFS073361; assembly: GCF_002567005.1. GTDB lineage: Bacteria > Bacillota > Bacilli > Bacillales > Cytobacillaceae > Neobacillus. Next base: position 273,080 of record NZ_NUZU01000039.1, read on the forward strand.
GAAGTATAAGTCCACTGACAGCCATAAATATAGGATCTGCGCAACAAAAACCGATTCCTCCATATGCAAAGTGGGGTACATTGGCGTTGAAGGAAACCCATAAAAAGTATCCGCAAGCCAAGATCATTGATTATCTTCACATTGGAAGAACAAGCGGACCGCAAACCTCCACCGAAAAGTTTAAGCTTTGGTTAAAAGATAAGAATAAAGAATTCGGTGTCTTCGTCAATATAGAATTTAATAAATCGACGGAAAAAGTCGTCAAGATCACTTTTCAGGAGACCTCAAGATAGTACTTTTTCAAAAAAAGAGAATCAAATTATGTTAAGATTTCTTCGACAACAGATGTACGTCTTCATACATCCAACGTTCTGATCTTCCTGGCTAACTGATGTAAAATGTTTATTCTTGGCAAACTGGTAATTAACATGGAGAATATCTATATTGTTATTCAAACACATACCAGTTGTGTAATGGAAAAGTGGACGTTGGGTCGTATATCCAAGGCCCGGCAGCATGATGTAAATACTTTTATTCAGTTTCTCATGATGAATCCATGAATACGGAATGCTTGAAAATTCATTTCTAACAACCAGTCCTTCTTTCAATTGCTCCAATCCACTTCACCTCTTTTATATCTTCAAAAACTCCTCATTTAAAAATCAGCTTAAATGACCTCCTTAAATTCATTTATAAAAATTCGAGAAGATGGCTCAACTCACCTTCCTACATTTAGAATTTATGGCTGGACGGGTGTACCTAAAACGACTTGTAAGACAAGATTCTACAGGGATTTGGACGGTTGTTGGGTTTGACCGGATTAATCAATAATATTGAATCAAAAACAGAGAACCACTAAGAGTCTTCAACTCTTAGTGGTTCTTTGCTTTTTGGCAGAATTGCATAGATTCCAATTATTAGGAACAAACTAAATTAACCAGTTAATCGGAGTGAATGTTATGCATAACTCATATTGGTATTATGCTTTACTTGTTCTAAGCATCAGTTTATTTAGTTTTATACTATTCAAAAAAAGAAACACTCAATCACTATACTTATTATTAACAAATATAGGTGGGGCTTTTCTGATTGAGACTGTCATCTATAATTTCTTAGCCTGTTACAATTATAATCCGAATTTTATCAAGGCTAATGAATTCTATGACAACAATTTGGGCGCGTTTGTTTCAAATGCCTTTGCTTTACCGGTTGTGGCCACCTTAATTGCTGTTTTTCATTTAAATTGGATATGGATTATTTTTTTCTCGGGATTATTTGTAGGAATTGAGTGGTTGTTTTTAAAGCTGCATATTTACTCCCATAATTGGTGGAGATTAGCCTATACAGGACTGGGGCTCCCATTCTATTTTGCTATGCCCAGATTTATTATCACTGGATTCTGCGTCCTTCCAAAGGATTCCAACATTATTGGATCCTTTATTTAATAACTGGCTCACTCTCTGCAAGTGCACATGTATTGCCAATCATTTTTTTCTCGAATCGAATATACTCCCCTGGTTGGTTCGAAAATCCTGGCCGTGACTCGATTGCCTTGGGTGCCATTTTCTATTTATGTGACAGTCTGTATTATTGTCTATTGACGAAACTTAGCTTAAAAAGGAATTGGATCAAATATATTTTCACGGGTTTCCTTATGTATGTAGTGAATCTAATGCTTATTAATGCTGGAATTCTTCGTAGCCTGGTCTGGTGGGACATCCCCTATTATGTAGGTTTATCAATTCTGCTCCTCATGCTGACAGAAATTATTGATAAAAGATTATCCCAATTGCCAAAGATACCTTTTGGCTACAGTTCCTCATAGCCTCAAATCCCCTGCTCCGAATAGCTAGATTCCCCATCATATCCTTCCTTTTTGCTGACATTATTTTTATTAAATTCGTTAAGAATAATGAATACACCTTCCTCCCTTTTTATTAGCGAAAAAAAAAGCGCTTGCATTTTTTCAAATTCGGCCTATAATACTTGTATACAAGTGTACTCGTATTCAATAAAGAAGGTGTAGCGATGATAGAATCAAAGGATTTATTATATCCGACCAAATGGCTCACGAAAGCTTCAGTCGGAGATCGGGTAACATATGAGCTAAGGATGCAGATTATTTCTGGTCTAATTGAAAGCGGCACCATCCTATCAGAAAATAAGTTAGCCGCTGATTTTAATGTGAGTCGATCACCGATTCGCGAAGCATTAAAAACCCTTGCTTCTGAAAATTTAATCCGGTTAGAGCGAATGGGTGCGGTTGTCATTGGTTTAACCAGCAAAGAAATAGTTGAAATTTATGATGTCCGATTACTGATTGAATCGTTTGTATATGAACGTCTTGTAAAATTAGACACTACATCATTAGTTAAGGAACTGAGTAAAATACTCGAGATGATGAAAATAGCCATCAAATATCACGATGCAGATGAGTTTGCCTATCAAGATCTCCTATTCCACGAAACAATTATTCGGGCAATCAATCATTCTTACATCACGATGATCTGGAATAATGCCAAACCAGTAATGGAGGCTTTCATCCTTTTATCGATGCGGTCCCGGTTCAAGGAAAAATACGAAGACTTTCCGCGCATTGTGGAAAATCATCAATTATATATTGATGCGATCGATGCAAAAAATAGAGACCTCATGATTCTATCCTTACATCAAAATTTCGATGATGTTCAAGGAAAAGTAGAAGACCTGTGGCGGTCTCAACAAATGCTTTCTAAAGGAGTCGAGCAAGAATAATGACAAACTATATGTTGGGGTTAGACATCGGCACGACTAGCACAAAAGCCGTTTTATTTAGTGAAAAAGGTGAAGTCATCCAACAAGAGAATATTGGTTACCCACTCTATACACCTGATATTTCAACAGCTGAGCAGGACCCAGAAGAGATTTTTGCGGCTGTAGTAAAAGCGATTTCAAATATTATGAAGCATCACCCACAAAAAGAAATTTCGTTTATTTCTTTTAGCAGTGCCATGCATAGTCTCATTGCTATGGATGAAAATGATCAACCGCTGACACCGTGCATCACATGGGCAGATAATCGCAGTGAGGCCTGGAGCCATAAAATAAAAGAGGAATTAAATGGACATGAGGTCTACAAACGGACAGGAACGCCGATTCACCCGATGTCGCCATTAAGCAAAATTACTTGGATTGTGAATGATCGTCCAGAGATAGCTAAAAAAGCGAAAAAATATATCGGGATAAAGGAATATATCTTTAAAAAGTTTTTTGACCAATACGTTGTCGATCATTCCCTTGCTTCAGCCATGTGCATGATGGATCTCAAAAAACTAGATTGGGACCAGGAAGCATTAAAAATCGCTGGAATTTCACGTGAACAGTTATCTAGGCTTGTCTCAACAACTGAGATTTTTACCAACTGTGACCCAGAATTAGCACACCAAATGGGGATAGATCCTCAAACACCTTTTGTGATTGGTGCCAGTGATGGAGTCCTTTCCAATCTTGGGGTAAATGCGATTCGAAAAGGGGAGATTGCGGTCACTATAGGGACAAGCGGTGCAATTCGGACTATTATTGATCAGCCGCATACCGATGAGAAGGGTCGCATTTTTTGCTACGCATTAACAGAAAAACATTGGGTAATTGGCGGGCCCGTTAACAATGGCGGGATGATTTTCCGCTGGGTACGGGATGAATTTGCCGCTTCCGAGGTGGAAACCGCCAAAAGATTAGGCATTGATCCATATGAAGTACTAACAAAAATCGCAGAAGGTGTACGGCCGGGAGCAGATGGATTGATATTTCATCCATATCTAGCGGGTGAACGGGCGCCATTATGGAATCCAGATGTACGCGGATCATTTTTCGGCTTAACGATGGCGCACAAGAAAGAACATATGATTCGCGCTGCCCTGGAAGGAGTTATTTACAATTTATATACAGTATTTCTAGCATTAATTGAATGCATGGAAGGTTCAGTGACACGAATCCAAGCAACAGGAGGATTTGCGAGGTCAGAGGTTTGGCGTCAAATGATGTCCGATATTTTCGACCTCGAAGTAGTTGTTCCAGAAAGCTACGAAAGTTCATGCCTGGGTGCTTGTATCTTAGGTTTATATGCTACGGGAAAAATCGATTCGTTTGATGTTGTTTCTGAAATGGTTGGAAGTACACACAAACATACGCCTAAAGAAGAGGCAGCAAGAGAGTATAGAGAATTACTGCCAATCTTTATAAACTTATCGAGAGTTTTAGAAGAAGATTATACACGGATTGCCAATTATCAAAGAGGATTAATTAATAGAAATAAATAAATTTTGGGGGAATTTTCATGCCATTAGTTATAGTTGCAATTGGGATCATAGCATTACTGATTTTAATCATGGGCTTTAAATTAAACACCTTTGTTTCACTTATCATTGTCTCATTCGGTGTGGCCATTGCACTTGGAATGAAATTAGATGAAATCATCGCAACAATTGAAGCCGGGCTAGGCGGGACACTTGGACATATAGCACTCATTTTCGGGCTTGGTGCAATGCTTGGTAAATTAGTTGCAGATTCAGGAGGAGCGCAGCGGATTGCGATGACTCTTGTTAATAAATTTGGTGAAAAGAATATTCAGTGGGCTGTAGTGGTCGCATCATTCATTATCGGAATTGCTTTATTCTTTGAAGTAGGATTAGTTTTATTAATTCCAATCGTATTTGCGATTTCTAAACAATTAAAGGTTTCTATTCTATTTCTTGGTATTCCAATGGCAGCAGCTTTATCTGTAACACACGGATTTTTACCTCCACATCCTGGACCAACAACCATCGCAGGTGAATATGGTGCAGATATTGGGGAAGTATTACTTTACGGCTTTATTATTTCCATTCCAACTGTCTTTATTGCTGGACCTTTGTTTACAAAGATAGCGAAAAGATTGGTTCCTGCATCCTTTACGAGAACTGGAGATATCGCCTCTTTAGGTGAGCAAAAAACATTCAAAATGGAAGACACCCCTGGATTTGGAATCAGTGTATTTACTGCAATGCTTCCTGTAATTCTAATGTCGATCGCTACAATTATTACTTTGCTTCAAAAAACAATGGGATTTGCAGATAACACTTTACTTGCCATTATCCGTTTTGTCGGCGGTGCATCGCCTGCCATGGTGATCTCGTTATTATTCGCTATTTATACAATGGGGTTAGCAAGAAATATTCCTATTAAAACAGTGATGGATTCTTGTTCAACAGCCATCTCACATATTGGGATGATGCTATTAATTATCGGTGGCGGCGGTGCCTTCAAACAAGTATTAATTAATGGTCATGTAGGAGACTATGTAGCTGAATTATTTAAAGGTACTTCATTATCACCAATTATTCTAGCATGGATCATCGCAGCTATTTTACGTATTGCCTTAGGATCTGCGACAGTTGCTGCTTTAACCACTGCTGGGTTAGTGATTCCAATGTTAGGTCAAACAGACGTGAACCTTGCCTTAGTCGTCCTAGCCACTGGAGCGGGTAGTTTAATTGCCTCGCACGTTAACGATGCCGGTTTCTGGATGTTTAAAGAGTATTTTGGTTTAACCATGAAAGAAACATTTGCAACCTGGACATTACTTGAGACAATCATCTCCGTTTGTGGTTTAGGTTTTATTTTAATACTAAGTTTATTTGTTTAAGATAAAGCCAATAGTGGGGGATTTATGTTCCCCACTATTGGCAGTTTAAAGGAGAAGAAAGTGAAATGGACAATACAATTGGAGTTATTGGATTAGGTGTAATGGGCAGCAATATTGCCTTAAATATGGCAAACAAAGGTGAAAAAGTAGCGGTCTATAATTACACGAGGGATCTCACAGATAAACTTTTACAAAGAATTGACTGTGAAACGATCGCCCCGTATTACGACGTACAAAGTTTTGTTCAATCCTTGGAAACCCCTAGGAAGATCTTCCTTATGGTGACCGCTGGGGCAGCCATCGATTCAGTGATTTCATCGTTAGTTCCTTTTCTTGAGCCTGGGGACATTATTATGGACGGCGGGAACTCCCATTATGAAGATACGGCCAGAAGATATGAGGATCTGAAGTCGAAAGAAATTGAGTATTTAGGGATTGGCATTTCTGGTGGAGAGGTTGGCGCTTTAAATGGTCCTTCGATTATGCCTGGCGGGGAGAAAGATGCTTATGAAAAAGTAGCGCCCATCCTCACCAAAATAGCTGCCCAAGTGGATGGTACCCCATGTTGTACATATATTGGTCCAAAAGGTGCAGGGCATTTTGTGAAAATGGTCCACAATGGCATCGAATATGCTGATATGCAATTGATCGCTGAAGCCTATACCTTTTTAAGGGAAAGATTACAATTATCTGTGAATGAAATTGCCGATACCTTTGAAAAATGGAATCAGGGTGAACTGAAAAGCTACCTTATCGAAATCACAGCCGAAATTTTAAAGAAGAAGGATGAAAAAACAGGCCTGCCATTGATAGATGTCATTCTTGATAAAGTAGGGCAAAAAGGGACGGGTAAATGGACAAGTATGCAAGCTATCGATAATGGGATTCCCTTATCCATCATTACGGAGTCATTATTCTCCCGTTATGTATCATCTTTAAAAGAAGAACGTGTTTTTGCAGAAGAAATTTTAGCTGGACCGGAAGTGGAGCTGTCAATAGAAGATAAAGATTTGTGGATTGAGCATATTAGACAGGCTTTATATATGGGTAAAGTTTGTGCCTATGCGCAAGGGTTTACACAATATAAAATGACCTCTGACCTCTATGACTGGAACTTACCATTGGAGGAAATTGCACTTATTTTCCGCGGCGGGTGTATCATTCGTGCTGAGTTCTTAAACGTAATAAGTGAAGCCTATCAAACACAAGCAAATTTGAAGAATTTATTAATTGCTCCTTTTTTCGCTGAAAAAGTAAAAGAGTATCAATCAGGTTTAAGGAAAATCGTATGTGAGGGAATTAATTCTGGAATCCCCTTTCCTTGCTTAAGTGCTTCCCTTTCCTATTTAGATAGCTATCGAAGAGGCCATTCCAATGCCAGCCTTTTACAGGCTCAACGGGATTATTTCGGTGCCCATACTTATGAGCGAATCGATATGGATGGTGTTTTTCACACTGACTGGAACTAATCTTTAATCAATCACAAAGTCCTATACTCGTTATTGAGTATAGGACTTTGTTCTATTTTTAGATAGAGTGTGAATAGAATGAAACGAAAGGATTATGGAAAGAAAAGCCAACTAATTATAGGAGGGATTTTATGTCAACATCAAGAATACTGAAATGGGTTTCAGGTGGGCTTGAAGCATTACTGGGAATTCCTGTACTTGGAGGTACGATCGTTATCAGTCTTGTATGGACCCCTCTAGCAATTATGTTAATATTACATATTGTTACGTTGGTGATTACCAAAAAAGAGGGCAGCGGGTCCATTACAGGTAGTGTCCTTGGAATCATAACTTCATGTATAGGCTGGATTCCGTTTTTAGGAATGGTTATGCATATTATCTCTGCAGTTATTCTAATGGTTGATGCAGCTAAGGCAGAAGGCAATCAAGCAGGAAGCTAATCTTCCTGCTTGATTGCCTCACTATGTATAAAACCTCTCAAACCTACTCCCCCTGTAAAAATCAGATAGGAATACTAACAGTAATCTTATCTGATTTTTACTGATTAAACTATACTATTAAATGGAATAATCTTGGGGGATAAAGACTTTTAATTGTTGCGGCTTTACAAACACTTCTTCGCCTGTCTTTAGATTAAGGCTGCGAAATTGCTCCTTTCTTAATTCTACTTCTAGGTAGTCCCCGTTATCCTTTCGAATTAGTTCAAGTTGGACAGCTGCCCCAACTAAATGAATATAATTAATTTTGGCAGAAACTGAATCCTGACTGGCTTCCCTTTCGATACTAATATCATGCGGACGAACATAACCAACTGCCTCGGTATTCTCTATCTCCGAAAATTCTGGAGCATCGACTTCAAAATGCCCATTCCGTAATTTCCCGTTATGCAGACGACCTTTAAACAAATTCACATTTCCTAAAAAGTGATAAACAAAAGGACTGTTTGGATTTTCATAAACCTCTTCTGGTGTTCCAATTTGCTCAATCTTCCCTTCATTCATCACGACCACACGATCGGCAACATCCAGCGCCTCCTCTTGGTCATGGGTCACAAATATACTGGTAATCTGATAATCATCATGAAGTTTTCTTAACCATCTGCGAAGATCTTTCCGGACCTTGGCATCTAAGGCTCCAAATGGTTCATCTAACAATAGCACCTTAGGCTCCACCGCTAATGCCCGTGCTAATGCGACCCTCTGCCGTTGACCCCCAGACAAATTGGATGGATATCGATCGGCAAAGGCCTCTAGTTTTACTAACTTTAGTAATTCCATGACCTTTTCTCTTATTTCGTTTTTGGAAGGCCGTAATTTTCTGGGCCGCACTTTTAATCCATAAGCAACATTATCAAAAACAGTCATATGGCGAAACAAAGCATAATGCTGAAAGACAAATCCTACTTTTCGTTCCTTTGTACTGATGTGCGTAATGTCTTCTTCCCCAAACAGAATCGCACCTTGATTGGCTGCTTCTAAGCCCGCGATAATCCTCAGCAGCGATGTTTTTCCAGAACCAGACGGACCAAGCAGTGCAACGAGCTCCCCCGTTTGAATATCAAGATTTATTTGATCAAGAGCTTGGAAATTTCCAAATGATTTTGAGATATTTTGGATTTGAATACTCATCTTAATGCGCTCCTTCTTCTGATTCAAATGACTTTCTTGCTTTCCACTCAATGAAATTTTTTACAATCAGTGTAATGATGGCAAACAATGACATTAAGGAAGCCACCGCAAAGGCAGCGGAAAATTGATACTCATTGTATAAAATTTCGATATGAAGCGGCATCGTATTGGTCAGGCCCCGGATATGTCCCGAAACAACCGATACTGCCCCAAACTCTCCAATCGCCCGCGCACTGCAGAGAATAACCCCATATAGTAGTCCCCACTTAATATTCGGTAAAGTTACCAAAAAGAATGTTTTCCAGCCGCTCGCCCCTAGCGTCAGAGATGCTTCTTCATCGGCCGTTCCCTGCGTTTGCATTAATGGAATCAGCTCCCTGGCGACGAATGGCAGTGTCACTAAAAGCGTGGCCAGCGCAATTCCTGGTACCGCAAAGATGATTTTGATATTATGATCAATTAACCATTGTCCAAATAAACCATGGGCACTAAATAATAAAACAAACACCAATCCCGCAATCACTGGGGAAATGGCAAATGGAAGATCAATAATCGTAATCAATAGACTTTTTCCCTTAAAATTGAACTTGGTAACCGCCCATGCCGCAGCGACTCCAAAGATGGCATTTAGGGGAACAGTAATTAAGGTAATTATCAGTGTTAGCTTAATAGCCGATAATGCGTCTGGATTGCTAATAGCCTCTAGAAAAACTGCCGCCCCTTTATCAAAGGCTTTGATAAAAATAGCAACCAGTGGCAACACCAAAAACAACCCTAAGAATGCTAAAGCGAGTGTGATGAGTACCCAGCGCACAAGGCGTGGTTCAGAGTTGCTGGACGAAGCTTGGACCGGTGCTGTTGAATACTGCAATGAGACATTTCCTGCCATAAGGACCCCCTTCTAGACCTGTTCTTTTTCATCTGTAGTTTGCTATTTTTAGATTCGCTGATAGAACCGGTAAATTCGCTGATAGAATCAGTAAATTCGCTGATAGAACCGGTAAATTCGCCGATTGAACCGGTAAATTCGCCGATTGAACCGGTAAATTCGCCTTCCTCAAAAACAATTAAAATACTAAATAAATTTCCTATTCGTCCACCACTGCAATACGTTAATAATAAGTAAGGTCGTGAAAGAAAAGATCAACATCACGGCCGCAATGGCTGTTGCACCTGCATAATCATACTGTTCTAATTTCGTCATGATTAAAAGTGGGGTAATCTCTGTCCGCATCGGCATATTTCCTGCAATAAAAACTACCGAACCGTATTCCCCCAGGGCCCGAGCGAAGGCGAGCGCGAAACCAGTCAACGCAGCCGGCATTATTTCTGGAAATATTACTTTTACAAATGTTTGCGAACGGTTTGCCCCTAAGCTTGCCGATGCTTCTTCTATTTCTTTCTCCAAGCTTTGCAAGACGGGCTGGACGGTACGTACCACAAAGGGCAGACCAATAAAGGTTAATGCCAGTGTAATTCCAAGCGGAGTAAACGCCACCTTAAAACCTAAAAACTGTCCAATCCAGCCATTCTCTGTATACAATGTCGTTAAGGCAATTCCAGCAATTGCTGTTGGCAGGGCAAACGGCAAATCAACTAGTCCATCAATAATTCGTCGGCCCGGAAATGGATAACGGACTAGCACCCATGCGATTAATACGCCAAAAATAACATTAATAAACGCGGCGGAAAACGCTGCACCAAAGCTCAATTTATAGGAGGCAACCACCCTTGGATCTGAAATCGTCCCCCCAATTTTTGACCACTCAACTGTCACTGAATTAATAAAAATCATTGATAATGGCAGAATAACAAGAATGCTTATATAAAACATCGTAAACCCTAACGACAGGCCGAATCCCGGCAGAACACTTTTTCTTTTCATTTTCATACTTGCTAATCGAGCCATGAGGTTGACCCCTTCCAAATAATATACATGTAGGGCGCCCTCCATCACACTTGATAGAGGACACCCGTCCCACTGAACAACTTTTACGGCTGGTAAATCTGATCAAACGTTCCCCCATCATTAAAATGCGTCTCTTGTGCTTTTTTCCATCCCCCAAAATCGTCGTCAATGGTCACTAGATTAATTTTTGGAAAGACATCTGCATATTTATCAAGAATCGTTTGATTGCGAGGACGATAATAGTTCTTAGCGATTATTTCCTGTCCCACATCACTGTATAGATAGTTCAAATAGGCTTCAGCCACCTCTTTTGTTCCCTTTTTCTCGACGTTCTTATCCACAACTGCAACTGGTGGTTCGGCAAGAATACTGATGGATGGGACGACAATCTCAAACTTGTCTTTTCCTAATTCATTTAGGGTCAAGAAGGCTTCGTTCTCCCAGGCAACCAAGACATCACCAATTCCTCTTTCCACGAACGTCGTAGTTGCGCCGCGGGCTCCAGAATCTAAAACTTCTACATTTTTATATAGTTGGCTCATAAATTTCTTAACTTTCGTTTCATCACCATTAAATTTATCTTTTGCATAGGCCCAAGCAGCTAAGTAATTCCAGCGGGCACCACCTGACGTCTTTGGATTCGGGGTGATGACGGAAGTACCTTTTTTCGTTAAATCGTCCCAATCCTTAATTCCCTTAGGATTTCCCTTTCTAACAAGAAACACAATCGTCGACGTATATGGTGTGGAGTTATCCTTTAGGTTCTTCTGCCAATCCTTAGAGAGTAAGCCTCCTAGATTCGCAATTTCATCAATGTCATAGGCCAATGCTAATGTCACCACATCTGCCTCAAGTCCATCCATAACGGCACGGCCTTGCTTCCCAGAACCGCCATGTGATTGTTGAATCGTCACTTTTTGCCCTTTTTCGTTTTCCCAGTACTTAGCGAATTCTCCGTTAAATTCTTCATAAAGTTCTCGGGTTGGGTCATATGAGACATTCAATAATTGGACAGGTTCCTTCGTTTTTGCAGCTTCTTGTTTGGTTCCTCCATCCTTTTTCTCAGAACTTTGGTTGCTTGCCTGTGTACCGCATCCGGCCAAAATAAGAGCGATTAGAATAAGTACAGTTGTGAATTTGTAAGTTATTTTCATTAGTAATTTCCCCCTTTTATAAACGAAAAAGACTACTTAATCCTAGACCATTCCTTTTGAATGAATTTCTGCGTTACGGCCTTAGTAAAAGACCCGTCAGAAATGGTCATCCTTCGGATTGTCTAGAGAATAAGTAGCCTTCAGTGGACTGATCGGCAATATTTTTAAAATGAACGAGATAATAAGTGTTATTACTTTTGTTCTTTCGGGATGTACTTTTTTTGTTGTGCAAATCTAGTTTTCTCTGTTTTATCAATTTGGGTAATGCTGCCATCATGTACTGTTATCACCACAGATCCATACTCCAGCCCTTTAAGTATCGACAGTATATAATTTGCTTTTGCTTGATCCACGAATGCCATCATATCATCCTCTCTTATTCTACCAATTTCATATAAGAATACTTGGTTTTATTGTAAAAAAAAAATGATCCAATGACAGACAACAATGTGGACTGCACTTACTTATTGGAAAATTCATGATCAGTCACCTTCCTAACAAAAGAGGCCTATACCCCTTTATTATTTCTAAGAGTATAAGCCTTTGGTTTTCCAATCAGCTTAATTTAACGTTTACGATATATTTTAATTATTTACATTTTATTCTGACTTTTCCTACCTGTCAAGTGGGTTTTTAAAACCCATTTGAATTATTTTAAAATAAGTCGAAAAGCTTTTACGATAATACCATCATCGGCAGGCTCGAAGTCGTATTGGGGTAACCGCTCGAAACCCATTCGTTCATATAGATTCATCGCACTTACCATAAAATCCGCTGTGTGCAGTCCTATCGCTGGATATCCCTGTGCTTTTGCACGCTTCATACATTCTGAGATCAAGGCAGCTGCTACTCCTTTTCCTCGAGCGTGCGGTGTGACTGCGAGCATCCGGATCTCGGGATAATCCAACTCACCCACCAATCCTTCATAAGCATCAGTTTTGGCTGGAAATAAGGCAACACTGCCTACGATGCTCCCATCCAACTCCGCAACAATCCGTTCCACATTTTCCTGCAAATCTGCTTCTGACGAAATGGCTTGTTTAAGAGCCTGCCAGTGCTCTTGTGGAATGCTATGGGCATGTTCTTCATAGGAGTGAACTCTTTGCTCGCGAATAAATGGGAATTCATCCGCTTCAGCATCACGTATATTCATTTTTCCACCTGCTTTTAATCAAATTTTTTCTCAATCTATTAAGAATTTCTCAGCGTTTTTACTTAAAGCTTCTCGATGATGTTCCGATGTCAAACCAGATAAATCAGGGCCTTTCGGCAATATAGTATATCCCTTTTGATCATTACTCGCGATATGGTTTGACAAATGGTAGTGCCGTTTAATCGCATCAAAATCTGTCGTATCACCAAACCCAGGAGTCTGATAAAGATCCCTTAAATAGCCCCATAGATTAGGAAAATCGACAATCCGATTTCGATTGGCCTTGAAGGCAGAATAATAGGCAGCATCGAAGCGAATTAACGTAGCATACAACCGAACATCAGAATCCGTAATAAAATCACCAAATAAGAACCGCTGTTTCGACAAACGCTCCTCCAGCTCATCCAATCTTGCAAATAAAGTGTCATATGCCTGTTCGTAGGCTTCTTGTGATTGGGCGAATCCACATTTATAGACGCCATTGTTGACTTCATGAAAAATAATATCGTTTAGCGCATCAATCTCCGCACGTAAATGCTCCGGATACAGATTAGGTGCCTGCTCTTTATGAAATGGAGCCCAGACCGTTTCGAGATAGTTTGTCAGTTTAAAATAATCATTATTAACGACCTTTTGTTCCTTCACATCCACGAAGACAGGCACCGTTGGCCTGCCAGTATAATCTGCAGCTGTTTTTAAATAAATTTCACTCATATACCTAATTCCTAATACTGGGTCAATGCCGTCCTCATCTAAAGAAAACTCCCAATCCACGTGGGGAAGATTCGGCCGCATAGGACTAGCTATCCCTAAACTGATTACTTCCTCTAACCCGAGAACACTGCGGACAATAACCGACCGATGGGCCCATGGGCAGACAGCAGACCATAATAATCGGTAACGCCCGGCTTCAACTGGCAGTTCCCCATCGTTTTGACCGAAAGGCGTAGTAAATCTATTTTTTTGACGATTAAACGCACCATCTGCAGTAATCTCTTTTGGACTTTTATATATTCCCTGATCATCTCGTGACATAAATGAATCCCCTCTAATAAATATTAAATTCTAAGTAATTCAATCGGTTTTATTAATTTTAGTATGATTAATCAATCTGTATAAGTCAATAATATTATCTGACTTCATTTAATATTCAGAATCTATACTCCTAAAGCGATCCCCTTCAAACGAAAAAGGACATCTCCATGTTGAAGATGTCCTTTCTCCGCTATTAAGCTGCTTTTTGTTCTTGATAAGGTTTAAGCTTGTGGCCTTCCCATCTAGTAATAACAATGGCAGCCAAAGAGTTTCCGACAATATTAACACAAGTTCGTGCCATATCAAGGATCCTATCAATCCCGGCAATAAACGCTAAACCTTCTACAGGAATTCCTACGCTTCCTAATGTAGCAAGAAGAACTACAAATGATACGCCTGGTACCCCCGCAATTCCTTTAGAGGTTAACATCAATACAAGTACTAAGGTGATCTGATGGCCAATACTCATATGAATACCATACATCTGCGCAATAAACAGCGCTGCGATCGCTTGGTAAAGGGTAGATCCATCAAGATTGAAGGAATATCCTGTTGGAATAACAAAAGATGTAATCGCCTTAGGACAGCCAAGTTTCTCCATCTTTTCCATGATCTTTGGAAGAACTGCTTCCGAACTTGCTGTTGAGTAGCCTAAAATTAATTCATCTTTTAGATACTTAATGAGATGGATAATGTTAAATCCAACAAGTTTTGCTGTTAAACCTAGGACAACTAAAATGAAGAAAAACATGGCTCCGTATACAACAAGAACTAGTTTACCCAATGGTATTAATGAAGCAACACCAAATTTTGATACAGTCACACCAATTAATGCGAACACACCGAATGGCGCTAACTTCATGATTTGGTTGGTAACATAGAACATCGCATCGGCAGTTCCTCTAAAGAAATTAATGATTGGAATCCCTTTCTCCCCAATTGCCGCAACTCCAAGCCCGAACATAACGGAGAAGAAAATGATTGGCAGCATTTCCCCGTTTGCGAGAGACTGAATGATGTTTGTAGGAACAATGTTTACAACAGTATCAATCATTGAATGAGATTCAGTTTGTTCCGCTGTGCTTACATAGCTGTTTATATCTGTTTTCGCAAGTTTTGATTTATCTACACCTGCACCTGGCTGGAATACGTTTGCAAATAGAAGTCCTAAAACAATCGCAATCGTAGTGATCACTTCAAAATAAAGCAGGGTTTTACCACCCAGTTTCCCCAATGACTTCATATCTCCAGTACCAGCAACACCCACGATTAAACTAGAAATAACAATGGGAACAACAATCATTTTAATTAAACGAATAAATATATCGCCAATCGGCTGCAGGTAACTTGCCACATGTGGATTACCATAAAAAACCGCACCGACAATGACACCGAGAATGAGCCCAATGAAAATCTGCCACGCTAAACTAATCTTCTTCATTTGCATTTCTCCTTTTCAATATAATAAAAGTTGATTACTATAATGAATCAACTCTGACTTATAAAATGAAATATTATTTTCTCTATTCAGTTATACTTAGTTTATATTATATAAATTCTCCTCATATAACAACAATTTTCTTCATGGAAATTACTCCTATTTGTAATATCAGAATAACAATATCCCTTATTTACCAAGACTTTTTTCCTAATATAATCGAAAAATTCCTATCTGAAAAGTATAAGAATAATGAAGATTTACAACCTGTACGAAAAGGTTCCCTACGTATTAGCCTAGCTATTGATGAATAGCCTAGTTGTAGATGGTTTTCCATACTTTTATATAGGAGGGGTCAAAATGGGGTATTATGTAAAGGTTGCCTCTCAAGTCAACATTTATGTAGAAGATATTAATCCCAAGAGCCATAAGACCGTCCTCTTTGTCCATGGCTGGCCTGCAAATCATAATTTATTTGAATATCAGTTTAATGTCCTTCCTTCCATGGGATATCGATGTATTGGGATTGATCTTAGAGGATTTGGCAAATCAGATAAACCATGGAAAGGCTACTCTTACGACAGAATGGCTGATGATATTCGCCAAGTTGTGAAAGCGCTTCGTTTACAGCATTTCACACTCGCTGGCCATTCAGTAGGTGGAGCGATTGTAATTAGATATATGGAGCGTCATAGCGGCTATGGGGTTTCAAAATTAGCCCTATTCGGTGCGGCTGCCCCTAGTTTTACCAAGCGGCCCGGCTTCCCTTTTGGGTTAGAAGCGAAGGATGTCAATACATTACTGGGACAAATTTATAACGATCGTCCGAAAATGCTCGCAGACTTCACGAACATGTTCTTCCATCAGGCAATCACCAAACCATTTTCAGACTGGTTTTTTCAATTAGGACTCCAAGCTGCAGGTCATTCCACCGCAGGTTTACTTAATTCCTTAAGAGATGAAACCTTATTCGATGATATCAAAAGGATTCAAGTGCCTACATTGATTCTTCATGGGAAACACGATCAAATTTGCCTGCCGCCGCTGGCTTCCGTCCTTCACCAAGGCATACAGAATTCTAAACTGGTTTGGTTTGAACATAGCGGGCATGGGTTGTTCTGGGAAGAGCAGAAGAAGTTTACCCAGGAATTGGCTAATTTCATTGGCTAGAATAAAACAAACGCTTCCTACATAAATAGTGGGAAGCGTTCATTATTATTGTTGGGGATATGCCTTTTGTAAAAATTGGATTGACTCGGTAATGAGCTCTTTTAATACAGAAACATCAATATCGGCAACTTTATTGATATAAACACACGCTTTCCCAGTTGTATATTTCCCAAAGTTTTTAAGTAATTCCTCACGCTTCGTCTCACCAGGTGCAAAATACAAACTAATTTTTGCCTTACGTGGTGAAAAGCCAACCAAAGGGGCATCTCCCTCATGACCAGATTCATATTTATAGTGATAAGAACCAAAACCAATGATACTTGGCCCCCACATTTTTGCCTCATAACCTGTCGTTTCAGTAAAGATATCAATTAATTTATACGCATCTTCACGCTTTTTCGGATTGTCTACTTGTTCAATAAACTCAATGACACTGTGCTCAGTTTCTTTTGTTTTTTGTTGATAACTCAATTGGTTCACTCCTTTGTTATATTTTAGTGAATATTGGTATGAAGGACAAATAACAGGCTTTTGTATTAATTAATACTCTTTCAATCCTTCCTTTCCTGCTATTTTGTTGCTTTTTCTCCAAATAAAAAAGGAGAGCAGCTCTACTCTCCTTCTTCTACAACTATGATATATCCATGTTGCTGCGGGCCGTCCTCGTATACTTCGCGAGAAACTATGTAATAGTTTTCCTTACTTTCGTCACTGATGACTAATTCACTTGGACTTTTGTCCACTGCTGCTGCTTCTAAGCTAAAATATGGCAATCCAAGTGTTGAACTATCAAATGGCATGGTTATCCCTCATTTCTATCTATTAAGATGTACATTCCCTTTGTAAAGTATAACAAATTTTTCCCCTTTGTTGTCCTAATGATTTTTCTTTAATTTCAAGTTATGGTACTCTCTTAAAAGAAAAATGAAAACGTTTTGGAAACGGGGGATTATTATGAACGTATTATGGGATTTTGACGGAACTCTTTTTGACACCTATCCAGCACTTGTCTCTGGATTCATCCGCTTAAGCCAACAAGATTTGGACCGTGATGAGGTTCTTAAATGGCTTAAAATTGATTCCAAGACTGCCTTTAAGCATTATGGAATCGGTGAGGAGCAGAGACTTGAATACCAAACTTTACATAATTATTATTCAAAGACAGAAAGCAAGCCATTTGAACACTTAAAGGAAGCATTATCCTCTGTGGAGAATAATATTATTGTGACACATCGTGATAAGGAATCCACTGTATTTCTGCTTGAGAAATACCAATTAAAAGACTACTTTAAAGACATTGTTTCCGTGGAGGAACAAGGATTTACACGAAAACCACACAGCTCCTCATATGAATATGTATTAAAAAGTTACCAAATTGATTTGGTTGTCGGTGACCGTGAGTTAGACTTAATTCCCGCTCGCAAATTAAAGATTAAAACATGCGTCTTTCAGAATCAAAACATTGAGGCGGATTTTCATATTGACAGCTATGCCGATTTTATTCCTGAAGTTCTAAACCGCCTTTAGGTTTTTATTAAAATTTTGAAACTTTATTGAATTTCATTCGTACAAGTATATATAGGTAGGATGAATGGCAGAATAAAAAAAATTATGATAGAACGGAAGATCGATATTGGGCTCTAATATTTTACTTATTGGACATTATGTTTTTGAGGCTTATTATTGGTTAATTTTAATATCCATTTTTGGTTCTTGGTTTCCTAAGTTTCAAGAAACCAAACTTGGGATCTGGATTGGCAAGTTGGTTGAACCTTATTTAGGCTTGTTCAGAAGGTTTATTCCACCACTTGGTCCAATTGATTTTTCACCAATTATTGCATTATTTGCCTTTCAATTTATCCGGAGATTTGCAATCGAAGGTCTTCGCCAATCATTAAATGTTATTGGTGTATAAGGCAAAAGAAAAGGAGCTGCGCTGCAGCTCCTTTTTTCTATATCATCAATATTTCCCTTATATCCTCTTCAGTAAGGGTAGACATGACTTTCTCATCCGAATCAATAATTTCTTCGATAAGGTGTCTCTTCTTTTCTTGCAGTTCATTCATTTTTTCCTCAATCGTCCCGCGTGCTACCAGCTTGATGACCTGGACGATATTTTTCTGACCCATTCGATGGGCCCGGTCTGCCGCCTGTTCCTCAACAGCAGGATTCCACCATGTGTCATATAAAATGACGGTATCTGCACTCATTAAATTCAAGCCGGTTCCTCCTGCTTTCAAGGAAATGAGGAACAAATCACGTTCACCTCGATTAAATCGCTCGCAGATTTCTACTCTTTCTTCTGATGGGGTCTGTCCATCCAGATAGAAGTAGTTCATCCCTTTTGTGGTTAACTCCCTGCCGATTAATTCAAGCATCTTCGTAAATTGAGAAAAAATTAACACACGTCTTCCAGAGAGCTTTGATTCTTCGACAATCTGCAAGAGCTGTTCAAATTTTGCCGAATTCCCTTGATAACCATCTACAAATAAGCCTGGATGACAGCAAATCTGCCGCAGCCGCGTCAAACCTGCCAATATTCTGATTCGATTTTTGCGAATCGTATCTTTGTCGAGATGCTTTAACGTGTCGTGCCTTAGTTTCGCCAGATAGGCGGCATACAATTTCTTTTGTTCTGGGAATAGTTCAACCGATTCCAAAGACTCCATTTTTCCAGGAAGTTCAGCGAGGACATCTTCTTTTAACCTGCGCAGTAAAAAAGGACGGATTCTCCGCGCAATCGTTTTTCTTGAAAGCTTACTATATTCCTTTAACCCGAGAAACAGTTCTGGAAAAACAACATGAAAAATTGACCATAACTCCTCTAAGGCATTTTCCACTGGTGTACCTGTTAGCGCAAAGCGATGCTGGGACTGCAGTTTTTTTACTGCTCGGGCAGTTTGGGTCAACGGGTTTTTAAAAGCTTGTGCTTCATCGAAAAACACAGTATGAAACATTTGTTTCTCAAACCAGATGATCTCGCGACGCAGCAATGGGTAGGAGATTATCATAACATCAACATTTGTCTGTTCTTTCAGGAGTTGGGTCCGCTCTGCTTTCGTTCCATCAATGACAATGGCGTTCAATTGAGGAGCGAATTTCCTGCATTCACTCAGCCAGTTATAGGTTAACGATGATGGACAAACAACAAGGGCCGGCTGCCTATTTTTTCGAATATCGGACTGGACCGACACAATATACGCGATGCTTTGAATCGTTTTTCCAAGTCCCATATCATCCGCCAATATTCCTCCAAAACCATAGTAAGCCAGAGTTTTCATCCATTTAAACCCGTGTTTTTGATACTCTTTGAGAATCGGATCTACACTTGAAGGCACTTGGAACTCTAACTTGCCGGGATGGTGCAGGTGATCCAGAAACTGCCGAAAGGAGTCCTCTAGTTTGAAGGCATCACTAATCTCAACCGTATCAAGGAGTTGAAGACCTTGCTCGATTGGTAAATCCAATCCACTGGCAAGATCCCTATTTTTGGCTAGTGGTGAATAAAGAAAACGTTGGATTTCTTCAAATTCTCTTATCTGAAGCGAGAGCAGCGACCCGTTTGGCAGACGATAATATTTCCGCTTTTCCTCTAAAGCCGCCAAAACTTCACGTATTTGTCTCTCAGGAATACCGTCCATTTCAAATTTGAATTCAAGCCAGTTGGTCCGTTCCCTTTTGACCCTTACCCTTACCTGTGGACGAAAATTCTCTCTCGAAATCCGATTTCGAACAGCTGTCGTTGCGTAAATCCGGACAAGGTTTTGGAGTTTGGGGACGACGTACGTTAAAAAATCATATTCCAGTTCTTCATTATGAAGAAAATATCCCCCGTCCGTCCTGGCAAACGCGCTATCCTCAAAAATCTGCAGGATTTCCTCTTCCTTTTCCACATCACGGATCACTAACGATCCTGTCGGGAGATCTCTATTTTCTAAAGGATTAATGATTGTATTTTCATAATGAAATTCGAGCCCAGCAAGCAGGCGGTTTTTCACACGGTCCAAGTAGAGTTTGGCTACTAGAGGTGTGGTCATCCATTGCTTCATGATTGCTTCGGCGATCGTAACTTGGCCTAATCTTTTTAATCCAGGCGCCACCTTTTCTAAAAAAAACTGGATTTGCTCTTCAGGAATCGGTATTTGACTCATTCCCGAGGCATCAAGCATCCTTTTCAGGTCGAAAAGACGTTTAAAGTCCTGCTCTACCAGTTGTTTTATTTTCCCTTCAAATAAAACAGAATGATAAGCTTCAAAGAAAATCATTCGTTGAAGATTTTTGACTCTCAGCTGATAGCCATTTCCATCCGCTCTAACAAAATCAAACTGTAAAGGCAGCCCTCCGTCAGACACATGCAGTCCCTGATAGCTTCGGCCCTCATACTCCACCTGCACCTTAGTTATCTTTCGGAGGAAAGAAAGCAGGCGTCCCCATGCGGATGATGAAATAAATAGCATTTGCTGTGTATTGATATTGTTATTGGTGTCAGGCACCGCATCCATATAAACTTTTTCATCAAGGACTACTTGGCAGAGTTGCTCGAGTACGTCATTGTATTCTTTTTGAAAGCAGTGCTGATTTGGGTCAAAATTAAATGAAATGGAAAGTTTGAAGGTCTTTCCTGCTCTCATCTGTTCCAGAAAGACACGGATGTTTTGTACTATGACGGATTCGAGTGTAACTTCAATCGTAAATAAATGGCTTCCATTGCCTATATCAACGGGTTTCAAGATAAACCCAATATCCAGCACGGTTCTTTTTTCAAAATGCAGTTGATGACTGCTAGACCGGACCGGCCGGTCGGTAAAAATATTCAATAACCCTTCAGTGAGTTCCTGATTGGTTGAATGAGCGGCGCTCGTGCTCGGGATCGTTCCTTTTTGTTGGTGCTCGTAAATGGCTAATAAAACGGCAGCAATATGCTGACAATCCTTTGAAAAAGAAGCCAGCTTCGGGCAGCTGCATTCCGTTCGAAGATCATCACCTGGACCAATCTCGATGGTTACATGAAAATCTTCATCACCTCTCACGGTTGCTTGACAGCGATGTGGGAGATATTGATGAAATATAACTTTATTCGTTTGATAAAAATACTCTCCCCGTTTGAAGGAGACAGTGCCACACATTTCTTTTATCCGTTTATGAGATAATGTTACGTTCAAGTGTTCTGCTCCCTCCTGAGGTTTGGGCTCTGGTGTCCGTTAAGATATACAACATTATAGCATAGGTAAAATTTTTTCTTATCATAGAAAAAACGCCTGTCCCTATAGAACGGAGGGCAGACGCTTAATTATGAAAATCTATTCTTCAAAACCAACTCTCATTGTATCCGGATGAGAACCTGCGCGGCTATCTTGATTTAATCCATCGATTTTTTCCATATCCTCAGCGGATAATTCAAAATCAAAAAGATCGGCATTTTCAATAATGCGATGTTCTTTGATCGATTTTGGTATAGTCACTACACCATGCTGCAGATCCCAGCGCAAGATCACTTGAGCAACAGATTTATTATATTTATGGGCAAGGTCTTCCAGAACTGGTTCATTTAGAAGCTGCCCTTGTTTTAACGGGGACCATGCTTCCATTTGAATGCCTTCCTTTTTACAGTAAGCAAGCAATTCTTTTTGGGTTAAATGTGGATGGAATTCTACCTGGTTTACCATTGGTTTAATCTCTGCGGTACTGATTAAATCTTCTAGATGATGAACAAGGAAGTTACTTACACCAATGGCGCGGACACGGCCATCTTTATAGAGTTTTTCCAATGCCTTCCATGTATCTTTATACTTATTTTTTCCAGGCCAGTGGATTAAATACAGATCCAAAAATTCAGTTCCGAGCTTGTTAAGACTAGTTTCAAAGGCTGCTAACGTTGATTCATAGCCTTGATCAGAATTCCATACCTTAGAGGTGATAAATAATTCTTCACGCGGCACGCCTGATTCTTTAATGGCCTGACCTACGCCTTCTTCATTTTTATAGATAGCGGCAGTATCAATACTAATATAGCCATTCTTAATGGCTGCTTTAACGGATTGAACGACCTCTTCTCCTTCATTCACTTTGAATACACCTAACCCCACCCATGGCATTTTTACACCATTATGTAATGTAGTAGTGTCTTTTAAATTTGTTGGCATCAACTATTCCTCCTTTTTATTAAAAATCGAAAAAAAGACGAAGGGTCTTTGTTTCGATACTAGGTAACAGCTTTATGGGTTACAGTTTATCTTCCTCTAGCGGCTTGAACTTTTTCAATATACTGTTTTGCATACTCAGTAATTTTGTTAAAATCCCCTGTTTTTGCTGGTGCCAATAGATTACCGCCTACTCCAACGGCTACGCACCCATTCTTAATCCACTGTTCAACATTGTCTAAGCTGACTCCACCAGTTGGCATAATATTTATTTGTGGAAGCGGCGCTTTTACTGCTTTAACAAAATCTGGACCAAAGGCACTGCCAGGGAATAGTTTCACAATATCAACTCCCGCTTCTAATGCACGTTTCATTTCGGTGAGGGTCATACAGCCAGGCATATATGGAACTTGATAAAGATTACATAATGTTGCCGTTTCCTGGTCAAAGGCTGGACTCACTACAAACTGTGCCCCCGCTAAAATGGCAATCCGAGCTGTCGCTGCGTCAAGTACGGTTCCTGCGCCAATCACTACATCATTATTATCTTGATAAAGGGCTGCTAATTCTTTAATCACTTCATCTGCGCCTTGGACGGTGAAGGTAACCTCAATCCCTTGAATACCGCCTTCTACACAGGCTTCTGAAATGTTAACAGCCTCTTCTTTTGAGTCTGCCCTTACAACCGCAACCACACCACATTCCGCAATTTTCGTTAAGATATGGATTTTTTTCATCATCACATTCACTTTCTTTCTATTTATTTTCTTTTCAAAAAAGTATTTTCAAATAGTTTTCATTATTCTTATTTAAATTTACAAAATCATACTCTTATCGTATCATATAATAGAACAGCGTTCCAAAAATATGAACTGAAAAACATTTAAAAGAGGTAGAAATCATGTCTAATGTTCAATCCCTTGAAAGAGCACTTACCATATTAAACAAGCTTTCTGAATATCCCGACGGCATCCAGATTACACGGCTAGCGGAGCAGGTTGGACTGACAAAAGGTACTCTTCATCGATTGTTATCTACATTATCGAATATGAATTATGTTGTTAAAGATGAAGAGACCGACAAATATAAACTTGGCTTACAAATCCTCTTTCTTTCTAGAAACCTTTTAAACAACTCAAATATTGTCACGATTGCTAAACCATTTTTAGAAAAATTATCACAAGAAGTGAATGAAACCGTTCATTTATGCATTGAAGACCGCGGCGAAGTGATTTATATTGATAAAATTGAAAGCAATCAAACCATTCGAATGTATTCGCGCATTGGCAGCAGAGCTCCTATGTACTGTACCGCTGTCGGAAAAATATTACTTTCTGATATGAATCAGGACAAATTTGAAGAACTCGTTTCAAACATTACCTTCATTCCTAAGACACCAACAACAATCACATCAAAAGAAGAATTGATTAAAGAAATCGAAACGGTGAAGGCCAAAGGTTATGCATTAGATAATGCCGAGAATGAAGAAGTATTAAGATGTATTGCCTCGCCTATTTACGACCATAAAGGCAAGATAATTGCCAGCTTTAGTATTTCAGGACCTAATAACCGAGTTACCATGGATTTGATCAACCATACATTAATTGACAAAATGAAACAGTATAGTATCGCTATTTCAAGAAACCTTGGGTATACAGGTTCTTAAACAAGATAATTTAAAGGTGAAGAAAACCAGATAAATCGGATTTTCTTTACCTTTGGCTGTGTTAAACTTGTNNAGTGTCAAAATCAACATTAACCTCTAACACAGCCTTACCTTTAATATTCTCTTCTATTAAAGCTTCTCCAAGGATTCTTCAATAAAGGCTTCCAAGTTATCTCGATTCGGTAATCCATCGTTATCCCCAGGGGACATTACCGCAAGCGCACCGATAGCTGCTCCGCGTTTTACCGCTTCCTTCAAAGGCAAACATTCTAATATCCCGCTGACCACTCCAACGGCAAATCCGTCACCAGCACCTACCGTATCAACGACTTTCTTTACCGGAAAACCCTCGGTGTAGAATTGCTCACCTTGTGAACTGGTGAACGCCCCTGCGGCCCCGAGCTTAATCACGACAGTTTTTACACCGCCGGCGTGATAATAAGCTGCTATCTCATGAACGTCTTCTTTTCCCGTTAACATTTTCCCTTCCTCAATGCCTGGAAGAACAATGTCTGAACGGCAGGCCAAGTCGTTAATGACCCGAACCATTTCTTGTTTGTCTGCCCAAAGTCCCGGACGCAAGTTAGGATCATACGAAATTTGCACACCGCGCTCACGAGCTACCTTCAAGAGCTCATAAACCATCTCTCTACACCCTGCTGATAATGCGGGGGGAATACCCGTTAAATGAATATGGTCAAATCCGTCCCAATTCAAATGAGCGATTGTTTCCAAGTTCATATGCGAAGCTGCTGAATTCTTTCGGGCTGAAAACACTTCTGGATCACCGCTCACTACCTTTTCCTTCCACTGCATTCCAGTTAAATAGTCTGCATGATACGTCACATATGTGGTATCAATCGCATTCTGCTTCAGAAATGTTTCAATATTTTTGCCAAACGGGTCCAGCCCTAATTGGGTAATATAGGTGACTTCATGCCCCAAGCGTGACATCCCAATCGAAAAGTTAACCTCTGCACCTGCCACAAAACGATCAAATCGATCAACAGTTTCTAGGGAACCCTCTTGGTCTGCTACAAATAGTGCCATCGGTTCTCCAACAGTCATAATTCTACTCATACGATCCTCCCCTTAATTGAAAGAGAGACATACATTATGTCTCCCTTGATTTACTTATCAAGCCGTTGCTTTATTTCCGCCCGGCATAACTGGTTCATTTTTTTTCTTTTTCATGTATTGCGACCAATAGGCCGTTAAAATTGGAACTAATATCGACGTTACGATAACAGACGCTGCACACAATGCCGTTGCCGATTGTGCAACCGGAAGAAATTCAGGTTTCATTGTAGCAATAATCATCGGATTGGCAACTGCAGCCCCCGCTGTACTAGAAGCAGCAAGACCAGCTGTACCGTTTCCGCCACCGATAAACTTATCAGCAAGCATTAATGGAATGCCTGTGATAACGATTACAAGAAGACCCAATAAAATTCCTGCCAGACCTGTCTTCGCAATTACCGTCAAATCAATCGAGTTACCTAGAGCAAAACCAAAGAATGGAATCATCGTATGTGTCGCTTTACTGAAAAATTCACGGAAATCTTTATCCAAGTTACCAAGAATAAACCCTACTAAGAAAGGTAAGACAGCTCCTACAAATGCTTGAGGTTGGAATGCGGCCAACCCAGTTGAACCAAGAATTAACATGGTCACTAGTGGACCTGATTCAAGTGACATTAGGACAAACGCTCCGGCTTCCTCTTTACTGCCGTACTGCTGCATAATGGAAGCATATAAGCCTCCGTTTGTCATATCCATGCACGCGATTAAAGCGAGAACAGAGAATCCTGCAAAAAAGCCAGTTTGAATCCCGCCATCTGGGATAAACATAGCAGCAACGATGGCAACGATCCATGCAACCGCTATCTTTGTTAACACAAGTGTTCCTGATTTCCGTAAAACCGTACCTGTTGCCTTAATATTGATTCCTGCACCCATGCAGAAAAACCAAACAGCTAGAATTGGTACAGTACCGGTCATTAACCCATTCGTAAATGAACCAAAATACTCACCTGACTTTGGTGCAAGCGTATGAATAATTGCACCTAAAAATAACGGAACCAGCATAAGACCACCAGGAATTTTTTCAATCGTCTTCATAATTTTCATAATGGCATACCATACCTTTCGGTTTATAATGGGTAATTTTTTTAGTAAAAAAGTGTCGAGACATGCTGTGTTATGTTCCTGAAACAAATCATGACAATCAAAGGCGGCTGGATTTAAACGATATTGACTTTGAACCGCCTCTGTCTTTAAATCACTAATTCCTTTTCCCGGCTTAACGGGCTAACCAACCACCGTCAACTGCTAGAATATGTCCATTCATATAATCGGAGGCTTTACTAGATAAGAAGACAACTACACCCATAAGATCTGACGGGTCAGCCCATCTTCCAGCTGGAATACGGGAGAGAATTTCTGCATTCCGGTTCTCATCTGCACGAATTGGCGCTGTATTGGCCGTAGCGATATATCCTGGGGCAATCGCATTGATTTGGATATTGTAATGTCCTAATTCGTTGGCGAATGCCTTTGTAAGACCCGCAACCCCGTGCTTACTTGCTGTGTATGGAGGAATAAATTTACCACCTTGGAAAGACAGCATCGAACCAATGTTGATAATTTTTCCGCTTTCTTGCTTAGCCATCACTCTAGCAACCTCTTGACTTAGAAAATAGACTGCGTTCAGGTTAATATCCATAACCGCATCCCAATCCTCTTGTTTGTAATCTAGTAATGGCGTACGACGGATGGTACCTGCATTATTTACGAGAATATCTATTTTCCCATAGACGTTCAGACACTCATCTACGATATTTTTAATATTTTCTCTTACCGTTAAGTCTGCTTGATGAAAATGAACTGTGCGTCCAGTCTCTTCGATTATAGCTCTAGTTTCATCCCAGTCTGTATTGTGGGAAACAACAAATAAATCTGCTCCCGCTTTCGCTAATGCAATCGCATAGCCTTGACCAAGTCCGGTATTTCCCCCCGTCACAATTGCAACCTTACCTGTTAATGAAAAAAAGTCTAGTGAAAAATCTCTCAAACTCATTAGTTAGCACCTCTTCTTTTTTGTCTTCTCATTGGCAGTTACAAGTTATCTAAGTTGATCCATGGTGACTTGATCCATATCGTTATAGGTTTTATTTTCTCCGGCCATTGCCCAGATAAAAGTATAATTACTAGTTGCACTGCCGCAATGAATCGACCATGGCGGTGAAATAACCGCTTGTTCGTTCTTCATTACCAGATGACGTGTTTCGGTTGGTTCCCCCATCATATGGAACATTCTTGCATTTTCGTCCAAATCAATATATAGGTAGACTTCCATTCTGCGGTCATGTGTATGTGTTGGCATCGAATTCCATACGCTTCCCGTATTTAATTGCGTCAAGCCCATCACAACCTGGCAGCTTTGGATTCCCTCATTATGTATCATGCGGCGAATCACTCGATCGTTTGCATTTTCTAGTGACCCTAATCGGTCGCCTTCAATATCTTTAAAGGCTGCGTGTTTGACGGGATACTCTTTATGAGCTGGTGCAGAGAATAAATAATACTTCGCTGGGCTTACAGTGGATTCACTCGTGAACAGTAACTCTTTCTTTCCTAATCCAACATATAAGCAATCTTTGTTGTCCATTTGATATGTCTCGCCATCCACAGTGATCCTCCCGCTTCCACCGACATTGAAAATACCCACTTCTCTGCGCTCCAAGAAGTAATCAGCTTTGATTTGGTCATACCCCTCTAAAGAAATCGTCTCTCCCATCGGTGTGATGCCCCCAACGATGGCGCGGTCTTCCATCGTATATACAAGTTTGATTTCGCCTGGCACAAATAATTCTTCAATTAGATAGTGTTTGCGAAGTTCCTCGGTCGTAAATGTTTTTGCATGGTCTGGGTGTGTTGAGTACCTTGTTTCCACAATATCCACTTCCTTATATTTAATAGGTTTTCTCTTGAGTATTTTTTGTTCCACATCGTGGTACGATGTTTCATAATTTAATTATAGCGTTTTCATTTGCAAATGGCTAGTAGTAATTTGTCAAAATTGTGAATTTTATATTTTAATGATTATTACCAGAACTTTTGGTAAAATCATGTAAAAGTATTTTTGGAGGATTTTTATTATGATTAACTACCCGCATTTAAAAAAGGGAGCTGCCATTGGAGTAACTGCACCGTCTTCAGGTGTGCCCGCACCACTACATGAAGTCATTAAACAAGCATGCAGCCGGATGGAGCAAAGAGGATTCAAGGTGGTTTGTGGAGAAACAACTTGGACTCAAGACAAAGCTAAATCAGCTCCAGCATTGATCCGTGCAGCTGAATTTAACTTAATGATGCAAAACAGTGATATTGACATTATCATTCCACCCTGGGGCGGAGAATTATTAATCGAGATTCTCGAACATATAGACTTTGAAAATATTAAAAACAAGTGGGTACTGGGCTATTCCGATGTAAGTGTGCTTTTGCTTGCGATTACCTTGAAAACAGGTATCGCTACCGCTCATGGGACAAATCTCGTAGATTTAAGAGGAGAATTGATGGATGAAACGACCGCCATATGGGAGTCTGTTTTATCAACGAACATAGGTGAATCAATTACTCAGATTTCCTCTGACCATTATCAGAAAGAATGGCAGCATGCTAATCCCTCACCCTGTGTCTTTCATTTAACCGAACAGACGGTTTGGAAAGTTGTCGGGAACCAACCTGTTAAGATCGAAGGGCGCTTGCTCGGCGGGTGTGTTGACATTATTAGGCATCTTATCGGGACACCATTCGGTGATGTAGAAGCTTTTAGAAAAAAACATATAAGCGGAGAGCCTGTTATTTGGTATTTAGAGAATTGTGAAATGAATACTGCTGATTTGCGGAGATCCTTAGTCCAAATGAAATTAGCTGGTTGGTTTGAAAACTGTTCAGGCCTAATGTTTGGACGGAGTGAAGCCAATAAGCCCGTTGAAAGCTATACGGTGGAAGATGTTTATCAAGACCTTGCTAATGAGCTTAAAATACCAATTATTTATGATATTGACTGCGGGCATCTCCCACCACAAATCACCTTCATTAATGGGGCTTATGCTGAAGTGGAAGTTGCCGCAGGTAAAGGTGCCGTTTTACAATTTTTCCGGCCGTAATTACAACAGTTGTCAGCATGACATTCGGACAGCCTTTTCCGATTTTTCGCTTCTCCTGTCCGAGTAACTGAAATACCTACTTTCTAATCAAATCGAATAGTTCATATTTGTTGGAATCATTGACTTTATAAAAATCAAGCAACCCTCCGCCGATCGTGAAATCAAACAAGGTAGAGCTTGCGAATCCCCACACTAAAAATAAAATGGTAATCGATGTAGGTAATCTTTTCGGAAATAGGAAAAATGCCAAATAGGCAACAGCCAGCATAATTAAGATATAGATCTCATTTTTCAGCAAAATGGGATGGGTTGAATCATTACAGCGGGCACGCAAAACACATCCTAAACTGAAATCATATAATCGCCTGGCCATACAGGGTACATTGAAAGGAACGGAACCTATGAAATATAAGATTATTGAAAGAGATCGTTTTAAAGTTGTTGGAGTCAAGCGCGAATTATCATGTGAGAATGGTGAGAACTTAACGGAGATCCCCAAAATGTGGGCTGATGTTCATACTGATGGAACGAACGATTTATTAATCAAGGTGAATAATGGGGAAATTAATGGCGTCCTTGGTGTATGTGCTGAAAAACGAGGCACTCAGGTGCAATTAATGGATTACTGGATTGCTACGGAACATACTGGTGAAACGCCTGAAGGTTTATTGAATCTTGAGATACCTGCTTCTAAATGGGCCGTATTTGAAGTTCACGGCGCAATGCCCGATGCTATACAAAAAGTGTGGCAACAAATATATAGCGAATGGTTCCCTTCCAGTCATTCCAAGCATGCTGGCACACCTGATTTAGAAGTCTATTCCTCCGGAGATCCTTGGAGCCCTGATTACTACTCTGAAATCTGGATTCCTATAAAATAAAGAATATGTTTCTGATTAAACGTTTGGTTAGCTCTCCAAGCCAGGTATACCAAGGATTCCGGCGATTTGATCAGACGTTTGATTAGTTTTTAACCAAAAATTAACTAATGATTAATATTTAGTTCATATTTTATTAATAATAATGAGATATAGTACTTATTAGAGGGGATAGCACGCGTGGCTATCATGGTATTAGGCGTAGGCGGAGCCGATACCTTAGGAAGAGCTCCAGCTTAACAGTTGCTCCCTTAAATATGTAGTCTATTACTTCCTTATTTATAAATACGAAAACTCAACGGGAGTGCACCTCTTCATAGAAGGAGGTGTGTTCTTTTTTATTGGCAAAGAAGAAGTTTATTCCATCAAACGTTTGATTAGTTAGTTTACCCCTACATAATGGATGCCCACGTTTTAATCAAACGTTTGATTAGTTTTCAAAATAGTTCCGTTTGTTTGTAATGAAACAAACATTCGTTGCCTATTAACTCTTTTCCTGAACGTCAGTGGGTTTTTCCCACAGTTCAATCCATCTGCCTTCAGGATCAGAAATCCAAATAAATGTTCCAAATTCACTTTGCTCCGGCTCCTTCAAAAGAGGAACCCCGCATTGGTTAAGATGCTCAAGACACTCAGCCATATTGTCAATTTGAAAATTCAACATAACAGATTGCTCTGGAGGAAAATATTCATTATCCTCTGTAAAAAATGAAAAGGCTGTTTTATTCTCTGCTCCAGGAGTAATGATTGTCATATTCCAATCATTGTCCATAGGGATACCTAGAACGTCGTTATACCATTTTTTTAAAGTTTCTATATTTTTTGATCTCCAAAAGATGCCGCCAAATCCTAATACTTTCATTTTTCCACCCCTTAAATTTAAATACTATACCTTTTAATTTACCCCTTTAATAATTCAAGATTCATTCAACTAATTCCTGTCACTAAATGATTTTTATAGTTTAATACAAAAAAAGCTTGAGGATCATAATCCCCAAGCTCTCATATTCACTATTTACCAATAAACTCCTGTGTCCAATAGTTCCCCTGCGCGACATAACCTACACCAATATAATTGTAGTTCGGGCTGAGAATATTCTTACGGTGTCCTTCACTATTCATCCAAGCTTTGACTACTTCTTCAGGAGTTCGCTGGCCCTTGGCAATATTTTCACCTGCATAACGATAGGTAATCCCATACTTCTTCATCATATCAAATGGTGAACCGTATGTTGGGCTTGTATGGCTAAAGTAACCATTTGCAGACATATCACGTGATTTTTCATGAGCCATTTTGCTAAGTGTTACATCCACTTTAAGGGCCGGTAAGCCATTTTTAGCCCGTTCTTGATTGGTTAAATCAACTACTTTTTGCTCATAAGCACTTAAGGTACTTGTAGTTTGTGTAGTAGCTGTCTCAGTTGCCGGTTGTTGCTGCACAGACTGTGGAGCAGTTTGAGCAGGCTCCTTTGTTTCGACCGTTTGATTCGGTTGAGTTTGAGTTGGCTGCTTTTCGGTATTTTGTGAAATAGTAAATCCTAAACTAGCAAGATATTTCTCCATGACACTAGTAAGCTCGTTCAAATTTGTCCCTTGGTATACATAGACTTTTTCCTGTACCGAAGGGCTATTAGTGGCCGCGTGGGCCTTATTTAAGACCGGATTTGACATCATTAATGCCGCTGCAGCTGCAACAGTAAGAATTGCTTTTTTCTTCATCATTGATTCTTCCTCCTATTTCGACAATTTGCCGTTTTTCCACAAATTCATCGTAACATATGATTTTTGTCATATTTAAGGAAGGATTTTACAACAGAATGAATGATCCATTCTAGTAGAAACTTTATCTCAAGCCAACTCCTTATTCTTTAAGTCTCTTTCTCTATCAAGGTAAAACAGTTCTTTTTGCACTTTTTCCAAATTAAGGAATAACTTCTAATAATTATAGTGAGAATTAATATTGACACCTCTTGCAAAGAGCATCCTTCTTAACAAATATTTCAAAAAAGTATCGTGTTTTACATTTATTTATTAAGAATAACCGGAGTAAGTGCTTCACTACCTGTTAAAACACCCAGCATATTGTCCGCTGCCAAATGAGCCATCTTCATTCTAGTTTTTACACTTGCACTTCCAATGTGAGGCAGGGTTACCACATTCGGCAGCGTTAATAATGGATGATCCGTTGGTACGGGCTCTTGTTCAAACACATCCAGTCCGGCGCCCCAAATCTCTCCATTTTTCAATGAATGATATAATGCTTCTTCATCAACGATCCCCCCTCTTGCGGTATTGATCAGAATGGCCTCTTTTTTCATAAGCGACAATTCTTCTTTACCGATTAAGTGGTGGACTTCAGGACTGTATGGCAGCAGCAGGCACACAAAATCAGATTGCTGCAACAAGTCCTTCATTTCTCGGTAGTGAATCCCGAGCTTTTCCTCCGTTTCCCGTTTCCGTGTCCGATTATGATAAAGAATGTTCATATCAAAACCTTGTGCCCGCTTAACGAGAGCTTCGCCAATTCTGCCTAATCCAATAATTCCCAGGGTAGCACCATAAATATCCTGTCCAGTCATTTGCATAAGGGACCAGGCGCCCCATTCCCCACTGCGTAAGTATTCAGATCCCTCGACGACTCTTCGTGCTGAAGCCATTAATAGGGCAAACGTTAAATCAGCGGTCGTTTCGGTTAAAACACCAGGCGTGTTGGTAACGACAATTCCCCTCTCCGTTGAGGATTGAATATCGATATTATTATAGCCAACCGCAATGTTACTAATGACTTGTAACTGTTTTGCTTGATTTAGCACCTCTACGTCAATCTTTTCTGTTAATAGACAGATCAGCCCGTCTACTTCTTCTATTTCTTTTAATAACACCTCCCGAGGAACCGGAACATTTTCTTCATGCCACATCTTCACATGAAATTGACTTGAGAGTTTATCAATAATTTCCCCGGGGAGTTTTCTCGTAATATAAATCGTTTTTTTCAACAATACCTCCACCTTTCAGCATACACATGATTTAAGCTGTAAACATTTCTAAGAAATGTTCAATAACAAGCGAAGACATCCCTAGTGCGGGAGCATTTTTTCCTAAGGAAGAGAGAAATAGTTCCTGATTGTTGCTTAACATGTCATTACTCCTTGAGGAAATAGAGTTTCTAATCGAGTTCATAACCATAGGCAGGGCTTCAACAATGTCATTCCGGATAATAACTGCTTTCGGGTTAAATGTATTTATAATACTTGTTAATCCAATTCCAAGGTAGAAACCGAAATTTTGTAATCCCATTAATATATCTGGATCATTTTGGTTAGCGCGATTAATTAGGTCCTGGCTGGAAGTGAAGCGATTATTTTGTTGAAAAGGCTGCAGTAATGCTTTTTCGGAGGCGTATAATTCCCAGCACCCTTTGTTGCCGCAACTGCATTTGAGTCCGTTATAGTCGATGGTTAGATGTCCCATTTCACCAGCGAATCCATTAACCCCTCGATATATATCATGATTAATGACAATACCAATTCCGATTCCCGTCCCGATGCTCACATAGATTAAGTTCTCGTAATTTTTAGCTGCCCCAAAGACTTTTTCTCCATAGGCACCGGCATTCGCTTCATTTTCAATAAAAACAGGTACTTGAAATTCCTTTTCGATATCAGCTTTTAAGTCTAGTTGATAATTCCAATCGATATTCGGTGTGAAAATAACCTTTTGCTCTGTACTGACTAGACCAGGTACGCATACCCCTATACCAATCAAACCATAAGGAGATTCTGGGATTTGATTGCTAAGTTCCTTAATCATTAAAAATAATAAATCTTTGTTGGAATCAAGAGAAGGTTCCTTTAGATGATGGAATTGATTTACGACGATGTTTCCTTTTAAATCTGTTAGAATTCCATTGATAGATTCAACACCAATATCAATTCCGATGGAATAACCGGCATTTTTATTAAAAACAAGCATCACAGGCTTTCTTCCGCCGCTGGATTGCCCTTGTCCAATTTCAAAAATCAGTTTCTTTTCTATTAATGTATTTACTTGGGAAGATACAGTCGATTTATTTAATCCTGTTATTTCCGATAATCTTGCCCTCGAGATGGGAGAATTAGAAACAATTTCATTCAGTAATACCTTCTGGTTCATTTTTTTTACTAATATTTGATCAGCGATCATCAATTGTTTGCACCCCATTTGTATAATGCGTAAATTAAGTATCAATTATTTTAGTATTATTATTCCATTATAAATCAACTTTCTGGGGAATTATACTTAAATAGTTCGAAATAAACGATTGATTAAAGCCATTTGTTTTTTTGAGACACACTAAAATATCAGTTCCTTTATTCGAACAACAAACAAATTATCTGTTACTCTTTCTCACTAAAAAAGGGCTGAATATCCAGCCCTCGGTGTTTGTTTTATTATTTGAGATTGAAATTAGTCTTAAAGATTCGAGAAGAACGGCAGGATGATTAAGCAAAGACAAAGAAAAAATATGGCCATTGCACCTATTTTTTGTTTGTCCTTCCACATGGAAACACCGAATCCTATGGTATAAAGAATAATTAAAAATAAACTCATGTAAATAAATATTTTCAACTATGCCCCCACCCTTGGAGGTTTTTTTGTTCTTTTACCATAATCAATAATTTTAACATCTACTTTCACATGAATGTCCGCTTTCTGATATGATTTTCCCCAATTGAATTTTTTATATTCCTGAATCGTCCCAAAGTATTTTCGGGCATACATGGATAATGGATATGGTACACCTTTAAATTTTGTTTGTGTTTTTTTTAATAATTTTTCGTTCAGTGTTTCTATATGAGCGGCTATTTGTTTTTTTACGATTTGTTGATTTTTTTTCTCCGTATAGTTAACCATAGATGGGTTTGATATAATTTCTATCTTTAAAGGGATGGTTATAAAAATCTTGGGCCTTTGACCCTTTAAGTCCATCTTCACTTTATTATTTTCTGTTTTCATGATTCTTGCTGCAAACTGCAACTTGTCTTCCGAAAAAGGATCAGGTATATCAACCAATATATCTTGGATACTTGTTGAATCATCTAGAATATTAATATTGCGTGTTTCTTGACCGGTTAGCTTATCAATCATCACGCCATTCTTGAAGACAGCTGACCCAATAAACTGTGCAGCTCCCACTTCGCCCGTAGCATTCAATTGCCCTGCCATGTATTCATCTTCACTTCTTACCTCAGGATTCTTTTCCTTATTGGCTGTTGTGTACATCGCCAAATAGTTATCTGTCCCTCTTTCCAATGTTTTAAAAAAACGAAAGAGGGTGGAATCTGGGATGAACCCATTTTCAATGCCGTGGTCGATCATGAATTGAAAATATTTATGTGGTCTTGTTTCCATTTTCGGCCGATTCCTAATAAAATACTCACTTGCCTTTTCTTTAGAAATGGCTAAATAACAATCCAAGCGAATGTCTTTATCCTTTAAGATGTCGTAAAACTTCTTAATAAAATCTTTGTCATGTGCATATTCCTCGGAGACAACAATAATCTTTAATAGTTCATAACTAATATCCCGGGAGATAACGGAATTGCCAGTAGCCTTCGCCGCAATGAAATCATTGGCATCAAACGTGACAATTTCCCGCGGCTTTTCGGTTGACCCGCCACCGCCTTGAATACTGCCTACTTCCGCATTGGCTAATAACATGGTGACTTTGATTTTCCCTTCAATTTTGGAGCGATCTAATCCTAGTCCGATCACATAGGCTTTGTCTTCAATTTCTTGACGATCCCAACAACCTGTTAATAAACAAACAATGAGGAAAAACAACAAAATTCTACATACTGCCTCTGTTTTTTTCATGTTTAAATTCTCCCTTTAGCAGTGCCGCCAGCCATAAAGTGATCGAAACAACCAAAAATGTAGGACCAATAACACTTCTTAATATCGGTTTCAGTTGGAGACTGAGGTCATAAGGTGATTCCGGAATGGATCCAATCAAAAAATAAATTGCTGCCAGTGCTGGAATGAGGAATTCAAAATTTTTAATTTTAAATAGTTGACCGAACATAAGTGCATTTATGTACAAAAATACGGCAAAACGAATAAATGCCGCCATTAACCAAGTGACGAAAAATACAATTTCGATATTCGGAAAAAAAGTCCCAATTGAAATAAAACGAATCACTGTGTGGAATGGATAACCAACTCCTCTTAAGGATACATCAAACATACAGATGAAAATGATAATACCCACACTTAATTGGATGCTGACGTAAACTAAGGCTATCCACGTGCCTTTTCGAAAATCTTTGTATGAGGTGATAGACGGTATAATCAAGGCAAACAGAAAAAACTCAGAAAAAAGGGATAGATTTAGGGTGCTTTGCTTCAATAATTCAAGTTTTCCAGGACCCCAAATGGGGAATAGGGATTGAATACTGCTATCTTGAGTACTTAATACGAACGAAAGGAACAAGAAAACGACTGCATAGTAAACAACCAGATAGGCAACTGATCCGATATGCTGAATTCCCTTTTTCGCACCATATACACAAACGCCCATTAAGATGGCATAGATGATGACAATCGGTGTCCTATTAAAATAAAACGTCCTTATGATCGTTGTATACGTTCTTGAATCGAACGAAATGGAAAATACATTGATGATAAATATTAGAAAACAGACAAAAAACCCCAGATATTTTCCGAGTAATTTTTGAATAACAGCAAATAGATTTTTGTTTTGATACAACGACATGGTCTTTAGTAATAAAAAGAGCGGGATAAAAGAGATTGCGGCCGTTATGATTGGGATCATCCATGCTGCGTTTTGGACCTTTTGAAACAGAGCAGTCGGTGTGTCTTCAGTTACTTTGGCACCAACCATTAAAATGGCGATGGACAGATATTCACGGATCCCAATTTTTCCAGGTTGATGCTTCATAGGTTTTTTTATCCCTTTCTTTGTTTGACAGTATCCTTTGGATTTAAATACCCTGGGCGAAACCTTTCTTTCATGGGAACATGACGAATAATTAAGTCTTTTGAAGAAATAAAATGCGGCGTCATGGGTGCAAAGTAAGGAATTCCAAATGATGTTAATGAAACTAAATAAAAAAGTCCCGGTATAAATAGAGCGACTGCGCCATAAATCCCCATAAAGGTTGCCGCCAAAATAAATAAAAAGCGCGATATGCGAATAGCAAAATTCATGCTCACATCACTGATAATAAATGAGCTTAAGCCACTTAAGGCAATAACAATGATGACAATCGGACTAATAATATTCGCTTGAACAGCAGCCTGTCCTAAAATTAATGCACCGACAATCCCAATCGTTGGACCAATAGGGGTTGGTACACGTAGTCCCGCTTCTCGAATGAGTTCAAAGGCGATTTCCATCATTAATATTTCAACGGTCGATGGAAAAGGGACACGTTCCCTTGTCCCGGCAATGGCCATTAATAAATCAGGCGGGATCATCCCTACATGATAATTTGTAATTGCAATATATAAGGGCGATGCAAACATGGCAACAAACAACGCTTGAAACCGCAAAAACCTGATGAAATTCCCATAGGGTGTACGTAGGTAATGATCTTCCGGCGAATGAAACATTGACCAAAAGGTAGCAGGCAGTATCAGACAACTTGGAGAATTTGTCATTAATAAAACGATATGGCCTTCCTCGATGAAGGAGGTGGCCCGGTCCGGACGTTCTGTATATAATATGGACGGAAACAATGACCTTGGCCGTTTTTCTAGATATTGCTCTAAAATACTTAGATCAAGAATTCTATCCGTATCGAGAGAAGCTAACTTGTCTTTTATCGTTTGAAGCAATTCATCATTTACTAGGTCTTTTTCATAAACCAAAAATACATCGTTTCTGGATCGTTTCGAAATAACCTTTGCCTCAACAATAAGATTTTCATTTCTTATCTTTTTGCGAAGTAAGGAAATATTATCCATTACCTTTTCATTAAAAGCTTCCTTTGCCCCTTTTACAATCACTTCATTTTCGGATTTCTCTATGGAACGGCCTGTAATTTTCGTCGTTTCAAATAAGTAGCATTGAGTATCGCCATCCACAAAGAGTGCAGTGACTCCACCTGTAATAAATTCCGTAATTTCCCCAACATTTGTTGCGGTTCTTTCACTTGGGTAGGAAGTGATATTTTGAATCTTACCTGACGGCTGAATATTACCAATTAATTTTTCCATGATGCCCTCTTGAATGCTTTGTGCGTCGACCATCGTAGTTATGTAAATGATAAAAGCACGGAGGTTAAGTGAACCGATGGTAAACTCACGTACCTTAACATCGATATTCATAGGCATACTGAAAATGGATTTAAATGTCACTAAATTTTGATCGTAACTACTGCTAATATCTTGTTTTTTTAATTCAATTTCCTGTGTATTGGACTGTTCACTAAATTGTGGTTCTGGATTGAGCTTCTTAAAAAACTGCTTTAAGATTTTTTTCTGCAAAATGAACCACCCCCTAATTTTTATATTGTTTTCCATTTTTAAGGGTATTTATGTACAGATTAGTAAGGATTCGGGCATATTTAATGGTTGATTTTTATTTGTTTCCAGTTATACCATAGTAAGATGATGTCGCTGCTGTAAAAAGCAGTTATGTAATCATTCATATGGATTTAAGAACAGGGGTGGATCTATTATGAAAGGAAAAATCAGACTTGTTTTGACGATGCTCATTTTTGGGAGCATCGGGGTTTTTGTAAGAAAGATTGACCTGTCTTCAAGTGAAATTGCCTTCTTACGGGGTGTCATCGGATGTCTGTTTCTGCTTATTGCTAGTTTCCTGGTCAAACATAAGCCATCTTTTCAATCACTTAAAGAAAATGCGCTTCTGCTTCTATTATCAGGTGCAGCAATTGGATTAAATTGGATTTTTCTTTTTGAGTCCTATCGCTATACGACTATATCCAATGCCACGATAAGCTATTACTTCGCACCGATTTTTGTGATGATCTTAGCACCATGGATTCTTAAAGAAAAATTGACGAGTGTGAAGATTATATGCATTGCTTCGGCGATGATTGGTTTGTTTTTAATCGTTAATCCTGGTGCTGGCGGCACAAGCGGATCACAGAATCAAACGCTAGGGATTTTTTACGGCCTTTTAGCGGCAGCATTTTATGCCAGTGTGGTCCTAATGAACAAATTTATCAAAAATTTATCAGGTTTTGAAACAACAGTAGTGCAATTAATGGCAGGAGCTCTGGTTCTGTTTCCATATGTACTCTGGCAGGGTAATTTAAACCTGGGTAGTTTAGACACAACCTCCATTATTTTCATCTTAATTCTAGGGATTGTACATACTGGATTTGCTTATTTTTTATACTTTACTTCTCTCCAAGAACTAAAGGGGCAGACGATTGCGGTACTCAGCTATATCGATCCTATATCAGCCGTGATTATTGCCGCGATTTTCTTAAACGAAGGCATGTCACTAATTCAAATGATAGGCGGTGCTCTTGTCTTAGGCTCCACGTTCTTGAGCGAAAAACTGGAATTAAAAATCTCCAAAAAAGGTCAGACTCCCACTACTTCACCGTAATGGAAGGCTGACCCTTTTTTATCCTATTATTCTCCTATACTTTAAGACTCCATTTCATTAGAAGAGCTTTCTTGCCCGTGTTGCGCCTCACAACTTTAATTGTGTTATACTTTAGAAAGTTTGTTCTACAGTGGAGGTTTAAGTAGTGGAGTTACTAAAATCAAATACCTATTCGAAATCGACTTACATCATATGGCTCATTATTGGGATTGTACTAATTGCCTTTAATTTGCGTCCTGCGATTACATCAGTAGGACCGTTAGTTGGAATGATTCAGAAAGATGTGGGACTAGCCCATTGGAGCGCGGGCTTATTAATGAGTTTGCCTTTAATTGTTTTTGCCATCATGTCACCGATTGTACCAAAGCTCGCCAATCGTTTAACAAATGAAATGGCTTTAGTAGTTGGTTTGATCTCTCTTTTAATAGGCATTGTCATACGATCTATTCCCATGGCGTTTTTTCTTTTCACAGGGACTTTGTTTATTGGGGTCGGGATAGCGATTGGAAATGTCCTACTACCTGCGATTGCAAAGGACAAATTCCCAGACCAATTTGGGCTGATGACAAGTGTTTATTCAACATCCATGGGATTAGTTGCCTCCTTAGCATCCGGAGTTAGTGTTCCGTTAGCAGTGGGAATGAACCTTGGATGGAAGGGTGCCTTAAACGTTTGGGGGATTCCCGCTGTCGCAGCGATTTTGGTGTGGATATTCCTTTCTAAATTTAATCAAGGAAATCAAAAGGAGATTAGAAAAGTCACTCCGAGTTCGAATCATGTCTGGCGTTCGCCGCTTGCCTGGCAAATCGCTATATTTATGGGGTTTCAATCTTTTTTATTTTATGTAACCATTTCCTGGTTACCTGAAATCTTACATAGCCATGGATTGAGTATGGAAACAGCAGGCTGGCTCTTGTCATTTAGTCAAATTGTCGGATTACCGGCTAGTTTCTTCATCCCTGTAATTGCTGGACGGTATCGTTCGCAAGTATGGATATCTTTTGTGTTAGGCATATGCTCTATCATTGGTTACGGAGGATTACTGTTAGGCTCTTCTTATCCGATTTTAATCGTAAGTATTATCATTATTGGAATCGCATTGGGAGGAACTTTTCCACTAGCTCTAAGTTATATTGGCCTCCGCTCTAAGAGTGCCGGCGAGGCAGCCGATTTATCTGGGATGGCACAATCAACGGGTTATATCTTAGCAGCAGTAGGTCCCTTGTTTATTGGATTTTTGTATGATTTCACCCATATGTGGATGATTCCGCTAATTACCTTAATCATAATCTCTTTCATCGTTATGCTGTTCGGGATGATGTCCGGCCGAGACAAATATGTGTAATAGTGGGGAATACTAGATTAAATACTTGGCGCACGGTGACATTCACTGTGCGCCATCTTTTTATATTTACTTCTTCCATTTAATTGATCCGCTATCACTGTGAGGATGACTATTCGACTTTAATCGTTTGTATTCATTCTCTAATTCTGTTAAAGAAAACTTCGAAAGCTGCTCCTTATTTTCAAATACTTTAAAGGTAAGCAATATATTTATTAATGTTTTCCTTCTTTGTTCTACAGCATTCCGAAGGATATTCTCCATACCATCCTCTCCCTTTGTCAGTTTGTTTGTGTTTTGATAAGAGTTACTTATTAATACCAACGAGATATCATATTTTTTGTAATTTTACACTCAACCTTTTGGATTTTTATCGACTTTTCCCTTTTATGAGCGAATTTTTGAGTTTTATGAGCGAATTCAGGGGGCAATGAGCGAATTATTAGCATCAATGAGCGAATGAGTGAATTATTGAGCGAATTCAAAATCAACAAGGTTTTAAGAAAAAAGGAGTCTTCCAATAGAATCAGCTCCATTAATTTGGATAAAAAAAAGACTTCTCAGGGGTGGGAGAAGTCTCTATCAGAATAGTCGACTAGTGAAATAGTGAAATGAATTTTTATAGTCAAAAAGGAGACACATTGATTTGTGTCTCCAGTTGTCTGGTAACGATTATTAATTAACTGACTTGTTAAAGATTAAATCAATTTATCTAATTCCAATAATACCCATATGATTACTTATTAGGATAGTAACATCCTCCGATGGATCATGTCAATGAAAAAATCTAAAAAACCTGTTGATAGTCAAAAGATTGGTGTCAGGCACCATGTGAATTTTTTCACATGGTGCCTGACACCTTACGACTTTCGTTTTTACGAAGGATTCTCCACTCAACGACTATGAAATTGACGCTCAACCCTGCCCAGATATTCACATTCAGAACTTCCTCGATCATCTTTTCTCTCCCGCCGGGAAGGGAAGTCATTTAAGTCTCTTCTCCCTTTCTTCTTCAGGCATGGTTCGCCGCTTTCCTCTGTTTTCGCTGACCCCATGGTTTAAACACCGAAATTACAAACATCGCACCAAGCGAAATAATCTGAAGGATAATTCCAATCCAGAGTTGCCACTGGTTTACAGTAAACGATGGGTTCAAAAGAGTGTTCATCCCTACCTTGGATGTCAATGTTACCGCC
Organism: Bacillus sp. AFS073361; assembly: GCF_002567005.1. Taxonomy (GTDB): domain Bacteria; phylum Bacillota; class Bacilli; order Bacillales; family Cytobacillaceae; genus Neobacillus. The sequence goes on from NZ_NUZU01000039.1 coordinate 315,683, forward strand.
TTGAGTGTTAAGGAATACATAGCGAAGGGTCCCAATAGAATCGAGAGGAGCGTCAACCCTTCCTTAACGATTATCCAGTAATATTTAAACAATCCCCATTGCGTTAGCACAGATAGTAATATCCCTGTCACCACAGTGCCAATTGTTGAAGCACGAACAGAAGTTTTAGCAAGAACATGCATACTTGTATAACATGCCTTGAGCACACCGGCATCGTTCGTGTTTGCGGCAGTTATACTCAGAATTAAAAAAACAATGGCCACCCCGAACATAATTGCTGCAAATAATAAATGTAAGATAAGCAGCCATCTTCTCTGGGTAAGATTCAATTTCCTCATACTATTCCCCCTTGTCACACATTAAACCGATACCCTACACCCCAAATGGTTTCAATATATTTCGGGTTTGAGGGATTCGTTTCAATTTTTTCACGCAATTTACCAATAAAAACTGTTACCGTGGCATTGTCTCCGTTTGAATCCAATCCCCAGATTTTTTCAAATAGTTCGTCCTTGCTGAACACCTGATTCGGATGGATGGTCAAAAATAGCAGCAAGTCAAACTCCTTCGATGTAAATGGAATTTCAGTTTCATTTACGAAAACTTTTCTAGATAACTTATCAATACGAATACCTCGGATTTGAATTTCTTCTTTGTGTCTCCCAACATTATCTGACATTAATCGGTCATAGCGGGCAAGATGCGCTTTGACCCTGGCCATCAGCTCACCCACACTGAAGGGCTTGGTCACAAAATCATCTGCACCGAGACCGAGGCCTCGTATCTTATCGATTTCTTCCCTTTTAGCGGATACCATTAAAATTGGAATGTTTTTCGCATGTCGGACTTGCCGGCAGATTTCAAATCCATCTGTATTTGGAAGCATGAGATCAAGAATAATCAAATCATATTCATTTTCTAAGGCCTTTTTCAGACCTAGGTCCCCACTTGCGGCAATTTCTACCTCATAGCCGCTTGCTTCTAAATAATCTTTTTCCACTTCCGAAATGACCTGATCGTCCTCTATGATTAAAATTCGTTTCACTCGTCCTCACCCTCATGATTGATCTTTGACAGCGTAAAATATATGCTAGTCCCTTCTCCTAATTGACTTTCAGCCCAAACGGTCCCACCTTGGCCTTCTACTATCTGTTTGACAATAGCAAGACCAAGACCAGTGCCTCCCGTATCTATATTCCTCGAAGGTTCTGTCCGATAAAAACGATTGAAAATATGGAGCAGTTCATTGCTGTCAATTCCCGTTCCATTATCCTGGATGTGTATTGTTGCCTTTGCCTCGTCGTCAAACAATTCCACATTAATTTCCTTATGTGCCTTGTCCATATATTTTAAGCTGTTCTCAATAATGTTTATTATTACTCTGGTCAACTTTTCGTGGTCTGCCATAACACGAACCGGACTGGCCCTGCCAGAAGAAAACGTAATCTTAATGTTATCCATCCGCGGGTCGTGACGTAATTCCTCTATATAATTCCGTAAGTATGCCCGAATGTCCAAAGGTTCCATATGAAATGGCAGTTGATTTAAATCCAGCTTGGAATACAGCATTAATTCATCAATCAAATGATCCATATCATCCGCTTTTTTTGCAATCATATTTATATATTTTTCCTTTTTCGAAACAGTATCTGCGATTCCATCTTGAATACCTTGAACACAGGCTTTAATTCCCGTAATCGGCGTTTTCAGATCATGTGAAATATTTGAAATTAGCTCTTTCCGGTTCTCTTCATACTGTAGTTGAAGATGGATTGACTCTCTCAAACGAACGCGCATTTCTTCAAAGGAAGCTCCTAATTCTCCGAATTCATCTTTGCGTTCCAACTCCACTCCATGGTCCAGATTCCCTTTTTTAATTTGTTCTGCAGCATGTTTTAGTGTAAACAAGGGTTTAATAAAGCTTCGGGAAACTAAATAGGTAAGGACACCGTTCGTTAATCCAATAACAAGTAGCAGCGACAATACTAACAGTGGGAAAAACTTTCTTACTTCCTTGAAAAAGGGATATAAATCAGAAAGTACATATACCGTACCTGTAGTGTGATCGCTAAGGGTGATATTGAATGCTTCAACTAAAAAACGAGTTTTTCCCCAGCGGTCTTGAGTCTGACTCCTTTGCATTTTCTGAATCTCTGAAGCATCTATATCAAGGCTGTTCACAAAAGAGGAAGTGAAGCTCACTTGATTATTTTTCATCACTACAAGTCCTGAATGAACACGATTTAATTGTTCGTCTGTGTTTTTCAAGAATTGGATGTCATTGAATCGGTCTGGGTCATTTTGTGACATAAATTTCACGCCGGCAATCAAATCTCGGCGTTCATTGGTCGTTTCCCAAAAGGCTGGTATTCCCTTCCCATCCATGGTTCCTGCCATATCCTTATAAAAAGTGGAAACAAGTGTTGCTGCAATAAAGGCGAACAACACGATGGGCATGAAGGTCATGGCCATATAGGAAAGCAAAAGTCTCGTCTTGATTGACATGAGCAAATCTCCTTAACGCATTTATCCTCATACAATAATTCATCTGCCTACTGTTATTTATCATAACCTCGAATTATAAACCACTTCTAAACCAATTCTAAAAAAAGTATAAAATTATTTGTCCAGTCGGTTTGTTAAGAAAAAATAGCCGTCTTTTAGCGAAAATGGTTACTTTTATAAGGGCGATAAGTTTTTTTAACAAATAAAAAAACAGAATGCTCAACTGGCCATTCTGCTTTTTAGATCCCTATGAAAGTTAAACTTGCTGTTCACTAGAGGTTGGCTTTCCGTCTTCTATTAAGACTATGCTGCCCAGTTCTCAGCACATTTTAGCTTTCTCTTTGTTGATATTCCGGCACTTTATTCCCTTTTGCAAATGGCCAAACAAACACTTTATGGCCCTCACCGCTGCCTGCAAATTTAAACACAACAATTCCGCCGACGATGACCAGCACGCCAATCAACTGATTGAGCGTAAATGGAACCTTATTCAGACCTAGCCAGCCTAGTGAGTCCCCCAGCAGGGCAAACAACAACTGTGATGTTAACGCAATCGCAATGGCATAGGTTGGTCCGAGCCTCTTAATTCCTTGAACAAGACAAACTACCACACCTACGCCAATCATCCCGCTGAACCAGTACCACGTTTTCATATTTTCCAAATGGGATAACTGTCCACCCTCAAAGATAAGTCCGAACGTCAGTGAAGCAAGAAATCCCATCCCTAATACTAAGGTCGTTGTTGCCCATGACCCTGCCCGTTCATTGACTTTACTGTTGAAAATATTTTGCAAGGCTACCAGCGATCCGGCAATAATTGCGAATAATAATCCTAGAATCATCCATTTTCTCTCCCTTGTATTGATTTTTTTCAAACTTATTCGTAAATATTATCGCCTGCGAGACCTTTCAATCCATTTCTATCCTTAACTAATATGGAACCTCTATTCCGTTCAATCAGACCCTCTTCACAGAATTGTGTGATGACTCGATTCAAATGACGATAACTTGTTCCAATTAAATTGGCCGCATCCTTAATGCTGATACTCAGTTGGTCTTTATCGTGTGAATCAGCTTCATCAAAGGAAACCGACAAAAGGTAACTAGCCAAACGAACTTCGACCGGATACATAATATTAAAGGTCATTAAATTGTTTTTTAGCTGAAACTTCCTGGTGATAATATCCAATAAAAATTGCAGAAATGGCGCGTGGTCACTTCCATATTGCTTCAACCAGCGATAATGAATTCCAATCATCCGAACCGGCGATACCGCCTCCACCGTGTTAATAATATCAATGCCGCGGACATACTCAATATCCCCGATCACTTCAATCGGTTTCTTAAAAGAGAGAATGAGTGTTTTACCTTCCGGCGAACTAGTATAGATTTTGACCTTTCCTTTAACCAAAACATACAAATACTGTGAAGCTTCCCCCTGGGAGCAGATCAGTTCCCCTTGGTCAAAACTGTACAGCGACAAATGAGGAATCAATGGTTCATGAAATATCGAATCTAGTTGGTATGTTTGGATATAGGCGAGCAATTGATCCTGATTCTTTTGTTCCCTCACTCGGTTTCACCTCTGTTTTTAACAGTATCATGCGAGACTTAAGACCTTAGGATGACCACACCTGCAATCATCATCCCGATACCAATAAACTGTGGCAGTTTCATCTTTTGCTTTTCCAGGCCGAACCATCCGCTACTATCGATAATAAAAGTTAATGTTAACTGCGAAATCAGAATAGCCGATATACTAAGGGTTACACCGATTTCCTCAATCGATTTCACATTACTGAAGATAACAATTGCCGCAAAGGCACCACCCATCAGATATAGTGGTTTCACTTGTTTGAAGCCTTGCCATTGGCGTTCTCGAACGCACAGTAAGATAATGAAGGCCATTATGAATCCTGTAAACTGGGTAATGGTTGCAGCTTGCCATGTACCTATATCTTGACTTATTCGTGTATTAGCAATTCCTTGCAAGGTAATAAATGCCCCACCTAAAAACGCAAAGATAATTCCCTTCATTCTCTCTTCTCCCCTAATTTTTATTTCTGTCTATATTAAAAGGTATCACATGCTTGTTTGAATAGGACATATGTCCTCAACTATAAAATTGTGTTAAATGCCTAATATAAAAGACCGCCAAAATGACGATCTTTTACAGTCCATAACTTATTTCGGCTTTTTTTGGGCTTGTCTAACTACCTTTTCAAGTCCATTTTCTCCTGCAAATTCTTGATCATTTGGTTGAGCATTTTTATTGTTCTTCAATTGGTTATTCTTATTTTTAGCCATACGTTCACCACCCTTGTTGTTTCCTAATTCAAGATGCCAATTAATAAATCGTCACCCGCCATTTTAGTTTGCTAACTTTTTTGCGGGCTATGCGATTTGATTTACTATTTTTCTCAACAAATCAAAAGGATTGTTTATAGCAGCCATAGGGGTTAAATAAATAGCTATTGACTACCTTGTTGCCCCATTTTTATTATTCCCAGTCGTCAATAAGCCCTATTGGCTACCCTGTCTCCTCATTTTTATGATTTTCAGGCGTCAATCAGCCTGATTCTTTTAATTTCCGGCCGGCTCTCCTCATGCTTTTAAATAGCTTACAGCAAAAAACAGGCAACCTTGGCCAAGGTTGCCTAATAATCATTTATTCCATGGTCAGCCAGGTTTGTGACCATTTTTCAAGTTCTTGTATGATTGGTTTTAAAGAGAGTCCCTTTTCTGTAAGAGAATACTCAATTCGGACAGGTGTTTCCGGAAACACCTCTCGTTTCACAATCCCCTGACCTTCTAAATCCTTGAGCCGCTCGGAAAGGACTCTTCCGCTAATCCCCATTGAAGATTCCAAGCTGCAGAAGCGTTTTGGGCCTGATAGCAGTTGATAAATAACTAATCCTGTCCAACGCTGGCTTAACATCCCCATCGCTTTTTCAAATCGAGGACAAATGACTGACTCATCCATTGACCTTTCCCCCTCTTCGCAATTAGCAACATAATTACCTTGCAAAATATATTTATTTGACACAATCGGTTTTTAAAAATATAATTACTTACATAAAGTAACTGACTAACGAATAATTATTAACTATGAATATTTTACTTTAACCATTTACGGTTCGTCAATACATCAGATAGAATAAGGTGGTTTTCAAACATGAACCTTGAGGCAGATGTTTGTATTGTAGGTGCAGGTCCCGGAGGCGCGTTACTAGGATATTTGCTTGCCAAAAAAGGAATTTCAACGATTGTACTCGAACGTCACAAAGGGATCGATAAAGAATTCCGTGGTGAACATCTCAATCAGGACGGAGAACGAGTATTAAAAAAATATAATCTTTATGACCAAGTAGAAGCTGCTGGGTTATTATTAATGGAACGAGTGGAATATTGGCAGGACGGAAAGGCAATAAAGACCATCACACCTGGTGCTGGGGAGCAGCATGTCGGCATTCATGTCCCGCAAAAGAATTTGTTAAGCGTGTTAATTCAAGCATCTGAACCTTATCAGAATTTCAAACTGATGATGGGGACAAAGGTGACAGAGTTAATGTTTAATGATATAGGTAATGTAACTGGTTTAAAAGCACTATATGGCGAGCAAGAAGTGACAATAAACAGCAAGATTGTTGTCGGTGCTGATGGCAGGTTCTCAACAGTAAGGAAACTGGCTGAGATGCCTTTTACAAAGAAAACACATGGATACGATTTGTTATGGGCGAAAATTCAAAGCCCAGCTAATTGGGAACCAACTATTAAAAACACTTTGGTGAATGGAAATCAACTGGCTTTGTTTACCCAGGCAGGCGGGTACATTCAAATAGGCTGGAATATTGAAGAAAATTCTTATCCATCCTTAAAAAAGCAATCATGTGAACCTTTTATCAAACAAGTGATAGATGCATTTCCAGAGTTAACCGAAACAATCCGTACCCAGATTCGATCCTGGGACGATTTTATTTTATTAAAAGTGCAAAGCTCACATTCTCCAACATGGGTGAAAGACGGGTTGGTGATCATGGGCGATGCCGCACATACGATGAGTCCAACTGGTGCATTTGGGATCAATTGTGCACTATTAGATGCAGATGTATTAGCTGATGTACTGAGCGAAGCACTCGACAAACAGAACCATAGTGCGGCACAATTAAAAAGATTCGAACACGAACGACGGGATCATACAGAAAAGCTGCAACAACAGCAACGAGAGAAAGAAAAAAACTATCGGGAAAATTTTGCCGTGCCAGTCCTTTCTTGACAGAAATGGCAGTAGGAATCTATGAAAATATGGATTGGGGGAATTCATAGTGGAACAAATTCAATTAAAAGCAGATACTCTCTCTTTTTTAGAGGATAAAATAAAGTTAGTTAAAAAAGGTGAGGAAGCGATTTACCTAGTGGGACCGATCAAGCTTCCAGTCAATTTATATGGTGAAACGGTAGAATTTAAATGGTACAGCTGGCTGAAGAGTGAACATGTAACAGAAGATTTCCAGCAAGTCATTGATCAATTAGCTTCTGGGAATTTAGCGGAATACCAACAATCAAGTGTCCTCGTTTATGGAGATTTTGAATACGGAGAGGATGCATTAATCAGAATGCATTCTATTTGTCATACAGGAGATATCTTTGGCAGCAAGCGCTGTGATTGCGGTTTTCAACTAAAGCAATCGATGAAAATGATTGCCGAGCATGGAACCGGAGCGTTATTTTATTTAGCCAATCATGAAGGCCGAGGAATAGGCTTATTTAGCAAGGCAATGGCCTATATTCTGCAAGAAAATGGCTACGACACAGTCGAGGCAAATGAAGGACTTGGATTTCCAGATGATACACGAAATTACGAGGATGCGATTGAAGTGCTTAAAGCGCTAAGAAGCAAACCTGTCACCCTCATCACGAACAATCCGAGAAAGCTTAAGGCCTTAAAAGCAGCAGGTGCAACAGTTTCTGGACGAACTCCTCTTTGGGGCGATATCTCCGAGTACAACGAAAAATACTTACAGACGAAAGTAAAAAAATCTGGTCATATGGCGTAGGAAAATAAAACATTCAAAGTTATTGACATTTCATGACAATTGTTTTAAAGTAACAAAGGCAATAATTAAATAACAAAATTCATTTGTTTGTGGACTTTTCTAGAGAAATATCTCTATTTTCGCCACACAGTTCTCACGTGAGAGCTGTGTGGCTTTTTTGTTGTTTGGAAACTGGATCGAAAGATTAAAAAAATCAAAAAGGGGTAGAAAAAATGAAAACTTGGCACTATGCATTGATTGTTTTTTTAGGAGGATGCTGTTACGGTGTATTATCGACCTTTGTTAAGCTTGCTTACTCAGCTGGGTTTACGGTAAAAGAAGTTACCGGGAGTCAATTCATACTCGGGACCTTACTCATTTGGAGCGTCGCACTGTTTTCAAAGAAGGCAAAACTTACCCTACTGAACATAGGTAAATTGCTTTTAGCAGGAATTCCAGTTGGGTTGACGGGCATATTTTATTATCAATCCCTGCAGACCCTTGATGCTTCACTTGCGATTATCTTTTTATTTCAATTTGTATGGATTGGCACTTTTATTGAATGGATGGTTTATAAAAAGATACCTAGTATGGGGAAAATGGCTTCGATTGGGGTTCTAATCATTGGCTCGATTCTTGCTGCTGGCATTATTACTGAAGGCGGCGTAGATCTAACCTTGCAGGGAACAGTGTGGGGACTGCTTTCCGCGATTTCATATACTGCTTTTATCTTTCTCAGCAGTTCTGTGGGAGAGGGTACACCGCCAGTACAGAAAAGTGCACTCATGTCCACTGGCGGATTAATCACAGTTTTATTAATTTTTCAGCCAACAAATTTACTTCATTTACCTGTAATGATGGGAGTGGCTCCTTATGGATTGTTCCTAGGATTACTAGGCGTCGCCTTGCCACCGCTTTTATTTTCTATTGGAATGAAGCATGTTGGACCAAGCCTCGGAACCATCTTAACAGCCTCTGAGCTACCGATTGCTGTTATCTTGTCTGCTATCGTTCTAGCCGAGAATGTTAACTTGTCACAATGGCTTGGAGTTGTCCTTATTTTAGGGGGGATTATGGCCGCGAACGTTAAATGGCCTAAGCCTCAAATGAAGTCAGCATCATTGGAAAGTAAATCGGTGTTATAAGATTTGTGGGGGCTGTCATGATGGCCCCCATTTTTATTGATAAGATGGTCTTTTTAAAGAGCATTTACTTGCTGCATCCTGTAAATTCGGAGCGAAGAAGCTTAGCTTTTTTATAAAGTAACAGGTTTCTGGAAAATGATGCTCTAAAAATCGTAAGGTTGTTTTATTAAGCAATTTATTTTCCTTATATTTAATCACCATGTTGTAGACAAATTGGCTCATCTCTTGAGTTGTTTTTCCCACTTCATTAGCAAATTCAGTTTGACGGGCGAACCCTGGCTCTTTGAACCGCAAATAACCCTTTAAGTGGTGATTTTGAACGATATAAACTTGAAATTTGTTGATATACATTTCCGCTTGAGTACTGGCCATGATTTCAATGGGGTCAATAATATTCTTAAACAGAACGGCGTGTCCCAGTTGATCTTCAAGCCATAAATCCATTAGGTCTGGTAATGGAAGAGGTACAGGCTCTCTTCCATAAACCAACAGACTTGAAAACCGCAGATATTCTTGATTTTCAGCTAATGTTCCGTTCAGGTAGGTTGGCGATAAATTTAAATTCACCTTATTATCAATTCTAAGCGCCTGCAATTTCCCTTCAAATTCAAAATATCCTTTTGCAACAGGCCATGCTCTTTGGGAAAAATAGATCATAGCTTCGTCTGTATAGTTACTTGAACTTGGAATATTGTCTAATGATGCAATTAAATCCCCAAATAAATTAATATATTGTTGCGCAGTGTTAACGTATTGAGCTTCGCTAACAGAAAGATTGTCTCTCACAAAATACGCATGATCCTGTAAAACTTCTAACCAAAATAAATGTTCATCCCATACGGAAATCATATTTCTTTGCAATGCTCTCCCCCCCCTCTACCCCATTTATATGGATGAGAGGACTATGAAAGAATAAATTCACACACATTCTTATGTGTTTATAACCAAAGAAAAAAAGACCGATTTGGTCTTTTTTATGTCATCTTCAACTATGCAGCCAATCGCTTAGCAGCAAATAAATTACAACCCGCTATTTCTCCCAAAGCTCGACCAGCCGACCTTCAGGATCTTTAATCGCTGGGAGGTGCTGTTTTTAAATGCAATCTCTCTCGCATACCCCCTTACCTCTCAAACAAGTTAATATTATTATATTACAAATTTACCCTTTTTTCACAATGATTTATTAATAATAGCTTAGTCCTCAATAAGAAAAATTCAATAGCATTCATCAATCCAATTTTTAATGGTAATACTAAAATATATTCGAAAAGTAAAATAGGTAAGGAATGGTAAACGATGCCACGAAAAGCTTCACTAAATAACGAGGTGCCTGACACCGAAGAGATTGTTGTATCGCAAACTAACCAAAAAAAAGAGGATGATATCGATAAACTTTCACGTATGTTAGGTGCTGTAATGAGTTATCTATCGGATGATGAATTAGAGGAACTTGACATCGAATACCTTTTAGATGATACAGAAGGGTTACGGGATTGGTGGGATCAATATCGAGAAAGTAATAAAAAACAATTGGAGGAAGAAATTAAAGAATCTCTAGGTGAACTGTCATTAAAAGAACTGGAAGAAATCCGTGAAAAGATCAAGGAAAAGCAAAATTGAAAACTCACTAATTCATTAAAATCGTTATACACGTTTTTTAAAAATAGACCTCCTAAATTTTAGAAATATCTATTTTAAATTCGTACAAATATAGTTAGAATAGATTTTATATGACTTTAAGTAAAGAAGGAAAATCTATTGACTACAGAAAACAATAAGTACCAGGACCAATCATTATTTAGCATCACGTGGCCTCTTTTTATCGAAATATCGCTCCATATGGGTATGGGAATTGTTGCCACGTTAATTTTAAGCGGATATTCTGATAACGCAGTGGCAGGAGTTGGCGTAGCCAATCAGATTATTAATATATTTATTTTAGTATTTAATGTCACAGCTATCGGAGCAACCATCTTGATTGGTCAAAATTTGGGGGCGAACCGATTAGACCGGGCACGACGCCTTGCAAGATCTGCATTTGGGGTGAACTTCTGGATTGGTGTTGTGATGACCATCGTTGTAGTGGCATTTGGCGGTGTATTTTTAAACTTTTACGGCCTGAGCGGGGAAGTTTACGATTTTGCTTACTCCTTCCTTTCTATTATTGGTCTGTCTCTTTTCCTTGAAGCCATCGCATTAGCATTAAGTGCTGTTTTGCGCAGCTACGGACACACAAAAGAAACTATGGTTGTTACGGTTATCATGAATGTGATTAGTATGGCCGGTTCCTTTATTGCCATTAAAGGATGGTTCGGCCTCCCTGTAACAGGTGTTGCCGGTGTTGCTTATGCCATGTTGGCTGCCCGAATTTTTATCATTGCAGCACTTTTTTATTTTGTTTATAGGCAACTAGCTTTAAAGTTTCATATGAAAGATTTGTTTAAAATTAATAAAAAGGATGTTAAGGGGCTACTTTCGATTGGGATCCCATCTGCTGGAGAAAACCTCTCTTATCAATTTTCACAAGTGGTGATTACAAGCTTGGTAGCACTAACCGGGGATGCTGCATTAGCAGCACGGGTGTATATTTTAAATATATCCATGGTTTGCTTCCTATTTACATTTGCCATTGGCCAAGGGACACAACTGTTGATTGCCCGTTATATCGGAGCCAAGCAATATGACCGGGCCCTAAAAAGGGGCCTGAAGACTTTAAAAATTGCCGTGATTGTTTCGGCATCGGTATCACTTGCGGTTGCTTTAATCGGCAAGCCAATTTTAACTATATTTACAAGCGATGCAGACATAATCGCTATCGCTCTCCCAGTATTATGGGCGATTGTGTTCATTGAACCGGGCCGGGCCATGAATATCGTTCTCATGGGTTCTTTAAAATCAGTCGGTGATGTACGCTTTCCTGTTGTCATCGGTATCATCAGTATGTGGGGTATTGCTGTTGTCTTAAGTTACTTTTTCGGAATTACACTTGGTTTAGGGCTGTTAGGAATTTGGCTTGCCCAAGGATTGGATGAATGTATCCGAGGGTTCTTCGCCCTTAAGCGCTGGGTCTCCAAACCATGGTTAAAGAAGAAAGTGGTCGAACAAAACTTATCATCAAGTTTGTCTTAAATGACTTGGTAACTCTCATTAACATGGCTGCCGAAAGGGCGGCCATGTTCTATTTTTACGAAATTAACTGAAAGTGGATGGTGTGTTTTTAATCCAATTGGATGGTTAATGATTCATCCAGTTGAGCTATTATTAACCTATTAACCTATTAATCTTTAATGGAGATGATGAAAATGACCTGGGCTGTGGTTTCGATAATTATCGTAAGTACGATTAAAATATTATTGACTTGTCTTCCAACCGGGCCAGTGGAATGGCTTATAAGGAAATTTGAAATTCACTCAAAACTAAATGAAACAGACGCCACCATAACCATTGACGGAAAAAACTTAACAGGTGAAGACAAACTTCAATTGATTCATTACTTTAACGAAGCTGTCTTTTTAAAGCAGCATTATATCTATCCAGGGACGGAGGAATTATTTTTACATCCTGAAAATAGTCAGCCTCCAGTGGTTATTGATACGAAAAGCGGCAAAAAAGAGGTTCGATTATTTGTTTACAGTTACAACGATCGCATTGATGTCGTCAAACAGTACAAGAAGAAGGTCATCGCGTATAGTCTATCTTCCGAACCTCTTCAAAAAAGTACTTTGGAAGTCCAATACTAATTATGAAAATGAACACGGAAGCCTAGTCCCGTGTTCATTTTTATTTCTATTGATTTTTTAATTCCTCCGTTATTCTGGTTAAATCCTTTCGGCGATAGACGCTTAAGACAATTCCAACTAAAATAGCATTTAGCAGCGTTGGCATTAGTCCATAGCTGATAAATGGCAAGGATATCGAAATTAAAGGAAAAATACCTAATGTCATTCCGATATTAGTAGCTAGCTGGACGGTATAAAGAGAAACGGCACCGATTAGCAGAAGTTTGCCGTACGGATCTTTCATCCTGCTTGTGATGACCATCATTCTGGCGATAAACAGGCCAAGGATTACCACTAATACAAGAGCTAATAGCCATCCATAGTAATAGGTAAAGCTGACAAAGACTAAATTGGTGTGGGCCAAGGGAATAAATTCTTTGTCCATGGAGTGGCCAAACCAGCCTGCTTTTAACAGAAATTCTTTCACATGCAAGATCATATACCCTGGTCCATCCGCGTATTCTTCTGGGTTTAAGTAAGCCAACAATCGATCTTTTTGGTATATACTTAAAAACTTCCAAGAAATGAAACTCACAACCAAGAATAAACTAACGGAAACTCCCCAGATGGAAAGAACAGTTTTTCGACTAAACCTGCTCCACCAAAGCATCGAAAAGACCATGATGGTGTAAATGTATGTGGAAGGAATACTTGGTGCCGTTAAGAGTAAAAAGAATGGCAGAGAGAAAAGCAGAATAAACTGCCAGACCTTCAACCTCTCAAGATCCAATATGGAAGCCCAGGCAAGGAAGAAGAATGGGAGCGACATGATCGTTTCAATCGTTAACGGTCCAATCCTAAAAAGTGAAAGTCCATTGATTGTGGTATTTGAAAATAGTCTTAACACCAGAAGAATCATTACCCCAATGGAATAATATAACCAGCCTTGCTTTTTGAACTTCCGATAATCCATCAGCATGATTCCTAGAACGGATGCGCTCCCGATTAAAGTAATAATGACTTTAGACGGTAACAAATATTCTCCTATACTGATTGAAAACATTGGTAAAAATCCGAGCCCGAAAATGGTCACTAAAAGAACCACAAGAATCCAATCTACTTTTGGTCGATGGAGTTTATTGAGCTGCTTCCCTAATTGAACCGGGCTTCCCATATGTTCTACTGCCTTTTCTTCAGCTTCTACTTCTAGAAGTCCCTTCTCTATCCAAATATTTTTCGCTTCCTTTACATGATAATTCAATTCATCTATCACATATTTCTTTGCATCCTTCGATTTGATTTGAGCGATGACTTCATTTAAAAAGACTTGTTTTTTATTCACTAATGCCTCACCTCTCAAATAATTCTTTCCATGCCACTTGGCTTTTTATTTGTTTTTTATCGGCTTTCCGTAACACTTTTCGTCCCTTATCTGTTAACTGATAATACTTTGCCTTTGCTTCAGTCCAGCACGATTGGATACATCCGGACTGTTCGAGTCGATGTAAAAGAGTGTATAAAAATCCTTCATTGTCTTCAAACTTTTTAATGCCTCTTCCCCGCAAAAGCTTCGTTAATTCAAAGCCTGTTTTTTCATGAACAAGCAGCTGCATTACCGCTACTAAAATGTCCTCGTCAGTTTCGGGTGGTTGATTAATTTTTCCAAGGATATTCCTGCGATGCTTCTCTGTAAACTTCAATTGAGAAAACGCCTGTCGATCCATGGCTTTTTTTAAGTTCTTTAATCGGTCCTCCATCACCATTCCTCCAATCGTTCTTTCAAAAGTTCCTTTGCCCGTCTAAGCCTGGTTTTCACAGTATTCGCCCCTACTTCCGTTACTACGGCAATCTCCTTAATAGGCAATTCCTCATAATAAAAGAGATAAATGGCTTCCCGATATTTAATAGGAAGGAGCATGATCGCAGCAATCAATTGATCATCCTCTTGTCTTTGGATGACTATTTGCTCAATCATTTCCTTTTTCGTCGTGTTGTTTAACGGCTCCTCTTCAGTAATTACGACGTTCTTGTTGTACCAGCTTTTTAGAAAATCTTTGCAATGATTGATGGCAATCCTCCATAACCAAGTTCGCAACTTGGATTTCCCTCTATATGTATGGAGCCCTTTATAACACTTAACAAAAATGTCCTGAGTCAAGTCTTCCGCGATGGTGCGATTATTCACATATGAAAAGACCAGCTGGAGAACGTCCTGTCCATACCTGTTCATAATTTCATCTATAAGTAATTCTTTATCTTCTGTCTCTATTACTTCCAACGTCAGTTCTTCCATGTCTTCCCCTCCTTCCTAAACTATAGACGATAGACTCCTTTATAAAGTTTTTATAACAAACACCGAAGGCAGGGATAGCACAAATATATACCATAATAGGCGGCTGGCTTCAGGCTGCTGGTAATCCTTCAAATGCAGTTGGTGTAGATATTGAAATATCCGGTTCAGAAGAGGAAGGAACAGTGATAGATGCCCTTGGCAGCGGAATACAAGGCCTTGGTGCAGCTTTTGAGGAAACAAAAAGAACCTTCAATCCAAAGTTAGATTAAAGGTTCGGTATTTTATTACCTTGGTTGCTACTTCAAAGAATTAACTAAAGACCAGCTCTTTTTCTCTTAGTCCAAGTGTCTGCTCTGTGGTAGTATGAATTTCATCCAGAAGGTTTGGATTTTCCATTAATGACATGCCATAAGAAGGGATCATTTCTTTGATTTTCGATTCCCACTCTTTGATATGTTCTGGGAAGCATTTTTTGATGACCTCAAGCATGACGTGAACGGCAGTAGAAGCACCCGGTGAAGCACCTAGCAACGCTGCAATTGAGCCATCAGCGGCAGTAATCACTTCCGTACCAAATTGCAGTGTTCCTTTGCCGCCTGCTTCGGTATCTTTGATTACTTGTACACGTTGGCCGGCTACTACTATATCCCAATCCTCTGTTTTAGCATTCGGGATAAACTCTCGTAACTCTTCCATACGCTGTTCTTTCGTTAACATTACTTGTTGAATCAGGTATTTTGTTAGTGCCATCTCTTTTGCGCCTGCAGATAACATAGTCAAAACATTATTAGGTTTGACAGAAGTAATTAAATCCATATTTGAACCGGTTTTTAAGAACTTTGGTGTGAAACCGGCAAATGGTCCAAATAGCAGCGATTTTTTATTATCGATAAATCTCGTGTCAAGATGCGGAACAGACATTGGCGGAGCACCAACCTTAGCTTTGCCGTATACTTTTGCATGATGCTGTTCTACAACTTCTGGATTGTTACATACCATGAATAGTCCGCTTACTGGGAATCCTCCGACATGTTTTCCTTCTGGAATGCCCGATTTTTGCAGCAAATGCAGACTTCCTCCGCCCCCGCCGATAAAGACGAATTTTGCGGTATGGCGTTTGACTGTACCACTAAATTGATTCTGCACTTTCAATTCCCATTGGCCGTCGTTAGTACGCTTGATACCGTTAACATTATGATTATAGTTTATCTGGACATTTTTAGTCTCTAAGTGGTCAAACAACATGCGTGTTAATGCACCAAAGTTGACATCTGTTCCAGAGTCAATTTTTGTTGCAGCAATCGGTTCATTCAATTTCCGGCCTTCCATGATCAGCGGAATCCATTCAATCAGTTTTTCATGATCTTCAGAGAACTCCATTCCTTGAAATAAAGGATTTTTTGACAGCGCTTCAAAACGTTTCTTCAAAAAAGCTAGATTTTCTTCCCCTTGTACTAAACTCATATGTGGCAAACGTCTAATAAAGTCCTGTGGATTATCAATCAGATTGTTTTTTACTAGATAAGACCAAAATTGCATGGAAACCTGAAACTGTTCATTAATTCTTATCGCTTTACTAATATCTAAAGATCCATCTGGTTTTTCAACTGTGTAATTAAGTTCACAAAGTGCTGCATGCCCTGTTCCTGCATTATTCCATTCGTTAGAGCTTTCCTCACCCGCGTTCTCGAGTTTCTCATACACAGTAATTTCCCATTCTGGTACTAATTCTTTCAAGAGTGTCCCAATAGTCGCACTCATGATTCCGGCACCAATTAAAATGACGTCTGTTTTTGTTTCCCCGTTGTTCATTTTAACCCACCTTATCCCCTGAAATTTGGCAAAAAAGATGCAGGTGTTACACCAAGGTAATGCGCGATCTAATCACACACCTTTTCTGTCTCAAAAGTATTCCAAACTCATAATCTATAACATTATTTAATATTAATATATCTACTATTATTATATGACAATTTTAAATTATTTAAAAGGTATTGAAAAGCGAGAAGTCTTTCCATATGGTTTTTAATGATATTTTTTCCCAAGTGGAGACCAAGGGGACGGTTCTGTCATATGTATCTCTACTTACAACGATCCCTATATTTTTCCAAAGAATGCCGTAAAATAAATCGTATGTTTCCTGAATTATATTATGAATCTCTTAAATAGGTCATATAAATCCCCAGTTTGAAGTGATTTCAAATGATTATCCAGCAAATATCTAAAATAAAGGAAGAAAAACCCGACTCTCCTTAGTAGTAGGAAAATCGGGCTTTTTCTTTAGTAAAATAGTGTTCTACTCTTTTTTTCCGAAAGAGATATTGTGATTTAAAAAAATTTATACCGTTTGCAGTTCTTTTTCACTATAGAATGCCGGTCTTTCTTGAAGTTCGATAGATTCTTTCTCACCTGTTTGCTGGGCTTTGACACATGCATCAGATGTTACTGCTGCTATGTAGCCATCCCATGAGGTTGGTCCTTGCGGCTGACCTTTTTTAGTAATTGAATCAATAAAGTCCTGGATTTCAACATCGTATGCGTCCATAAAACGGTATTTCCAATCAGTTAAGATCGCTGTGCTTAATTTTGCATCTTTGCGCATAACAACACTTGGAACTTCCGGCAATTTCGCGATTCCATCTTCACCAATAACTTCACATTGAATGTCGTAGCCATATCTGCAATTCACAAAAACTTCCACATTCATTACAATGCCCCCAATTGTTTCAATTGTAAATAATTGCGGATCTTGTAATTTTTCATGTGAATATTTGGTTTTCTTTGGAAAAACCACTTGAACGGATTTATAGTCGTCATTAACCAACCAGTGAAGAACATCAATTTCATGGATTAATGTATCTTGAACGGCCATTTCAGTCACATAGTTTTCATCAACTGCCGGGTTACGGTGTACAGCACGAATCATTAATGGTTCACCAATTTCATTGTTGTCAATCACTTGTTTTAATTGAACATATCCGCTATCATAACGGCGCATGAAACCAACTTGAACCAACTTCTTACCCTGCTTCATTTCTGCTTCTACAATTCTCATACAGCCTGCAGCAGTAGTAGCTAATGGTTTTTCACAAAATACATATTTACCAGCCTCAACAGCTGCTACTACTGTTGCTTCGTGTGCAGGACCCCAGCTTGTAACCAGGATGGCATCCACATTCTCATCCGCAATTAGCGCTTTGTCATCAGGATAGACGACTGCATCTAATTGATAGGCCTCAACTGTTTGTTTAGCAGATTCTTGATTGACATCTGTTACAGCAACAATTTTTCCACCTGATAATTTATTAGTAATTCTATCAATATGTTCTCTTCCAATTGCACCTGTTCCTACTACACCAAATCTTAAAGTCATGTTGATACTCTCCTTTATGTTTACGTAATTAATGTATTACAACTAGACAACGCTTACATATTCCACTTAAGTCATCATTCAATCACTGTTTGATACGATTATTGATTGGAAGCTTGTTGATGACTTTCTTGTCCATAGTTACGGAAATAACTTTCTAACTGCTCAAGTGACTTTCCTCTTGTCTCTGGCAAAATTTTATTCACAAATAGTATGGCGGCAATTCCACACACAGCGAAAAGGAAGAAGGTGATCGATAAGCCCACTGCACTTAGTAATATTGGGAAAAATAGCCCAACAAGGAAGTTTGTGATCCATAAGCAGAAAACCGTAACACCCATTCCAAGTCCGCGTAATTTTTGCGGGAAGATTTCCGATAACATGAGCCAGGTGACCGGAGAAATAGCTCCCTGTTGGAATGCAAGGAAGGTAACAGTCAAGGCGAGAACAACAAACGGAAGTGCTGGAGATCCCTTAAGTACTAACGAGAATACTCCAATTAAAGCAAGAGCTGCTGTTGTTCCCGTCAATCCAGCAATAAGCATCGGACGTCGACCAATTTTTCCTAATAGCCAGATCCCGACAATAGTTGCTACTACTGAGATGACACCATTAGCAATATTTCCGATCAGTGCTGCATTTGTTGAAAAACCTGATTTTTGAAGAATTTGAGTACCATAATACATGATGGAATTAACACCAGTTATTTGTTGAACAATCGCAATACCAATTCCAATCCCGATAATCCGGCGGACCCACGGTACATTTAAATCCTTAAATGTTGCATGCTGAGTCCCTGTCTCTTGAGCAATATTATTTTTAATTTCATCAAGTTCCGATTGGGCACGGTTTGCATCACGTATGTCTTTAAGGACTCTAAGCGCATCGCCCAGTTTTCCTTTTGATGCCAGCCAGCGCGGGCTCTCTGGAACCGCTAACATTCCAAACCATAAGACCACAGCCGGAAGTGACGCAATCACTAACATATAACGCCAAACATGTGAAACCCCTTCACCAACTGTATTTCCAAGAATGGCATTAAATACAAACGCTAACAATTGACCGGAAACGATCATTAATTCGTTCTGGGTAACCATTCTTCCCCGCATCTCGGCCGGAGACATTTCAGCTAAAAAGGATGGTACCATGACGGATGCAGCCCCTACCGCTAAACCCAGTAAGAATCGGAAGACAATCATCACACCAGCAGACGGTGAAAGGGTACATCCTATTGCTGCTATAAAAAATAGTAATGCAAGATTAAGAATCATTTTGCGGCGTCCAAAACGGTCTGATAAGCGCCCGCCAAATACTGATCCAAGTGCTGCGCCGAAAAGAAGTGAACTTGTAACAAGACCTTCAGTAGCAGGGGTTAGATTTAACTGGTCCGATTTTGCCATAAATGGTAATGCACCGTTGATAACACCTGTGTCATATCCGAAGAGTAGTCCTCCGAAAGTGGATATAACTGTAATCTTCTTTAAAGCCTTTTTGTAATCACGTGGTCTTTCAATCGCCTGATTACTCATAATTTCCCTCCCCAGGGTTCGTTTTTTTAACCTTTGATTAATGAACTATTTTCTAATGGAAGTAACTCTTCATTAATGTAATGACGGGCTTTCAACGCATACTCCAACGGATGTGCAACTGAGGGGTCTTGTTCTGCTTCAATGACAATCCAGCCTGAATAATTTGTTTCCAAAAGCTGATTGTATACTTCTGTAAAATCGATGCAGCCATCACCAGGAACGGTAAACATTCCTGCCAGAAAGGATTGTAAGAAAGACTTTCCTTCTTTTTCACATTGTTCTTTTACGGCTGGACGCACATCTTTAAAATGAACGTGTTGAATACGATTGATATGGCTAGTTAATAAAGTCATATAATCAGCATCGGATACAAAGATATGGCCGGTATCATACAGCAAATGAACGTGATTCGGATCCGTGTTTTCCATCAGACGATCAATTTCGGCTAATGTTTGTACGCCCGTCCCCATATGATGGTGAAAAACTAGCTTCAAACCATAGCCTTCAGCAATTTTTCCTAATTCATTGAGTCCCTTGCATAACTGATCCCATTCTTTATCTGTGAAGCATGGTTTTTCTTTAAACACATTTTTCTCTGTACCTTGAATACTATAGGTTTGTTCTGATACAACAGCAACAGCTGCGTTAACCGCTTTCAAATATTCGCAATGTTTATGGAAAGCTTGCGATGCTGCTTCCACGCCGTCGCGAATAATAAAACTACTAAACCACTGTCCGGCAATTTTTAAGTTGCGGAGTTGAAGTTCTTTGTTCAATACTTTCGGTTTTGGAAAAAAGCCGCCAACTTCTGTTCCTTCAAATCCTGCCACTACAATATCACTAAGTAAGTGGGACAAGGTATTCTCTGCGCCAATTTCCGGAATATCATCATTTCGCCATCCAATTGGAGCGATCCCCCATGT
The DNA here is from genome assembly GCF_002567005.1 of Bacillus sp. AFS073361. Taxonomy (GTDB): domain Bacteria; phylum Bacillota; class Bacilli; order Bacillales; family Cytobacillaceae; genus Neobacillus. The sequence goes on from NZ_NUZU01000039.1 coordinate 336,203, forward strand.
GATTTTTTTATTTTCCATCGTTTAACCCTCTTCCTTTTTTAAAGTAGGACTGTTTAACCGGTTGACCTTATTTTATAAATTATGAAGAATCGATGTATTATATAAAATTGCTATCAAATTATCATTTCTTGCTAAATTACTTAAATAGTATCAACATTTAATAAAAAGATACCCAAAGAAAAGGGTATCTTTTTAAAATATTTAATTAAAAACAAAGTTTTCTAAACTTTCCAGGAGTAATACCTCCAGTTGATTGGGAGAACACCTTAATAAAATGACCAATACTATTAAACCCACATTCCATGCTTATTTGCTCAACTGAAAGATTGGTTTCCACCAATTGATTCTTAGCCTGGATCAATCTGTAGTTTAGTACATATTGGTGGGGGCTGGTTCCTATATACTTTTTAAACGTACGACAAAAATGATAGGTACTCAAATTTGATATTTCACTCAGCTGCTCGACGCTAATTTTAGATGAGTAATTCTCACTTATATAAGTCAGGACGGCTTGCATTTCGTTTGGTACTGCTTTTGCCACATTTGCATCTCTGTTTTCAAACGTATTCCGGGTACTTTCTACTAAATTACCCAGCAGTTCATAAATTTCTAATGATATTTTAAAATCAATTTCCTGTTTCGACTCTATTAGGGATAAAATAGTGGGAATATTATTTTTTTCAGCAGGCAGTCTATAAATACAACCCTTTCTTTTGTATAACTCGTTATACATAGCTTGCGTTTGACTACCTGTAAAGTGAATAAATTGGAAGGTTGTTTCTTCCAGTGCATAGTAATTATTTTTTTCTTTACAATCTAGAAGAACAATATCATCTTTCGAGGCTACAAATGCTTGGTCAAGATAGTGGAATTGCATCGATCCTTTTTTTATATAAAAAAAGAGAAAGGCATTCATGTAATCACGCTGAATGCTGTAGGGAACATCTACTATATATTCCCCTCCCCATAGGACATAATGATATAATTCTTTCGTTAAAGCGGAAGGTTCATAAAAATATAATCCCTTTTTTGACCTGATGCCCGGTTCTACTTTTGGAATATAGAAATTCACTTTTTCACCTCTCACCTAATTGTAAACACTAACATTACTAAATATAGTATATTTTATCCTGACCCAAAAGTAATGGTCCATTTTTAGGAACTTTTCAACTATTTTATATTCTTTGAGTATCGTGCAAAGTCCTAATTCATTACCAAGAGTTATCAACTAAATTATAAAATAGCACCAAAATACAATTTTAGAGCAAGATTATATAAAGTAATGAAGGAATATTTCTATTAAACTGAAATCGCATACATAAGTTATTAAATGGAGGTTTACCTATGAAATTATCATTTAATGAAGGAACAACATTCGAAAGTGCTTCTCTTCAACAGAATTTAGAGTATTGTGAAAAACACGGTTACGATTTTATTGAAATTCGCTCCATTGATCAGTTAAAAGATTATCTTAAAGAATACACATTAGATGATTTAAAAGCCTATTTTGATACCCATCATATTAAACCACTTTCTTTGAACGCATTATGCTTTTTTAATAACCGTACGAAAGAAGACGAAGAGAAGATTATCGAGGAATTCAAGGAATACTTGGAGATTTGCAAAAAAATAGATTGTCCATATATTTGCGTGGTACCATCTAATATCGATGTGACGGAAAAAGGAAAGACATTGACGGAAGAAGTAAATGCAAGTTGTATTCGAGTTTTAACCCATCTATCTGATTTAGCCGAACCATACGGAGTAAAGATTGCGATTGAGTTTATCGGCATTCCGCAAAATACAGTTAATACATTTGCACAAGCATACAGCATTGCAAAAACAGTTGATCGAGATAATGTAGGTCTCGTGTATGATACGTTCCAATTCACTGGAATGGGGTCAAGATTAGAAGATGTAACAGATGAAACAGCAGATAAATTGTTTATCTTCCATATCAATGATGTGGAGGGTTATCCGATTGGCCAAATGCGTGATAGTGACAGAGTATGGCCTGGGCACGGTGTGATTGATTTAGAAGCACATTTAAAACGATTAAAAGAATTGAATTATGATTTTGTCGCATCCGTTGAGTTATTCCGACCAGAATATTATCAAATGGATCCGGAAGAAGTCATTAAAAAAGCAAAAGAAACGACCTTGGAAGTATTGGAAAAGTACTATCATAATCAAGCTGTTCATAATTGATCGTAAGGCATAAAGGATTTTTTGTAGAAAAAGTCCTTTATGCCTTTTTTAATTCCTATAAAAAATAGGGACTATGTCTTCCTTAAGCGGGAAAAAATAATCTCATTGAACAGATAAAAATTTATTAAAAAAGTAGAGATGATAGGACCATCTCTACTTTTTCAAGTGCTGCTGAAATTTTAAAACTCCAACTAAATGGAAGAAATAAAGGTTAATCTCAAAAACTAAGCGTCTGTTTTAAAGCATCAACTGATGTTCTGATTCCCGCCTCAACAGACATTGTCAGATCTTCCATTTCAAGTGAAACTTCATCGTTATACCCCATCATGCGAACAACCGAGAAGAATTCCTTCCACCATTGCAAATCTTGACCGCAGCCAACAGCTACATAATTCCAGGCTCTATTTGCTATATCCGTAACCTCTTTTGTTTCCAATACGCCATTAATAGCAGATAAATGTCTTTCAAGTCTTACATCTTTACCGTGAACATGGTGAATGGCAGCTCCTAATTCTCTTGCCGCAATAATTGGATCTGCCCCCATCCAGATTAAATGGCTTGGGTCTAAATTCAAACCAACCATTGGACCGACTGCATTACGCAATCTAAATAATGTTTCTGGATTATAGACTAATTGCGAACTGAAATTTTCAAGGGCAATTTTTTCGACACCGCATGATTCCGCCTTTTTCACTAACTCTTTCCAATAAGGAATGGCTACTTCATTCCATTGATAATCCAAAATCTCTTTTAATACTGGAGGCCAGCTGACTGTATAGGTAATCCAGTTAGGAATTTTATCTTCCGGACTTCCTGCCGGCAAACCGCTCATCATAATGACCTTCTTCACACCAAGTAATCCGGCTAGTTCCATTGTTTTTTCTGTTACCTCTCTGTGCTCTTTTCCAAGTTCGCCTGGATCTAAAGGATTCCCGGAACAATTCAAAGCGCAAAGTTTAATATTCCGCTTTTCTAATTCACCTAGAAATTCACTTCTTTTTGCTTCACTTTCCAGCAATTCATTTAAACGCAAATGTGGAGCCGGCGACCAGCCTCCTGTGGTCATTTCAATGGTATCAATACCCATTTCAGCAACAACATCCAACATTTTTTCAAAAGGTAAATGGCCTAAGCTATCTGTTACATATGACAATCTCATGTTAAAAACCTCTCAATCTAGTTTATTTTTATGCCAAAACTAAGCTATCTTTATATAAAGCTGGACATTCTTCAAGTTGAATTTGTACACGTTCCCCAGTATCTCTTGCCTTTGAACAAGCCGTAGAAGTAATCGCCGCCACATATCCATCCCATGCATTGGGTCCATTTAATTCATCTGCTTTCACGAAATCAACCCAAAGCTGAATTTCTCGATCATATGCCTTTACAAAGCGATCCTTCCAATCAGATGATACTTTTGTAAAATCTTTACCTTCCGTACGAACACTTGAAAAAGCTGGATCCGTTAAAAATACCATTCCTTCTTCACACATTACTTCGCATTTTATATCATATCCGTAATGGCAATTCACAAAGATTTCAATATCAATATGAATGCCCGACTCTGTTTCTAAAATGACAATCTGCGGATCATGTAACTCTTTATGTGCACTGGATGTTCTTTTTGGTAAAATAACTTGTGCCGATACATAGTCTTCTTTCAGTAACCATCTTAATACATCAATTTCATGTACCACTGAATTTTCAACAGCCATAGGGGTAGTATAACTTTCATCTACACCAGGATTTCGGTGAGCACAGTGAAGCATTAGTACTTCTCCAAGCTTTCTGCTATCAAGTATTTCTTTTATTTCTTCGTATCCTTGATCATATCTTCTCATATATCCTACTTGAACTAATTTTTTACCTTGTTTTATTTCTTCATCCATGATTCTTTTACAGCCCTCCGCTTCAACAGCTAAAGGTTTTTCGCAGAATACATATTTTTTATTTTTTATAGCTTCTAAGACATAACCCTCATGTGTTGGATCCCAAGAGGTAACGACAACCGCATCCACCTCAGGCAATTGAATGAGCTCTTCTCCAGTTTCTACAAATTTAGCACCAACTTCTTGTGCAATTTGTTGTGCTCTTTCCACATTTATATCAGAGACTGCAACCACCTTTGCCCCCTTTGTTTTATATGTAAGTCTTCGAATATGATCCATCCCAATTGCACCCGTACCGATAACACCAATCTTTAATTCCACAATAAACACTCCCTATTAATAATTTTCCCGGATTAAGCACTTTCCTATAAAAAATCTCACTAGTATTTTTATAGGAAAGTCAGCAATCTATAAAACACAAAAATTTGTAGACGCATACATATTTATATGTAATTCGCCTTTTTTCTTCTAAGACAACAGAAGTTGTTATTTTGATACTGCAGCTTTCTGATCAACATGAACCCCATCATAGGTGCGGAAGTAACTCTCAATCTCCTCAAGAGAGCGACCCTTTGTTTCAGGCATCATTTTCCAAATAAAGGTGATAGAAACCAATCCTACTGCCGCGAAAGCAAAGAATGTTCCAGATAGGCCAACTTTTTCGATTAATATTGGGAACAAGAGGCCAATGACAAAATTTGTTATCCAGAGAAAGAAAACGCTGATCCCCATGCCAAGACCTCTCAGTCTTAACGGGAAGATCTCTGAGAGCGAGACCCATAATACCGGTCCAATGGCTCCCTGCATGATTGCTAGAAACGTGACTGTCAGGGAGAGTATTACATACGGAAGGGATGTATTCCCTTTCAGAAGGGAAGAAAACACTCCAATAAGTAAAAGTACCGTTGTTGTTCCAGCTAAACCACTCAGCATCATGGATCGTCGTCCAACTTTTCCAAGCAGCCAAATTCCGACGAAAGTTGCCAATACCGAGATCACCCCATTCGCAACATTACCGATAAGAGCTGCCTTTGTAGCAAATCCCGCTTCTTTCAAAATTTCAGAACCATAATACATAATCGAGTTAACCCCTGTAAGTTGTGACGACATCGCAATTCCAATTCCTAGAACCACTATTCGTCGCACCCAAGGTAAACCCAAATCTTTCATTGTTGCTTTCTGTATTTCAGATTCTGATGCAATGGCATCTTTAATTTCTTGCAATTCTACTTTGGCCCTGCTTTCTTCACGCACTTGTTGGAGAACACGTAAAGCTTCCCCCACTTTTCCTTGCGATGCCAACCAACGAGGGCTTTCAGGTACGATTAGCATTCCAAACCAAAGGACAACGGCTGGAAGTGTTGCTATAACTAGCATGTAACGCCAAACATGATCATTTTCACCCAATGTTGATGCAATGGCGGCATTAGCAGCGAATGCTAGAAATTGTCCAGTAACGATCATTAACTCATTCTGAGTAACCAACCTGCCCCGCTGTTCGACTGGTGCCATTTCTGCTAAAAAGGTTGGAACTGTAACTGAGGCCCCTCCAACTGCCAGCCCAAGTAAAAAGCGAAAAACAAGCATCATACCTGCATTTGGTGCAAGGGTACATCCAAGTGCTGCAATAAAGAATAGTAATGCCAGACTAAGAATATTCTTTCGGCGACCGTTACGATCTGACAGCCTACCGCCAAACACTGCCCCAAGTGCAGCTCCGAAAAGAAGTGAACTCGTAACAAGTCCTTCTGTTAACGGATTAAGATTGAGTTGGTCGGATTTAGACATATAAGGAAGGGCACCGTTGATTACTCCAGTATCATATCCAAACAGCAGTCCCCCGAATGTTGATATTAAAGTAATGATCCGTAAAAATGCCTTTGGAGTACGCCCCTTTTCAGTTACCTGATTTGCCATAAGTATTTCTCCCCCCACATTTTAATGTTTAATATGAACTTTCGAGCCATTTATGTATAAATCTTAGAGGCTACTTAGGCTCATTTACGCATACGCTTGCATTTATATTTAAATAAAAATGGTTAATTTAATCATTCTTTTTTACTAACCTCCAAATATATCCTTATAAATATAAACGTTTAACGCATACGCTTGCATTTGTTGGTAAAATAATAATTAGTTGCTATTTTTTATCTTCTAAAAGAATCTTAGATTCATGCATACGCTTGCATTAATGAGAGAAAAGGAGTAAGTTAGACTTTTCCTCCGCAAGATTCTCTTATAACTAATGTAGGACTAATTTCAAGTTTTTGTTTCATGGTTGATGTCGAATTTAATTTCTCTATTAACCGTTTACATGTTAGTGTTGCAATTTCTTTTATAGGTTGATGGATGGTTGATAGATATGGTTTATAGAAAGTACATAACTCAATATCATCAAATCCTATCACGGCTATTTCATTAGGAACATTTATATCCAGTTCCTTCAATGCCGAGATTGCCCCTAATGCCATCAGATCATTCTGAGCAAAAATGGCTGTCACATCTTTTAAAATATCCATATTTTCCTTTATCAAGCGGTAACCCGAATGGAAGGTCGTGTCCCCATAAAATAATTTATCACCATCATATTGAAGATGATGATCCTTAAAAGCTGCTTTAAAGCCTTCAGTCCGCTGTTCAAACTCGCCGCCGTTGATATTAGCAGACAAACACATGATGTTCCTATGACCTAGATTAATTAAGTGATCACCCGCAATATACCCGCCTTTATGCTGGTCAACACAAACAAAATCTACATCCTTTGTTTTATAAAATGGTGGTAAATACTTGCAGAATATGAAAGGGACTTCAGTTTTTTCTAGTGCTTTTATGGATTTATCATCTAAAGACGGCTCCATTATAATCAGTCCATCTACTTTCTTTGCAGCAATGAATCTTTCGATATTATTTTGTTCTGTAAACCGATTCTCAAAAAATGAGCTAATAACATCCATTTGCATCTGTTCAAGAGTTTCAATAATTTCATTCTGCCATGAGCTAAAGTATACTTCTATACCCTGTCCAAATAAACTCTTAGGTAAAATGACACCTATAGTACTGGTTTTATTCGCGCTTAAGCTTCTTGCATTAGCATTAAATTGAAAGCCATGCTCTTGTGCGATTTTCAAAACCTTTTTCTTGGTTTTCTCTGAAATCATTGGACTGTCATTTAAACATCTGGAGACAGTAGATTGACTCACATTCGCCATTTTTGCAATATCTTTCGTGGTGATTGCCATAATAGCATTCTCGCCTCTTTATTATCTATTTTTTATTAGACTACGCATACGTATGCGCTTTGAATAATATTTTATAATATTCAGTCTATAAAATCAATAAAGAGTTCTCCTTATCCAGCCCCTCTCTCTAGAAATTTTAAAGAAAGTTATTCAATAGTTTACATTTTGGTTAACTGTTGAATAATCTATGGGTAAATATTAATATCAAAAACGCTTTCAGTCAATAGTTGTTTCAAAATTTATCAAAAAATTTAAAAAAGCCCCTTTCTGTGAGACAATTTTACTATCTGCACAAAAGGGACAATATCAAATGGACATTTATATGTTTAATTTTGAAATGTAGAAGCTCACATGATTCAACACTACTATTCTACGCCTTCATTTTAAAGTTCTCTTCTATCTGTTCAAGCGAAAGCCCTCTTGTCTCTGGTAAGTTTTTCGCTACGAATGCCACCCCAATGAACCCAAACACAGCAAATAAGAAAAATGTTCCTGAAAGTCCGACAACCTTCAAAAGAGTAGGGAAGAATAGACCTACTATAAAATTGCAAAGCCATAAGAATAATGTAGCAATTCCCATACCTACACCACGTAAGCGAGCAGGGGAAATTTCAGCAATAATCAGCCAGCCTAAAGGGCCAATCGCCCCTTGGAAGAAGGCTAAATATAGGACTGTCAGTGTTAAAAGTTCTTAGTCTATTGATTTCTTAGTTATTCCTTCTTGTCTTGTACATTTTTTTAATGGTTAAATAGATTCTAGACGCCAGCCTTACTTTTAGATTGTTGGACAAACAAAGCTGCAGATTCCCCATAACGCACCTCAAGGAAGAACCCTTTAGGAGTTCTTCCTTACTCATTACTCATCGCTATCATTTACTTTTAAGAATTATTATTTTTACTAGAGTGGTAATTTCTGATTCTTTACAGCCCGGCTGTTTCCCGGATGTACTCTCTTGCTTTCACTGCATATTCGAATGGATTGGCAATTGCCGGATCCTGTTCGGCCTCAACTACAAACCATCCATTATAGTTTGCTTCGCTTAGGATCTCAAATACTGGTTTGAAATCAATGACGCCGTCTCCTGGTACGGTGAAAACCCCTGCTTTTACTGCCTGCAAAAAGCTCATTTTTTCACTATGTACTCTTTCCATAACATCCATACGGACATCCTTTAAGTGAACGTGATGGATCCGATCAACGTATTTTTTTAATACTGCCAGATGATCCTCGCCGGAGAATACCAGATGGCCTGTATCGTAAAGAAGGGATACTTTTTCAGGGTCGGTTCCTTCCATTAAGCAGTCTATTTCTGTTGTGGTTTGCACGCCTGTACCCATGTGGTGATGGTAGACAATTTTCATGCCCTTTTCAGCCGCCAGGTCGCCAAGGCGAGTCAGCCCTTCCGATAAGAGCTTCCAATCTTCTTCAGTATTTACAGGTTTACTTGCAAATAGCGGTGTTTCCATTTGGCCCTGGATGCTGTTGCCTTGTTCCGAGACAACAATTACTTTTGCGCCCATATCATGAAGAAAATCACGATGTTCGATAAAGGCTTTTGCGGTTTCATCGAATGGTTTTGAAGTTAAAAAGGAACTAAACCAAGCACTTGCAATCTCTAATCCTCTTAAAGAAAGGGCCTTTTTTAAAACCTCTGTGTCTCGCGGATACTTGTTTCCCACTTCACTTCCCGAAAAACCGGAAAGTGCCATTTCACTTATGCATTGCTCGAAGGTCACTTCACTTCCGAGTTCAGGCATATCATCATTCGTCCAGCCGATTGGGGCAATGGCCAATTTTACTTGATTTGCGCTAAACATGATCATATCCTCCTTCATCTTGTTCTGAGTTTGTAATAATGGCCTATTCTTCTCTTTGCCATTTAGTAATACATAACCTCCTAAAAACGGCAGATCAAGCGGATGATTTTCTCTACTATTAGGAGGTTCGTAGTTTATTTCTTCATTTCTATTAAATTACTAAAGCTGCTTGATTTAATTGAACAGGTGCACCCTTTTCAAGCGATTCTTTTGCTGCCTTTGCAATTTTCTGAGCTTGTAAGCCATCAAAGCCCGTACAGTTAACTTCTGTATTTTTGAGAATAGCGGAAGCAAATTCTACCACTTCATCGATATATGCTTGATTATAACGCTCAAGGAAAAAGTAAAGCGGCTTTTCTTTCGTAACACTCTCTGCTGTTGATACTTCTACATTAGTGGCACGATTGTTATCGGCTTGTGCTGCCCCTTTGGCACCGAAAACTTCAAGACGCTGGTCATAGCCATACACTGCCTGGCGGCTGTTATCAATGACTCCCAAAGCTCCATTGGCAAATTTTAGCGTAACGATTGCAGTATCGATATCACCTACTTCGCCAATTGCCGGGTCAACAAGGACTGCCCCTGCAGCTGATACCTCTACTACTTCACTACCCATTACATAACGGGCCATATCGAAATCGTGGATCATCATATCCATAAACAATCCGCCGGAAGCCTTCACATAATCAACACCTGGTGGCTGCGGGTCACGTGAGGTAATTTTTAAAATATGAGGCTCGCCAATTTGGCCGTCTTTCACAAGTGTTTGAATTTTGCGGAAGTTAGGATCATAGCGGCGGTTAAAACCAATTTGCAGTTTTACACCGGCTTTTTCAACAACTGCCAATGCCTCTTCTGTTTCCTCAACTGAAAAGCTAACCGGTTTTTCACAGAAGATATCTTTGCCGGCAAGAGCTGCTTCTTTAATGATAGTAGCGTGTGTATTGGTTGGTGAACAAATGAAAACGGCTTGAATTTCCGGATCATTTAGCAACTCGTGATAATCAGCTGTTAAAACCTCAATTTGTTTTTCTTTTGCCCATGATTCAAGGTGATCTATAAAAACATCTGAAACACTTTTAATGCGAATTTGTGGTATCTTTCTTAAATTATCTACATGTAATTTTCCAATCCGTCCTGCACCAATAATCCCAATTGTCAATGAAGTCATGAAATGATTCCTCCAATAATATTATTCGGTTAAGCGATTTCCTTAACAACGATTATACATTTTCTATATATTTTCATCGATCAGTTATTTGAATTTCCTTAATTTTAACTTAAAGTGATTAAGCGCTTACTCTAAAAGGGAAAAACCCCGACCTAGCTGGGTTTTCCTTCAATATTTTTTAAACTTCTTACAGAATTCCGTTCTACCAGCATAGGTGAGAGCATGATCCGCTGCTGTGGCATCGTTGGGTCTTTCATTAATTTTAAGAGCTGATCAATCGCATAGTGGGCTAATTCTTCTTTCGGCTGAGCAATTGTTGTTAAACCTGGATCTGCTAATTCAGCGTAAATGGTATTATCGAAACCAACAATTGATAAATCTTGCGGTATACGAATATTTACTTTCCGCGACTCATTAATAAGGATAGCAGCAATCAAATCTGTTGAGGCAAACACAGCAGTAGGCCTATCCTTTAAAGAAAATATTTTCCTTGCTGCGGCTTTTGCCTCGTCAATAGTAGACATCGCGTTGACCGTCCATTCTTCCTCTAACGAAATCCCTTCACCAGCTAACGATTGTTTGAATCCCTCTAAACGCATGCGTCCGCTGGCTCGATTTAATTCGGCTATGATCGCAATATCCGTATGTCCTTTATCCAATAAATAACGGCCTGCCATATATCCACCTCGTACATCATCAGTAGTAACAATGTGTGATGAAAAACGGAGGTTATCAATTGAAAACATTAAATGGGGGATATTTTTTCTTTGTAGATTTTTATATACCTTCCAATCTTCCTGCTCTGTCGCGATAATAATCCCGTCAACTTGCTTTTTTAATAAAAGATCCAAATATTCCTTTTCCCGCTCAATTTGGTAATCAGTGCTACACATAATAATTGCATAGCCCATCTCGCGTGCATTGTTTTCCAACGCCCGCCCAACTTCTGCAAAGAAGGCATTTGAAATATCAGGAACAAGAACTCCAATCGTATATGTTTGCTTTCCTGTTAATGCCGCTGCAACACTGCTTGGCTGATAGTCAAGTTCCCGCATTATTTCAGTCACTTTTTTCCTGGTTTTTTCACTGATCCGACCTGAATTATTAACTACCTTTGATACGGTTGCAATGGAGACCCCCGCCTTTTCAGCTACATCGTAAATCGTCGGCTTCATCCACTTTCAAACTCCTTCTAAACTGTCCTATTTTGATACCATTTTACCATGAAGGAATTTTGGGGGTAATACCAGGACTAATTATTTTGAAATACTCTTTAAGAAATCAAGTTGTTTTTGAGCATTATCCTTCGTAATAACTTGAATTCCACTGTCGATGCGGTTTGAGATCTTTTTGCCATCAGCTACTTTTAAAGCATTTTCAACACCTTGGTATCCCATATTATATGGACTTTGTGCAATAGTACCAGCAAGACCTCCGCTAAGAATTGATTGAACTGCTTCTTGAGTACCATCAGTACCGATTACTTTAATATCCAAGTGTTTTGCCTGAACCGCACGCAATGCTCCAAGTGCCATATCATCATTAGCTGCAAATACACCTTTTACGTCACTGTGTTTCTCAATAATATTTTCCATAACTGACAATGCTTTTGCTTTGTCGCTATCGGCAGGCTGTTGTGCAACGACTTTTATTCCTTCTTTAATAAGTTCGTCCTTAGCACCTTTAATCCGTTGGTCAGTCGCAGGGTTACCGAGTGCTCCTGCAATAAGGACAACTTTATCACCTTTGTGAAGCATGGAACCAAGCAATTTACCTGCTTGAGCACCTGCTGTTGCATTATCCGTACCGATGAAGGTAGTTTTGCCATCAAATGTAGCGTCTGAATCAATTAAAAGCACCGGTATTTTCGCTTTTACCGCACTGGTTAATACTGGTACAACCGTGGTTGGCTGCGATGGAGATACAACAATTGCACTTGGTGACTGGCTGATTTGGTCTTGAATCATGTTAACTTGTTCCATAACTTGTGATTCAGCTGATGGTCCTACTACATTTACATTAACCCCCAGCTTCTTACCTGCTGCCTCAGCACCAGCCTGGACATATTGCCAATAAGGGCTTGATAATGTTTTTAATACAACAGTGACGCTTTTATCACTGTTATTACTTGCGGTTGCGCTGGTGCTTTTACTAGTACTTGATGAACAACCGGCGATAAATGTCATGCAGGATAAGGCTACAGCAGCACCAACTAATTTAATTTTATTCGTATTCATTTGTATTCCCCCACTTTTCCTGTTTTTAATGAAGTTTTATGACTACCACATAGTGATAAAGAAGTCGCGTTTTGTATAGATATTTGGCGAACAAGATACAAACAAAAGAATTACTTTTTCTTTGCTCTGCGTTGACGGATTACGTCTACATAAACTGCCGCGATGATAACGATTCCAATTACAGCCATTTGCGAGTCTGCAGAAACGTTCAGAAGGTTTAAACCATTCCGAAGAACAGCAATTGTTAATGCACCGATTAATGTACCTGAAACTGTACCAACCCCGCCAAAGAAACTGGCGCCACCGATGATAACAGCTGCAATCGCATCAGATTCATAGTTAAGTCCTGCAAGCGGGAATGCTGAGTTAACACGTCCTACCATTACTAACCCTGCAAGACCTGCCATCAAACCACTTAATGAATAAACGATCATAAGCACACGATCAACCTTGATCCCTGATAGACGAGCAGCCTCCGGATTGCCACCAATCGCATAAATATAGCGGCCTGTCTTAGTTCTTGTAAGGAAAATATGAAAGATTACATAAACAACAATTACTAGAAGAAAGCTTACTGGAATCGGACCAACGAATTGATTTCCAGCAAATTGAATCATAAGCGGGAAACCGGCAATTGGTGCAGCCGCAGTTACAATAAGTGCAATTCCCCGGCCTATAAATTGTGTTCCAAGAGTTGAAATGAATGGGTGTGGTAAATGCAGTTTTGTTAATAAAATTCCATTTATCCAGCCGAAGAAAGTGCCTACACCAAGACAAACAATGATTCCGATAACCGGGTTCATGTGCATGTTGACGGTTACAATTCCCATAATCATAATCGATACTGCAAGAATTGCACCTACTGACAAGTCAATCCCAGCAGTCAAGATTGCCAAAAGCATTCCGATCCCAAGGAGAGCATTAATGGAAGATTGACTGGCAATATTCATGAGGTTATTAACCGTTAAAAACTTATCTGACAGGGAAGAAAGGATTACAACCAAGATGATAAGAGCTAATAGAGGTCCCAGCTTACTGATTACTTTCTTAAATGTGTTTTTATCTTTTGGTAATTCGGTTTCAGATTTTGTTACGACTTGAACTTGACTCATTTTTTCATCCTCCTGTAGCCGCTTTCATTATTCTCTCTTGTGAAGCTTCTCTAATCGGCAAATCTGCTGTTAATTTTCCCTCACTCATAACTAACACTCGATCACACATCCCAAGAATTTCGGGAAGGTCTGATGAAATCATTATGACGATAGAACCGTTTTCAACTAATTGATTCATTAAACGATAGACTTCAACTTTTGCACCTACGTCTATTCCTCTTGTCGGTTCGTCAAAAATAAATACCTTTGCCTGGGTACATAACCACTTGGCGATAACAACCTTTTGCTGATTTCCTCCACTCAAGTTCCGAGAGTGAAGTTCAATGTTACCTGGACGAATTTTTAACTCTTTCACATAATTTACTGCTTCTCTACGCATTGCTTTTAAATCGAGCAATCCTGTATTTCCTTTAAACTTATCCATATTAGCTATGGCCATATTAAAGTCAAGCGTCATATCAAGCAACAGGCCTTCACTTTTGCGATCCTCTGTTATAAAGGCAATTCCTGCGTTGATAGCGTCCCGTGGAGATTTAATCCGGATTTCCTGACCATCAATAAAGACCTTCCCGCCTTTATGTTGATCAACACCGAAAATCGCTCTAGCCAATTCGGTACGTCCTGCGCCAACAAGTCCTGAGATCCCTACAATTTCGCCATATCGGACTGAAAAATCAACCGGCACATTTGTGCCTGCTACAACTAAATTTTCAACCCGGAATCCTTCTTTTCCCAAATTAAAGGATTGCTTAGGAAATTTTTCATCCAGTGAACGTCCAACCATTAATTCTATCCAGAGGTCGGTTTCAGTTGTTTTTACTGGTAAAGTTTCAATTTTGAATCCATCACGTAGAATGGTAATTCTGTCACCAAGGTGCCTAATTTCTTCAAGACGATGGGAAATGAAGATAATCCCAATTCCTTTTTTCCTAAGTTCTTCGACCACCTTATATAACTGTTCTACTTCCTGGGCGCTTAAGCTGGAAGTCGGCTCATCCATAATAATTAATTTCGCATCCAGTGCGATCGCTTTCGCAATCTCAACCAGCTGTTGCTGCCCAATGCCTAGTTTCCCAAGCTGCTCATCTGCAAGTTTTGGGTCCTGCCCAAGCAACTCTAAACAGCGCTCTGCTTCTTTTCGCATTGCTTTGCGGTTAAGTAAGGACATTTTGCCGCTGTGTTTTAATTCTCTTCCAAGAAAGATATTTTCATATACTTTTAGTTCTGGAATAACATTCAGTTCCTGATAGATGGTCGCAATACCTAATGTCATTGAATCAACCGGGTTATTTAGGTGAACCAGGTTCCCTTCCCAGTAAATTTCTCCAGCATCCTTTTGATAAGCGCCTGTTAAAATTTTGATTAAAGTTGATTTGCCTGCTCCGTTTTCCCCAAGTAACACATGAACTTCACCAGCTTTTACATCGAGGTCGATCCCCTTTAGTACATGGTTTTGATTGAAGCTTTTTTTAATTCCTTTTATTTCGAGGAGGCTCCTTGTATGTACAACCATATCTGATCCCCTTTCTTCGTTTTCCCCTAAATATAACGAGAACTTCTTGGGTAAGCGCTTTCCCTTTGTCTAGAATTATATCATCATATTCTCAATATGCAACAATATTTTGAATATTTTTTGAACATATTTTGGATAAATGTTGTAAAAATTTTAAAACACTACTATCCTAATGTTTAATATTTGTCATAACAGATCCGTTTGACAATGACCAGTAGGCTTTTTCCAGATAGTGTGCCATTTGAAGGGAGTGATCTGAATTATATACTGGATTTTCCCTGCTAAGTATACAGTCTTGGAAATGTTCAACCTGTCTTAAATATTGATCATCTTTCAATCTTTCAAAAAGAATAACATTATTATTTTCATCTCTGACAGTAATTTTTCCGCATTTATCATCAGAAACGTCAGGCCGAAAAGAGGAATCTACTGTTATGGAACCTTTTGGTCCTATTACTTCATAGCGATTAATAAATGGGAGTTCTATCGAAGCGGACACTTCAGCGATCCGATTTTGTTCGTCTTTTAAAACACAAACGGAAGTTGTATCAACACCGTATTCAGGATGAATATTTCCGCTCATAGAGATTTGAACTGGTTTAAAGCCGATCATTTGAGTTACTGCATGAAGTCCGTAGCAGCCTACATCCCTCATAGCACCTCCGCCCAATTCCTGATTTAATCGAATATCCCCCTGATCCTCAAGCATCCATGAGAAATGGGCTTTGATATGACTGTATTCACCGATGACTCCCGAGTTGATTAACTCTTTTGCACGCTCATGCTGACAATGAAATTGATACATAAACGCTTCCAAAAAAACTACGTTATTTTCTTGTGCAGCATGGTGGATTGACTCCATTTCGGCTTCTGTTAATGCAGCCGGCTTCTCCAGAAGAACGTGCTTGCCATTTTTCATTGTTTTTACAGCCCATTCAGCATGCAATGAATTGGGAAGTGGAATATACACAGCATCAATGGATGGATCCTCAATTAGTTGTTCATACTTTTGATAAACAATAGGAAAATTAAAGCGCTTAACTTTTTCAGAACTCTTTGAAGCAATAGCAGTTACCACTGCACGGTTTGAACGGCGTAAAGCCGGGACAAGCTCATCGTATGCTATATTAGCTGCACTTAAAACTCCCCATCGAATTTTCCTCATAGTTTTCCTCCTTATTTTAAATCTATTAAAAAATTAATATATTACAGATTCATTAGGTTAAGCGCTTTCCTTATTCCTTATTAATAATAACCCCTCATAAGAGAGAATTCAATATTTATTTTTAAAGTATTGAGAATTTTTTGAAAGTTTTATCGAAATAATAAAACTTAAAGAACATCAAGTCAACAGGTTATGTTTCACGCTTACATGGCTAATGTTTTCGTTTTCAAGTATTTCGCCAAAAGTTAACCAAAAGATATATCAACATGAGCACCAGCCTATTCTCGAAAAATAACAGAGAGAATGGGCTGGTGTTTTTTCACATGACCTTTCGTTCTTCTACGAATTGTAATATCTCTCCATTCGACCTTTTTAAATGAATGGTTTTATGGCCATTGATGCCCGGCCTTAAAGTTTATCATGGAAATATTTTATTTTTCGGCTGTGTTAAATTTAGCTGTTGATTGTCGAATAATTAATTCCGGAGAAAGTAACAAACGTTCCTTATTCGTCTTTTCCTCCTTCATTTCCCCGATTAACAATTCAACCGCTTTCGCTCCCATTAGTTTAATCGGCTGTGCTATGGTTGTTAACATTGGCGATGTTGTGGTAGAAAGCACAGTGTTATCAAAACCAACAACCGATAAATCTTGCGGTACGTTTAAACCAACTTCCTTAGCAGCCTGTAAAACCCCTGCTGCTAATAAATCATTGCTCGCAAAAATTGCTGATGGCCTCTCTTTCATTGAGAGAATTTTTTTTCCGCTTTGGTAACCTTTTCGAATGGTTGCTTCTGTTTTTACAATATAGCCATCCGGTATCGATAAGTCCGCTTCAAGCATCGCTTCCTTAAATGCATCCATCCGCGCGGTATTACTACGAACATTTTCGATGATGATTGCAATTCTTTTGTGGCCCAAGGAAATTAAATGGGAAGTTGCTAGATATCCCCCTTTATAGTCATCCACAGTCACAGTATTTACGGATAATTTTGGAATATCTGAAGCTAATAATACCATCGGGAATCCTTTATCCAGCATCTCTTCAAGTAAATCCGGACTTCGGAAAGCAGATGCTACAACCAGACCATCTATCCTTTGACTGGTTAACAGCGATAAATAGCTCTTCTCTTTTTCAGAATCATTATCTGTATTGCACATCATCACGTTATATCCAAAATCATGACTTCGGTCTTCAATACTTCTTGCAACTTCGGCATAAAATGGATTCGAAACATCCGGAACTAGTAGGCCGAAAGCCTTTGTTCGCTTTCCCCTTAATGAGGCTGCAGCTACATCGGGAGAATAATTAAGTTTTTTCATTGCTTCCCATACTTTTTTTCTGGTCTGCTCACTAATGCTGCCAGTATGATTGATCACCTTCGAAACAGTTGTTGTCGAAACACCTGCTTCCTGAGCGACACTATGAATGGTTACCTTCATAATAGACCCTTCTTTCCCAGTAACCTTTTTTATGTTGTGATTATAACACTTTAAAGCCATGAACATCAGAAAAATAGACAGTGCTGCCCTAAAGCAAACTGTCTAAAAAAGAACTTATTTATGAATTTAATTAGATTAAAAGATTTTATAAGGTGATTGAACAGTTATCAATTCTCCTGTTTCAAACGACTCTTTACAAGCATAACCAAGAGCTGTTGATAATACTCCATCTTCAACCGTAACATTCGGCTGTCTCTTTTCTCTGACACAAGAAATAAACTCTTCGACCTCACTTAAATAGGCTTGTTCAAATCTCTCTAAAAATCCATCCGAGCATTCCTTTACAGCACCAGATTCATCAAATACCGTGACCATATTTTTTTCAGGAATGGTTCCAATTCGTAATGTACCTTTTGTACCAATGATTTCTGTTTCAATATGATATCCATGTGCACAGTTACGTCCGGCAATAAAAACGCCCATTTTATTTTGTTCAAATTTCACTAAGGCAGTCCCTGTTTCAGCATCGTTCAACTCCGCTATTTCAGGATATCCATAAGCGCCGCCAATTGCCCAAACTTGTTTAGCTTCAACGTTTAATAACCATCTGGCAAGATCCAAATCATGAATAGCCATATCTAAAAACAAACCGCCACTGTAATTATTTTTTGCAAATTGCATAAATCCATGTATTGCCTTTGCAGGATCAAAACCATAACAGCGAATTAAGTATGGCTCACCAATTTTGCCTTCCTCTATTTTCTTTTTCGCATATGCATAGGACTTGTCATATCTTCTCATAAAACCAAGCATGAATACTTGGTCTTTATGCTTGTTCACTACTTCTTGAACGCGCAATGCTTCCTCCATATATAAACCAAGTGGTTTTTCACTGAATACATGAAAACCTGCTTGTAATGCTTTCTCGATTTGTTCGCAATGAAACCCTGACGGAGAAGCAATAAAGATTGCGTCCAGTTCTTTATTTTTTAGCATTTCATCATAGCTGGTATATGCGTATGGTATATCCCATTCCTTTTGGACTTTTTCAACTTCTTCTGGAATCACACTGCAAACAGCTGATAATTCGCAATTTGGTATGCGAAACGCTAAATTCTCTGCATGTTGTCTCCCTAATCTTCCTAATCCTACAATCCCTACCCTAACCTTTTCCATCGTAAATCCCTGCCTTTTTTTTGGATTATTGTTAAGTAAAACGTTTTCTTTTTTTCATAAATATTAGGAATCTATTAAACCTCAAAAGCAAAAAATATTGTAGATTATACCTGAAAGAAAATGATTATATTTTTAGGTAAACGTTACCCCTTTTTTACGATTATATTATCCATTTATCCTCAAGTCAACATTTTATTTATTAAATCGAGGAAGAAGAAAATCCTAATTATAAAGACTTTTTTAAGTTAACTTTCCTACAAATTATATTCTTACTATTTCTCAGGGTCAGGGTAAACGTTACCCTATATCTAAAGGATATACTCCTTGGAATCGTACACCTTCTAATATCAATTGCTTCAGTTTAAGGATCTCTATCTGGCCTTTAATATTAGAATGGCCATTTCCAATGGCTTAACGATTGGTTCCTATTCTGGACTCCTTTAATCACATTTACTATTATTTATTGCTTTATACTTTTTCATCTTATTATAATAAAAATACAAATACATTAAGCGATATTACTAAATACTTAAATATATTGCTTCTATAAATTAAAGGAGAGCCCTATGAAAATTATTGAAAAAGGTGTGTTGCAAAAATCTGAAATTTTTTTTCATATTCCTAGTGAATTTGCCAAAAAGGCACTTTACTGTTTGCATGATTCTGGCCTTTTCCATTGTGATGATAGATATATCGTGGAAAGAAATCATTACCACAACTATCTCATCATGTTGATTAGGAAGGGATCCATGACCATTAGATATAGAGATCAGGAATATCAAGCTAGAAAAAACACTCTCGTATTTCTCAATTGCCATGAACCTCATACATACTTGGCAAATGAACATGTATTCTTTGAATGGTTTCATTTTTCAGGCATTGCGAGTCAACCTTATTTTGATTTTCTTTATGAGAAAAGTGGATGTATTTTT
Organism: Bacillus sp. AFS073361; assembly: GCF_002567005.1. GTDB lineage: Bacteria > Bacillota > Bacilli > Bacillales > Cytobacillaceae > Neobacillus. The sequence goes on from NZ_NUZU01000039.1 coordinate 356,105, forward strand.
TCAATCGATAATAATATTGTCATTCCAGAATGCATGGATCAAATACTCCATATGGCCGAAAAGGGTAATATCAATGAGCATTTTGTTTCGATGAATATTCATAAAATTATGTATGAGTTGAATGAGATTTCAAATGAATCAACCGATATTCAAGAAAAAATTATTCTCCAAGCGATTGCCTATATTGAAAGCCACTTTAATACGGAAATCAATCTTAAAGAGCTAGCACAATACGTCAATTTAACTCCCTTTCATTTTTCTCGTGTATTTAAGAAATATACTGGATACTCGCCATATGAATATGTCCTTAACTTTCGCATAAACCATGCGAAAACATTACTTCAGAACACGAATCTTTCAATTAAGAAGATTTCTATTACAGCAGGATTTAATAGTGATACGCACTTTATCACAACATTTAAAAAGCATACGAACCTAACCCCAAAACAGTTTAGAGAATTACAATTCTAGGATCGAGATTTGACGCCCAATAAAAAATCACTTCAAATATTGAAGTGATTTTTTATCGTGAGCCGATCTTTCTTTCCTATAAAGCTTTAAAATTATCTTCTATTTGTTCTAATGAAAGCCCTCTTGTTTCAGGCAGGTACTTTGCTATAAAAATGACACCCAAAGCACCAAATACAGCAAATATGAAAAATGTTGCTGAAAGTCCAATTCCATTTAAAAGAACAGGAAAGAACATACCTACTAAGAAATTGCAAATCCATAAAAACAAAACGGCAATTCCCATCCCCATACCACGTAAACGGGCCGGGAAAATTTCCGATAATGTCAGCCATGTCATCGGACCAATAGCTCCTTGAAAGAACGCTAAATATAGTACGGTCATTGATAATACTACGTAGGGCAACATTGGCGAACCAGCAAGCGCCAGGGTTGCAATCCCAATCGCAATAAGTGCAAGGGTTGCACCGATTAAACCGGTAAGAAACATGGTCCGTCTATTCACTTTGTGCATGATGGACATTCCAACAATAACGGCAATCACAGAAATTAAGCCATTTGCTACGTTCCCGATCAATGCTGCTTTTGTTCCAAAACCAGAATTTTGTAGAATCTGTGTTCCGTAATACATGATAGAGTTTATACCTACTAATTGCGAGATAGCTCCAATCCCCATACCAAGAATGACAATCCGTCGAACCCAAGGGATCCCCAAATCTTTGAATGTTACTTTTTTTGCTTTTTTCTGTTCTAAGATATGTGCTTTAATTTCATCTAATTCGAGTGCAGCGGCATCCTCATGACGAATCTGTTTAAGTATTCTTAGTGCGTCCCCAACTCTTCCTTTCGAAGCTAACCAACGGGGACTTTCAGGTAAAATAATGACACCAATCCAAAGCGCTACAGCTGGTAAGGTAGCAACCACTAACATGTAACGCCATACATGACCTGTATCTCCAAAAACATTCCCAATAACTGCATTAAATACGTACGCAAGAAATTGTCCAGTCACAATCATTAATTCATTTTGAGTTACTAACCTGCCACGGCGCTCTGAAGGTGACATTTCGGCAAGATAAGATGGAACGACTACAGAAGCGCCCCCGACAGCTAGTCCTAATATAAAACGGAAAATAACCATTACAGTTGTATTGGGGGCTATGACGCAGCCTAATGCAGAAAACAAAAATAAAATGGCCAGATACATGATGGCCTTGCGACGCCCCTTTTGATCCGATAAACGGCCGCCAAATAATGAACCAAAAGCGGCGCCTAATACTAAAGAACTTGCGACTAGCCCCTCAGTGAAAGGCGTTAAGTTTAATTGATCGGGTTTAGCCATAAATGGAAGTGCACCATTTATAACTCCTGTATCATAGCCAAATAATAGTCCCCCAAATGTTGATACAATGGTAACTAACTTCAAAAACTTTTCTGGGTCCTTCTTTGTATGTTCCAGTTGAACTGACTTATCAGTCACTCTGATACTTTCCATGTTAAATTTCCCCTTTGCATTAGTTTACATGTTAGTCTAGTTACTTTATGTATTTTAGCAATATAGAAGTCTATCCGATTCTCCAATCACCTTAAAACAAAATTGTAATCGCTTACTATTAATACTAAAAAATAACCCATTTTAGAGTATTATAGTAGTGTTGTCATATTCTGAAAAGCTATTATCTTATCATTTTAGAAGCAAGAGAGCCTGTCAACCAGGCTCTCAAGCATCAGCTCATACCAATTGTTGTTAAGTATTTTCTAGTTCTTTTTGCGATTGGGAATGGTTTCTCAAAAGGCGCAGGATACATATCTTGTTCAACGATTGCCCAACCGGAAAAGTCAATATCCTCTAATACTTGCACGAATGCTTTCATATCGACAACACCAAGTTCAGGCTCACACATAATATCTTCACTCACTGCCTTTGCGAAGGACCAGCCCTGTACTTGCATTTTTTCTCTAACGCTTAGATCACAGCTTTTTATGTGAAGATAAGGAATACGAGCGTGATACTTCCGCATAAAAGAAACTGGATCCCCATCTGCGTATGCATGATGGCCTGTGTCCAAACAGAGATTAATATCCGTGTCATTCAAGAGTCTTTCAATTTGCTCTTCCGTTTCAACATGGCTTTGGGCATGCGGATGAAAAACCACTTCCAAACCGTAATTTACTTTCGCATGGTCACGGATTTTTATGATGTTGGTAATAAACTTGTCCCAGTCTGCGCCGTTTAAATCTCGCGGTCTTACCAATTCACCGGTAAAAAGATCAGTATAACAATCATCAATCAAGACCACATATTTTGCACTCTCAAATTTCAGTTGAAGCTCAGACATCTCATCTAGCAAGGCAATCAGTTCCTCCGTTTTGCGATTGGATGTTAGATCTCCCACTAGGGTAGTTGCGGTCAATTCAAGATTTCTTTTCTCAAGTTCTTCTTTTAGTCGTTCATATTCATTCGGAAGGTATCCCCATGGTCCCAATTCAATTCCTGCATATCCGGCTTCAGCCATTTCATTCATACATCTTTCCCATGGTGTTTGTTTTTCATTTTCAGGAAACCATACTCCCCAAGAATCTGGTGCTGTTCCAATTTTGATGTTCATGTTTCTCTCCTCCTCTTAAATAACTGCTGCCACTTGCTTTTCTACTTCGACCCATTTTCTTTCTGAGGCAGATTCTAGAATAGCGCTTACAGTTCTGTCGATTTTATAACCAAACTCAAAATCACACGCGTATGGCTTGCCTTCTGTAATGGCAGAAAGCAGTTCATGCGCCTCTAAAACTTTCATATCATTGTATCCAATCGCAATCCCAGATGCAGGATAGAAGGCATTGTATCCTTTATGTTCAGGACCGAGAAATACATTTCTGAAACCTCGATCAGCACTACTGTCAGATGTGAAGTAGACATTCACTTCGTTCATTCTTTCTAGTGAATAGTGGACCGAACCCTCTGTTCCTTGAATTTCAAATGATAGATAGTTTTTGCGCCCTGTTGCCACACGACTTGCCCCAATTGTGCCAATTGCTCCGTTTTCATATTCTGCAAGAATATTAATCAAGTCATCATTTTCTACATCAGCAAGTTCCGATGATCCAGCTTGTTTTGGTCTTTTCGGAATCACGATTTTCGATAAGGCATTTACACTTTTAATATCTCCAAGGATAAACTGAGAAACACTAAGCAGGTGTGAGCCTAGATCACCAAGGGCACCACTGCCAGAATGTTTGTTGATATGACGCCATGTAATCGGCAATGTTGGATCCAATAGTCCATCCTGGTCGTAAGTTCCTGAGAACCTCATGATTTTTCCTAGTTTACCAGAATAAACAAGTTCCTTAATATAAGCGTTTGCAGGATTCATCACATTGTTGTAACCAACGTAATTAACGACTCCCTTTTGCTTAGCAAGTTCGGATAATTCTTTCGATTGCTCTGCTGTAAGAGTTAATGGTTTTTCACAGTAAACGTGTTTTTCGTTTTCCAAAGCTGCTTTTGCCACCTCATAGTGGAAGGCATTTGGTGTAGCAATATCAACAACATCTACATTTGGATCCGTAACAACCTCTTGCCAGCTTTCAACCCATCTTGAATATCCAAGTTTCTCACACGCTACCTTAGCTGCCTCAATACTTACATCTGCTACCACTTCAAAAACCGGTTTTCCGGAGTCCGGTCCAAACAACATTAAAGCATTTAAAAATGAATTAGTGTGGGCCTTCCCCATCCATCCTGCACCAACAAGTCCTATTCTGATCTCCTTCATATATATCTCTCCTCTTCAAAATACTATTATTTATTGCTTTCTACATGTTTAATTTTATTACAATGAATACACAATTACATTAAGTGATATTGCTCACTTACTTAAATATCTTGCTCTTTGTAAGGGTGTTCAAAACTTTGAAATATTTTGAATGAGAGTTCCACATAAAAAAAAAAATTCCCCTTTTTTAATAAAAAGGGGAAGATCTTTGTCCAATATATTTACTAGGCACGAGCCTTACTTTTTTCGATAGATTTTTCTACTGCCATTTCAGCATGATTCTTCCCCCAAATGATGGTGAGAAGCGTAGCCAATAATCCCAATAACCCGACAAAATAAAAACCCGCTTTAATTCCCATCATCGAATTGAAGATACCCGCAAAAAATGGCCCTAAAAAGATTCCAATCGCATAAATCGCCTGGTAGGCTCCCATCGCCGTCGCCCTTTTTTCGGGTGCAATTTTATCAATGGCCAATCCCAATAGCAACGGGAAAATTAAGCCCAGTGAAAATCCGCAAAAAATCTGTACGGTCAAAAATATTCCTTTACTCTGAACAAACGGAATCAGTAACGTAAAAACAGAGGCAAGGAAAAAGGCCGTTCTTAGGGCATTCCATTCACCCAAAAGCGGAACCAATACTCTCCCCATAAAAAGAGTCGCAATGGCGTGTGGGATCATAAACGCAAACACGATCCAAGTTAGCTCACTTTTCGTAAAGCCAATCTGGAGGGCATAGTTGGATGTAAAGCCAAACATCGTTGAAAAAATAATACTATGTGCCAAAATCGATAAGAGAGCCACCTTCAACAATGATGGTTCTTTTATAACAACTGCTAATTCCTTCACCTTTAGCGGCTCTCTCTCTATTACTTCTTTTGATTCATAGATAAACAGGGATAGAATCAAACCGAGAACGCTGAAAGATACAGCCAACCAAAATGGAGCTTTCCAACCCCATTCACTTACGATTGAACCACTGAAACTCATCCCTAAAAACTGGGCAAGTACGATAATAAATGAAATACTCCCCATTGCCCGATGGATTTCATGATCAGCAAAGTAACTTGGGTATAAGACGGTAAAGGCAACCCACGTTGCTGCTGAAATTCCTGCAAGTGCGCGGGCTGCAAGAGCCCAACCTAAACTATCGGTTAGTAAAAAAATCACACAACTAAACAAACTGACCAACATACCAAAAATAATAAATGGTTTCCTAACCTTTTTTACATCAGAAAAGATGCCAATTGGGAGTCTGCATAAAAGCTGCATAACCCCGTAGCTGCTTAATACTATCCCAATAAATGTATACTTTCCGCCCAATGATTCCAGATAGGGTGAAAAAATAGGTACATAGAGAAATTGCGGAAACCACAATAGAAACGAAACAACAATAAATAGATATTTGTTTCTATTTGATCGTAATGTACTCAGACATACCACCTCCAATTTAATAAAGTTTAAGAAAAAACCGGGCAAAGATCGCCCGGTTGAAATTATGCTTTATTATTTGATCTAAAATCTCTAATCTTCTCTTTAACTGTTTCTTTCACAGCTTCCTTACCTGGTGTAAGGATTGCCCGGGCGTCATACACTTCTTTATCGTTCTCGAGTACATTGCGGACAGCTTTCGTCCATGCCTGCAAGCATTCTGTATTTACATTAATTTTGGCATGCCCCAATTCAATCGCTTGATGGATTTGGTGTAATGGAATGCCAGAACCGCCATGTAATACAAGTGGCACATTGGTTAATTCTGAAATCTCTTTCATTTCAACGAACCCTAATTTTGGTTCTCCTAGGTAGGGTCCATGTACAGAACCAAGGGCCGCTGCCAGTGCATCAACTTCTGTTTCTTGGACAAGCCGTAAACATTCTTGTGGATCCGCGTAATTAATGCCGCCGATAAGACCATCTTCGTTACCGCCCACGGTTCCGACCTCCGCTTCAACTGTCACACCGTAAAGTCGGGCATAGTCCGTCACTTGCTTTGTCATGGCAATGTTTTCTTCAATGGAATAGTGCGAGCCGTCAATCATCACGGAAGTATATCCAGCATCAATGGCTTCCTTACATCTTTCCACATTTTTTCCATGATCAAGATGCAGGGCAACCGGTACCGTAATCTTCTTTTCCTCTACAATTCTATTTACCATCGTAGCAATCGTCTTAAATCCGCCCAAATAATCTACTAATCTATCGGAAGAGGCCACAATGATAGGAGACCGTTCCTCCTCAGCCGCTTCCAGCATCGCTTCTGCCCATTGAAAGCTGTTGATATTAAATTGCCCTACTGCATATTTTTCTTGTTTCGCTTTCTCAAGCATTTCTTTCATCGGAACTAAACACGATGTTGAGATCATTTCCATCCCACCCCTCTTGTCTGAATTTTCAAATTTATTAAGGCGGATCAAATTCAAGTGAATTTGATCCAACCTCATGTTGTTTTAAGCTTTTTAGTATTGTTTTGCAGTTTCTAATTTGTGCTTCCTTAACTCAAATGCCTTTTGGATGCTTTCTTTATCGGATACTTCTGCCACACCGACATTCCACCAGCTATCATAGCCATCTGTCATTGTTTTTGGAAGGACTTTAATATCGATTAGTGTAGAGACTTCCTGCTTCTTGGCATCTTCTAAAGCAGCCTTTAATTCTTCTACTGTATTGACGCGATATGTTTTTGCACCATATCCTTCCGCCACTTTTGCATAATCAATATTTAAGATTTTATTATCATGGGTTCTAAATTCACAGAAATAACTGCCTCCGCCATGATCCATTTGTAAATTATTGATACATCCAAATCCTGAATTATCAAAGAGGACAACATTGATTTTTTGTCCGTATTGAATAGACGTGATTAATTCAGAATGCAGCAATAGGAAGCTGCCATCACCAACAAGGGAATACACTTCTTTCGTTGGCTCCGCCAATTTTACCCCTAATGCACCGGAGACTTCATACCCCATGCAAGAGTATCCGTACTCGACATTGTACGTATTTGGTTCAGACGTATTCCAAATCCGCTGTACGTCACCTGGAAGGGACCCAGCTGCGGTGATGATCACGCTATCAGGTGAAATCGTCTCATTCACAGCTAGTAATGCGGTCGTCTGAGCAAGCTCTGTGTTAAGTGCGTCCGCATATTCATTTAGTACTTCTTGCGAAAAATGATTTTTTACTTCCGGAAGGAAATTTTCACGTTGGAATGTTACATGACTCAAACGGTCGCGTTCAGCATTCCATTCCGCTTTCAATTCAGCAATTTCACTGCCAAAATCACTTTCATATCCTTCTAATAATGGAGCCAATTGCTCTAATGTTATTTTTGCATCTGCGACAACTTGGAAGGCATCCATTTTATATGCTTGCAGACGGCTGACATTGATGTTTAAAAACTTGGTTCGGTCAAAGTCAAAGGCCGTTTTGGAAGAAGTCGCAAAATCGGTATATCGTGTACCAATTCCAATAAATAAATCGGCTTGACGTGCTGCTTTATTGGCTGCCAGTGTACCAGTAATCCCCATTCCACCTAGATTATTTTTGAAATCAGATTCTATTGTGGCTTTACCGGCTTGTGTTTCTACTAATGGGATATTATGTTTTTCCGAAAGCGAGACCAAAATATCACGTGCTTGGGAGTATTTTGCGCCACCGCCAACTAATATGACCGGTTTTTTGCTTGCACGGATCCGTTCAGCAGCTCCCTTAAGTTCCCGCTCAACTGGTGCTTTACGATCCACATAATGGACTCGTTTTTCAAAGAATTTTTCATCATAGTCAAACGCTTCCCCTTCTACATCTTGCGCAATACAAATCGTTGCCGGACCAGCTTTTCCCTGGTCGGTCATCACTTCAAAGGCACGAAGCAAACTTGGCATTAACTGTTCAGGCCGTGTAATCCGATCCCAATATCTAGAGACTGGTTTTAATGCATCATTTGTCGTTACAGCTAAGCTGTATTCCTGTTCTACTTGTTGTAAAACGGGATCAGGCTGTCTGGATGCAAAGGTATCACCCGGGATAAACAATACAGGGATGTTATTAGCCAAAGCTGTTCCAGCCGCTGCGGCCAAGTTCGCTGACCCTGGCCCAACAGAAGTTGTTACGGCATAAATTTTTTGTCGAAGCATTTGTTTACTGTAGGCGATGGCTGCGTGTGCCATCCCCTGTTCATTTTTGCCTTGAATCACTTTTAAATGGCCTGAGTATTGCTCAAGTGCCTGCCCTATTCCTAAAACATTTCCATGTCCAAATACATTAAAGATTCCTTCAACAAATGGAAATTCTTTTCCGTCCACATGGATATATTGTTGATTTAAAAATTTAATTAATGCTTGCGCCGTTGTTAATCTAATTTTCCCCATGGCTATTCTCACCTCAAACTGTTTGTTCAGCTTTTTCAGATCTTTCCGCAATCAACTGTTCAATTTCAGATACGGTTGGCATCGCTTCTGAAGAACTGTGTTTACTTACCACAATGGCTGCAGAGGCACTGCCGAATTTAAGAGCGGTTTCAATATCCTTGCCTGTGATTAAAGCGTATAAGAAGGCAGATGCGTAAGAGTCGCCTGCACCAAACGTTTTTAAAACTTTTGTTAAGTAAGCGCGGCCTCTAAATGTTTCTCCTGACTTTGCATAGGCATAGGAACCTTCTACACCATGTTTGATCACAACTAATTCTGGAGAATGCTTAAACAACTGTTCGATGGTTGCTGCGTTGCTGCCTTCAGTCACATTTTCCATGACATCAAATTCATCGCGTGTACCAACAACAACATCTGACTGCTGTGCTACTAATGTATAATAAACAGATGTTTCTTCAAGAGATGTCCATGTATATCCGCGATAGTCTAATTCGAATACTACTTTTACATCATTTTTCTTTGCTAGCTGAATCGCTTTTAACACCGCTTCACGAGAAGGGCTTTTGGCAAGAGCAGTTCCGGAAACAAGCAGAACTTTTGCTCTTTTAATATAATTTTCATCTACCTCTGAAGGCTGTAAATAAAGATCAGCAACTTCATCACGGTACATGAGAATGCTGCACTCTTCCGGACTTTTAATCTCTGTAAAAGCCAGGCCTGTCTTATGACCTTCTTGATCCACCACCATGTTGGATGTATCCACACCCACACCGCTCATATATTGCTCAATAAACCGGCCATGCTGATCATCGGCAAGTTTCCCAATGAATCCTGCTTTTAATCCAAGCTTTGATGAACCGATGGCGATATTTGCCGGTGAACCACCTACATACTTTTTAAATGTCATCGTTTCTTCCATTGGACGGTTGTATTCCACTGCGTTCAAGTCCATGCAAGCACGGCCGATGGCAATAAGATCAAACTCTCTATCAGAATGAAATTGAATTTTCATGATTAAAGCCACTCCTTTATTTTCGGTTTAGAATCCATTCATGGGCTGGTTCGTTGTAGAATTTCCAGATACGTGTTGGTCCTGCCATTACATTTAAATAATAGGACTCATAACCATCAGGCACACCAACTGGATGGTATCCAGCCGGTACTAATACGACATCACCATTCTCTACTGCCATGGTTTCATCAAGTGAACGGTCATCTGTATAGACGCGTTGGAAGACAAATCCTTGCCGCGGGTTCATTTCATGATAGTAGCTTTCTTCTAAAAAAGATTCATCCGGCAAATTATCTTGATCATGCTTATGCGGCGGATAGCTTGACCAGTTTCCGCTTTCTGTGAATACCTCTACAACTAGCAAGCTATTTGCAGACGGGTCTGAATCAGGTAAGATATTATGCACTAAACGCTTATTGCTGTATTTTCCTCTATTTTCAATTCCATTCTCTTCAGCCTTTATTAACTTTGTTGGGAGTTGATTGTTCGAAGGAGAGTAGCAAAGAGCCACACGAGCTTGTGTAACACCCTCTACCACAAAAGAACGATCATTTGAAACATAGACACTATCGGTTGGTCTCTTTTCGAAAACGCTTTCCCTTGTGCCAATATTCTCATATACTTCTCCGTCAGCCGACACATTTATTTTTCCTGTTAGGGCAACGATGCAGCATTCCACTTTGCTTAAGTCTTCTGTATACTTAGCACCTGGGGCTAAATCTACTACTTTAAAACCAACATATTCTAACGGGGAGTTTTCACTAGTTACTTCATGAACGATGGTAACTCCTGGTGACGTTTCGTTTTGTTTGGGCTTTCGGAGCAATTTACTCAACTTGTAATCCTCTCCTATCTATGTAATAGCTATTATCCTGACCGTAGAGGACAGGATAATAGCATTTTATGTTGCTATCACTTATTCGAATTTTGGTGTTTTATAATTAGCCGTAACAACTTTTTTATGTGTATAGAATTCAACCCCGTCTTTTCCGTTGGCAGGTAATGTTCCATAGAAGGAAGATTTCCATCCTGAGAACGGGAAGAAAGCGATTGGAGCTGGAACACCTAAGTTAACTCCAAGCATTCCTGCATCGATATTTTCACGGAAGTAACGAATCGAAGATGCATTTGAAGTATAGATACATGCACCATTTGCAAACTCAGATTTATTGGCTGTTTCAACCGCTTCTTTTAGATGTTTAACACGAACGATGGAAAGGACTGGTGCGAAAATTTCATCTTTCCAAATGGTCATATCAGTTGTCACATCGTCGAAAATCGTTGGTCCGACAAAATATCCTTCTTCAGGGGCATTTTCACGGCCATCACATACAAGTTTAGCACCTTCATCAATACCTGTTTGAATATATCCTAATGTACGCTGCTGATTTTGTTCGCGAATAACTGGTCCTAAGAATACACCCTCATCAAGGCCATGTCCGATTTTGACCTCTTTTGCTTTCTCGACTAATTTCTCAAGAAATTCATCTGCAATTCCTTCTTCAACTGTTACAACAGCGCAAGCCATGCAACGTTCGCCAGCAGAACCAAACGCTGAAGATATAACGTTAGTTGTGGCAAGTTCTAAATCTGCATCGTTTAATACGATGGAATGGTTTTTCGCACCTGTTAAGGCTTGAACACGTTTTAAATTTTGGCTTCCGCGCTTATAAACATATTCTCCAACTGGCTTTGAACCTACGAATGAAATAGCTTTTACTTCTGGGTGGTCTAACAGTCCGTTTACTACATCATGTGCACCATGAACCACATTAAATACGCCCTTAGGAAGTCCAGCTTCTTCTAATAGTTCTGCTAATCTATTAGCCAATAATGGTGTTCTTTCAGATGGTTTAAGAACAAAGGTATTTCCAACGGCAATGGCGGTTGGGAACATCCAGCATGGTACCATCATTGGGAAGTTAAATGGTGTAATTCCGCCAACAACACCGATTGGATAACGATAATTTGTGACCTCAACATCTGTTGCAATTGTTGAAAGTGAATCTCCCATCATCAGTGTAGGAGCACCTGATGCAAATTCTACATTTTCAATTCCGCGCCCTACTTCCCCAAGTGCTTCTGTAAGATTCTTACCATTTTCTATTGTAATGATTTTAGCCAATTCTTGCTTGTTTTTTTCTAATAGCTGCTGGAAGTTGAACAGGACTTTCGTACGTTTTAGCACGGGTACATTTTTCCAGCTTTCAAATGCTTTTGCTGCTACTTCTATGGCATAATCAATTTCTTCTTTTGTTGAAAGGGGAACCTGGGCAATGACTACTTTTTTCGCAGGATCGTACACATCTTCGAATTGAGTCGCTTTACTTTCAACCCATTCACCATTTATGTAATTTTTTAGTTTCTTTACCTGTGTTAATACTTTAGACATCTTTTTTCCTCCTTAAGAAAAACTTCTTATCATTTTTTGAGTAATTTTTAATTTCGAAACGATTAAGACTCTAGTTAACTGGTAAGATACTTTTAATTATTTGTTACTTGTTGGTTATGTTTTGGTCATCTTTGATTACATCTTAATACTATAAACGCTTTCAGTCAACTATTTTTTAATATTTTTTTAGTATCGAGTTAACATCATTTCGGCCCTAGGCTCCTTACAATTTACCAGTTAAAAACTGTGCTTCTCCAAATCCAAAGCTCCAGTCAGACGCCCCATTGGTAACAATAGAAACCATAATATCATTTGGGGCAATTCCACAGCTTTCACCAAGCTCTTGTACCAAGAGTTTATAAAAGGATTTCTTTTGCTGATCACTTCTTTGAGTACTTGTTACACTCACAATGACTAAATCATGGCTCCTCTCGAATCCTAATCCAGTATCTTCAATGATTAATTCATTGACAGGATGTTGATTTATTATTTGGTAACGATCTCTTTCAGGTACGCCAAAAGCCTTTACAACGGCTCGGTGGGAAGCATCTAATAATTGTTTTAAAGCTTTATCATCCCGGCCCTGTATTAAATCAAAGCGAATTAACGGCATATGTCTCTCCCCCTATTAAAAGTAGGATTTCAACCAACTTATCAACTCACTATTAAATATTGAGCATCTTTTGGTTAAGTTATGATTATATCATAGTGTTAATTCAGGCTGTCGTCAATACTTATTCAGCCATTTGGAAGAAAAGTTTTTGGAACTACGAGAATTCATTGACTAGCTTTAGGAATTTGCTAAAAGAGATAGAATCTAAAAAAGCCTTTCCTCATCAAACACTGAGGAAAGGCTTTTATTTTATGAGATTTTTCCACCCAGACTAGAGTTTCTAGTATATTCTAAAACGCTACTTGCGCACGATTAAATATATAATCCTTCTCTAATGGATTTCAACGTTACCTCATTGGACCACTCCGGTTTATCAGGAAACGCGAATACTGAATTTGTTACAATTCCATCAAATTTCATTTCTCTTAATTTCCGATATAATGCATCGAAGTTTACTTCCCCTTGGCCAGGATTCAAATGTTGATGGATGGTTACGTTTGCATCAGGCGGATTAATGATATAACGTAATCCAAATGCCGCTTTATGATTAAGCGTATCAGCAATTAGGACATGTGCGAGTAAATCTCCTGCTTCATCTAAGTGTTTGGCTACATCACCAATACCATCATCATAAAAGAAAGCATGTGCTACTGAATATACCAACTTAATCCAATCTTTATCAAGTGCACGAATCATTTGAATTGCCTCCGTGTTCAACTCAATAAAATCATGGGGATGAGATTGTAAATTTAGTTTAATACCTTCTTGTTCAAAGATCGGCATTAACTCGTCCATTGATTTTACAAAAGCAGCTTCACTTTCAACTGGACGGCTTTTGTCACCGGCAAATTCGCTGTTCATTAAATCAACTCCTAATTCAGAAGTGATTTCAATACAACGTTTCCAATTCCTTACTGCAGCCTGGCGTACTTCTTCGTTTGGCGAAGACCATTGTTGAACAGGAAGCACGGAAGAGATTTGAACTCCGGCATCTGAACAATATTTTTTCAAATCTTTTATCAGCTGCTTATCAACCTTTGGATATTGATTAAACCAAATAAAATCTTTACGTGGAGATAACTCCACCCATTCATACCCTAATCTGGCAACTGCATCGATAGTATCTTTTAAATTTGTGTTGTCACGATAATGTGACGGATCGTAAGCTAAACGCATTTTCATTTTCCCCTTTCTTTTGTAAGCAAAAACATGTCACTTATGTTTTGTATTACTATTAATAAGTAAATACTCTTTATTACTCTTAATATGTAATGTAATTCTCTACCCATTCCAAAATATTTTTTAGCCGAATATAAATCCCAAAGCCATTTCATCATTAATAACCTTCATATACCCAAAGTTTTTATTATATGTTGGGTAACTCTTGGTTATCTATATGTACATATTAATACGAAACGTACCTACAATCAATATTTTTTTATTATTTTTTTATGAGAATATGTGAGAACCATAAATATTTACAAAAAATCCCCTTCTTTCGTGGCGTTAGCCACAATTGAAGGGGATTTTGAAAGATTCCACTAGTCAGCCATAACAAGTTGTATGCCATTTTTCTTAGCATATTCTTGATAGGTTTCATTCGGAAGCGCGTCGGTAACAATATAGTCAATTTCATCAAAACCGCAATAGGTCATTAAACCATACTTATCAAATTTATCGTGGTCTACCAATAAATAGACCTCTGCACTTCTATTCACAACGATCTTTTTCAATTCACTTTCTAGGGGGGATGCGTTGGTTACACCATTTGTTAAGGAAATCCCAGTGGAAGCCATAAAGGCTTTCTTAATATTATAATCTTTTAGCAAATCCATATTTCGCGGGTTTACAAATGATTTGGTTTTACGTTCAAGCATACCACCGATTGTGATAACATTTATTTTTTCATATGGAAGTGAATCAACTATAAAATCAATGTTATTTGTAAAAACCGTTACTTGTTTGTCCTTTAAATATTCAAGCATTTCAATTGTAGTCGTGCCTGAATCAATAAAAATAAAATCCCCATCTTCCACATAACTTGCTGCCTTTTTTGCAATTAATTCTTTCCGATCCTGGTTACGCACTTGTCTTACTTGGAAAGATTCGAGCTTACTTTGAACGACGGATACCCCGCCGTACACTTTTTTAAGTTCCCCGCGGTCCACCAATTCTTGGACATCGCGTCTGATCGTATTTTTAGATACATTAAAAACTGTAACTAATTCGTCTAATGACGCTGATTGATGCTCATTAACATATTCTTGAATCTTTTTTAAACGTTTCTCTTTAATCATATCCGTTTCACCCTAGTTTTCTGCATCATAAATTGTTATTGTTTACAATTATAACATATATATTACCAACAACTAACCAAAACCTTGGTTATATTTTTAAAAAATGTAAAGTCATTTATTGGGTCTTTTAATTGGCTATGATTAGTTGTATGCCATTATTCCTAGCGTATTCCTGATAGGAATTACTTGGGAGCTTATCGGTTACTAGATAATCGATCTCAGCTAAACTGCAATAGGTCATTAATCCATATTTATCAAACTTGTCATGGTCTACTAATAAATAAACCTCGGAACTTCTGTCAACAATTGTCTTTTTCAATTCACTTTCTAGAGGGGATGCATTCGTTACACCGTTTGCTAATGAGATACCAGTAGATGCCATAAACGCTTTCTTAATATTGTAATCTTTTAGTAAGTCCAAACTTCGTGGGTTACTAAACGAATTGGTTTTAGGATCAAGCATCCCTCCGATTGAGATGACATTCAAATGTTCAAATGGAATGGCACGAAGAATAAAATCAATACTATTCGTAAATATGGTCAGCTGTCTTTCCTTTAAAAATTCAAACAATCCGATTGTCGTGGTTCCTGAATCAATGAAAATAATATCGCCATCTTCCACATAACTTGAGGCTCTTTTCACAATTGATTCTTTTTGCCCTTTGTTACGTATCTTTCTATCTTGAAAGGATTCAAGTCTTTTACGAACGGTAGTAACCCCGCCATAAACTTTCTTCAGTTCTCCACGGTCAACTAATTCTTGAATATCTCGTCTAATGGTATTTTTAGATACCTCAAAAACTGTAATCAGTTCGTCTAATGACACTGATTGATGCTCAAGAACATATTCCTGAATTTTTTTGATACGCTTCTCTTTCATCATTTTAGTTCACCCTAGTTCTGGCTTAATAATACCCATTTATTATATAATATAACACAAACATCACCAATACTTAACCAATACTTTATTATTTTTTCCAAGAAAGTGATTAACTTAATAATTTGTTATTCTACAAATCGGAATTTAATCGTTCAGGTATATTTTTCTATTTTGTTAATCTACCTAAAAATCAAAAAGTCCCCTTTATAATAAAAAAGGGGAATTTCTTTTGGTTCACTTATTAAGAATTAGATTGGATAATTTGTAATATTTCACTACGAGCTCTAAAACGATGGGATTGTAACATGGATCGAGCAGCATCCGGTTCAGCGGAATGCATAACAGCAACAATGGCCTTCAATTCGGAGTAAAAAAGATTGGCGCTTCATCAATATTCTTTAGCCATATATGCTCTTTACGATTTAAACCGTCCTTCACCCAGACATCACCTTTAGATCCCACTCTCTGCTTGCGAACCCAAGTAAGATAGGTACCAACAACTTGAGGTACTTCATCAAGTTCATTATTGTTTGGAAATGAGATTTGCTTTTGTTCTTTTGTTTTAATATTAATCTCATACAGTGTGGTGAACATCGTTGGAACGGGCCCTTCTTTCCACACCTTGTTCTCTTTTGCGCGAGCGACAATCACCTTTTCCGGTGAGAACCATTCCAAATCAAGGTCTACAAAACCTTTAGGTGTGTATTCCTTTTGCGGCTTGTAAGTTGGCATATCAGCAATCGTCGTTTTCTTATTTTCAACAAAAAATCTTCCTTCTCCTGAAATATAGGCTAGTTGGTTGGCTGATGGAGCCCACTTGAACCAGTTTTTGAAACCTAACATTTTACCTACCGCTTGAAAGTGTTCTCCTTTGGAGGTTAAAACACATAAAGTATTGCTATCCATCGACCAAGAGGCGGTTGGAGTTGCTAAAAAGCTAACCCACTTCCCGTCCGCACTCCACTTAAAATAATCAGCATCAATCGCAAACAGCTCAGGTTCTTTTGTTTTTATGGTATAAAAATGCCTCATTTTTTCTTTCGCGAGATTGGCATCTACTGGTATTCGATAAAGCGGAATGGGCCCCCATCCCGTTGGACGTAACTTAGATTGTGAGGCAACGATAAATTCCTTCCCATTCGGAAACCATTCAAAACCGCTAACCCCAAGTGAGACATTTTCAAAACCTTCCGGACGGCCATTCTTTGTTTTCGTAATGTTCAAAATGCCTTGATCATTGTAGGCTAATTGATTTTTGGTTGGAGACCATTTAAAGTCAGATGTTTCGACCCTTACGTAAGGCTGGTAGGTTTCCCTTTCCTTTGTATCATAAATAAACAGATTAGATTTTTCACCCTTTTCATCCCCATCAATAAAACCAATAAACCTGCCATCATATGACCATTTCTGAGAATACACATATCGATTTTTAGTGATTTGTATTTCTTGTTCTCCCTTTTTGATCCAGAGCTGATGGTCACGGATAAAAGCAGCAGTGAGCGGAGTTTCTGCACTGACAACCAACGAAAAATTAAGACTGAATAAAATTATTAATAATACAATCCGAAATCCCAAGAGTATCCCTCCTGTTTATATTGTGCCCTGATAGGAACTTGGGATGCTCCTAACTAACAATCGTGAAATGGTCCAATTTGGAGGATATCTTCCAATTTTAAGTACCCGATCTGATAAATAACCGGAGAAATTCCGCTTAATTCTTAATTATCATTAAAAAGGGCTCAAATAGACGGAGAAATTCCGCCTATTGACTCGAAAAACATGAAAATGGAAGATTTTTCTTTGCATAAGCGGAAAATCTCCCCTTATTTCCCCCAAAACAAGCCCCATTCTGCATATAACCGGAAAATCTCCGCTTACTTTCGCTGGTTACTCGATTAAGGAAAAGACGTTTTAGTTTAAAAAACTGATTTTCGAATGATTACCCACTGCCTCGGGAATAATTTATTTATATTTAAAGAAGGTGGGATCCTTTTGATTTTAACAAATCCGATAAGCTCATCAGAGGTAGGAACCCTTTGGCTTACATACCAAGAAAAAACTCTTATTATGAGAATTTTAGAATATTTCATGAAAAAAGCGGATGACGAGGAAGCCAGGAATATCTTAGGTGGCTTATGGCAGGAGTTAAATTACTATGTTATAGAAATTGAGAAAATATTTAGCCAGCAAGGGGTCGTTATTCCAATTGGTTTTAGGAAAGAAGATGTTAATTTAGAAGCGCCCAAATTATTTGACAATGGATTTGACGTGATGTTTTTACGAGTATTAAAAGAAGTAAGCATGGGTATGTACACCATTAACATGAATATGGCATATAACGATGATGTAATAAAGATTTATGAAGGACTTACCACTGTTACCCACAAAATTTATAAGTTAGCCACCCTATATTTACTGGAAAAAGGAATCTTGACCCTTCCACCAAAGGTGACAATGCCAAAAACAACAGAATTTATTAAGAGTAAGGATTATATGAACGGCTTTCACCCATTTAATTCTAAACGGGCATTAAACGACATTGAACTTGGTGTACTCCATCATGGAATAGAGACTAATAACATTGGAATGCAGCTTATTACAGGATTTGCTCAATGCGCGCAGAGCAAAGAAGTTAGAAAATATTTTGAAAAAGGGAAAGAACTTGCAAAAAAACAAGTTAAAATATTCCAAGGAATTCTTTTGGAAAATGATATACCGTTTTCGGCCCATTCAGGGGGTACGGTAACAACGTCAACCATTGCCCCATTTTCAGACAAACTAATGATGCATTGTATCACCTTTCTAAATGGATTTTGCATCGTAGGAAATAGCTTTGGTACATTTTTTACATTAAGAAATGATATCTCCTTAAAATTAGCCCTCCTAGCCAAAGATATCTATTTTTATGGTCAAGAAGGGATTGAAATTATGATCAAGCATAGATGGTTTGAGGAACCACCTCAATCAGAAGACAGAAATCAAATCATAAATAACTCATGAAGTTTTGCCAATTCAAATAAAGAGCGTTGCAAATTCTTGCATCGCCCTTTTCACTTCTATACTAGTCTTTTCCTTGCTAGTAAATACCCAAAACCAATAACAAAGACTGTAATTGCAGTAGGAATCAATAACTGTAAATCACGAGTGAGAAATGATACAAATTCGGGTTCCTCGACAATCATTTCTCCTGCAGTCCAAGATAAGATTCCTGAACCTGCATAGGAGATAATCGGGTACTTCTCCATTGCTATTAATATTAACTGGCTTCCAAAGACAACAATTGGAACACTTACAATCACACCGATCACAATACCGCCCAAATTCCCACCAACTGCCCCCGCAATAGCTAGGACATTATCAAGAGACATGACAGCATCTGCAATGATAATTGTTTTGACAGCGGAAAATAAACTTGCCCCGCCCTCTTTCAGATGTTCCTCCTCCTCACCAATTAATAACTTAATGGCAATATACACGAGCAGAAGGCCGCCAATAAAGGTAACGAACGGTACGTCAAGCAGGTTAACAATGACTACTGCAAAAAGTAAACGTAAAATAATCGCTCCAAAGGTTCCCCAAAAGATTGCTTTCTTTTGCTGTTTCTTTGGAACATTTCGTGACGCCATTGCAATTACAACTGCATTATCTCCACTTAATACAATATTAATTACTATAACTTTCAATAATACTGCAAATGACAAACCAAAAATCTCCAAAATATTCACCTCTGGACAAGTTTAACTTTGTCATTATATTCATTTGATATAAAGAATAGAACACCTAATGTCACAATCGAATATTTTATCTCTTATCTAATTGAGTATAGCTCTCCATCTTTGTAACTGAATAAGCGACAAAGTAAAGAGTTAAAAAAATAATAAAATCATATAAAGTGGACCAATTTTTAGGGTTATAAAAGTCGATTGCATCAAAGAAATTCATTCCTCCAAAAGCACTAATTGCAGCGAATACGACTCCTTTTAACAAGGGATTCATTTTTGGCTTTATTTGTAGAGCAATCATGATCCCAACTGGTGCTAAAGAGAAGTGATAAGGTAAAAACAGAAAGGGGGCTAGTGGAATGATTACCATTGGATAAGACCACAACCCTAGAGATAAGGCAGCAAGATCTATTGTAAGTGACAATATAATGGTCATTAAGCCTGCTAAAAGAAGGCGTGCTGTGCTATCTTTTTTCCTAAATATAATCCAAACAATCCATGGAATAATAAATAAGGCCACTCCAAACCACCATTGCCATGTTGAGAGAAAATCTTCTTTCAATGTTTTAGCAAATAAAGAACAAACCTCAGTGAGCTGGTTGTAAGCTTTTTCTGATTGAGCGAGCCCTTCCTCAAATGCCATTCATATTACATCTCCTTAAAACATAGTTATTACATTTTTTCTGTTAAACAGTCTTTTATTCACTTAGCCTTTTAAAGAATTTTCATAACCTAAAATTAAAAAGTTCATTAAAAATAACTTATCAATTTCCATTTGTTCTCACCTCTTCCGTATTTTTTACTGACATAGAAATAGATATGCATTTCTTAGGACTTAAACCTTTTAAGGGAAATTGACAAAAATGAGCTAATAAAATGAGGATGTACATTAGTATGGCTAGAGTTAACAGAAGTAGAAGGTGATTCAGGCTACAATTCACTCCTTGAAAGAATTGACACTACTAATGATTTTTAATCAGATGATTCAATCTAACAATTTTAATTGTGTGGAACACTTTAAGCAAGAACTAGAAAAGTATTTAAAATACTATAATCACAAACGAATCAAGGCAAAATTAAAAGGCATGAGTTCAGTTCAATACCGAGCTCATGCCCAACAAGCTGCCTAACGAAATATTGTGTCTAATAATAAGAAACATCGGTTCCACAGATTCCCACAATTTCGATGCGGAGTATTCCTTCCTCAGCTGAGATATCCGGTATATCAAATTCATGAAGAGCTGTTTCCTTTTGACCTACTGCTACCGCTGCTAAAACTTTTTTAGCCATTTGTTTGCCTCCTTTTGTTATAATGTATATTTTTCTAAAGTAGATTTGGCAAACAAATCTTCTATCTTTAATTGGTTCTTGATCATTCCCTGTTCATAGGAATAGGCTACAGCCGCTTCTAAGGTTTGGCGGTTATTTTCTAATCCGTATGGCCAGAAATCCTCTCCCATTAATTCTCTCGTATTCTCCCATTCGGAAGTGAACCATGGAAGTGTTACTTTTAATGCGGCCGTTTGCTTGAAACCCTCATATACCTTTTGTTTTGCCTGCTCAAAAGCCTTGAATAAATTTTGAGCAACCCATGGATGTTCTGCTAAAATTTCATCTTTTATCGCTACTACATGCATAATAGGAAAAATCCCGGTACGCTTGTAATATTCCTTTTCAACAGCTGGATAATCAGGAAAAAGACGCTGAACATTTGGCGACCCTTCAAGAAAACAAGACGGTGCACGTGGTGCGATAAAAGCATCTATTTCTCCAGATTCGAGCATTTGATTTAAAGTTTGGTTATCATCGATTTGCCTGATGTTAATATTCCAAGGTAGGTCAAGCTTAATCTTCTCGATTCGGCCTGCTGTTTCTTGTCCGCCAATATACCAATTCATGTCGGCTGGATGAACTCCGTAATCATGTTGGAGTATACCACGAATCCAAAGGCAGGCGGTTAACTGATATTCTGGAATCCCAACTCGTTTTCCTTTTAGATCTTCCGGTTTTTTTATACCAGAATTCTTATTGATATAAATGCCGGAATGGCGGAAGAATCGGGACATAAAAACGGGAATCGCCGTGAAATTAGGATAACCGCGATCCTTAGCAACTAAATAAGATGATAAGGATAATTCTGCTACATCAAATTCTTGGTGACGCATCATTCTCCAAAAGGTTTCCTCAACCGGCATATTCAACCAATTAAGATCAATTCCTTCTACTTGAACAGAACCATTAGTTAGAGCATGGATCCGATCGTAATCCCAGCAGGCAAAGCTTAATGATAGTTTAGACATATAGCAACTTCCTCTCTCAATTACTTTATAAAAAATTATATCTTTCATAATGCCTTATGGATGCATGTGTTGGAAACAGGCTGTCCCTTTATACGGCACACTATTTAGCGAAATCATTTGAAAAAATAGGTATTTGTCGTTAAAATAATAATAATAAAAATATTATGAAAATAAAAAGTGAGGGACGAAAAATGTTGTCTTCAGTACATAATGCAATCAGAATTTTACAGACATTTTCGAAGACAGAGACGGAATTAGGAATAACTGAATTGAGTATTCGATTAGGGCTGGCAAAGAGTACTGTTTTCCGGCTTATGAAAACATTAAATGAATCAAATTTAGTCGAAAAAAATCAGGAAACCCAAAAATATCAATTAGGTATCGCTGCATTCGAGCTCGGCTTCACTGTCTATCATTCAATGGAACTACGCAGAGTTTCAGTCACTATCCTTGAAAAGCTAGCAAAGTCTATTAACCGCGTTGTACGGCTTGGTGTATATGATAATGGTGGAGTGGTATACCTTGTTAAGCGAAGTCCCGATGGGGATAATGGAACGAAATCGAAGATCGGTGACCGGATTCCTACACACTGCACTGCAATTGGTAAAATGCTGTTAGCTCACCAAAATGACAAAGAAGTTGAAAGGGTAATTGAAGATGGTTTGACTCAATATACAGATAAAACAATTGTTTCTGCAAACGAATTGAGAGAAAATTTAAACGAAATTAGAAAGAAAGATTTTGCTTTAACAATGGAAGAGTTGAGAAATGGAATCTCCTCTGTAGCAGTACCTGTAAAAAATGACTTAGGAAAAGTGGTAGGCGCGATAAGCATTACCGGTTCTAGATCATTTTTTTATTTAAATCAGATCGAGCAATACGTGCGTGAACTCAGACATTGCAGCAGCCTGATTACAGAACGAATGGGAATGGACTACTATTAATTAATAATAGACTGATAGCAGTAATTACATACTTAATTTTCGAGAAATGATTAGTCTAACTAATCATTCTTTCTTTTTATATAAAGTTAACTATAGGTTTTCATTTTTATTTTAGTAAAATGTGTTGGAGTACGTTGATGAATAACATTCATTGTTAATATTTACAAGTTAACAATAGTGAAAATTTTTTTAAGCTCGTTCCATATATGAGAACAAAGCAAATTACACGCTTATTTTTTTATGAGAATATATTTACTGTAATATTTAGAATATTTTTTAAAAGATAACGAAGACATTCCGATTTTTTTTCGGAGTGAAAGCGTTTCCTTGAAGGAGGAGATAGGTGGTAGAAGGAATCGTTCAATAAAACTGTAATTATTATTTCTTGTACTAATAAAACAAATCTAGGGGGGCTAAATGATGAAAAAAGTAGTATATGGATTTTCACAAAAACTATTCGTCGTACCATTCTTGATACTAGCTTTGATACTTAGTGCTTGTGGAAAAACGGAGAATACTCAATCAAATGTAAAAGCTGGAGACGGTACAAGTAAAGATGGAAAAACGAGCATTAGCATGGCATTCCCTTCCTATAATGCTAGCTATCTGCCAGTATTCGTTGCTGAAAAGAATAAGCTGTTTGAGAAAAACAATCTTGTAGTTTCTATTACAAAGGTACAGGGCGGAGTCATTGCGCTTAGAGGACTTCAGACAAATGAGTTTCAGATTATTTCCAGTCTTCCAGAATCAGTCATAAATGGCATCGCATCTGGAGCGAATATCAAGTTGATTGGGACATTTGACGATCAATCCATGTATAGTATTTACGCAACATCAGATATCAAAAAACCGGAAGATCTTAAAGGACAAGTTGTGGCAACGAATCGGACAGGAAATGGCACAGACATTCAGCTCCGCTGGTGGTTACAGCACAATGGATTGGAACCTGATAAGGATGTCCGTATTATAGAAGCCGGTGAAAACTCAACTCGTCTTCAAGCATTAGTAACCGGTCAAGCGAAGTTAACCATTCTAAGTCAGCCAACAGATTTAAAAGCAGAAGCTGCCGGAATGCATAAATTATCTCTTATGAGGGATGACCTGAAAACGTATAATCACAACATGTTAATTGCCAATGGAGAGTTTTTAAAGAACAATCCGGAAGCAGCAAAAGGCTTTATGGCTGCTATTGCTGAAGCAACCGAGTATGCAAAAAAGCCAGAAAATAAAGAGGAAATGGTTCAAATCATAATGGAAAAATTAGAAATGAGTCAGGGAGACGCTGAAAAATCTGTTGATTTCGTGTTGCCTGCTTTAGCAGATAAAGGTAAAGCTAACATTGAAGGGCTTGAATGGGCTGTTAAAACGGCGAAAGAAGCCGGGATGTTAACAGGTGATATAACAATCGACCAATTATATGATGATTCTTATATTGTAGATTAAACAAGTACATTCTTAAGTAAAATCTATCTAAAGAGGTGATCGCCATGACTAAAACATTCGTAAAAACAAAGACCCCTATTTTAAAATTTGATAATCTGAACGTTATTTATAATGAAGGTCAGCCGAATCAAGTACATGCATTAAAGGATGTTTCCGGAGAAATACATGAGGGAGAATTTATTTCGATCATAGGACCGAGCGGATGTGGAAAAAGTACGCTTCTTCACACATTAGATGGCCTGCTTAAGCCTACCTCTGGTACTATTTTGATAAATGGATCAGAAGTTCATGGACCTGATGAAAATAGAGCAATGGTATTCCAGGATTTTGCCTTAATGCCATGGCAAACAGTCTATGATAATGTTGCTTTTGGATTACGGATGGCAGGAAAGAAAAACAAGGAGATTCGTGATAAAGTCTTGCATTATATCAAAATGGTTGGCTTGGAAGGTTTTGAACATAAATACCCTCATCAGCTGTCCGGAGGAATGAAACAAAGGGTTGGAATCGCCCGTGGTTTTGCAGTAGAGCCAAAGGTTTTACTGATGGACGAGCCATTCTCTGCGATAGATGAACAAACACGGGAAATCATGCAGGAAGAAGTCTTGAAAATCATGTTAAATGAGAAGAAAACGGTCATTTTCATCACACACTCGATTGATGAAGCGGTTTTTCTCTCCAGCAGAATTATCTTAATGTCCGTGCGGCCTGGACAAATAGTGGATGAAATTAAAATAGATATCCCTTATCCAAGAACGCTTGAAACGAAAGTGTTACCCGAATACCAGGAATATAAGCAGTCGATTTGGGATCATCTAAAAGGGGAAGTAAGAAGGCAATATAAGAAGGGGGAAGCATAATGCAAGAAGTAGGAGTTACTAAAAATCTCTCATCATCTACTTTGAAAAAGAGTACATGGAAGATACCTAAAGGTGTCCTCTATCCTTCTGTGACACTGCTCATTATTTTAATTATTTGGGAGTTATGCGGTCGCTTAAATCTCATAGATCCGTTTATGTTTAGCTGGCCAAGCAAAATTTTTTCCGAAGCCATTGTCTTTTTCGTCTCTGCAGAGGTTTTTACACATCTTGCTGTCAGCGGGATGGAGGTTGGCATTGGATTTGCTATGGCGTTAATCGGAATTCCAATCGGATTAGCAATGGGATATTGGAAAAATCTTGAATTAGCTTTTGATCCCTTTGTAACAGCACTCTATACAACACCAATGATCGCATTGACACCATTATTTGTGTTATGGTTCGGTTTAGATACCCTTTCCAAGGTTATGATGGTGTTTGCCCTATCCATTTTCCCAATTTTGATTAACACAATGTCAGGTGTCAAAATGACGGACCCGTCTTTAATTAAGGCTGCCCGCTCCTATGGGGCAAGCAAAGGACAAATGTTTAAAGAGGTTATTTTGCCTTCAGCCTTCCCATTTATTATTACTGGAATCCGCTTAGCACTTGGGCGAGCATTAATTGCAGTAGTTGTTGCAGAAATGCTTGCAGGTAATAAGGGAATTGGGTATGCAATCAGGCATGCATCAGAGCTGTTCCAAACTGCCCAATATTTAGCCTATGTGGCGGTATTAATGGTAGTAGCTGTTTTATTAACAGAGCTTTTAAAGATATTTGAAAAGAAAATTGCTCCTTGGCGGAATTTATAGGGTGAAAAAATTATAGTTTGAGCTGTTTTAAGGTTAAAAACGAAAAAACTCACCGAAATCGGTGAGTTTTTCCCTTCCCTCTCCTTATTATTGGATGGAGTTAAGAGTTACTAAAGGATTATTTAGGTTTTATCTTTTGATTTGGATTTAATATAAATGATGTCCTGATCAACCGTAGATTCCCTTTTTTGACGAGTTTCTTCTATTTAAATAATGTAATCCCGAGGTTCTTTTTTGCGTGTTTGTTATATTATTTAAAATAGTGGGAAATTTTAAAAAAAGTGAAACCTGTTCCATATACAGCAACAGCATAGTTGTATGTGGAACAATTAGTCGATAAAATAATATTAGAAAGTATTATAGATTGCCATTTTAAAGGAGGGTTTTTTAACCATGCAAGTTGAAACTAAAACGGTAGTAGAACCTATTGTAAAACCATTTGATTGTTTAAATTATATTGACGGGAAATTTGTTGAATCTGTAGATGGAAAAACATTTAAAAACGTGAACCCTGTTACCGAAGAAGTTTACGGTACAGTTGCAGAAGGAAGCGCAGCAGATATTGATTTAGCTGTTAAAGCTGCTAAACGTGCTTTTGAAGAAGGACCATGGGGAAAAATGAGTGTTCAAGCTCGTTCAAAAATTATCCGCAAAGTTGGGGATATTCTTGAAGCAAGACAAGAAGAAATCGCTCAATTAGAATCATTAGATACTGGTAAACATCTTAAATTCTCACGTCACGTTGATGCTCCTCGTGCAGCAGCAAACTTCCATTTCTTTGCTGACTATATGCTTTCCGTAGGGACAGAGGCATACCAGGATGAAGTTCATCATGCACTTAACTATGGTTACCGCCGCCCCATCGGAGTAGTTGGATTAATCCAGCCATGGAACCTTCCATTATTCTTATTAACTTGGAAATTAGCTCCAGCTTTAGCTGCAGGTTGTACAGTCGTTATTAAACCATCTGAATTAACTCCAATGACAGCAACAAAATTAATGGAAATTCTTAAAGAAGCTGGCGTGCCAGATGGAGTTGTAAACTTGGTTCACGGTTTTGGACCTGGCGCGGGCAGTGCAATCAACAAACACCCTGACATTGCAGGTATTGGCTTTATCGGACAAGTAAGTACAGGTGCTCGGATCATGGCGGAAGCTGCCCCAACATTGAAAAAACTATCTTTCGAATTAGGAGGTAAAAACCCGAACATCATCTTTGCAGATGTGGATATTGATGAAGTAGTCGCAACAACTGTTAGATCAAGTTTCACAAACCAAGGGGAAGTTTGCGTTTGCGGTTCAAGAATTTATGTTGAACGCCCAATTTTTGACGAATTCGTAGAAAAATTTGCAGCAAAAACAAGAGAATTAAAAGTTGGTGATCCATTTGATCTGTCCAACGATCAAGGCGCATTAGTTGCTAAGGT
Source organism: Bacillus sp. AFS073361 (assembly GCF_002567005.1). Taxonomy (GTDB): domain Bacteria; phylum Bacillota; class Bacilli; order Bacillales; family Cytobacillaceae; genus Neobacillus. The sequence goes on from NZ_NUZU01000039.1 coordinate 383,411, forward strand.
ACACTATGATAAAGTAATGAGCTACCTGAAAATCGCTGAAGAAGAAGGCGGTACTTTCGTTACAGGAGGTAAGCGTCCTGAAGGTTTGGATAAGGGATATTTCATCGAACCAACTATTATTACTGGTTTAGATGACAGCTCTCGATGTGTTCGTGAAGAAATCTTTGGACCAGTTGTTACCGTTATTCCATTCGACTCCGAAGAAGAAGTGATTGCAGCAGCAAACGATACTCGGATGGGCTTAAGTAACACAATCTGGACAAACGATATCCGTCGTGCCCACCGTGTAGCACAAAAAATCGAATCAGGTTTATCTTATATCAACTGCTGGTTTGTACGTGATTTAAGAACTCCATTCGGCGGAACGAAGGATAGTGGAATAGGTCGTGTTGGTGGAGTTCACAGCTGGGAATTCTACACTGAACTAACTAATATTTGTGTTAAACTATAATTCTTTTTAGGCTGTGTCAGATGCCATTGTTGATTTGAGCGGAATAATTAAATGTTTCTCTGCATTTACACACTTTAACTACATAAATAAATAGAAAGGATGTATTCAATTGACTAGTAAAATTGAAAAGTTTGCAGCTCAGTTATTAGAAGCTGAAAAGAAACACGTTGGAATTGACCCTATAACAACAGTTGATCCAGAAATTACGGTTGATGAAGCCTACTATATTCAATTGGAAAATATCAAAAAGAAATTAAATGAAGGACAAAAAATTGTCGGCAAAAAAATCGGTCTAACCTCCGTTGCAGTTCAAAAAATGTTGGGAGTTGATGAGCCTGACTATGGACATCTATTAGATAGCATGGTGGTTGAAAATGGAGGTACGATTTTTTGCGAAAACATGCTCCAGCCAAAAATTGAAGGTGAAATCGCCTTTGTTTTGAAAAAAGATTTAAAAGGTCCAAATGTTACTGCTCTTGATGTATTACAAGCAACAGATTATGTTATTCCCGCCCTGGAAATTGTTGACAGCCGGGTGCAAGATTGGAAAATTAAACTGCAGGACACGGTTGCTGATAATGCTTCTTCTGGATTGTTTGTTTTAGGAGGCACGCCGACAAAAATTGAAGATATTAATCTTGAATTAATTGGTATGGTTTTATACCAAAATGGTGAAGTGGCGAATACCGGTGTAGGTGCAGCTGCACTTGGAAATCCTGCAACTTGTGTGGCATGGCTTGCCAACCGTTTAGCCGAATACGATATTACCCTAAAAGCCGGGGAAGTCATCCTGTCAGGGGCATTATCTGGCATGGTAGTTGCAAATCCTGGAGACAATTTTACAGCAAGGTTTGCTCATCTTGGACAAGTAAGTGTTAACTTTAAATAATAAATAATAAACAAATTAAAGTGACGAAAGAGGAGAAAAAAATGGCTAGTGAGATTATTAGGCAAATTGCTGATTACTTAATTGCTGCAGAAGTAGATAAACGTGAGGTTGTAAAAGTTACTTCAAAAATTAAACCAGATTTAACAGTCGAAGAGGCTTATGAAGCACAAGAATTACTTGTTCAGAAAAAATTGGATGAGGGCAAGAGAATTGTTGGACCTAAAATGGGATTAACAAGTAAAGCAAAATGGGATCAAATGGGTGTCTCGGAACCAATTTACGGATATATATTCGATTATATGCTGATTGATAACGGAGGTGCACTTCCTTATTCTGAACTAATTCACCCAAAAGTAGAAGCAGAAATTGCTTTTGTAATCGGCGAGGATATTGAAGGACCAGGGATTACAGGCGCTCAGGTACTGGCAAAAACAGAGTATGTTTTACCTGCACTTGAAATTATTGACAGCCGCTATGAAAATTTTAATTTTACACATACAGATGTTATTGCCGATAATACGTCTGCTTCCAGAGTAGTATTTGGAAATACGCTTAAAAAACCTAGTGAGTTTGACTTGGAATTAGTAGGCTCAACATTATCGATTAATGGAAAAATTAGAGAACTAGGTACGGGTGCAGCCGTTTTAGGACATCCTGCCAATGCAATTGCTGTATTAGCCAATATGCTTGCAAGAAAAGGTGAAAGAATTTTGAAAGGTGACATCATTTTATCCGGAGCGATAACAAGTGCAGTACTGTTAAACGTAGGGGATTTTGTTTCTGCTAAATTTGATGGTCTCGGGGAAGTTACTTTCACTGTTACAGAATAATTTAATATATCTTGATTTCATACTTGAAAGTATAATAAAAAAACAGATGTTTCAAGAAGAACGATTCTTCAAACATCTGTTTTTTTGTGATTTTGATAGATTCTATTACTATTTATATACTTGGAAACATACTACTTTAAACTTGAAACCTTGTTTTTCGAAAACGTAATAAGGGGATTCCAGCTTCCCGATGATTGTCCGTCTGCATAATAGACTGGAGTACAATCTATGTCGATGACTCCCAAAAGCATCGCTACATGTCGGCCGCCTGATTCCACTTTAGCTATACTTGAAAATTGTGGCAGCATTTGATAGGCAGCATGATAATTTTTATTCATAATTAAATCTAAAAACTCTTTATTAAGGGCATGTTCAGAAAGAGTTGGCATATTGTGCCTTCCACGTACTAAGTTATGGGATAAAGCACCGCTTGAAACGAAAACAACCTTCTCCTTCGTATCCTGTAAAACCTTAGCGATGACTTGGCCCCATTTATAGGTTTCTTCGATATTAGCAGCTAGCGTAACAGATAGGTTGATAACAGGTATATCTTCTTTTGGGACGAGATACCGTAAAGGTACAACCGTACCATAATCCCACTCGAAATGCCCCCCGTATACCCCTTCGACTGGAATATTGGCCGCTTTTCCGGCTTCTACTAATTTTTTTCCCAAGTTTTCGTCACCAGGGTAATTATATGGAACGTCTGTAATCATATCTGGGGCTTCCTGTGCAGTCAGCAGCCCTTTATGAACTGGATTACAGTCAACATAATGTGCAAAAGTAGATGGCCAGTGACAAGAAACTAAAACAATCACATCCGGTTTGATTTGGGCAATTTCCTTTGCAACTTCTTTCAAACCCGCAACTATGTTTTGCTGAAAATCCGGTACTTTATCCTCGTGGCAAAGACTTGGAGCGTGTGGTACAAGCATGCTTAACTCAATTGACATGAATAATTCCTCCTAGATTGTTTTTATATAGTTTGAATTATTTTTGTATTTAAAAAATTTCAACCACTATGTTAATAGTGGCTTATTCCTTTTTCTCCTACAAGGATGTTATTCTTCTATATGGAACAAAAAGGAGATTTTCGTAAGTTTATTTGTGGTTCTTTTCAAGCATCAAAAAACCCCTTTGCAAAAAGGAGCTTTTTGAAGTTTTGTTTTAAACTTTACATCCACGGTGAGACGGTAACTAATAACCGGGATGAGTCAACCTCTCCTGCAGCTGTTCTTAAAGCCAGGTCGGTCTCACTTAATTTATAATTATGTGAATTCATGATACCGAGAGGAAATTTACCGGAAGATATAAGCTCTACAGCCATTTGTACCGATTTATAACTATGTCCGCGAACTCCTTTAATTGTTAACGATTTGTTATAGATGATATCAAGATCAAAATCATTGAAGCGTTGGTGTTTTAATGCTCCTAATAACACAGTACCTCTTGTTTTTACCACTTCTAATGATGAGATGACAGGGTCCGTTCCTCCACTCGTTACATCAATAACCAAATCAGCCATTTTTCCATTCGTTATTTCAGAAACCTTTTCGATCAAATCCTCTGAACTTACATTAACCGTATAATCAGCACCAAGTTCCAGAGCCAGTTTCAGACGTTCAGCACTACTATTTCGTCCAGTCATAATTACCGTTTCAGCTCCGGCTGCTTTTGCAGCTAAAGCACATGCCAGTCCTTGCTGGCCTGGACCTTGAATAACTACAACATCCCCGGGGCCGACTTGCCCGATGATTCGCATCCATTCAAATCCGTTAGATAATGGTAATGTCAATGCTGCCTCATCAGCTGGAACATGAGAGGGAATTTTGTGGATTACAGCATTGGGATGCAGGTATAAATATTGACTGAAACCTCCGTAAAGCGATGGTTCAATAGCAATTGGTGTAGCTCCATATCTAATTCCATTCGCTTTTGGATTCGTGCTTGCACATAAACGATATAAACCGGTTCGACAAAATTCACATTGACCGCAAGGAATATACTCTTCCATGACAATCCGGTCGCCTTCTTTAACGCCCCAACGCTTCGAAGCTAATTCACCAATTTTGTAAATATGACCTACTACATGGTGCCCTAAAATCATAGGTTCTTTTAAATTATTATAATAAGAAACATCCGTACCACAGACCCCTACAATTTCTACTTTTAAAATACCTGTATCTTTATCTATATCTGGTAATTGAACTTCTTTAATCTCTGTATGTTTGGTACTCGTTGCTACTGCAGATAATGCTGTTTCTCCCATGAATACCCTCCTCTAAGAATCCTTATTTAGGTCCCTTACCCCGTTTTATTTTCAATATTAAATATGTTTTTATTACCCCTGTTTAAAACCATGAAAACTATTGTAGGATTAAGATGTTTTCCAACTGCAAAGGAGTAACGTCCCCCTTGCTTTTAATTTTTAAGTTTACTAAGGTGGTAATCCCATACCTTTTGAATATTTTTCGGCTGCCAAATAAATTTTGACATACTAACGATTTCCTCATCCTCTAATGAATGAGCATAGCCTAATTGACTTGCCGTATATTGACGCTGTGCGTTCTCTTCTAAAAACACACTACGCACAAATGTTTCGATAATGGAATGACCGGTGATGACGGCACCATGTGCCTTTAAAAGAGCAATATGATGATCTTCTATTTTTCTTGCCAATTCATCGGCAATTTCAACGTTACTAATTGAATGAGATTTAGAGAAAACTGGAATCGTTCCCAGCACTGCTCCTTGTATAATGACTGGACGCAGCGGCATCTTCGCTATTGTAAAGAGCGTTGACCACCTGGGATGGGTATGACTGATCGCCTGAACATCTGGTCTACGCTTGTAAATTTGTGTATGAAGAGGATATTCATTTGGCGGCCTACCCGTTCCTTCAACAAGGTTTCCGTTCATATCAATGGTAATGATATTATCTACAGTTAAAGAACTTCTGCTTGCTTCAGCCGAGTTTATGAAAATCAAATCGGTTTTAGGAATCCGAACACTGGAATGACCATTAAAATCGATATGTCCGATATTCTCCAACATCCGAATCCCCTCTACCAGCTGCTTTTTTAACTCTTCAAGATGATAAACGTTCAAATAGTAACCTCCCATCACTAACCTAATCGCCTAACCAATTACGATAAAACCTGCTCCGATCATAGCAATAATAGCTGCCAAATAAACAGTTTTAGATGTTCCCTCATGAGTTTTAAAAGTAAAAGCTGACAATATAAGTGTAAAAATAACATCGGTTGACGTAATAATCGCTACTCTGGATACATCACTAAACATTAATGCCGAAAAATATAGAATTTGCCCTAATGAAGTGGCTATTCCTGCGGCAAATAACCAAGGTTGAAAATATGTAAAGGTCTGAACGATCGATTGTTGGAATGTCTTTTTTAGCAAAGAGATAATGAGGAATATCAGGATCCCTACAAGTGCTCCGATCATGGTGCCGAAAAATGGATCAGGAATTTCGGACAACCCCTCTTTTCTCACCACGTAACCGACCGAATACGCTAAGGCAGAGACCACGCCATACATATATCCTAAACTAGTAATTAATTTAAATCGTTTGATCCAAAGTATACTTTTATTTACATTTTTATTGGACTTTACAACTGTAGATTCGTTCGCAGCAGCAGTCTCATTTTTTTGTAATCTTCTATTTGAAATAATCGTTTCATACATCAAGAACGATGAACTAGCAAAGATCATGATCATTCCACTGAAAACCATAAGGTTCATCGATTCATGAAGGAACACCACACCAATCAGGACAGTAAAAAGTGAATTTAAACGTTTAAGTGTAGAAGCCCGTACTGAACCTAAGTGCTGGATAGATGTAAATAGTAAACTTCTCCCGATGTAAGCTGTTAAGATACCTGCTAAAACATACCAGCCTATCCCTTTTGTTGTATATTGCGGCCAATCCTGAAATAGCCCCTTGGCCAGGGTGATGATGCCCGCAAGTCCAAAGGTTATCAGGACAGAGAGAAACGCTCCGTTATTTTTTGAAATAGGGGTTACCCCTTTTTTCACCATGACATTGCACAGCCAAAAGAAAAGGCAGCGACTAAAGCTAAAATTTCCCCTATCATTCCACAGCTACCAAACTTGAATGATATCCGCTGATTCTACTGCATCCCAAAGGTTTTTCACATGAAACCCATCCCGTTCTGCTTCTGTCCATAAATCATCAACTGGCCTAAGCCCAATAACGACTGAGATATCATGATCCCGTAACATTTTTGCAAATTCCATGCCTTCTCTGCTGTATCCCAGTATCGCAATGGATTTACCATATAAATAATCTGGTATCACCAATTGTTCCGCTAATGCCATACGATTCACCCCTTAAAGTAAAAGCCAGTACGATAGAAAAATTCACAACTATTCTATCGTACATGGTTTTCATCTAAATCTGAAATTCTAGTTAATTGCTTTAAATTGTTTTAATAAGCTGATATTTTGCTGTCATATTTTCCTGCAAACCTTTTCTCCAATCAACTCCCTTAGGAAGGAAGGCATCACAAGCCCTTACATCACGGTAGGTTTCTGGATGAATCCCTTTTGGAGCCTTACCACTTTCCACCTCTCTTACCGCTTCTAACAATAGCTGTCTTGCTGCAATAATTGCTAAATCGGCAGTTCCAAGACGTTCTTTTGTACGGTCAGGAAACGGTTTTTCCATGGTCTCCTGCAAAGCATAGTCCTGAGTGTTAATTCCCTCTATTCCGGTAAATGTTTTCGTGCGCTGAACTTCTCGATCAATGAGATAATCATTGGAAGGATTTCGTTTTAATCGATAACCTGGCAGTACATCATCAGGACCTCTTCCAAAGGCAATCTCCTGCTGTAAGGAAAATTCCGGATCTAAAGGAATGGAAGGTTCAGAAGTATATTTAAAATTCCAGACCCACACACTTTCATCATCAATTGGTACCCATATGTGACCGCGAATGGTTGGATATTCCTCTTGGCTGCCATCGTGCCACTTCAACATCTGACCACGCATTTGCTGGGACGGCATGATAAACTGATAGGCACGAATATAGTTGCCATCATCTTTTAAATCGCGGATCCCCGCATAACGAAAACCGTAATCCGTTTTATCCACTTCGAGCTTTGGATTTGTTGCACGGTTGCGTAAGGAATTTTTATCTTGGATATTGTTATTATGAGCAAACGACGAATGGGATGTATCAATTCCGCCTTCAAGAGCTTGCAGCCAATTGCAGCCCTCATAGGTTTTCGACACTTGGAAATGAGTTTCAGGTGCCCTCAACCATTCATAATCCGGAAAGCTTGGCTGTTTTTCTTTAGGTCCCATATAGGTCCAAACGATCCCGTTTTTCTCCCAAGTCGGATAAGATGTCAGATGAACTTTTTGCTTAAAGTTGCTTTCACTCGGTTCATTTGGCATATCTACACATTCACCGTCTCGATTAAACTTCCATCCGTGATATGTGCAGCGAATCCCACATTCTTCATTCCTACCCCAGAATAAATGCGCCCGGCGATGTGGACAATACGCGTCTAAAATCGCTACCTTCCCCTCTGAATCACGGAAAGCAACCAGATCTTCCCCTAATATTCTCAATCTAATTTGCGGACTATCTGGTTTAGGTACCTCTTCTGAAAGAATTGCTGGGACCCAGTATCTTCTGAATACTTCCCCCATTGGTGTTCCTTTGTTCGTTAGACATAGTTTTTCATTATCCTCTTTTTTTAACATAAAGCTCTCTCCTTTTTAAGATTATTTTGAATTTATTGATCATTTATAAGAAAATTATACGATGATAAAAGGGAGTATTATAGGGAGGGTTCTTGCATATGAAACAAAATGAAAAAAATAATCAACCTTTTTAAAAATTATTTATCTGCACCCATAAAAGAAACAGGTTGTTGCGATAGTTTATTTTCTTTTTCAGCGAAAAGGGACAGGTTACACTGTAATCATACGAGGTAGAGATTACTTGCGGGGATAGAGGCTATGCACATGATCAAAAAAGGACAGACTCTCCAAAGGGAGAAGTCTGTCCAAAATCAAAAGAATTCATCCATCAACTGTTTGGACTAGTTGCTTAAGACCAGGGGGCACTAGAAATCTTTTGCATTTTTTTATTTTCTTCAAGTATTTGCACCAGAACATGATTCCTATTTTATTTCGCCTCTACGATATGAGAGGGATTCTTATAATTAAGGTTTGAATGTTGAGGCTCAAAAGTCATGAGCACATTTCCACTGCCCGAAGATTGACCATAGCCATAATAATTACTTTTCTTACTCTCTTCCAGCACACCTAGCAGCGCTGCCAGATGACGGCCACCTGATTCTACACCCGCATTTCTCGCATACTGAGAAAGCATGTTCCTCGCAGATGAAAGGTCATTGTTTTGCAAATACTCTAGGAATTGACGGTCAAGAGCCTGCTCAGATAAGGATGGCATCGCCTCCGGTCCCCTTACAAGGTTATGGGAAAGAGCACCGCTACTGATAAACATGACATGTTTATCGCTTTCCCGTAAAACTTTTCCTATTTGTTGCCCCCAAGCATACGTTTCTTCTAAACTAGCAGCCCATGTCACTGAGAGATCAATGACAGGGATATCTTCTTTTGGAACGAGATAGCGAAGAGGGACGATTGTACCGTAATCCCATACGTATGTTGGATCGTCTACCGCTATGACAGGAAGACCTGTCTCTATCCCTGCGGCTACTAATTGGCTGGCTAGCTCTGTATCTCCGGGATAATAGTAGGGAACATCGGAAATAAGTTCAGGACACTCGAATGCCGTTAAAATCCCCCTGTGTTCAGGCGTAACATCCACAAAATGCTTAAAACTGGACAACCAATGACAAGAAATCATCACGAGCACATCAGGCTTTGCTTCTTCAATGACCTTTGCCACTTGATGCATTCCCTCCACGATCTCGTTCAAAAATTCCGGAGCTTGATCCTCATGACACATGCGAGGTGTATGAGGTGTAAGTATTCCTAGTTCAAGCGTCATTTGCACTTCTCTCCTTTCCATTTACGTTCTATCTGTTTGGCATGTCTGATACAGATATACCCCCGATTCCCCAGTGAGTTTTTGGCACTTCTGATACAAGAATACGAACGTTTTCTTTTGGAGCACCAAGCGTAGTGCTGACGACTTCTGTCACATTATGAATGAGTTCCTTCACTTTCTCTTCGGGTCTTCCTTCCAAAATCTGAATGTTTACAATCGGCATAGCCTAATCACCTCCTCTAACATGAAGAAATGTTCTATTCAGCCATCTTAAAAGACACTTCTCTTAAACCGTCAAGCTTAGCTAGAACCTTATTTCCAGACGCTCAGCGAATGCATCCGTTTTTCAACCCTTGACTTCTTGTTATTTATAGTAACGGGGTGTTGTTCATTATACAACAAACTCATTCTTCTATATGGAACAAAAAAATAAAAATTTTTAAATTATTTAGAATATTGCACTTGTTATGAGGTTTAAGTTAAAATATGTTGTACATCATAAGAGATTAATGTTCTTATATAAGCATCAATTAGAAAGGAGAATGTTTATGGAGACTAAGAACAATCAAGATTACCTGCTTTCTTCAGTAAAAAATGCTCTTCGTCTATTACGAAGCTTTTCGATAGATGAACCTGAGAAAAAGGTAACTGACTTGGCTTCTTCATTGGGTCTGGGCAAAAGCACAGTTAGTCGTTTATTAGCGACTCTCGCAAGTGAAGGGTTTGTGTATAAAGACCCTGAGACGCAAAAATATCGTTTAGGTCTCACCATTCTTAATTTAAATACCATAGTCACTTCAAACCTTGAAATTAACCGTGAATCACAACCTGTTCTCCAAAAGCTGGTCAATGAGGTTGGAGAAACAGCTCATATTGCTGTATTGGAAAATATGGGTGTTGTTTATTTAAATAGGGTAGAGTGCAAACATCCCGTACAAATTTTATCTCATATCGGAAGAAGAAACCCTCTTCACTGTACGAGTTCAGGAAAAGTGATCCTTGCCCACCAGAAGGAGGAAATAATTGAACAATTCTTCGAAGAAGGCCTTCAAAAATATACGATGAATACAATAGCCGATCCTGATGACCTTCGCAACATATTAAAAACTGTCAAGGAACAAAGATATGCGGTAAGTGTTGAGGAACTTCGCGAAGGAGTTGCATCGGTTGCTGCCCCAATATGGGATTACACCGGAAAAGTCATGTATGCTGTAAGTGTTGTTGGACCTGTCCATCGTATGAATCCTCATAACCCTGCACTCATTAATAAAGTGAAAAGTGCGGCTAAAGAAATATCTGAGAGGCTGGGTTACAGGAAACATTAATTTATTCAATAGAGAAAAAGGAGCGTGATTACTTTGTTTGATATGCATACTCACTTCATTCCGCCAGATGTCTTGCTTTGGCTTAAGGATAACCAGAATTTGGTTCAAGCAAGATGGGAGAAAAAATCACCAGATCAAGCTGACTTTCTTACAGTAAATAATAAATGGGGATTTGAGCTCAAAGAGTCATTTATCAATCCTGGATTATATCTGCAGGAACAAGAAAAAGCGGGCGTTTCTCATTCCCTTGTCTCACCTATTCCCCAGCTTTTTATGTATGATTTTCCTGAATATATTACAAGTGAGCTTTCAACAGTCTACAATCGTTCACTAAGCAATTGGATTCATGACAACAGTGAGCGATTATCGGCACTAGCTACCATTCCATTAAACAATCCTGTCCATGCAGCAAACGAATTAAAGCATGCGATGAATTTAGGATTAAAAGGAGCCATAATTGGGCCAGGGCTATCAAATGTCATGTTAACAGACGAATTTTTCACTCCATTTTGGGAGGAAGCCAATTATCAAAAAGCCATCATTTTTATTCATCCTCTGCTTTGTGAGGATCCGCGACTTCAGAAAAGGATGATGCCTAATCTAATTGGGGTACCGTGGGAAACAACCATTTGTGCTGCAGATTTATTGTTAAGTGGTATGCTGGACAAATATCCAAATGTAAGAATTTTGCTAGCTCATGGCGGCGGCTTACTTCCCTACCAGATTGGGCGTTTAAATAAAGGTTATGAAAAATGGATAGGGGTTTCCTCTTCATTGCAAGCTCCTCCAGAAGAGTACTTGCGCCGCTTTTGGTTTGATAACGTACTTTGGAACAATACAAGCTTGAATTTTCTCGTAGAAATGGTTGGATCCGATAGAGTGGTTCCTGGATCGGATTTTCCTTTCGACCTATGTGCTTGGCCTCCTATAGCAAATAATGAGAGTGGAGTTAAATCTCTCCTATCTATCTAAAGGAGTTATAGTAGAACGACAAGTAGTCAAGGCTTTATGAAAGCGCTTGACTGCTTGTGTATCACTTCTATAAATTAATTACCTCTGCCACACAAAGTTGACAGAGGCGGTTATTGCCCTTGAAGATTTCATCTTTCCAAGCTGATATAAATAAAATTTGTCCCTTTTGAACATTTGCTCCGATTTCAACTGCCAGAGCAGCGTATTTCTCTAATTTTTCATGAAAAGTTCTCATATCGTTTCCCCTTTGTATTGAATTTCTTGCAAATACAGATGGAAAATTACCTACTATTCTTAGACGGAATAATATGAATTTGGTTTCTTCTTTCATCAAAAGAGTTCACACATCCTCATCGAATACCTTTTGTCTACAATCTGAGCCTAGCTTTTTAAGCTAGGTTATTTATGTATCTGCAGTATTTATTAAAATCATATCAATTTTAAAAATCTATTTCTCCAGTCCTCTGCAAGAGCATCAACCGTCAATATTTTTTCAACGGATGTTTTATCTTGTTGTTGATGAAAAAGAATTTGTGTAGCAAAGGAAACGGAAATTTCTTTTGAGTGTTTTTCAATAAGAGTGATTTCCGAATCGAAATTAATCGTCCCCTCTTCCAATACCCGAAAAAAGTAACCAGTTAGGGATGTTTCAACCACTTTCTTTAAAAATTGATTCTCCTGATTATATTTGGAGATAGTTGCACAAGGTACTCTCCCTTGTGTTACTTGAACAATGGTTTCCCCTATTTTAAATATATCGCCAATACAAACTTGTTCTTCCACCATTCCTGTTGCAGTAATATTTTCCCCAAAGGCAGGTAGAATTAGCTTTTTTTGAAATATCTCTTCCCAATAAGAGTAATGCTCAAATGCATATAAACATACCGCACGATCTGGTCCGCCGTGAAACTTGTGGTTTTGAACATCATCACCTACAAAGCCAGATTTTTTCAGCTCAACAGCTTGTACAGATGACTTTCCGATTGCGGAAAGTTCTTTTTTATTGTTCCAATTAAATTCCTTCGGTTTTCCAACAGCTAAATTAATAATTTTTCGATTCAATTTGAATTTACCTCACTTTTACCAAACTCTTTATTTCATATGCAAATCCCCACCTAGTCGAGCAACCTGCAATTGTTAGATGCAACTATTATGTCCAAGCGTCTTTTAAAAGCTTTATACCTAATTGTATTTCCTCACAAGTAAGATTACTGAATCCGAGCTTAATTATTGCCCCGTCAGAATGATTTTTTATGAAATAGATGGAGGTAGGATACACCTTAACCCCATTAATAGAAGCCCGCTCAATTAACCATTCTTCTGTACGATTCAGATGTACCTTAACTAATACGTACAAACCAGACTGTTCCCCAATAATGGATATATTTTGTTTGAAGTGTTTTTTTAATTCAGAAACGATGCACTGCATTTTTCGCTTATACACAAGTCGCATTCGTTTAATATGGCGACTCCATTCCCCCTCTTCCATAAATTTAGCCATTGTAAGCTGACTAAGAAGGGAAGTGGTACTCTCGAAATGGGTAAATCGGTGTTTATAATGCTTTAAAAGGATCTGTGGCAGCACCATATAACTTAGACGGATTCCTGGAAGAAATGACTTTGAGAAATTCCCTAGGTAAATAACTTTTGTTGAATCAATAGAAGCAAGTGCTGGGAATGGCTGCTGCGTATATCGAAATTCACTATCATAATCGTCTTCGATAATATATCCATGATTCTTGTTCGCCCAATGAATAAGCATTTGCCTTTGTTGAATAGACATGCTTACTCCTATTGGACTTTGATGGGAGGGCGTGACATAGATTAGCCTTGAATTCATTTGTTCTAATTTAGAAAAATCAGCACCAGATTCATAAACGGGTAAAGTTTCAAGCGTGAAACGATGAAATTGAAAAGCTTCCCTTGCTCCATCATAACCTGGGTCCTCTACAATAATGCTAGTGAAATCCTCCTTCAGGATTTGCCCGAGATAAATCAACATTTGTTGGGTACTACTGCCGATTATGATTGCATTTGGATTTGCTTTCACCCCACGGGATTGCAGTAAATATGCGGAGATTTGTTCACGCAGGCACAGTTCACCAAAGGGTTCCCCATATCGAAAGCTTCCCTGTAATGTTAGCACCTGATTTGAGATTCTCCTCCAAACTTTCAGGGGAAAATTGGTTTGATCTACGGCTCCTGCCCGGAAATCAATTAGGATTGGTGTCACCGGCTTTGTTTGCTTTTTATTGGGAAAAATTAAATCATCTTGAACTATAAGTGGATCTAATTCATTTACAAAATACCCTTTTCGACCTTCTCCACGGATATAACCTTCAGCTACAAGCTGCTCATATGCCATTAATGTGGTATTACGACTTACTTGAAGTGAGTCTGCTAGACCGCGAATGGAGGGCAGTGGGTCACCAGCCGGTATGTCGCCACGCTCAATAAATAATTTAAACTGCTCGTAAATTTGTTTGTATTTGGGCAAGTCATCCTTAAAAGCAAAAATGGTTTCTTTCATTTACATTACACCTTTGACATGTTCTTTTATTCATAATTGTACCTTTTTATATGTCAGTTGGCATTATAAAATATCTTATACAGTACCGCCAATTACTGGCCAAATGAAGGAGGAGCTAATCATGTATATTCCTAAAGATTTTAAACTAGATGACGAAGAAATCATTAATGATTTTATCGAAAAATACAGCTTTGCCACTTTATTTTCTCAGCACAACGGAGAACCATACGCTACCCATCTTCCACTTACATTAAATAAAGATGAGCGTGCCTTATATGGTCATTTTGCCCGCCAAAATGACCAGTGGAAGGATATTGAAAACCAACAAGTTCTCGTTGTTTTCCAAGGTCCTCACTGTTATATTTCACCTTCTTGGTACGAAACAAAAAAGGCAGTACCTACTTGGAATTATGTGTCTATTCATATATATGGAAAGATGGAGATGGTCGAGGAACCAAAAGTAATATTTGATTCTTTAAATGACATGGTAAAAAAATATGAAAGACCAGATAGCTTATACAATTTAAAGGATGTAGATTCACAATTTATCGAAGGAATGAGCAAAGGGATTGTCGCATTCAAAATAAACATCTCAAAAATTGAAGCAAAAGCTAAATTAAGTCAAAATCATCCCGCCGAACGGCAGGAGTTAATTATTAATCAACTAGAAAGAACTTCCCAACAAGATAATATACAAGTGGCATCCCTTATGAAGAAAAATCTACAAAAATAAAAGTTTTTTTCATCTGTTTTGTAGCGCTAACTTGCCTTATTGAGCAGGATTGTCATAAGAAATTTTGTTTTTATCTTTCGACATTTTTCCGCAATCTAGGAAGGGTAAAAAAATACATTTGAGAGTAGAATCATATAAAGTTTATTGATTTTATTGACTTTTATTGTCATTACCGTTGTTAGAAAGGATGGAAATTTTTGGTAAGTAGAGATTTTGTCAAATCTTGACCTTTTTTTTAGCTTTATTCAATTTCATTTTATTTGTAAAATAAAAAAAAGTTAGAAAACATTTATAGAAATACCTAAATGCAATTGGATTTATTAGAGAAGTGCACGAACCAAAAAGTTAGAATGAAATAAAGGAGATAGAACAAAATGTACAAGTATACAATCTATGTAACGCATAATGGCAAAGTCTATCAAACCAACGTAATAGCTACCAAAAACCAAACAGAAGAAGAAGTTTATCGTATAGCACAAGAACAAGTTCTTAAACAATGGGCAAATTAAATACGGGATCTTGGGATTAAAATGGAACTTCCACTTGAAAAGTAGATTTTGGATTGCTTCCTTTACTAGAAATCTAGCTGCCAATGGTGGCTTTTTTTGTTTAACAAAAGGACGGGTTAGTGAAAGGGAAGAAAAAAAGTGCCTTCTTTTAAATACAAATAAATAAAGGTCATTTAAGATGGATAAATACCTACTATTCTTAGACGGAATAATTTGAATTTGGTTTCTTCTTTCATCAAAAGAGTTCACACATCTTTTATTCAAGGGGTCTAATGAAAATAGCCCCTCTCACCATTTGAGAGGGGTTTTATCTATGGTAAAAAAACATTAAATAGAATTCAAAAAGGATTGAATAAATGGGATAGCAGCACCTACAGGTACCCCATTAACGGATGAACGGCTTATGTGAATAAAAGGCTCGCTGCTCGGAAATGCAGATTTTTCATTAATTTTTTCATGAAGAATGTCAATGTCTTCTTCTATTAAGTATGGAGATAGATGTCCACCTAGTATAAATTCTCTGTTAAGGACAAGATGGATATTGTTGATTGAAAATGCCAATTGATCTAAAAAGGAATTCCACCTCTCAGCATATGAAGGGATACCCATACGAACCTGTTGGAAGAAAAAATCTAATGACTCATCTTCATCCAGAAGGGCATTAATAGAGCTATACGTTTCCATGCATCCTTTTTTTCCGCAGTAGCAGGAAGGCCCGTTAGGATTAATCGTCATATGCTCGATTGTTCCGCTATGTCCTTGTTTTCCCATATAAATTTGATCATTGATAATAATGGCTCCGCCAAGATGGGGACCAATCGAGAGATATACAGCATCTCCAATATCATTTCTTACCCACAACTCCGTTGTTGCTGCACACTTTGCATCATGTAAAAACCTACAAGGATAATGGAGAAATTGGGTAAAAACCCCAATCTCTAATCCTGTTGGGATTAATATTTTTCCATACGTTATTTTTTCACCGTCATTTGATGTCAATCCTTGTACAGCAAAACCAATCCCAAGAATTTGATCCTCTTCCACATGAAGAGATGTGATGAAAGACTGTACAGCATAGCTTAGCTCTTTATAATACCTCTCCACATTGGAATAATCCATCGCAAGTCTCTGATGTTGAAAAGCATGGCCGCGTAAATCAATGGCTATAATTTGGACGGTCCTTTTCTGTATTTCTATTCCAATGCTGATACGAGCCTGAGGACATATTGCATAAGCGGTGGCACGCCTGCCTACCGAAGATTCAAACTGCCCACTCTTCTCAATCAATTTTTCTTTTTCCAAGCGAACGAGATTTTGGGTCACAGTTGGTAAACTTAAATTTAGTTGGTTCGCAATTTCTTGTTTAGAAAGTTTCTGATTTTGATATATGAGATGATAAATCGAGGAATAATTACCTCTTTTTATATCTTTAAATGTGATGCTATTTTCCATGTTATACCTCATTTTGCAAAATGATTTTATAAAAAACATTTTTTAAATTCAATTTAAATATACCACACAAATTCATACAATCACAACTTTGTCATGAAGTGTCTGCCATTTTAATATTTTGTCCTTATTGACTTCGTTAAGAAAACGTTTTATTATGTAAATACATTTTATAAAACGACTTTATAAAATTCATTTCACAAAAAAAGAAATGGGGAAAAAACATGGGTATTATTGAAAAAATGAGACTGGACGGGAAGAAAATTTTTGTCACTGGTGGTGCAAGGGGAATTGGAAAAAGTGTTGCGACCGCTTTTGCTGAAGCAGGAGCAGATATAGCCATCGTTGACCTCGATATCGAGGAAGCAAGCAAAACAGCAAGAGAACTAGAAGAAAATAATGGGATTCAATCCATTGCCATCAAGGCAGATGTTACAAACCCAGAAGATGTAAATGCCATGATCGAAAAAGTACTGGATGCTTTCGGCCGTTTAGATGTTGCCTTCTGTAATGCCGGAATCTGTATGAATGTTCCAGCAGAGGAAATGACGTATGAACAGTGGAAGAAAGTAATTGATATTAATCTCTCCGGCGTTTTTCTAACAGCGCAGGCAGCTGGTAAAGTCATGTTAAAACAAGGCGGCGGTTCTATTATTAATACGGCATCGATGTCAGGGCATATTGTGAATGTGCCACAACCGCAAAGCTCCTACAATGCCTCAAAAGCCGGGGTCATCCAGTTGACTAAATCCCTCGCGGTGGAATGGGCGACAAGAAATGTCCGCGTCAATTCTATTAGTCCTGGATATATTGGAACCGAACTGACATTAAATTCTCCGAGCTTACAGCCATTGATTCAACAGTGGAATGAAATGGCACCGCTTCACAGAATGGGAAGACCGGAAGAACTTCAGTCCATCTGTGTCTATCTTGCAGGAGATACTAGCAGCTTCACAACGGGATCTGACTTTGTCATCGATGGTGCCTTTACTTGTATTTAATAGACTAAAAGATTCTTAGGAGGAGTAACTATGAAGTACTTACTAGGTACAGATATCGGAACATCCGGCACCAAAACCATCCTAATGGACACAGAAGGCAATTTGATTGCTCAAGATTTACAAGAATACGATGTTTTGACCCCAAAGCCTTTATGGGCAGAGCAGTGGCCAGATGTATGGCTTGATGCAGCAAGAACATCCATTAGAAACACGGTACATAAGTCAGGAATTCCAGCGGAGAACATAAAGGGTATCGCTATTAGCGGTCTATACGGGGGTTCAGGAATTCCCTTGGACGAAAACATGGAACCGGTTAGGCCATGCATGATTTGGATGGATCGAAGAGCAGAAGACGAAACAAAATGGGTAATCGATACGATCGGAGAAGAAAAACTACTCGACATTACCCATAATGGGGCCGACCCTTATTATGGCTTTACCAAAATGTTATGGATGAAAAATCATGAACCGGAAAATTGGAATAAAACCAAGCTTTTTCTTCCGCCAAATGATTATGTCATTTATAAGCTGACTGGAGAAATTGCTATTGATTATTCTTCTGCAGGAAATATCGGCGGGATTTTTGATATGAATAACAGAACCTGGTCCAAAGAGTTGATGAATGCGATGGGCATTCCGCTGTCGATGATGCCAGAAAAGATCGTAGAATCAACTGATAGTGTAGGTGGATTGACAAAAGAAGCCGCAGCCGAGTTGGGACTTTCTGAAGGAATGCCAGTGATCGCCAGTGGCATTGACTGTGGTGCTGCCAATATCGGTCTCGGTGTATTTGAATCTGGGATTTATGCAGCAGCCATTGGAACTTCTATGTGCGCGGCCTTCATTTCCGATAAACCAGTGAAAGGAAAAGATTTGATTGTCTGGCCCTACTTATTTGATGCCAAAAGACTTTCCTATAATTTTGCTGGTGGAGCGACAGCTGGAGCGATTGTGAAATGGTTCCGTCAAACGATGTGCCAATATGAATTGGAAGCAGAGAAAGCGGGCGGGAAAAATGCCTATGATCTATTGAATGAACAAGCTGCAGAAATTCCAGTTGGAAGCGATGGGTTGATTGTCCTTCCATACTTTATGGGAGAAAGAAGTCCAATTTGGGATTCCGATGCAAAAGGGACAATCGTGGGACTTTCATTGGCGCATACCAAAGCGCATATTTATCGTGCCTTTCTGGAAGCGGTTGCGTTCTCTTTACGGGATGCAATGGAAGCGACAGGAGAAGACCTTGGAGAATATATCCTGCTGGCCGGCGGAGTCACCAAATCAAAATTGTGGAGACAAATCTTCGCCGATGTCACGGGTTATCCAGTGGTCTGTCCTATTCATGATGTAGAAGCGAATATGGGTGATGTCATGCTGGCTGGAATTGGCACAGGTCTTCTCTCTTATGAAGATGTGAAGAAATGGCAGGTTCTCGACCAGAAGATCATGCCTAATAAGGGGAATCATCAGAAATATACTGAGTATTACCAAGTTTATAAATCTATCTATCAAAATTTAAAAGCTGATATGAAAACGTTGACAAGGCTTTCTGCAAGATAATTTGAGCATAAGCAAATAAAGGATGGTTGATGCAGATGAATAGATGGAAGAAAAGAATTGGATACGGGGCTGGCGACTTCGCCTGCAACCTCGTATTTAGTACGATGGCGTCTTATTTGTTGTTTTTTTATACCGATGTCTTTGGAATCACTGCAACCGTTGCCGGTACTTTAATGTTAGTAACCAAAATCATCGATGCTTTTGCCGATACGGGGATGGGATTATTGGTCGATCGGACTCGTACAAGATGGGGACAAGGAAGACCTTACTTCATAATCGGAGCAATTCCGTTTGCTGTTTTTACCATCATGACCTTTATTGTTCCGGATTTCAGTATGTCCGGAAAGATTCTCTGGGCTTATATCACTTATTGCTTGTTAAACATTGCCTATACAGTGGTCAATATCCCATTAAATACCATTGTACCAAGGTTAACGTCTGATAACCATGAGCGGAACTGGTTAGTATCGACAAGGATGATTTGTGCATTAATTGGAACCGCTTTAGTTATGACGATTACAACGCCGCTTGTCACTTTCTTTGGTCAAGGTGATACCCAAAAAGGCTATTTGATTACAATGACCATTTATGGCATCGCCGCGGTGTTCGTGTTTGTATTTACCTTTATGAACACCAAAGAGGTGGTTCCGCCTACTGTTCAACCTGGGAAGTCCTCTTTTAAAGACGATTTTAAGGGATTGACCGGCCCGGCTGTTATTTTCTTTATCTTGAACTTTCTCTATTTTGGTCTTTTTGTCATTCGAAATACAACCGTGATCTACTATTTCACCTATAATCTGGGACGTACGGATTGGCTGACGTTTGTCGGACTATTCGGCATTCTCTCTGGACTGCCAATGCTGCTGCTCTTGCCTTGGCTTCAAAAGAAAATGCCGAAGAAAAATGTATTGCTTTTAAGTACGGTCATTTATATTGTCGGAGATTTAGTGATTTATTTCGGAAAGTCATCACCTGTCTTACTGATTGCCGGTTTGACGATTACCGGCCTGGGGATTTATGGAATCTTCGGAACTACCTTTGCGATTCAGCCAGATGTTATTGATTATTCCGAGTACAAAAACAACAGAAGTATTGCAGGGATGATTGCAGCCTTTCAAGGTTTTTCTGTTAAGGTAAGCTTGGGACTTGGGAGTGCACTCGTTGGAGTGATTTTGAAAATGGGCGGCTATGTTCCCAATACCACACAAACTGCCAAAGCTTTATCCTATATCGAAATCAGTTTTATCTGGGTGCCACTCGCCATTTGTTTACTGATTGGAATTACGATATGGTTCTATAAACTTGACGATAAACGGGCCGAAATGGATGTAGAACTCGACCGCCGACGTGCATTGGTAAACCAAAAGGTTGAAAGCCACAATGCCGTAAACCTCTAATAAATTGGAGCCTTTCTGAATAGAGAGGCTCTTTTCTTATGTTCCATCTATGTTTTATTCTTCCTCTATGTGCCTGAACACCACAGGAGGCAGGTGAACAAGTTTGACAAAAAAATTAAATATACCTAATATAATTATTAATCTCTTTATTTAAATAGGAAGCAGGTGTTTGCATGCAGTATAGTATTGGTGTTGAATATGGCCTGCATTGCCTTGTTTATTTAATTGATATTCCTCCAGATTCAAGCATAGGAATAAAGGATCTTTCTGCCTTTCAAGGCATTTCAGAGACATATCTCTCAAAAATTTTTGCTAAATTAGCCAAGGCAGGTATCGTAAATTCAGTACCTGGGGTTAAGGGCGGCTATAGATTAGCGAGGTCCCCAGAAGAAATTTCTTTTTGGGATGTAATCGAAGCAATTGAAGGGAAAAAGCCCATTTTTCAATGTAAAAATATAAAAGATAATGGCCTTCTGGTTCGAGATAACCAAAACTCCAGCTGCTGCTCCGAAACTTCCGCCTGCACCATTAACCTAGTTATGCTTGAGGCAGAAGAAAATATGCGAAATTTCTTACGTAAAAAGACCCTTTCATGGCTGAATGAAGAGCTGGATCATGTTTTATCGAAACAAACACGTCAAGATACACGTGAATATTTTGAGAAGAGTAACAGTTAATCAAGACACCCCTTTCCCCTCTATCCCGCAAGTTAAGGGGGTCTTTACCCAATTACCCATAAATTTCAAAAAATACAGCTCCAAAAACAAACATTCTATCCCGATTCATTTCCCCTACTAAAACCAAATTCTCTTATCTTATGATAATCCCTATATTACAAATCGAGCGCTAATCCCCTTTTGAGGTTAGCGCTCGATTAATGTATAGACATAAAAATTCTATTTTGCCGCAGTTGCGAAATTCCCCATTGAAATCGAGATTCGATTCCAACTATTAATTTGATTGATCAAAATAACAAGATCTACATAATCCTTTTCACTAAAATGAGCACGAACTCGATCATAAAGCTCATCGGGTACTCGCTTAGTTGGTATTAACGTCACATGTTCAGTTAATTCTAATGCTGCTTTTTCAGCATCCGTGTAGAAGTCACAATCTTCCCATGCGCTTACGCAGTATAAACGCTGTTCCGTTTCACCCATTTTTCGAGCATCAGCGGTATGCATATTAATACAATAAGCACAGCCATTAATTTGAGAAGCACGGATTTTAATTAGTTCACGGAGCTTACGGTCTAGTCCACTAGTTTTCGTATACTTCTCCATTTCCATCATGATTTTAAGTGCTTCAGGTGCTATATCATAGTAATTAATACGTAGTTCCATTTCTATTCCCCCTACAATTATAGATACAGTTAATCNNGATTAACTGTATCTATAATTTACACCTTTAATTAGCTTTTGTCAATTCGAGATTATTGGTTCTCCATAGAATAGGACTTTAAAAATTTAGCCTAGATATACGGTCCACATGGAAGGTTCCTTAAAGTGATAATGGACCACGCTATCGAGATTGGCGGGTTATTGCTTATTATTTATGTGGTCGAAAGATGGTGGAAAAGTAAGCACTAGATTATCCGTAAAAATAAATAACCCGGAGTTTTCTCCGAGCATTCAGTAGTATTAATATTCATCTATAGCTAAAACAGCTAGTGCATAGACACCATATTCACTTCTCTAAACAGTTCTAGTTCCTTTGCCAAGGCTTCTCTCATTTTCTCTCCACACCTTTGACTACACAAACGAAAAATTCCACCATTGGATTTAGCCTCCGAACCTTGGACCACAACAATCATAGGAACACTTGTATTACGAGAAAGAAGTGCAGCATCTATCCACTAAAAGTGGTATTATAATGGCTAGTGAAATGTATAGGAGGGTTATCTTGAAAAAGCTTGTAAAAGTTGTTGCTGCTATTATTGAAAATGAACAGCAAGAAATTCTATGTGCGCTAAGATCTCCAGAAATGTCTATTCCAAATATGTGGGAGTTTCCTGGTGGTAAAGTGGAAGCAAATGAGGACATTTATTCAGCGCTAAAAAGGGAAATCGATGAAGAGCTGGGATGTAAGATTGAGACATTTAATGAAGTTTTTAATGACAACACCCATGAATACGAAACATTTATTATCAACTTGATATCAATTAAATGTAGAGTTGTTGAGGGAACACCGTTGCCAAGTGAGCATTCAAAGTTAATTTGGTTAAAACGAGAAAACTTAGATTCACTAAAATGGGCACCGGCGGATGTTCCAGCTGTTGAACAATTAATCCAAGAAAAATAGTCTTCTCGAAATGAGAAGACTACACTTTTTTTGTAAACTCAGTATATAAAGATGCCGGGACTTCATTTTCTAATTCCATGATGACAGTAATTGGCTTATCTCCTTCGAAGGAAATAGAATTCCCTTTCCCAATGTAAATATACGGTTCAGTTTTTCCATCGATCTCTCTATATTTTCGAATAAATAAGTGGAGATTTACGCCGCGCTGCTTATTAAAGATTATATTCTTGCCTCTTTCAGACTGCTGGGTAGTACTATTCACCGACTGCCATTGGAACTCATAAGGGCTAATGAATTTATCCTTGTAGTTAATACTTTCCTTTACATCCTCTTCTTTGTGTAAGTCAATGAAAAGGAAATACTCGTTCCCATTTGCAAGTAAACCGGAGCCCCTGAAAGAACTATGGATTTTCCGATAATTCGATAGTAAAGCAGCGTCTACCATTTGATATTGTTCATAAAGTTTAAAGTGAGGGACTCCGTAATATACACCTTTGAATTCTTTCTCGTAACGGAAAATTCCATAGGTGATGATATCTTCAATATAATTCTTGAATTCTTCATTTTCTAATACCTCTTTAAAAAGAGGTGTTTTAACTAATTTGCCATTGCTATAGTGCACTAACCTTGGTTTATTTTTAATCTGTACACTATCATAGTAATTTTGATTTAAGCACTCAAATGCATGCAAAATACTATCATCATCCACGTAATTGATCATCTTTAGAATTTGATACTTAGCTGTCTCCAGATCAATTTCTTCGTGCTCTGACAAATACCGAATGATGACAAACTCATATATCCTCTTTAGTGGAAGTTTACTTGATAACTCCTTCAATACACCCTCAAGCGATTCGTTCAGTAACAGACTTTTTAAATGCTCGTCCTTCTCTACTTTCGCAACAAAGGATAGATATGTTTTCTCACGATCAATAAATTTCACAGGATCGGGTGCTCCATCGTATTTCAGATAATCCAACAGCAAATAAGGAATTCTCCCTTGATTAAGCTTCTTAAATTCGAAATACTCTTCCTTCAAATACTTCATTGAATTAAAGTTTTCTTTATCAATCTGAGCCAGAATCCTTTCCTCAGAGATCTTATCCATTTGGATATGAGTACACCCAGGTATATTGGCAAATCCAGTTGCAACTGCTACTTTCAAACTTTCTTTATCATAATAACGACTCCCATTTAACGCCAACGCAATCAGAAATGTTTTATTGTGGTTTCCGATAAAATCAAGAACTGTCAGGAATTCCTTATTACCATGCCTTCGTAATCCCCTACCAAGCTGTTGAATAAAGACAATGGGAGAGTTTGTTGGTCTTAACATTAATACAGTATTAACAGAAGGAATATCGACACCCTCATTAAAGATATCCACGGTAAAAATAAATTCTAACTCATCATTGTCAGTCTCTAATCGATTAATATATCTCTCACGGGTTTCAGGTGAATCAGCACCATACAGACACACACTTTTATAGCCCCGTTTATTAAATTCACTAGCCATATACTGAGCATGTTCTATGCTGACACAGAATCCTAGGCCTTTTCTTTTGTCACCATCATGACCATAGAAATCCATCTTTTCGATGATAAAATCAACCCGTTCATTGACCTTCAACCTCTTGGTAATTTCGGGGATATCATCAATATCCACATCACTTAAATCGATGCCTTCGATATCGGTGATGCCAAAATAGTGAAAAGGTATCACCAACTCATCCTCTAATGCTTCGTGCAGCCGCACCTCTAAAGCTACATTATTATCAAACAAATCAAAAACATTGTAACCATCACTGCGTTCAGGAGTTGCTGTCATCCCTAAAGTAAACTTTGGCTCAAAATAGCTTAAGACAGTTTGATAAGTTGGACTGGTGGCATGATGGGCCTCATCAATGATTAAATAATCGAATTCATCTTTTCCAAATTCCTCATAGCATTTTGAAATGGTTTGGATCGTTGCAAACACATAATCTACATGTTTCTGTTTGTGATTACCTGTAAGTAATCCAAAGGTGATACCATCATTAGGAAGAAGCATCTCAAAAGTATCTTTTGCTTTTTTTAATATTTCTTCTCTATGTACGATGAACAGGAGTTTTCTTGATTTAAAACGCTTTACATCAAATGCGGACATATAGGTTTTACCTGTTCCGGTTGCTGCTATGACCAAGGCCTTTTTCTCGCCGAAGCTTCTAAGTCTCTCCAAATTCTCTGTAGCACGCTTTTGCATTCGATTTGGAACAATATATTGTTTGTTTTCATAAATCAATTGGTGAGTTCTTTGTGTTTGCTTAAAGCTCGCCAAAAATTCTTCATATCGCTTAATAAAATCCTGATCAGCATCCTCACTCATATTCCAGAGATTATCATATTCCTTCAAAACATCTTGAATAAACCGACCATTTTCTTTCGTAATAATCTCGACATTCCATTCAATATTACTTTTTAGTGCACTTTGTGTAATATTAGATGAGCCAATAATGACCTTATAACTATCACGGTACTCAAATATGTATGCCTTGGTATGGAAACCAATCTCTTTATCAGTAACAAACACCTTCAACTCAACGTTATTAAACTCTTTGAGTTTTTCTAAAGCCTTAGCATCTGTGAAGTTTAGATAGGTCGAAGTGATAATCTTCCCTTTGATTCCTTTTTTCTCTGCTTCCATTAACGGATCCAGCAGCAGCTGCAGCCCACTAAAATTAATGAACGCGACACTAAAATAAAACCGCTCGCACTCGTTCATCGATTTCACTAATTCTCTTAATAAATTGCCTTTATCTGAATTAACAATAAGTTTCTTTTCAGTCGCTTCCATTTCAATTTCCCCTGATTTTTCTGATATTGTTATTTATTGGATATACCAAAATTGTACAATATAATTGGGGAAATAAAAAGATCATCTATTTTTTATTGGGAATCCCTGTGGTGCTGCTGTATTCATCAATCTTCACCTACCGTTAGGTCAAATTCAAATCCACATGAAATATCTCTTCCGGCAGAAAACCATTTTGGTGATCTCCTTTGCTTTGGTGAGCAATTCTGACTTTCATAAAAGGAATCAATTTCTTCTACGGTATATAAGGAATCATTTAACCATGGATTTTCCTCTATACATGGATGAAAAGATTCTTGTTGTTGTTTTTTATTTTCTTTTTATTTTCTTCTTCTTCTTGTCCCCGTATCGTATCACGAGGCGTCAACGTATCGTCATGTTCCCCGCAGTCAGTAACTTGATATGTATTCTTTTCATTTTGATCGCTATGTTCCTTACTGAACCCCCTCTCTTCTTGATAACAAAATGATTCAAATAGGCTGCGAATTTCCTGATTTTGAATGGATTCCGAAACATAGCGAATAAGTGAAAGATCCTCCACATCCTTTAACTCAGAAAAAATACAGTCCATCACCGGTTTCCCGCCTTTCACCAGGTTATCCTTCCACCAGTTTTTCATTGCCAGTTCTCTCGTATCAGGATTGTACCGTATAAACTTGTGGTGCTCGATGAATCGTTCCATTAACGAATGTACAATCTCAATCGAATAGCCCAAATCAAAAGCCATTTGTTTTTTCGTAATTTTATAGATGCCAGTTTGAGTCGTATTTTGATTCGTAAGAAGATAAAGATAAAAATATTTGTCCTCAGGGGTCATCTCTTCTACAACAATCGGATTCTTCCAAAAATCTGTAGGAACCATTCTAAACCTTGCCATCTCTAACCACTACCTTTCGTATTTCATAATTGATAAAGAAATAAATATAGGAAAGTGCCATATGTGAATATCCCCACCCTCAGTACTTCTACGATATCGAGTTTGGCAAGATCAAGCGAACTTCCTTTTTTCACTTTTGAAGGCATTTTTAGCGTGAAACATCATAAAAAGCCTTCAAAAAATGATTTTTGAAGGCTTTTTTTGCAATTTCGTTAAAATTTTACCCATTTTTTTTGTAAAGTTGCTATTTTTTCTATGTGCTTGAAACTCATTTGGAATCCAGCATTTGATTGAAATTTTTTTGTAATAACTCGACTCGGTGTAGTACCATTTGCTGATTTTTATGAAGCTTCTAGGATTTTGTCCTCATTTACTATATTTACCAAAATTGGAATAATAGTAGAGTATCACTTTTTCAAAGGGGGAGTTTCATGTTTCGTCGTAAATCGATTATCTCAGTTCTCGCAGCAAGCATGCTTCTATCATCAGGGGTGGTGTATGCCCAGGCAAATAGTGCCCAAAATGCACAATCAGACACAGCTTTTGACAACAAGGTTATCAAAAAAATCAGTTCAGAGAATATGTACAATACGATAAAGTATCTTTCGGCAGTACCAAGGGAAGCGGGTACCGAGGGAGAGGTTCGCGGGGTTGAGTACATAGAAAGCCAGTTTAAGAGCTTAGGACTCGAAACTAAAAGAATACCTTTCCCAATCTATGATTATAAGACAAACCATGAAGCAGCGAAAATTAACGATACGGAAATTGCTGCACATGCCTTTAGCGGCAGTTATAGTGGTACTATCACTGCAGAGCTTTTTGATGCAGGTAAAGCTTTACCAGGAACAGTTAGTGATGAGGTAAAGGGAAAAATTGCCTTAGTAGAACGTGGTGAAAATACCTTCGTGGATAAGATTCAGAATGTTTTGGATAAAGGCGCAGTTGGGGTTCTTATGTACAATAGCACCGGAACCAGTAATGTCTTTGGACAAGCTGCTGAGGGACAAAATATCCCAGCTGTCGGAATTACAAGAGCACAAGGCTTAGATTTAGTAAAAAAATTAAACAATGGTGAAAAAGTTAGTGCAACCCTAGACGTCGATATCCAAAAAATCGAAAAAACATCCTATGTAGTTGAAGCTAAATTAAAGCCTAAAAAGAACAAAGATACCGGTCAAATTGTCACAATAGGTTCACACCATGACTCCGTTCCGAATGGACCAGGTGCAAATGACGATGCTTCCGGAGTCTCAGCGGTATTGGAGCTAGCAAGAATTTTTGTGAATACACCGATTGATACAGAAGTCCGCTTCCTTACCTTCGGTTCGGAAGAAAGAGGGATGGTGGGCTCATCATTCTACGTTTCGCAGCTTCCACAAAGTGATATAGACCGCATGGTTGCCCACTTCCAAATGGATATGATTGGCGGAGCAGAAGCAGGAGAAGATCATCCATTAGGCGGGCTGATCATGTATACCATTGATGGTAAGAAGAATCTGGTTACCGACTTAGGAGCGTCATCCACATCGAGATTGTATGATGTTGCAATACCGTATGGACAGTTAGGAAGAAGTGACCATCAGCCATTCCATGACGTTGGCATTCCTTCTGCTTTATTTATTCATTCACCTGTTGAACCTCAGTATCACAAGCCAACAGATACGATTGAGCATATCAGCAAGGAAAAGCTGCAACAAGCTGCATCCATCGTTGGAGCATCAGCCTATCAAATTGTTCGCCCAGATACACCAGCTCTTGATCGAGCACATGTGGCTCCTGCAACAGTTGACTACGATTTTGAAAACAGACCAGTAGATTAATAAAAAAATAGAAAAAACGCTTGAATCAAAAGATTCAAGCGTTTTTTTCTATGGGCATAAAACACCTTCCAGATTTTCATCCAAGATTTCTTAATTGAAATTTTTTACATTGAGGCGTATTCTATTAAAGTTCGCTTTTTATAGAAAAATAGATGTTAGGCTCAATAATCTAAGGTCTATGAGCCAGCAGTTAGTTCTATTAAACTGAGGGAGAAGAGATCTAATGAAATTAAAATGGTTTTTAATGATGGCAGGCTTAATTATAATTTGGAGTGTTTCTTGGCCAATTTATAAAGTTGCATTAGTCTATACACCTCCTTTGCTTTTTGCCGGGATGAGGTGTTTGTTTGGCGGCGTACTCCTAGGTGCTGTCATTTGGAAAACACGTGACCGGATCCATTGGCGAAAGAATTGGAAAATATATGTCGTCACCGGCACTTTAAATATCGCTTTGTTCTATGGGCTGCAAACCGTGGGGCTTAAATTAGTACCATCAGGCTTATTCTCAGTCATTGTCTATTTTCAACCTATTTTAGTTGGTCTGCTTGCATGGCTATGGTTAGGCGAATCGATGACCCTCCCTAAGGTATTGGGACTTATTCTAGGGTTCCTTGGAGTCATTTCTGTAAGCGCAGAAGGATTTTCCGGCCATGTTTCCATTTTAGGTATTATACTCGGCATATTATCCGCGCTTTCCTGGGCATTAGGTACAGTGTACACCAAAAAAAATTCTTACTCGGTTGATTCTCTTTGGATGGTGGCATTCCAGTGTTTAATTGGGGGATGTGTTCTGATGATAGCCGGACTTTCGTCTGAGAATTGGTCCAGTATTGTTTGGAATGATACATTTATTTGGGGGCTTTCCTTTGGTACGATTCTAGGGATTGCGTTATCATGGATTCTCTACGTTATACTTGTGAAAACAGGAGATGCCAGTGTTGTCGCAACATTTACATTCTTGGTTCCAATGCTCGCAGTTATCATCGGTACTGTATTATTAAATGAACCCTTTACGAAACTTTTATTCCTAGGAATTGTCCTGATCGTGGCCAGTATCTATCTTGTAAATAAGAAGCAAAAGCAGGCGTCGGAACAGATTGTCATTCAAGGGAAAATGGGAGTTTAATGCTTATAAAGAAGATACATTCACTTTTTAGTCAATAATAAAAGGATAGTGGAGCAGAATAAATGCTCTATCTATCCTTTTTTTGTACATTTCATGTAACAATCTTCCAGACATGACAAACCAAGGTCAAATCAGATATTCCTTCAAATCCTATATTGTTGCACATCATCTTTATTAAAAAATCTCATGTTCCTTCGTTTTCATGTTACCACCTCGAATAGGACCGCTACTCCAATTCCCCCACCACTTCCAATGGCAGCCAATACATATTTCATACCCTTTCGTCTTTGAACTTCATAGAAAAGCCTCGTGATTATGATACTTCCTGAAGCTCCATAAGGATGTCCTAGCGTTAAAGCTCCACCGCAAACGTTCAACTTGTCAT
Source organism: Bacillus sp. AFS073361 (assembly GCF_002567005.1). Taxonomy (GTDB): domain Bacteria; phylum Bacillota; class Bacilli; order Bacillales; family Cytobacillaceae; genus Neobacillus. The sequence goes on from NZ_NUZU01000039.1 coordinate 413,448, forward strand.
AAGCAATGGAAAGTTCTTTTATACAGGCGACAATCTTGGAAGAGAAAGCTTCGTTTATTTCAATTAGGTTTATGTCCGCAATGGTTAATTCGTTTCTTTTTAATAAATCTTGAATCGCTGGAATAGGGGCAGCCCCTGGGTAATTAGGATGTACACCTGTGACTTCACTATCCAAAAATCGTAATATGGGTTGGAATCCATTATTTAATGCCATGTTTTCTTCCATGACAAGTACAGCCGATGCCCCGTCATGTATCCCACAACTGTTGGCTGCGGTAACGGTACCGATCTTTTTAAATATAGGCTTCGCCCTATTTAAAAGTACTTCCATCTTTCTTTGCCTAAAAAGTTCTTCATCTTGGTGAAAATCACCAATTTGAATGATCTCTTGATTAAAATATCCTTTATCATAAGCTTCCCAGCTACGTTTATAACTTAATAAAGCATATTCATCCTGCATTTCCTTTGAAATGGCGTATTTTTCTGCCACATATTCTGCTGCAACGCCCATATCTGGGTCGCCAATTTTTTTAGGAGAAAATCTCGCTCTAGATGGAAACGGAGAGGTACTCGTACTTTCTACACCACCAGCAATGTAACAACGGCCAGCACCGCCTTGGACAAAGTAACATGCCATCCGAATTGCTTCCAACCCTGCACTACATTGACGGTCAATGGTGATTCCCGTTAATGAAAGAGGAAGTCCTCCTTCTAACGCAGCAACTCGAGCTACGTTTCCACCTGGTCCAACTACATTTCCCAAAATGATGTCATCTATCCTATCTTCCAATCCTTTCGCTAAATGTTGGAGGAGAGGAGCCGCAAGCTTATGTGGCTGAATGTCTCGTAACATTCCACCCATTTTTCCAATTGGTGTTCGTTTCGCTTTGACAATTACTGCCCTTTTAATCACTGCTCACCTTACTTTCCATTTGTTTTATAAGCTCAGCACGAGCTATCTTACCACTCGTTGTATAAGGCATTTCAGATAGAAAAAACCATTTACGAGGAATTTTAAAGGAAGATAAATGCATCTTACAAACTTTTTTTAAATCTGATGGGCTAGCCTTTCCTTTTACTACTGCAGCCACAATTTGACCCCAGTATGAATCTGATAGGCCTATTACAGCAACTTCCTCGACATCTTGATGCAAGGCAATTACTTTTTCAATTTCTTCAGGAAAAATATTAATTCCCCCATATAAAATCATATTTTGTTCACGGCCGATAATATATAAAAAGCCATCCTCGTCAAAATAGCCCATATCATGGACCGTGGCCCACCCCTCTTCATCATGAATGGAATGAATGGTACTTCCCTCATAATCAAAGTACCCATTTATCACAAATTTGCTTCTCACATATATTTTTCCGGTCTCATTTAGCTTTGCTAATTTCTGATCTGGACGCCGTATTTGTACCTCAACTCCATAACAAGGCTTTCCGACAGATGTTGCTTTCTGAATACCTTCTCTATCAGAAAGTACCGTAATGAAGCTCAATTCACTAGCTCCATAAAACTCGTACATGGTCATACTAGGAAACATATGACGGATTTCAAGTTTTGATCTTTCAGACCATTTTGCACCAGAAGAAAGAATTTTTATAGTCTTATCGATTTGGATTCCTTTTTTCAGGAATGCTTCTACCATAGTCGGAACTACATAAATGGTTGTAATGGGTAAGGACTGTATCCATGTAAGTGCTTCAATAGGAGAAAACTTTTCTAAAAGAAATACCGTTCCACCTAAATACAAGGTGCTAATAGCTCCATACAGAAAATGAGAATGAATTAGGGCACCAGGAATAAGAACTTGATCGGATTCATCTAATCCGAAATCAAAACGATTGCAAGCAAAGCTAGCCACCCATGAATCTTGAGAGCGAACAAAAGCTTTTGGGTTACCTGTTGTACCAGAAGTAAATCCAATGTAAAAAGGCAGACTTTCTTCTGTTTTTCTTACAGTTGCAGGATCAAATTGAGGGATTTCCTGTAAACAATCATCCAAAATCGTTACATTAGGAATGATTTGCTTGATTTGAGAGTAAATTTCTCTAGTTGTGACAACGATAGAAGGGCGGGAAAGGATGACCCTTTTTTCTAATTCGGATATATTCCATTTCAAATCATATGGAACAGCAATCCAGCCAGCCTTAGATGCTCCTGCAAAGAGTTGTAGGAAAGGGATACCGTTTGGCAAAAGGATTCCTATTGTTTTATTTTCTGAATGAAGTGAGTGAAGCCAGTTCGCTGTTTGATTAATCAATTTATACCAATATTGATAACTAATTTGCTGATGATTTGTATGGATCGCTATTCGGTTGGGGGATAATTTTGCGAAAGTCTTATATGAATCTGTAATATTTCCCATGATATATCTCCTTTAAAAAAGAGACACATCAAGGTGTCTCTTAAGATTTAGATATTTTTAGTTAAGTTATTAGAATAACTTGTTGCTAATGAGCGTGAAAAAAACGGGTGCTTTCTTAGTCTGTAAACTAAAATAGAAGCTAAAATAGCTTTTAACACATCCCCTGGTATATAAATTAAACTTAATTTAACAGCTTCTAAAACAGGAATTTCCATCATAAATGCTTGCGCAGGAATTCCAATTAAATAGATTAATAGAATTCCAACTGTCAAATTAATCATTAAAACATGTTGTAATTTTAAATTTTGAAAACGTGATAGTAAATACCCAATACAAAAAGCCGTAATTGGCCATGAAATTAAATAACCAACACTTGGTCCGACAAATACACTTAGTCCACCTCGTCCTCCAGATAGAAGAGGCATTCCAGCAGCAACAAGTAATAAAAAGATGGTTTGGCTCATCGCCCCTAATCTTGCTCCCAATACTCCTCCTGTAAGAAGCACACCTAAAGTTTGTAATGTAATAGGAACAGGAGTAAAAGAAAGCATAATAGGCGGAACTACGCCTAGAGCGCCCATGACGGCAGCAAACACTGCAACAGAGGTCATTTCTTTAATTTTCATTTTTAATTCTCCCAAATGATGAATTTGTAATATTTACAACCATCATAATAATGAATCTCACATTAAATGTCAACTAGATTTTTATTGCAGTTAACAATGGAACTTCATTATTCAAAGTATCAGTATTATCAAGACCTTTCGAATGTACAGCTTCCTTTTAGCAAGAATATAAAAAAGGCTCGGAAACATTCCAAGCCATATGTCGATTAGATGATTATCCCCATGCAATAATGCTTCTTCCAAAACCCCCACACCTTTTCAAAAAAAATCCCAAACCATACTTTTATTAGTATAAATTTTTTAACAGTCTACCTCTACTGAATTTTCTCTATCTATTTTTAATCCAAATTGGCTTTTTGAAAAAATTTCTATCAGTTTTTTTAATTCACGTTTCTATTTTCTTCAACTATAATAACCATAGTGGCAGCTCAGCCATTTTAGTTAAAAATACATACCAGATGGGGGTGAAAGCCTGTGGCATTATTGATGATCATATTGCCTCCTTTTTTCATTTTTTTCACCGGGTATCTTGGTCAAAAATTAATTGGCTTTGATATCAAATCAATTTCAATGGCCGCCCTATATCTCATGTCTCCTTTTTTGGCATTCCGAACTTTTTATACGAATGAATTAACAATGGAATACTTTTATATCTTTTTATTTTGTGTTCTTCTTTGTTTTCTGCTAGTTTTAGTCGTGGCAGTGAGCAGTTATTTCTCTCATGCTTCCAAGCAGCAAATGTCCGCGATGATGCTCGGAGGAGCCTTTATGAACGCTGGTAATTATGGTGCCCCTGTTGTTCTCTTTGCTTTCGGTTCGGCTGGCTTTGATTACGCGGTCGTTATGATGGTTTTTCAATCCTTTCTTATGAATACTGTTGGTCTCTTTTTTGCATCGCTTGGCGGTGAAGAGGGAGCTTCTATAGGCGATTCCTTTAAACGTGTGATTCGGATGCCGGTTCTTCACGGAGCAATAGTGGGTGTTAGTCTACAACTGTTTTCTATAAACCTACCAGAAACTTTTATGGAAGCATTTAATATGATCGCGAATGCGTCCATTCCGACTGTTATGCTGGTCCTCGGGATGCAATTGGCTGTAATTACAAGAAAACGAGTCGCCTATCAATTTGTATCCGCTATTACACTTATACGAATGTTTATTTCTCCAGCATTAGCGGTCTTGATAGTATCGTTTATGCCGATTGATTCTCTATTAAAAAGTGTCCTAATATTACTAGCAGCAATGCCGGCTGCAGCAAATACAACCATGTTTGCCGTCCAATTTGGCACAGAACCCGACCTCGTTTCATTTACAACCTTGGTCACTACGATTTTAAGCATTGTGACTATTCCACTCGTGCTTCTATATTTAGGTGTATAAGTACTCACTTAAAGATAAAAAGCTTGTAGGTAATCCAATCTCCCTACAAGCTCTATTCTTTCTATATTCCCATTTATTGCATCGGATTTTTAAAATTATTAACCAAAATCTGTACTTCATCATTTTCGTGAATGATTCCAGGACTTTCTACTGCACAAACAATCCCCCGTCGCTTATAACCTGCTTTTACAAAACGGATGGATAACTTCTCATGATCATCATAATGCTTTTGGATTTCATCACCAGGTAAGGTACAAGGCTGGTTTTCACCCATACATATTAATCCAGCTCCACTTGTGAAAAGGATACGTGATCCCATGGGGAGTTTTGTCAATTCCGGATATCCCGTTATCAAGAGATTAGCCCCTAACCACTCTGGCAGAACAGCTTCAACACCTAATTCTTCTGCGATCCTGTCTAATTCTTCTACTGACACAATCGTTATTTGGCGGCGGTTTAGAATCTCTGTTCCTCTTGGATACATCGGCTGCCTCGAATCCGCCTTACTGGTAATACCAAAGTGGCGGTCACCACGAATCCCGCCAAACTCAAGATTTGTTTCTGGTATTCTTCTAGTTACGAATGTCTTTGGATCATCTGCAATTAAAACTGCATTTATGTTTGCCCATACTTTTTCCATTAGAAAGCTCCTTTTATTCTTACAAATACTACCTCACAACACCGGTCGAATTGGAAATACCTGTGCACTTAATTACAAACTAATTGAAAGGTGTAGTTAAATTCATTTTATCAATCAATTAAATCCAATACAAAGCAAGTGGTTACGTGGAAAAAGGTGCCTGACCCCCAATGAATTAATACTTTAACGCATTGGGGGTCAGGCACCAAAGACAAAACTGTAATTTTTACATATTCCTTTTGTATTTAGGCTTATACCGGAAATTCACAAAATGAATGCTTATTCCTACTAGCAGCATCCCGATAATCAGTGGATATGTTACCTTTTCTCCTAAGAAAAGCACTCCGAGAATAACAGCCACAATCGGGACGAGAAACGTATAGGAACCCACTTTGCTTGCCTTACCGGCATTAACAAGACTGTAGTAAAGAATGTATGCCAATGGTATGCCAATAGTCGCACCAAAGCCGAGGCCAGATATGTAAAATCCATTCCATTCGATGGCAGACCAACTTTCGAACACTGATCCGATACTTAGGAGGAAAATACCGCCGATGATACATTGAAGCGCCACCATCCAAAACGAATCAACGTCTCTGCTTACTTTCTTAACGTAGATTACTCCGAACGCCCAACTTATTGCAGTTAGTAACCCGAGTATTACTCCGATTGGTGAGATATGGACTGTCAGACCATCCACACTAACTACCGCTATTCCAACAAATCCTAGAAGCAGACCAAGTATTTGGACTGGCGATAAATATTCACCAAGTAACAGCCAAGCGAAAAGGCCCAGTAAAATCGGCTGAAAATAGACAAGAACGGAAAACAATCCACCCGGTAGATAGAGCAATCCAGCCGTCTGAAGCCCGAAAAAAAGGATCGTGTTAAAGAAAGCCGCTATAAAGTACTTCTGCCAGTTCTTCCGCCAATTTATCGCCTTCCGTGTCTTCCAAATGATAACTGTCAGCAGGATACCTCCTAAAAGTGCACGCAGTCCCGCATAAAGCAATGGCGGTGAATAGGGTACTGCTAATTTATTGATTGGCCAGCTTGCTCCCCAGATCAAAATGAGGACGAGAAGCGCAGCAGTTGATTTTGTAAACACCATCTACATCCCCTTTTCAACGACAAAAAGCATGTCGCAATTGTAACTGCAAAGTTCGAAGAGACGATGCACTAATGCATCGCCTCATTTTAGTAAGATAATTTACACACCCTACTATTAGAATTACATTTCTATTTTACTATAAAATTATGATGACAAATACGTCTTATAAAACACTCAATTCTTCATCTTTTATATCACTGATGAACATACATCCTGGTGCATGAGTAATCATGATCGAGGGCTTACTTTCCATCGCAACCGCTTGAGGAGTTACACCACAAGCCCAAAATACTGGAATCTCCCCTTGTTTAAATGAGACAGCATCTCCAAAATCAGGTTTTGAAATATCCATGATGCCAATTTGGCTAGGATCCCCGATATGAATTGGCGCACCGTGTACGGCTGGAAAACGTGATGTAATTTGAACGGCACGGATTGCATCTTCTGGTGTCATCGGCCGCATACTGACGACTGTCGGACCCTCAAACATGCCTGCTTTTTGGCACTTAATATTCGTTTTGTACATCGGAACGTTACAGTTTTCTTCGATATGTCTGATTGGAATACCGCCCTCTAGGAGTGGTGTTTCAAATGTAAAGCTGCAGCCTAACAAGAAGCCAACCATATCGTCTTCCCAGTACTCAGTAATATCTGCGACTTCTTCTGTAAAAACACCGTCTCTGTAAATACGATATTTCGGGATGTCTTTACGGATATCTGCACTTTTGGCAATCATTGCAGGAACATAGGAGCCAGGCTCCGTCACGTCCAATAAAGGACATGGCTTCGGATTCCGCTGGCAAAAAAGCAAAAAGTCAAAGGCATGCTCCTTTTTTAAGATAACCAAATTCGCTTGGGTATTCCCTTTTGACATTCCTGCCGTCGGTCCAGTAATCTCTTGTTTCCGAATCAACTCTCTTATTTCTTGCGGCTCCAACGTTTCATATTTCCCCATAAAGCTACCTCCCAAATTGGCTACTTATAAAATTACTTAAAAACCAATGGCAATTGCTCGATCAATGTCACAATACTTAAATACCCCATAATCACTACCACAAAGCCGCCCGTAATCGTCAACCAAAGGGGATGCTTATACTCACCAACAATACTTTTCTTATATGCAGCAACTAATAATGTACCTAAACCTATTGGCAAAATAAGTGCGTTTAATGCTCCAACAATAAGCAAGATTGTTACTGGTTTTCCAACAACGGCAAACGTGGCAGTTGAAATAACGATAAATGCAATAATGACCCAATTTTGGTTTTTCTCAATAGCAGGATGAAATGTACGGATAAATGAAACCGACGTATACGCCGCTCCAACAACAGATGTTACCGCCGCAGCCCACATAATTACACCAAACATCCGATATCCCACGTCACCTGCAGCCAGTTGGAACACTGAAGCTGGCGGATTCGCTGGATCAATAGCGAGTCCTTTTGTTACAACCCCAAGAACAGCCAAGAATAATGCCACCCGCATAACACCGGTAACAAGAATCCCTGTAACAGAGCTTTTCGTAACGGCTGGCAATGCTTCAACACCTTTGATACCCGCATCTAATAAACGGTGTCCTCCTGCAAACGTAATATATCCTCCTACTGTACCGCCAACAAGCGTAACAATCGCAAACATGCTAATCTTTTCCGGTATAACCGTATTCACAATCGCCTCTCCAACCGGCGGTGATGTCGTGAATGCCACGTACAGCATAAGGAGGATCATTACAAACCCTGCTGCTTGAGCGAATTTGTCCATTGCTTTCCCTGCTTCTTTCACGACAAAAATAAAGATCGCTAACAGCGCACTAATCACAGCACCTGTAACTGGATCCCAGCCAAGCATGGCATTCAGACCCAATCCAGCACCGGCAACGTTTCCGATATTAAATGCCAAACCTCCAATGACGATAAGTATGGCCAAAACCACTCCGAGTCCAGGGAACACTTTATTGGCAATTTCTTGTCCACGCAGCCCGGAAACGGCAATAATTCTCCAAATGTTCATTTGTGAAAAGATATCTAATAATAATGAAATTAAAATAACAAATGCAAAGCTTGCAGCCAATTGCTGTGTAAATACAGTCGTTTGTGTCAAAAATCCAGGTCCAATTGATGATGTCGCCATTAAAAAGGCGGCACCGAGTAATACGCTTCTACTTACCTTCATTTTCCCTGTCGCTTTGGCATTTTCCTGTATAACATCAAATTTAGGATTTTCCATATTAAACCTCCAAGTTAGAGATTGCAGTTACAGTAATATTCTTCTTTTCTAACGTTTCATTTATATATTTTGCAAAGGCTAAGGCGTGTGCACCATCTCCATGAATACAAATGGTATCTGCACGAAGCGAAACTTCTGTTTTCTGCTGGGAAACTACTTTTCCTTCGGTCACCATTTTCACAATTTGCGTAACCGATTGTTCTTGATCTGTAATCAATGCATCCTCTTGTGAGCGGGAAGTCAGAGACCCGTCCGCTTGATACGTGCGATCTGCAAACACCTCATGTGCTGTTCGTAAACCGATCTTTTCGCCGGCCTTTGTTAATTCGCTGCCCGCAAGGCCGAATAATATCAATGACGGGGATACGTCATAGACCGCTTGTGCAATGGCTTCAGCAAGTTTTCGATCCTTTGCCGCCATATTGTACAAAGCACCATGGGGTTTTACATGCTGCATCTTTTCATTAAAAGTCATTAAAAACCCTTGCAATGCCCCAATTTGGTATACAACCATGTCATATCCTTCTTGAGGTGTAATCGCCATCTCTCTTCGCCCGAAGCCGTTTAAATCTGGCAAACCAGGATGAGCTCCAATTTTGACACCATGAGAAATAGCCATCTTCACCGTTTCTCTCATCACACTGGGATCTCCACCATGAAAGCCACAAGCAATATTTGCAGATGTGACGTATTTCAAAATTTCTTCCTGTTCCCCAAGCTTGTAACGGCCAAAACTCTCCCCTAAATCACAATTCAAATCGACTTGAAACATATTTCTCCCCTCCATTGATCACTCGTCTACTCATGCAATAAGCGCTCTCATTTGTTCCACATTTCGGAACTTAGGTTTTGAAACTTAAACCCATTCTAGCATAATTATTTTCAATTGAATATATTGTTTGCGAAATTATATGAAAATTATAAATATCATAATATTCTATATTTCAAGACTTGTATTTTAATTTGAATGTAAACTATAATGTTTGTAATATCCGTTTGACAGAACTTAGTTACCGAAATTCGAAACCTAGAGGAGCTGTTTAGAATGGCCCATCAGAAAAATAATGCGAACATAAGGCCTTTAGGGGATTCTGCACTAGTCATTCAATTAGGCGATGGAATCAGCCCCGCCACCCATGAGAGAGTGAAAAATCTTTCCAACTTATTAGAAAAAGAGCCGTTTACAGGATTGATTGAATCTGTGCCGTCTTATAATAGCTTGACCATTTATTACAATCCTGTTGCCGTCTATTATTCCAGCTCAGATAAAGAACTATCAAGTCCTTATAAAAAAGTCAGCGCTTTCATTCTAGCGTTGCTCGATAAATTAGGAACAAGCGAAATATCCGAACAACGGCTGATAACAATCCCCGTCCTGTACGGAGGAGAGTTTGGTCCAGATTTGGAATATGTAGCAAATTATCACGGCATTTCTGTTGAAGAAGTAATTCAAATTCATTCTTCAAATGATTACTTAGTCTATATGATTGGCTTTGCACCAGGGTTTCCGTTTATGGGCGGAATGGACGAAAGAATTGCCACACCACGAAAGGATTCACCCCGACTTGCCATCACTCCGGGATCTGTTGGAATTGCTGGTAAACAAACAGGCATCTACCCGCTGGAAACACCGGGTGGATGGCAAATTATCGGCCGTACTCCGCTTGATTTGTTTCTTCCAGAACTTTCACCGCCATCCTTATTACAGTCTGGAGATAGAATCCGCTATGTACCGATAACACTTGAAGAGTATGCTGCCTATAAGGAGATGAAACAATGAGCATTAAAGTGCTTCATCCAGGATTATTGACTACGATTCAAGATTTAGGGAGATTCGGCTCACAAAAATTTGGGGTCATCGTCAGTGGAGCAATGGATCCCATTTCTCTTAGAGTTGCAAATTTACTTGTCGGAAATGACGAAGGCGAAGGAGCACTTGAAATAACACTTTTTGGGACCACTCTCCAATTTGAAACTGATGAATTAGTTGCCATTACGGGAGGAGACCTGCAGCCCACGATTGATGGAGAAAAAGCACCCATGTGGCGGCCGGTTTTGATTCGGAAAGGATCTATTTTAAAATTTAAATCCGCCATGAATGGGTGCAGGGCCTACGTGGCATTCGCCGGCGGAATAGTGGTTCCTGAAGTTATGGGAAGTAAAAGCACTTATCTTCGTGCAGGGATCGGAGGGTTTCACGGCAGAGCATTACAAAAAGGCGATGTATTGGAATGTGGAGATTTCAATCCACTCAGCCAGGCATTCGTTCATCAACTAGAAAGAATGCCTACTCATTTTAATTGGTCTGTCAACTATACAGAATTTTTGACGTTCAATAAAACACAAACGATTAGGGTTTTACAAGGGGCTGAGTTCGAACGTTTCGATTCGGCCAGTCAACAAGCGTTTTTTTCAAAGCACTATAGATTAACAACTCAAGCTGATCGGATGGGCTATCGGTTAGAAGGCGAATCACTCTGCTTATCAGAGAAATTTGAGTTATTATCAGAAGGAGTCACGTACGGTACCATTCAAGTCCCTTCAAACGGACAACCCATTATTTTAATGGTTGATCGACAAACAACTGGAGGATATCCAAAAATCGGTCAAGTCATTTCCACTGATCTACCTTGTTTAGCACAGATGCAGCCAAACGCACACATTCAATTCAAGGAAGTGTCACTTGAACAAGCAGAAGTAGAATTAATCAAGCAAGAGCAGTTGCTCCGTAAAATATCTATGGGCATTCATTTTAAAGCATTTCATGAATGAAGGATATAAGCGGATGAAAATCGACAACTGATTGCTGATACGGCACTGCCACATCCCCCTCTAGAAGTTGCCGGTACTACCGTAAATTTCTATGCACGTACAACCAACAAAAGTAAAATAAGCGGAGATTTTCCGGTTAAATGTAGAATGTAGCTCGTTTCGGAGTAAATAAGGGAAGATTTTCCGCTTATGCAAAGAAAAATCTCCCCATTTCATGTTTTTCGAGTAAATAGGCGGAATCTCTCCGTCTATTTAAGCCTTTTTTAATAATAATTACGATTTAAGCGGAATTTTTCCGTCTATTTATCAACTCGGGTGCTTAAGCTGATCCCCCAACCGATAAGTGCGAAGCATTGATGCAGAGACCGCCCCGTTCTTTTTATTCCGTATAGCCTAAACGCGTTGAAATTTCCTTTGCAACGCTTTTTACTTTTTTCGCATATTTCTCAATGTTCTCACCCTGATAATTTGCTTCGATACCTGCGATACTTATACCCGCAACAACTTCCCCTTTGTGATTAAAAATCGGAGCGGCAATGGCAGATGTATGGTTTTCCAATTCAGAATGGCTAATTGTAAATCCATCTATTCTCGCCTGTTTTATCGCTTCATAAATTTTATCCTTGTCAGTAATTGTACCAATTGCAAATGATTTTGGCTCAATGGATTCGAGGTATGACTGCACTTCCGAATCAGGTAAAAAGGACAAGATCGCACGTGGACAGGCACCAGCATAAAGCGGGCTTTTCCTTCCTATCGCAGTATACAGACGAACCTTTTGTTTGGTGTCAATCTTCTCAATATAGATTGCTTCATTACCATCTCTAACAATCAAGTTAATTGCTTCCTTTACATCATTATGCAATTCATTCATAAACGGATAAGCAATCTTACGTAAATCAATCCTGCCCAAAACCAAATGACCAAATTTGAGAAACAAGAGTCCAAGTCGGTATTTCGAATCACTTCCTTTTTCCAAGAACTCCATTTCCTCTAACGACCTGAGCATTCGATAGACTGAAGTTTTCGGAATCCCCGATAGATTAATAATTTCCTGAAAGGATAATTCGGTATGCTCTATAAATAAATTTAATACATCCATCGAACGGACAACCGTTTTGTTTTTGTTGTTCATAATCGTAGCCTCCTTCCCATTCACCATTTCGGATCGTAGTTACTCCTGCGATGATCTTTCTAGTATTCCATAAGCTTTTCTACCATTCCACTTTAATATACTCCTTACGTATTCTATACAAAAATTATTCTACATGAAAATTCAAGTTTGCACAGGTTATTGGAAAAAGATGATTATATTTAGTAAATTCAAATGAAGATTCTCTCCTAAAAGTGCCATCCGAAAAAAGCACTGACTAAAGGTGTAAAAAGTATCCCTTTTTTTCCCATATCTAATTTTCTTATAAGTAAGTATAATTTTTTTCAATTTTAATTATTCAGATAATTATATTATCCTTATCCGTAAAGCATCTGAAGTTTTTAATAAAATTATGGGAGCGAAAAAATTCTCGGAGCGTTTGCAATATAGTTCTATCTGTTTGGATAAGTAGGGGGAGAATTAAATGGAAGCAAAATTTTGTAAAGAGTCAAGAGTTATACGAACAAGTCGTGTATTCCCAAATGACGTAAACAATCACAATACATTATTTGGCGGACGATTAATGAGTGACGTGGACCAGGTAGCGTCCATTTCCGCAGCTCGTCATAGTCGCACAGAATGTGTAACAGCCTCAACCGATTCAGTAGACTTTTTATGTCCTATTCATACATCAGATTCGGTTTGTTTTGAATCCTATGTGACATGGACAGGTACATCATCCATGGAGGTTTTTGTAAAGATTATTGCTGAAGATTTAAAAAGTGGTGAGCGTAGAATTGCAGCTACTGCTCTATTAACGTTTGTTGCACTTGATCAGCATAAACGTCCAGCACATGTTCCACAGGTCATTCCTGAAACTGAAGAAGAAAAAAAATTGCATGAATCTGCACCGGACCGAGCAATAATGCGCAAGGAACGAAAACAAAAGAGCAAAGCATTAGCTGCATTCTTAACACACTAATAGAAGTTCGATTTCTATGAAAAATTCGAGCAAAAGCAAGGAAATGGCCTTCATCATGGGATGAAGGCCATTATTTGCGCAAATAAAACTAGCAGAACTATCCGTTTGAACTATGCCTTATAAATTAAAACATACTCACCTGGTCCAATGAGCGCCACCCCGAGGACTACAGCGATCAAAATAAAGTTATATTCATAACCGCCTTCAGTCAGCCAAAAGCCATTCCTGCCATGGACGGTGAAGATGGCGTCAATCATAACGATTGTGATAAGTATTGCACCCAGCCAGGTGAACAGTCCCGCTGAAAACAGCAGTCCGCCAGCCAATTCAAATATTCCTGCTAAAATTGCCCATGTCTTGCCGCCTGTCTTGATTCCGATCGACCCTAAATATTCACCAAATTTAACTACACCTGGACCGCCAAACCAGCCGAATAATTTTTGGCATCCATGCCCCGCGAACGTCATTCCAACAGCCAATCGAATTATCAAGAGCCCTAAATTAATCATTCCTACCCCTTCTTTCAAAGACGATAGCCCAACATTATTAAAGCCGGACAACTAAATATTCCATTTAACTTACTACTTTTTACTGTTGATTTACTCGGGACCGTTTGATGAAGAACGATAGAACTAATGCTACAAATGCGATTCCGGTTGCAACAATAAAGGCATCATTAATCCCTTCAATCGTAGCTTGCTGCATGGTTTGACCGTAAATTAAATAGGTGGAAAGCTCTTTTCCGGTTGCAGCCGGCAGGTTCGTGAAAGCTGACAAACCTTGAGCTAGCTGCGATAAACTGCTGGTTATAAAAGAATTGGAACTTGAGATGGCATCCCCATACTCACTATAATGAAATCCTTGTCTTGTCGTCATGACTGTAACTAGGAAGGCGGTCCCTATACTTCCAGCGACTTGCCTTGCGGTGTTCGAGGCAGCCGTCCCATGAGCACCAAGGTGACGTGGTAACTGATTCAGTCCTTCTGTCATGACGGTCATCATGATAAAGGACATACCAAACATCCGCATCACGTATAAAAACAGAATATGGCCATAACTGGTTGTCATACTCAGGCTGGTAAATCCCCATGTGGTAAGTACAGTAATCGCCAATCCAGTAACGGCTAGCCATCTTGCCCCGATTCTATCAAAAAGGGCTCCTGAGATAGGGGACATTATGCCCATCACGATGGCACCCGGAAGCATCAACAGACCTGATTGTAAAGCTGTATACCCTCGAATGTTTTGCAAATAAATCGGAAGTAAGATCATTGCGCCAAACATAGCCATGTTAACAATCATACTGATAACGGTTGTTAAGGCGAAAATATCATATTTAAAGACCCGTAAATCAAGCATTGGCTTTTCTGCCGTCAGTTCCCGCCAAACAAAACAGATTAAAGAAATTATTCCAATGATTAAGGAGATAACCACCGTTTTACTGGACCAGCCATCATTACCCGCTTCACTGAATCCGTATAACAAGAACCCAAAACCTAGGGTTGAAAATAAAAATCCTGAGAAATCAAATTTAGGATTTGTGACTTTAGTAACGTCCTTCATCCACATGAAGCTAAGAATTAAATCAAGCACACCGATTGGGATAACAATATCAAACAATAACCGCCATGAAAAATGTCCAATGAGCCAACCGGATAATGTCGGACCAATCGCAGGAGCAAATATCATAACAATCCCCATAATCCCCATAGCCTTGCCGCGCTTTTCCGGAGGAAATAAGGCAAAAAACACAGTCATTAACAGGGGCATAATAATACCTGCACCGCAAGCCTGAATGACCCTTCCAATCATGAGCATACTAAAGTTTGCTGACACTGAACAAACTACTGAACCCAATGTAAATAGAAAAATGGCGCTAATGAACAGTTTTCTGGTTCCAAACTTCTCTATTAAATAGGCCGTTATAGGAATCGCAATTCCGTTTACTAACATATATCCTGTGGAGAGCCATTGTACGGTATTGGCTGAAATCCCCAAATCATTCATAATATGAGGAATCGCTACATTTAGCAAGGTTTGATTCAGAATAGCAACAAACGCACCTAGCATTAAAGCCACAAGAACTTTTCCGTTTCCTGAATCTTTCTCAGAATCGGAAGCAGATAGTTCTTTCGGCTGAACATCCTCCACTGCATCTTCCAATTCTGCTTCCAGATGAGCGGAATCTTTCAACACTTCCTGCGAGGAAATCTCCTCAGCCGTTATGTCCTTGATTTCAATCTGAGGTATATTTTCCTTAATCTCCTCTTCATAAGTCTCAGGGAAAGCGGCCTTCTCGATTACCTCTTCATTCATCTTTTTTGTTTGTGCTTTGTTTAATCTCTTTTTATTGAATATTCTTAAATTTATTAAGAGTAACAGCAATAGGCCTAAGACAACATAAACAGTGATATAAATTAGCATGTTATCACCTACTTATGAATCCGTACTGTTACGTTCATACCGGGAACGATGGCTACACCTTTATTATCATCAATGGAAATTTTCACTGGAATTACTTGAGTCACTTTGGTGTAGTTCCCTGTATTATTCGAACTTGGTAACAAAGAGAATGTTCCAGCCGTCGCTAAACCAATTTGCTGCACTTTTCCTTTTAACGTGTTATTTGGAAAGGCATCCACATAGATATCGACATCCTGCCCGATTGTCACTTCATCAATTTTGGTTTCCTCAATATTTGCTGTAACCCAAAGATTATTAAAATCATATTCTTTCGCTAATGGTGTTCCTGCAGCCACAAATGAATTTTGAACTCCACTATTCTGAACGATCGTCCCGTCTGTTGGCATTGTCACTTTCATGTCAATAGGTTTACCTTTTTCATCCGTTGTTGCAATGGCTCCAACTTTAGAATCCTTTGAAAAACGATCACCAAGATTGACTTCCCAATTGGTCAATTTGCCATCGGCCGGAGCAGCAATCGTTACTTGTTGTCCTGCTATTTGGGCATTATCCGTCGATAAATAATTTACTGCTCCATTATAATAAGCATATCCTCCAACACCACCACCCACTAATATAAGTAGAATAATAACGTTCAATAACAGCAATTTTTTAGTGCTCATTCCTTTTTTCCTCCCTTAATGGATGAATAGCTTAAAGCGTACGGTTTTGGTTCTCCATTCATTATGTTATCCGCGCTCTCCCTTCCTTTGCTTTCCTTACTTAATAACGTATAGAATGAATTATAAATAATCTATTTTTGAGCGTCAATAAACAAAATGACATATTGTCATTCGGAATATTGACAAATAAATATAGGAATATTATCATACCTTTAATTCTATTATGACACGTTATCACTTCAAAAAAGGAGATCGACCATGCCAAAACAAACCTTTTTTAATTTATCAAACGAAAAACAAAGATCATTAATGAATGCTGCTAAGAAGGAGTTTTCGAGGGCCCCTTTACATGAGGCTTCCATTTCGAATGTGATCAAGGATGCTGGAATACCCAGGGGTAGTTTCTATCAATATTTTGAAGACCTAGAAGATCTATTCTACTATTTATTACATGAGCATTCGCAACGGAATTATGAGCGATTTATCGCAATCATCAAAATGAACAATGGAGATTTATTTGAGTCTATTATGGATTGGTTTAAAGGCATTCTTATTATTTTTGAAGAACCAGAAAATCGACAATATTTTAAAAATGCCTTTTTAAATATGAATTATAAATTCGAAAAAACATTTACTCAGAATATGTATGGGGAAAGAAGAAAAAGCAAATTTTTTGAAATTATCCACTTAATTAACCCGGAGAATATAAACATATCGAATGAGGAAGATCTCTACCACATCTTTAAAATGCTGATGGCTGTTTCGTTTCAGAATCTCGCCCATGCATTCGGAAAAGAGATGCAAATTAAAGATGTTATAAAAACCTTTTCGTTGGAGATTGAATTACTTAAAAAAGGTTTTTATAAGGATCCTAAATAAACTTAGAGATGGTTAGTATTCAAACCCCGTTTTAGCGGCTTATGGACTGGAGAGCTGTTTTTCTTTATTTGAATATGTTAGTAAAAGGAGGGAATGGTAAGAAGTAGAAAGGGTGTTTTTCCGGTGAATATGGAAAGATGGATAGTGGCAGGTTCCTTATTGTTAAGTATTATTTCGCTAAAAAAATTGGTACCAAGAGAGAAATGGAGAGATGCGTGGATATTATTTCTATTTCTTCAAGTAATTACTTGGCCAGCAGGATTATTTGCTGTTGAAATGGGCTGGATTGAGTATCCTACACAATTACTCCCGCAGGCGAATAAGTACAATAAGACAAGTTTCTCATTTGAATTCTTCATATTTCCAATAGTAGCTATTTTTTTCAGCTTATATTACCCCTATAAAATCAAAAGATTGAAGGCTCTGTTATATTACCTGTGTTTTGCGGGTTTCTTTACATTATTAGAAGTACTTCTTGAAAAATATACTACTTTGGTGGAATATCACGATTGGAAGTGGTATTGGACATTATTAACTGTGATGATTTCTTTATTTATTAATCATAAATATTATTTCTGGTTTAGAAAACGATTGATCAAGGTAAAAAGTTTATGAACAAAGAAATTCTTATATTATTATCTCTTGGATAATATCAATACTATTACTGTTTAAATATATACCAGTAAATCGGAAACGAACGGCTCATTTAACATTTGTATTTGTCCAGGCAATCGCTTGGATATTCCAATATTTTCAATTATTATTTGGATTAGTGGAATTTCCTTATAGAGAATTTGACTATGCCACACGGATGAGTTTTTCTTTACATTATCTAACTTATCCTACATTCGGTGTATTATTTATTATGTTATATCCTTTAAATAAAGGGAGAATTAGAATAATCTTGCATTTTTTAATCTTTGCTCTAGCAATATCAACATATACATTTTTAATTGAAAAGTATAGTTCTCTTTTCGAATTTAAGAAATGGAATATATATATTGGCATTCTAAGTAATATGATTATTTTATACATAGTGAAAAAATTTGTTTTTTGGTATCAAAAAGGGTTAGTTTAATTAATTATTGTGTTAACAATATAATAATTTTTCGAGCTTATTTCACAGAAGCTCCTGATTGGATTGGAAATGCTTGGTGAATTTAATTACAAACTACTTCAATGGTGTGGTAAAATTCAATTTATCAATCTATTAAATCCAATACAAAGCAGGTGGTTACGCGTGTCCTCTGAAAAAGAAGTGAAGCTTTATTTTGTTCGGCATGGAGAGACCCTTTTTAATGTAGAGAAACGATTACAAGGATTTTGTGATTCACCTCTTACGGATAAAGGAATTGAACAGGCGAAATCTGTAGGAATGGGTTTATCTGATATCGAATTTAAAGCAGTATACGCAAGTGAAAGCCAGAGAGTAGTAGATACGGCTAGGTATGCCATTGGCCATCAAAACATCCCCATCATAACTGATCCACGTCTAAAGGAAATGAACTTTGGGGTTTTGGAATCCCTATTACAATCGGAAATTCTAGCTCAATATGGGAATATCCTAGAAACATTATTTAGCATTAGCGATTTAAATCTGTCAGCACCTGAAGGAGAATCCTACTTACAGCTTTTTTCACGGACAAACACTGCTATCAATGAGATTGTTCATAAACATAAACATGACGGTGGCAATGTTCTAGTATTTTCACACGGGGTTACAATCGGCAACTATTTAATGCAATTAGCAAAAATGAGCAGTTATATTCACCATGATAATTGCAGTGTTTCTGTAATCAGCTATTTGAACGGTGAATTTTATGTAGACAGGATTGCTGACACTTCTTTTAGAGATAATACAAAATAAGATATTTAGATAAACTAATATAAGTACTAATCAGCCATATAGTTTGAAATTCTTCCCAAAAGAATATCCCAAAATTTCAATAAAAAAGGCTCTGACGTCTCCCCTGAACTGTGACCCATAAAGTGGACAGTTTAAAAAAAGACCTTTTTATGCAGCTAGTAGATGACTCCGGCCCAATACCGAAAAAAATGGATCTCAAGTGCTAAATACCATTTTGAAATCTGCGTATGTAAGAACTATCGAAGAACAAAAAAGACGGTTTCCACCTGCTAATAAGACTCAATTAGAATACTATTTACTTATACAACAGGAGGAACGATTGATTTCGTACGAAAATGGAGCATTAATGATATGAAAATTCCACCTGAAGAAGTTGTCCGCATCTTAGAAACTATGTATATGACCTAATCTCAAAAACATTATTTTTATTAATGAATGATTATACACATTTTATTGAAGGCCCGGTATTATAAAAATTTTTTTGAATTTTAGCCGTAAAAATAAGATTTTTTTGATTAGAATTTAACATTATTAAAATCTATAATTAATGAAAGCGCATTAATACAAGCGTCCGGAATGCTTATATTGATATCATAATATAAAAGGAGCTCATTTTTTCAAAAAAGGAAGTGATGTAATGGATGATGAACAACTCTTAACCTTCATTACTGTTCTTGAGTTAAATAATTATTCGCGTACAGCAGACCACTTGAATTTAACACAGCCTGCGGTAACGGCAAGAATTCAAAAATTAGAAAATGAACTGGACTGTAAATTATTTTACCGCGACGGAAAAAGGATCCTATTGACTAAGGAAGGAACTGCCCTGTATCCATATGCACGTAAAATATTAAACTATGTAAAAGAAGCAAGACAGGTGATTGAAGGTATTAAAACTCCAATGATTACCATTGGATTATCACCTGCTATCTCTGTTTCGATTGTCTTAGAGGTTTTATCACTGCTGCGCAATACAAGTGAGTTTTCGTTTGAACTAGTGGATGCAGCGGACTCTGTAGAAGTTTCTAAAATGATT
Organism: Bacillus sp. AFS073361; assembly: GCF_002567005.1. Taxonomy (GTDB): domain Bacteria; phylum Bacillota; class Bacilli; order Bacillales; family Cytobacillaceae; genus Neobacillus. The sequence goes on from NZ_NUZU01000039.1 coordinate 433,518, forward strand.
GAAGATGGGTCAATCGATATAGGGCTGGTAAGAGATGTAATCCCATTTACAAATCTGGAATCTGAATATATTTTTCATGAAAAGCTTGTTTTTATTGTTGGAAAAGACCATCCATTAGTTGGAAAAGCTGAAATTTCCAAAGACGATCTTATTGACCATACGATGATTTGCTATCGTAGGGAAACAGCCTTATGGCGAAAAATTGATGAAAGATTAATCGGAGTAAGAAATCTAAAACGAATTGAAGTTGGCGGATTCGAAATGGTATTATCGATGATTAAAAATAACTGGGGTTTTAGTGTCGTACCAGAACTAATTCTAGCTAATGACACAAATACACACAATAAAGATTTATGTACCGTCCCTTTTGCTGAATTTAAAGATCTCGCTTATAATGTTGCTGGAATATATAAAAAGGATTCTCCAAAATTAGAAAGGCTTCTTCTGTTTCTTCATACTTTTGAAACTACTTTAAAAAATTTAAAAACTATTTAAATATGTATACGCTATCATCAGCAATAACAAAGGACATTCCATATAAACAGAAATGTCCTTTGTTATAAATCTATACCGTTTCTTTAATAAAACTTGCTTTATTTAACCCCAGAAACTCGATAGCATTTTCTCCAAGCATTTTTTATCTTTTCCTCATCCAAAACATTTTCTAGCATTACGACTACATTTCCTGGTAGTGCTTCTCGCAGCAAAAATGTCTAGTCAGTACCCATGATGATGGGATCAGCCCCCAATTTTTCAATCACTAAAATATCATTCTCAATTATTAATGGTTTTTCTACAAAATTAATCTTTTTCATTATTTTTTGTATTACTTTCGGAAAAAAGTAAGCTCCAAAAAAAGCACAAATAAAAGCATGTGACCAAGTTTTTAACCATGCATGTAAAAATGTTCCATCATAACCCTTATTTATTAAGACTAATATTAATGAAATAAAAAAGGACATACTACAAGCCATTAAAAGTGCAAAAATGATATTTTTTATTTAATACTAATATTTATTATTACTCATCTCCTCATCATTTAATTTATCTACATTTTTATCTTCGAATACCTTCATACATATTGTTTCAAATAAGAACAGAACAAATAACAGATATTTCCTGATCTATAGAACCTATAGGTCAAGATAAAAGAACATTCCTATTAAAATGGAATGTTCTTTTATTTGGCCTATTCCGATTCTTTAATAAAACTCTCTCTATTTAATCCTAGAAACTTAATCGCATTTTCTCCAAGCATTTGTTTCTTTTCCACATCCGAAACATTTTCCAACATTTCAACTATTTTCCCCGGCGGTGCTTCCCGCAACATAAATGGATAATCTGTACCCATGATAATATGATCAGCACCAAATTTTCCAAGCATAAATTGGAGATTGCACGGATCGTAAACGAGCGTATCGTAATAGAGTTTCTTCGCATAATAGCTTGGTGGCCGTTCCGTTGTGCGAATATGCGGCCATACTTCCCAGGCTTGGTCGATTCGCGGTAATAAATACGGCAGGGACCCTCCGCCATGGGCAAAGCAGATTTTTAATTTTGGAAATTTATCAAGAATACCGCTGAAGATTAGGCTTCCTGCCGCAAGAGCTGTTTCGGACGGCATTCCGATCGAATACATAAAGTTATGGTTTGGCATTCTCTCTACTCCGACCGTGGCCCATGGATGAACTAAAATGGGTACATCCAATTTTGCCGCTGCCTCCAGAAATCTTTGAATCTCTGGATCATCGAGGGTTTTTCCATTTGCGTTGCTGCCAATTTCAATCCCGATCAGCCCCAGCTCGTTAACTGCTCTTTCCATTTCTGCAATCGCCAAATCCGAATTCTGCAATGGTACCGTTCCAAGGCCGACAAAACGATCAGGATATTGGGCTACTACCGAAGCTATAAAATCATTTTGTGCTTTCGACAGCTCTAAACACTTTTCTACATCTGCCCAATATGTAAACGTAACCGGAATCGGAGATAAAACTTGGACATTGACACCTTCTGCATCCATTTCAGCGAGGCGCTTTTCAGGATTCCAGGCATTCTCGTCGACTTTTCGGAATGACTTTCCATCCTTGTAAATTTCAGCTCCACAGCTGCACGTATGCTTTAAAATCGGAAAACGATCATCCGCATATTTTTCCGCAAAATCAGGAAAATTCTCAGGAATAATATGGGTGTGAAAGTCAACCCGGAAATTCTCACCTTTTGACACGATGCTGCCTCCTTAAAGGTTAATTGTTGATTGATTATTGATTAACTTTTTCCAGGTCTTCCTTTATCAATTTACCAACTTTTCCCCATCCTGGTTTAGGTTTTCCTCCCCATTCATCAAGGGTATGCATGGTTGGTTCTAGACGGCGAGGCTCTCTTGGATTTTCCTCCGGAAATTCTTCCATTCCTTGACTATACTCAATCGTCAAGCCGTCAGGATCCGCAAAATATAGGAAAATGCTACCCGATGGGTGATGTTTTCCTGGCCCAAAAAGAATCGGAACATTGTTATCCTTTAATCTATTAACTTGAATCCCCACATCATCTACACGTTGAGCTTGATAAGCAAGGTGATTCAATTTATTTTCTTTTCCTTTTGTCAGGGCAAAATTATGATGAAATGGAGTTCCAGCTGCCCTTAACCAGGCCCATCCCGTTTCCCTTCCTTGGATATCTGAAATATTGAAGTTCAAAACATTCGTAAAGAAATCAAATAATTCGTCAAATTTATTAGTTTCATAAACGACATGAAGTAGTCTCGTAATTCTGGCCTTCTTAGGAACAAATGGTGTACCCATTTGCATAATTTGCACATAAAATTCATACGTTACGCCTAAATATGGATCTTTAAAACGCAATGTTCTACCTTGGGCCAAATTTTGGCACTCCTCTGCGCTTAATTCGACAGGATTTACACCTTGTTTCGTTAAATGGTCAAACACTGCTTGAAATTGGTCTGCCTTTTCAAGCTCAAATGCTACTCTTTTTAACCCAGGTTCTTCTCCTTGTTCAAGGATTAAATTGTGATGGTCACCGCTGCATCGAAGGTATGCAGCATCAAGAACCCGTTCAACAAATTCCATACCAACAATATTTTCATAAAAATCTACCGATTTATTAAGATCAGTCACGCTTAACACAACATATCCCAACTTTTTATAACGAATCATTCAAAAACCTCCTATATTTGAGGATCTGACCCTCATAGCTTAACAGCGTTAATGTGTTAATTCGTATGAACCCCAATCAAAATCTGACTTCATATTATAAAATGATACTTACTTTTCCGTGCGGGCGGAGACTGTCCAATTTGAGAATGACTTTCTTGGATTGAATCTTTAATTTTCCATTTTCTTTTACCAAAATGTATTCGTTGACCCCGACATAATTGTCCAGTACTTCACGTTTCGTACGGTAGGTAGAGAAATTGCATCTGATTTTTACGGCATCCTCTTCATTATTAACGATTCTTACATTCGTCACATTGTGAAGAGTAGTGGAGTGTGGGTATTCTACATGGGCTTCTCTTTTCAGTAATCGTAACGCCCGCTGTTCTAAACGGGCACGATCATCATGAACAAAGAAAAGCGAGTTTTTAAAATCCGCATCAGGATTTCCGATGGGCGGAATCACATACGTTCCATTGCTTGAGAATAATGCAGCCCACTCCTTTAACTTAAACTCATCAAGAAGCTCCCCCTCATGGAATAAAAAATCTTCAATTTCCTGACGTGTTATGTTCATACTTCCACCTTCCCAGCTTCTTCTTTTTTGCTTTCCGCTGCTGTCATCCGTTTATCCCATTCACGCCAAAATGCACGCATTTGTTCTTCATCCGTCGCTTGGGGAATTTCCCTGTTCATTCCTTTGGAAATATCATTCCATCCGACTTTTTTAGTATTTAAAAAGCCTTCCTGGCATAGTTCAAGTGCTTCATTATCATCCGGAGTCGCAAAACCGCCTGGCCCTAAAAACTCTAAGTAGCTGTCATTCCGGACCACCCTGAAACCGTCTGTTTCATTTATAGGAGATAAAGCATAGGCGGTTACTTGCATATAACCCGGTTCAATAGGATAAAAGGTTCTGATTGCAATCGCCATGATATCATTGATGACTAGGTTAGGGAAAATTAAAATATTGCGGTTCTTTTTCGAAATGCGGTGGGCTCTTTCTTCGCCAAATTTTTCTACTAAGCGAGCATTGTTTTTGTCGATAATTTCTTTCGCCTCTTCACCGTAACCTTCAATCCATTTTCCGATTGGTCTTGGCCACGGGGCATAATATTCCATTACGGCATGTCCATTCCCCAGAGCGCGTGCTTCCCCTGCAAGGCTGTCTTTTTCCATTATTCCGCCGCGGGTCGCAACAATATCAAAATAGGTTTTATGGGTTGGTACCCCGTGGTATAAATCAAAACTATTTTCACAAAGTAATTTCCAGTTCGCTCGTACGCTATATTCTTGGGAATCCTGCAAAACTTCCATTCCAACTTCTGTTTGATCTGCCACCAAGTCGAGATACTCTTTGGCACCTGCCAGGTATTCCTCTAATGATATAGCGTTGTCATCAAAGTTAACGAATACGAAACCGCGGTAACTTTCAAGTCGTTTGACAGCCAGCATATTTTTAGATCCATCGCAGTTATGGTCTTCCAAGAAACCAAATTTATCAGGTAATCCGACTAATTCCCCTTGCGTATTAAAGCTCCACGCATGATAGAAGCAGCGGAATACTTTTGAGTTTCCTTTTCCTTCACGGCATACGAGCGCACCCCGGTGTGGACAGGAGTTATATAATGCCCTTATTACCCCATCATTGCCGCGGGTAAATAAAAGGTTTCGTCCACCAACTTTTCTTCTATGAAAATCGCCTTTATTCGGTACTTCTGATTCATGCCCGATATATAACCAGCATTTATCAAAAATTTCATTGCGTTCGATTTCTAAAATTTCCGGATCAATAAAAACTTCACGATTTACTTTGAATAAACACCTCTGTTGATCATCCTTAAGATAATTGCTCATTGGCTCTCCCCCTAAATAAGTTTTTTTGTAAACCTGCTCATCATCTATGTCAGTTCTGAAAGAGGTTTTAGAAAACCTTAAAATCATTTTTATTACATCGTGCTTCCGTCATTTACACTAATCACTTGGCCCGTAATAAAAGTCGCCTTATCGGAAGCAAGGAATACGACGGCATCCGCCACTTCTTCCGGATTGGTCCCTGTAACCAATACAGTCGCACCTACTTGTGATAAACCAATTGCAACCGCTTTCCCAATTCCTTGTGAAGAACCTGTTACATGGCTACTCTCCCTTCCAAAAGATAGGCTTGTGATTGACTCTACGACTCGACATGCTAATATCACCTCTTTTCCTTGTAATCTCTTTTTTGGTTTGTAAAGAAAATGGTCTGTTTCCTTTTTGTCGTGACAATCAAATACACAAAAACTAACATCATTCCGGATACCTCAACTAAATGTAATCGCATCCAAAACATAACTCAGTGTGCTTAGGTAAACAGCGTTTAATGCATTTTTCCAGATAATATCTGAACATATTGACATTTAAAATTTCAGAATATTATCTTAATTGGTTTAATTTTAAATCTTTTTTTTGTGAAAATCTAATCGAAATATTCTTACCTTTATTGACTAAATTCAAGATTTTATTTATATATAAACATCATGAATACTCTGTTAACCCCTGTGCAAAGAGATGATTTAAAAGGAATAATAATAGATTTCGTTTGTCCTGAGTAAATTTTAAAGACATTTAAATAGTCATGACATAATAAAAAAAGGTAAGGGGAACTCGAAATTATAAAAGGAATAAACTAAAAGAATCTTTATATTTGTTTAAAATCACTTGAAAACTTTACCATATTAAAAACCCCCTTAAGTAGGATTATTAGTCCAACTTAAGGGGGTAACTTCATTAAGTTACCTTTTTCTAATGACTAAAATATTGTTTATTACAGTGTTATTTACTGCTAAAAAAGTTTCCTCCCCTCCGAAAAGTGAACCCGTTACTTTTCCTCCTGGCTCCTATTTGTTGAAACTGGATGAATTACATAATAGAATCCTAAAATATTTTCAATTTCTCCTATGTCTAAATATTCATCTGATAAATCTTTAAGCACTATCTGTGCATCTTGAATATCCAATTTCTCTAGTTTTTCAATGAGTTCAGATACTGTCATTTCTTATTTTCCTCCATTAAAATGAAAAGCTTCCTTTGGAAATTTGCTGACAATTGGGGATTCTAGCATGATTGGAACTCAAGTTATTATCCACCCTGCCGGGATTTCCGGATTCATTCGGCTTGCGGGGGTCCCGCTTCCATTTGTCAGCTACGGGTAAATTTTCTCTAAGTGCGAAACCAATTAAGCAATTCCCACTTGGTTCTATTTCTTATTTGTAAAATCTTTTAAAGAAACCTTTACCGATGTCTGCAATGTTTTTATAATGAGTTTGCACCTGGAAGATTGACCTGAAAACAATGGATTATTATGATAAAAAAATTCGTTAATGTAACGAATAAAATCAGACAGATATAAAAAATACCAATTCAACAAGATGAATGGGTATGCCTTTAAATCTATTTCTACTATGGCTAATAACAACAATATGAGTGAATAACAAGAAGAGGTGTAGCGAACCTCCCTTAAGGGGATGTCAGTACCTCAGGTTTATCGACAAACCCGAATATTTTCGAATTTGTCGACAGTCTGAACTCCCTTTCAAAAAATATAGGGAGTTTTAATTTTTTATTTCTAAGGTTGTGAAAAATTACCTTTATAAAAACAACTAATAGTTTGTCATTTTTCTAGAATACAGTTACTAGACTCATGCTTATTCGTTTATTTTCTATCAGAAACCGGTACACCGGCAACTCCCCAATGAGTTTTTGGCATTTCATTTACCAATACTCGAACGCCAGTTTTTGGTACAACTAATGTTTCAACAACAGTATCAGTAATATTTTCAATTAATGCTTTTATTTTTTCAGGTGGTCTACCTTCCATAATATTTACTTGAATAAGTGGCATGGTAATTCCCCTTTCATAAATTATATTTTCCTATTGTAATATGTTTTAAAATTGCTGATTTATTTACCAACAGAGAAAGTTACTTCGCCCAAGCCATCAAATTTACCTGAAACAACGTCGCCAACTTTTAACAATATTGCACTTGTTAAGGCTCCCGATAATATGATTTCGCCTTTTTTAATTTTATCTCCTTTTCTGGCGAGCATGTTTGCCAATACTGCAATGGCATTGGCAGGATGTCCTAAAACGGCAGCCCCAGCGCCCAATTCTTTAGTTTGTCCATTAATGGATAAAGTCGCCCCTACTAATTCAAGTTCAAAGTCATTTGGTTTTCGAAGTGTGTTACCAAATACGACCCTTGAAGTAGATGCATTATCAGCAATTACATCTGTGTGGGTAAAGTTAAAATTTTCATAGCGGCTATCAATAATTTCAAGTGCAGGTAAAACATACTCTGTTTTAGCTAACACTTGTGAGCCGGTAATTCCAGGTCCTTCAATATCTTCGCCAATCAAAAACGCAATTTCTGCTTCCACTTTTGGATGGATCAGATCAGAAAATGGAAGAACACCACCGTTATCGATCAACATATAATCAAACACATATCCGTAAATTGGCTCAGTAACGCCCATTTGTTCCCACTTCGCCTTGCTTGTTAATCCCATCTTAGGGCCAATGATTCTTCGGCCCTCGTCTAATTTTTTTTGAACAAGCAGTTCCTGTGCCTGATAAGCTTCCTCAACTGTTAAATCAGGTTTAAACGTCTTAGTTACCTTTACAACTTCACGTTTTTCTACTTCCGCAGCAACTAAGTAATCAGCAATTTGTTTAATAATTTCACTTGCCATACCTTTTCCTCCTTTGATCCAGATTCAGTATCTATTTATGCCAATTATTTAAAGTTAACGCTTACTTGACCAAGATGAGCAAATCTTGCTGTAAAATTGTCGCCCGGATTAACGACAACCATGCCGGAAAGTGCACCCGAAAGGATTACTTCACCTGCTTTAAGAGTAATATCATAATCTGCTAAACGATTCGCCAGCCATGCAACACAAGTTGCCGGATTTCCAAGTGCAGCGGCTCCAACACCTGTATTGGCAACTTCACCATTTTGCAAAAGTACCATGCCTATTAATTCCAAATTAATATCTTGAATTTTTGTAGGCTTGCCACCCAATACAAATAATCCGGATGAAGCATTATCAGCGACCGTGTCTGGTAGCTTAATTTTCCAATCTTGTATCCGACTATCTACAATTTCTAAAGCAGGAACAACATAATCTGTTGCTTGTAGCACATCAAGAACAGTTACACTCGGACCTTTTAAATCTTTCTTTAAAATAAATGCAATTTCACCTTCTACTTTCGGCTGAAGCATGTTTTCACAAAAAATAGTACCTCCATTTTCAACGACCATGCTGTCTAATAGATGTCCATAGTCAGGCTCATCAACACCCAACATTTTTTGTACGGCAACAGAGGTTAATCCAATTTTTTTGCCAACAATTTTCTGTCCTTCAGCTAGCTTCTTTTTAATATTTTCCAATTGAATATAATATGCCTTATCTACAGTAATTTCTGGATCTACCACAGTTAGCGGATTAATTCCAACGCGTTTTTTTTCAGCTTCTAATAATTTAGCAGCAAACTTTTCAATTTTACTAGTCAATTGAATATATCCTTTCTATTATAAATGTATTTTGACACTGTTTAGTATAAGCTGAGAAACATTCAAAAAAGTTGCACGGTATATCTTATTTAAACCGTGCAATATATCCATGTTAAAAAAAAAATTAAAGTTTAACACAAATATTAGATATTTCAGTGTAGAATTCCCAACTGTGACTACCGCCAACACGACCTAGTCCACTGTCTTTCGTACCTCCGAATGGAGTTCTAAGATCACGTACAAACCAGCAGTTGATGTAAGATAAACCTGATACAATTTTTTGGGCTACACGGTGTGCACGACGGATATCGTTAGTCCAGATTGTGTTACTTAAGCCCATCCGAGTGTCGTTTGCTGCCGAAATCACTTCTTCTTCTGTGTCAAATGGAATAACTGTAACAACCGGTCCAAAGATTTCTTCACGAACACAACGAGATCTGTCATCTAGACCAGTAATGATGGTTGGTTCTATGAAATATCCTTTATCCAAACCATCAGGGCGCTTACCTCCTGTAACGAAAGTACCGCCTTCTTCTTCAGCAATTTTCAGGTAGCTCATTACTTTATCATAGTGTACTTTGGCGACTAATGCGCCTTGATCATTGCTCATATCAAATGGATCGCCAACTTTTAATTCTCTTGTTTTAGATGCAAATCTTTCTACGAATTCATCAAAAATTGGACGTTCAACATAGATTCTTGAACCGCAGACACAAACTTCCCCTTGATTTGTAAAACTTGATCTAATGGTTGTTGCCACTACTTCATCAATTTCGACATCTGCAAAGATAATGTTAGGGTTTTTACCGCCTAATTCGAAAGAAAGCTTTTTTAGTGTAGGCGCAGCTTCTTCCATGATTTTAGCACCTGTAGATACTTGCCCGATAAAACCGATACCAGCAATGTCAGGGTGTTTGTTGATTGCACTTCCAGCACCAGGTCCAAAACCGTGAACCAAGTTTACAACTCCATCCGGAACACCAGCTTCTTTAAGAATTTCCATTAATCTTGTTGCAGTCATCGGGGTTATTTCAGATGGCTTAATCACTACTGTACATCCTGCAGCCAAAGCTGGAGCTAATTTCCATGTTAATAAGAATAATGGAAGATTCCATGGCTGGATTAATCCAACTACTCCAATCGGGCGGCGATATCCGTAGTTAAGCGCATAGTGAGTTTCATCTTGGTATGCCTCTGTTCCTATAGAAATCATGTAATCAGCAAAAAAATGGAAGTTTGCTGCTGCACGAGGAGCATCAACGTGACGTGAGAATTTAAGGTGCTTACCAGTATCTAATGATTCTAATTGTGCGATTTCTTCTTGTCTTGCTTCAAGAATGTCACCAACTTTGCGGATAATTCTTGAACGTTCATTTACAGTCATTTTTCCCCATTGGCCCTCTTCAAAAGCACGTTTAGCAGCTTTAACAGCTAAATCAATATCTGCCGCGTTTCCTTCTGCAACTGTACCATAAACTTCCTCAGTTACAGGATTCACGTTATTAAACGTTTTTCCATCTACAGATTCAACAAATTTACCGTCGATATAATGTAAACAATCAAATGGTTTTACGATAGGTTCAACTACTGTTTTAGTTTCGACTTGCGCCATTCATAATTCCTCCTTGGTTTTGATTTTAATATTTTCTAAATATAGCGTTAATGCTTACATGTTTTATGTTAATGCTTATTTGTTAATGGAACTTTCCACTTCACTTAAAAGATTTAAAAAAGTGTGCGTCTTACCCAACCTAAATTATAAGATAATGCTTACTTGTCCGTGCGGAAGGAGGCTGTCTAGTTTTAGGATGACTTTCTTGGATTGAATCTTTAATTCTTCTTTTTCTTTTACCAAGATGTATTCGTTGACTCCGACGTAATTGTCGAGCACTTCACGTTTTGTGGGATAGGTTGAGTATATGCAGCTTACCTTACGGCATCCCCTTCATTACTAACGATTCTTACATTCGTGATATTGTGAAGAGTAGTTGAATGCGGATATTCTACCCGGACCTCTTTTTCAATAATCGTAACGCCCCTGTTTTTGACGGGCTCGATTTTCATGAACGAAGAAATTTTTAAAAGTCCGCATCAGAATTTCCGATGGTCGGAATCACATACGTTCCATTGCTTGCGAATAATGTAGCCCACTCCTTTAGCTTAAACTCATCATGAGGTTTCGCCTCATGGACTAAAAGATCCTCAATTTCCTGACGTGTTATGTTCATACTTTCACCTTCCCAGCTTCTTCATTTTTGCTTTCCGCTGCTGTCCTCCGTTTATCCCATTCAAGCCAAAAGGAACGCATTTGTTCTTCATCCGTCGCTTGGAGAATTTCCCTGTTCATTCCTTCTTGTCGTGACTATCAAATGCACGAAAACTAGCATCGAACCCGGGCACCTCAGCCAAATGTAATCGCATCCAAAAGTTAAAGCCAATGTGCTAAGGTAATCAGCGTTTATTGTATATTTCAGATAATATCAATATCTAAAAATGTTAATATTTAAATATATCGGAATATTATCTTGATTAACTTAATTTTAAATCTTTTCCCCATGTAATTCTAATCGAAATAATCTTTCTTCTAGAGCCAAAATTCAAGATTTTTTTAATATATAAACACAATAAATACATTGTTAATTCTAATGCAAGGAAATGTTTTAATAGGAATAATGAATAGACTTCGTTGTCCTGAGTGAGTTCTAAAAAACGTTTAATTAAAAAAGGGTAAGCGGAGTGGAAATAAAAATAAAACTACGAATAAATAAAAAGACATCTTTCTATATAAATCATTCCAAATTTATTTTTTTCCAAAAAAAAAGCCGTTCTCCCTATAAAATGTACCCTAATAGAGTACTTAAAAAAAGTCTACCTAAAAAGAGAAGGGCAAATTCGCAAGAGACATTTTGTTGCTGTTTGTACCATCTTGTTTTCTCCTCCTAATATGGCTCTGATTTTCTAAATAAGAATTATTAATTAATACAGTAATATTTTCTCCTTATAGATCCCGTTATTGACTTACAACTATAAAAAATATTTTTAAAAAACCGCCTTTTTATAAATTATATTCTATTAGATATTTCAATAGCTATTTATTACAATATAAACATTCGGAAAATTCTCATATATTTAAAATATTTATTTTCTGAATGCTTAAGACAAGGGAATTCTTAAAGTTATTGGAAGACTTAGGGTTATATAAAAAAGGGGGGCAATGAATATGCCATTATTAATGGTTGCACTTGGAGTTATTCTACTAATCATTTTAATCACGGGCTTCAAATTAAACGCTTTCATTCCATTGATTATTGTTTCGTTTGTTGTGGCGCTGGCATTAGGGATGCCGCTAGGTGACATAGTCACTTCAGTAGAAGCTGGATTAGACAGTACTTTAGGATACATAGCGCTAATCTTAGGTTTCGGAGCGATGATTGGTCGTTTGATCGCTTATGCAGGTGGAGTCTATCGAATTTCAATGACATTAATCGATAAGTTTGGAAGCAGGAATGTGCATTTACGACATATACGATTCTTTCATCAGTAGCATCAATTGTTGGAATTATTCTTCTTAATGGATACTTCTGTCATATTAGCTGGTGTAACCATTGTAGCTATCCTAATTGCTGCAGTTGTTATTCACACGATTGAAGGGGCTGGAAACAAGAAGAAGCAAATTAAAAATATTTCTGTTTAATCTTTATATATTTACATAACACCAAGAGAAAGCTATCTGATAAATTCCTTTCACAATGAAGTTACTTATAAAATTAAATAGCAAGATGCTTCCTATTTTTAATAGACTTTCTATTCTAATTATGAAAAATGAAGAAAATATAATACGAAATGAGGTTTTTAAATGAAGATCATCACAGTACTTGGAGCAGGTATAATGGGTCATGGCGTTGCTCAATTACTTGCACAAGCAGGATATATTGTACGTATTCAAGCTAGACGCGAGACATCATTGGAAACAGCAAAAAAAATGATTACGAACAGCTTGAAAATTATGGTTGATAAAGGCATGCTGTCACAAGAAAAAATGGAGCAGACTTTGGATAATATTAAATATACAACAGATTTACTTGAAGCGATCCAGGATACTGATTTTATTCTAGAATCTATTCCAGAAGTGCTTGAGACAAAATTAGATACTTACGAGATTATTGAAAGCATTGTCTCTGAAAAAACGATTATTGCATCTAATACATCTACTTTCCCATTAAAAGAATTAACACAAAGAGCAAAACATCCGGGAAGATTTATCATTACACACTACTTTAACCCTCCACAACTTGTACCAATTGTAGAAATTGCTAAATTTGAGAAGACAGATGAAAATGTCATAAAAGTAACTTATGACCTAATGAAAGAAATCGGTAAAACTCCAGTAGTACTGAAAAAAGAGATTACCGGCTTTATCGTTAACCGCATACAAGTAGCCTTTCTACGGGAATGCTTCAACTTAATTGAATTGGGAGTATGTACGGCAGAAGATATTGATATCGCTGTCAGAGGAAGCATGGGCTTTAAATGGGCTTTCTGCGGACCAATGGAAAGTCAGGATTTAGCAGGTCTGCAAACAACACAAGCTATGGTATACAACATCGAGCAGGATTTATCGAATACAAGAGAAGTTCCTAAATTCTTAAAAGAAATGGTCGAAAAAAGTGAATATGGTATTCGTTCAAATAAAGGTTTCTATGAATACGATGATAATGGGGCAAAAGCAATTTATACACGTGATGATAATTTCCTAGATCTTCTAAAATTAATTCAAGACAAAGAAGGAAAAAACAGCATCAGCAGTTAAATAAGCAATGTGACAGTTTAAAAATAATAAGATAGAAGTTGGTTTAGCCGGCTTCTTTTTTTTGCTCCGTACAGCGTCTCCGCTATATACCAACAAAAAAAGCCTATCAAATAATATAATTTGATAGACATTTCACCTTACATGTTATTTGTTTGTAATAGGTAATGGAGCCCTTTAATATTTTTCTACTTATTTTTTGAATGGATAAATTCTTTTTCAACAGAAAGTTGTAAGCTGGATACCATGTTGTTAACTGCACTAAACAGAGCTTTTACTGAGGAGGTCATAATATCCGTATCAATTCCGCATCCCCAATATACAGCACCATTCCTTGCGGTAATTCCTACATAAGATACAGCGTTTGATCCTGAACCTATCTCCAGCGCATGCTGCTTATAGACCAAATCTTTATAATCGATACCCAGTTGGGTTTGAAGAGCGTTGCTGACAGCATCAAGTCTTCCATTTCCCACACCAGTAAATTTATGTTCTTCATTATTCATCCGGATCGATACAATCGTTTCGTAATAACCATTTTGAGTGTATTTATAACTGATGAATTCGATAGGGGTGTTAATATTTACATATTCATTGATGAAAATATCATAGATTTCATTGGGCATAAGTTCCTTGTGCTTATGATCTGAAACATTTTTCACACAATATCCAAAGCTCTCACGCATTTCGGTAGGTAGGTCAATTCCATACTTTCGCTTAAGGATATAACCGATTCCTCCCTTACCGGATTGACTGTTAATTCGGATGATGTCTCCTTCATATTCTCTTCCTATATCCATCGGATCAATTAATAGATAAGGTACAGTCCAATACTGACGTTCTGCTTCCTCTCGCCATTTCATACCTTTGGCAATGGCATCTTGATGGGAACCTGAAAATGCAGTAAAGACAAGTTCACCGCCATATGGGTGTCTTTCGTGAACCTTCATTCTTGTTAATTTTTCATATTTGGAAATAATAGTAGGGATATCTTCAAAATTCAGCTTGGGATCTACCCCATGGGAATACATGTTTAATGCCAGCGTTACGATGTCCACGTTCCCTGTTCTTTCTCCATTTCCGAACAATGTTCCTTCGACTCTTTGCGCTCCGGCAAGCATTCCTAGCTCAGCATCTGCTACCCCAGTTCCTCTGTCATTGTGCGGATGAAGTGATAGGATTACATTATCTCGGTAGCTCAAATTGTCACTCATATACTCAATTTGACTTGCGTAAACGTGAGGCATGGACATTGATACCGTAGCTGGTAGATTGATAATTACATTGTTACCAGCTGTCGGCTGCCAAATATCAAGTACCTTGTTGCAAATTTCAAGTGCAAACTCCACTTCTGTACCCGTGAAGCTTTCAGGAGAATACTGAAATTGGAAATTCCCTTCGGTTTCAGCAGCATATTTCTTTAGTATTTTTGCTCCAGTTACAGCAATATTAATAATTTCTTCCTTAGATTTTCTAAATACTTGCTTACGCTGTGCTATAGATGTGGAATTGTACAAGTGCACCACTGCTTTATTCGCACCCTGTAACGCTTCAAATGTTTTTTTGATAATATGTTCTCTTGACTGTGTTAAAACTTGAATTTTCACATCATCCGGAATCAAATTTTCTTCAATTAATGTACGTAAAAAAGCAAATTCAGTTTCCGAGGCAGCTGGAAAGCCTACTTCAATTTCCTTGAAACCTACTTGTAAAAGCAACTGAAAATATTCTAACTTTTCCTCTAGACTCATTGGGACGACCAAAGCCTGATTCCCATCACGTAGATCAACACTACACCAGGTAGGAGCTTCTGTAATATACTCCTTCTCTGTCCATTTCAAGCATTGCACTGGGGGCATAAAGTAACCCCTAGAATATTTATCGATATTTTTCATCCCGACTCCCACCTTTTCAATTGTAATTGTTAATTTATTTAAAATAAAAAAGCCCCGTCTCTATAAAAATATAGAGACGAGGCATTGCTCGCGGTACCACTCTAATTGATTAATCATAATAATATTAACCCACTCATTTTCAGTGGCAATCACCACCTATCTACATAACGGTAGAAAACCGACATCCCCTACTGATTAAGTTCAGGGAGTAGCTCTTGGATGAGTTCAAAGGCAATAACTACCGATTCTCACCAACCATCGGCTCTCTAACAAGTTTATAATTCCTTTTACTATTTCCAATCTTTGCTTAATATTTAATTAAATTCGATAATATATCGATAAACTCGAGTTGTCAATACCAAATTTACTGAAAATAAAGATTAATATGAATTAATATCACTTCTTTAAAAGAAAACCCCTATATTAATACCTTCCTTTAGTACTTCTAATTTTTACTTTTGCTTTCATTTGTGCCATTTGATCACACCTGTTTCAAAGTATTAATAGAATCAATATGGACAGGAAGATTCGACCTTAAAAACACATTATTTATCAGAGATGACTATTTGAAAAAGGACTATTCAAGTTGATCCAATTAGTAGGAAGCACCATTGTTTTATAACTTTTGTCTTAAGTTCCTTACATCCTAGATTTGTAAAATATCTGACAACTTCCAACTAAGAAAAAATATTATAAAAATCTTTGATTGACCTTTTGCTGGACCTGGGATACCCCCTCCTTTTTTTAACTAGTCATATGTCATTTAGTCTTGTCTATAAATATCTAATAATATCATCTCCGTGAGCAAGTTGTGACCAAAGGTGTGACCATTTTTCTTAGTTTAATTAATGGTATTAAACTAGTTATTGAAGAGGTGGATACAAACCTCCTCTTCTATTTTAGTAGGACTTAATCCTGAATTACAAGATAGCCAAATTATGTTGGAATGAGAAGAAGTTTCAAAAGAAAAAGAAATTCTTAACCTTGGTCAGAGCCTTTTCTTGTCCTGCTATTGCTTTTACTGTCCGCTGTTTATCCCCGGTAATCAAGATTACTTCTATTCCTATACCTTTAAGGCGGCTTATGGCTGATTTTGATGTTTCTTATAACGAACCATCAATATCTGATTAACTACAATTTATTACAAACTTATTACATTATTTTTACGATTTCGACAAATTATAGCAAATTATTCAATTGATATGTAAACTAAAATTAATAAATGAAACGATTACTAAGGGGATACACATGAAAAAGAAAATTATAGCATTCGTTACAGCTACCGTATTCGGGACTTCCCTATATAGTACGTCAGCCATGGCTGCAACAATCAAAGTTAAAAGTGGGGATACTTTATCAAAGTATTCAAAGCAATATAAAATATCAGTTTCAGAGATTAAGAAAGCTAATAAATTATCAAGCGATAGAATCAAAATAGGTCAAAGTATATACATACCTGAAAAAGGCAAGGTCGTGACTAAAACAAACACCAATCCATCTTCATTGGTATATACGGTAAAATCCGGTGATAGCTTGTCATCAATCGCAAAGAAGTATAGGACAACTGTAACACAACTAAAAGCAGGGAATCGATTGAAATCGAATCTAATTAAAATAGGTCAAAAATTAAAAATTAGTAGTGGTACTGTAACATCACCTGTTGCTCCAGCTCCCGCAGCAAATAAACCTGCAGTGTCTACCATTAATAAAAACAAGTTGATTCAAAACGCTAAAACTGTGGTTGGCAGCCCTTACAAATGGGGAGGAACTACTCCAAGCGGATTTGATTGCAGTGGATTTATTTACTATGTGATCAACAAACAAAAATCCGTATCTCGTCAGACTGTTGCTGGATATTGGAACAAGATGAAACCTGTGTCTACTTTATCCGTCGGCGATTTTGTCTATTACGAAACGTATAAAAAAGGTCCTTCACATATGGGAATCTACGTAGGAAATGGTCAGTTCGTTCATTCTGGGTCCCATGGAGTTGAAATTTCCAATATGAATATTTCTTACTGGAAATCTCGCTATCTTGGAGCAAGACAACTCTAGTTTCAAAAGTCCTTATGTATCGATAAGGGCTTTTTTTATTTATCTAACTAAATGATTCTATCGCAAATGTCCAATTAAGGTCATTCCCGAAAGTAAATGCGACGCTTATTTTAGCATCGCACCCGTTTTTTAATAACATGTTGGTTATAAAAAGGAATGAATTATAAATAGAATTGCAAAACTAACTCCAGAACGCAAATGCCACTTCCTGTCCATCCTCTGATATCGAAATAATCCGGATATAGGGACTGGCAGAAGGACTAGCAAGGAAAGCAATCCACTTATATTATTAAAATCAAATTTGAAGCCGTGCATAAAGACAGCTACCGTATGCACGATAATAAAAGCGATAGCGATAATCGCTGCTGGAGTATGCCATTTTCGGGCAAAGCGCAGCAAAATAGCCAACCATTTTTTTACCTCTACTTGACCTTTCAGCATACGAAGCCTCATCACACGAAGAAGCACATAATACGCAAGTACAAAAAATAAGGCAATTCTAGCAATGGAGCCAAAATCTTTAAATGTATGTTCGAACTGCCTGCTGTGCAAAGTGGTTAATGGAAGCTGTAATAGCCCCTTAAGTTCCCAAAACACTATCAAAGCAACGCAATGATTAACCATATTCGTTCCTTTTTAGGAACCCATCCTTGTTTTTGAACCCTGATTTCCCGAGTATTCACTGATTTGTCCTCCTAAATAAAAGTAAGAACCTTTCATTCAGTTTCCTCATTCCAAGATGACTCCATTTTTTTATAAAACAATCCACTTAAAGTTAAAATATCCTTCAATTTTATTTAACTACAATTTAGCACACTAAATGAATGCATTTTATATATTAATGAATTATTAATAATAAATTAATTGAAAAAATAGGTTCATATTATTGATTGATCTTTATAAGCTGGTCGATAAAAAGCTGCTGATTCCCGCATCTAGGAACAGAGGGTACGCACTTATCGGGTGGGGAATTAGGTTAAGCCCCGAGCTAATAAATAGACGGAGAAATTCCGCTTAATTAATAATTATTATTAAAAAAGGCTTAAATAGACGGAGAGATTCCGCCTATTTACTCAAAAAACGTGAAAATGGGAGATTTTTCTTTGCATAAGCGGAATTTCTCCGCTTATTTACCCCGAAACGAGCTCCATTCTGCATTTAACCGGAAATTCTCCGCTTATTCTACTTTTGCTGGTTACAGACTAAACTTCCCCATTAATATAAAAATAAAAAGCTGCCAAAATGACAGCTCTGTTCTTCATAGTATTGCATTAATTCTATATGCCGAGTTTATTTCAACGAAATCTTCACAACATCTTCCAAATATTTCGTTGCACTATATCCAAAAATCTCCAGCTTTTTAGGAACCACTTTCTCACCAGTGCCGTTACCGTCCAACTTCATGCTTTGAACGGTTACGAAATAACGAGGTTGCTCGATTTCATCAAAAGGGACTGGGAATTCATTCGTATCGTATTCCGTCCCATTTTTATCAACGAGCACTCCATCCGTATTCATCTCCGTAGTAATCGGCTCGTTTTCATCTTCTCCCACAATATTGAAGTTAATCGCCTCATACGCTCGATTCTTCACTTCATGATCGCTTATGACAATAATGGAGGGCTGTCCAACTTCCAGTTTGTCGATAGAGATTGTACTGCCTGCATATTCAAAAGTTTGAGGATACTGCTTAGCAGCATCCAGTTCGATGGTTTTTGGGTCTTGAAACGTTAAATTAATAGATGCGAGTTGAACGTGAACCTCTTTTGGCTTTTCTCCGAAAAGGGGTTCAAAGTTTGTTTGAAAAGTCGTCCAATTCATGTCTTGCTGTGAATTCATAAAAGTGCTGCCATACAGATCAGTTTTTACAATTTTATTGTTCACTTCCAGATTATCAATATTAAGAACATCAATCATCTTCTCTGGCTTTTCATTATTAATACCATATTGCAGAATTGTTGCTGTTGGCGCAATGGTTAGTTTATCAAATCGAACCGGGATCCCCTCGACTTCTGTTTCTTGATTCAAGGCATATTCAACGGAAGGCTGTTTTGTCACAGGAATCTCGAAATTCCACTCCCCAGTTTCATATCCAGGGTACAAGGGAGTGCTAATAACTTTCTGGTCAGAGGAATCACGAATCAATTTCAAGAGCCTTGTGATTTTTAGTTTGATCGTTCCATTCTCCTTATTGAGTGGCAGCAGACTAATTTTTCCTTGATACACATTCTTCTCTTTTTTATTGCCATCTGATTTAAGGTCAGGGGGATAGTACCTAGGATGACCTTCCGTATTCATGAGGTCAAGTTCATTCTCCACAATAACCCCATCATCATAATTCATCATATATTTATTTTCTTCATTTGTATCTTCGATTTCATAAAAGACAAGCGTCTGAACATCATCAGCAATCACACTTCTGATCTTAATTTTCACCCCATCGCTTTCCGCTTCCAGGTTCATCCTTTCACCAAGGTCCTGTTGCAGAAAGGGACGCAATTCCTGATCTTTTTCTGTCCAAGTATAGTAGAGGCTAGTAAAACTCTCTGTAAAAACTTCTATCCCTATTAATAATGCTATAAAACTTGCAAATACAATGCCCATTCTTAAACGTTTCTTGTTCTTTTGTTGTCTGTCCTTTTCCTTTTCTACCAGCCTTGCTTTGACGTTCTCCATGAAACCGGATGGTATATGCAAATCTTTCATCCCATCGGTTAGATCTATCATGGTTAACATGACATCTTGAAAGCCAGCCAAATCCACCTGACATTCTTGACAATGATAAATATGTATCTCTAAATCAATCTTTTTTGGGCGATCTAGAGTTCTTTCTAAATAATCGATGTACTCCTTATAATATTCCTTACAACCATTAAAGGATGAACCGTACCCCATTTCTATCCTAAGTGACTGAATTCCGGAAAACAAAAGCTCTTTCAGCTTTTCCACTGATATTTGGAGAAGCTGTGCCGCTTCCACATGTGAGAGACCTTTTACATAGGTAAGGACCATCGCTTCTTTCTCAATGTCTTTCAATTGATCAAGTGCTTTAAATATACTCTGACGTGGTTCACCTTCCCCAGAAGCTTGTAAACCTCTATCAATAGAAAGCTCACGACAAATATGTATGAAAATGGATGTAACCCATGTTTCGAATGATGTTTCACTTTTAAAGCGCGGCAATTCTTTGTGGATTTTTAAAATGGACCGGTAAAAAAGCTCTTCCATTTCCTTCTGGTTACTAAGATAGGACCAACCAAGCGTATAGAACGCCTGTTTATGCTGATTCAACCAATCGAAGATGGATTCCACGCTTTTTTTGCTTATTGAAGTGATTGAAGTAGAATCTATCTTTGCTGGGATCATTCATGCGTTCCCCCCTTTTCGTTCTCTATATGGTATTTATACTTTGAATTATCTTCCTATTATAATAGATTTCATTTAAAATTGGTCTATATTTCCTTTTCTTAACAAAAGTATCCTGCCACTATCTGCTATATTTTCCAAGTATTTTAATTAATAAAATCCCGGATTTCAATCTGAAGGAACCGATGCAGGAAGAAACCTTGTTACTTGATGTGTATTAAGTTCTGTGAAGTGTTAATAATTGTTAGAGATAAGTGAAAAAGGAGCGAGGGAAATGACCTATATAGTTGATTTTAAAAATGTGTCTACAGTTGGCTTAGAGTCCTCACCTATAGCAGAAGCGCTTGCTGGTTTACGCGCGAATGAAGCCCGTTATTTTATGAATAAATACAAGCATGAGTTTACGGTTGAACCAGCTGACGAAAGCCAGGAGACCATTGATTATGTGAACCGGATTTTGAAAGAAGAACGTGATATAGAGTTTGCGGCCAAACCTTTAGAAACTTCGCGTTTTCAAGTGGAAAATATCAATTGGGCTTACGTCTTTTATGAGGATGGTCTTGAGGTCAACGTCTTGTATACGTTAGATGGCTCAAAGCCGAAACGTGCCGTTGGTTTTAAGCTTTCGGAGGGGATGGAGGTACCCAAGGAGTTAGAAGGGAAGTTTAAGTTTGCTAGACAGAAATCTAAACTAGCTGGAACAATTCGGGGCTCGTTTTTTGTAATTAAACGAGAATATTAAAGTAAGGAAAAGGGATAGTCAAGGAATCCTGCCATTATTCATATTCCTTGCCGCGTGAATTAAAATAAAGCAGCATCTTCCTTTAAGTAACCAGCAAAAATAAGCGGATTTTTTCCGGTTAAATGTGGAACGGAGCTTGTTTCGGGGTAAATAAGGGAAGTTTTTCCGACTATTCAGCGCAAAATCCCCCATTTTCAATTTTTACGAGTAGATAGGCGGAATTTCTCCGTCTATTTAAGCTATTTTTAATGATAATTACAAATTAAGCGGAATTTTTCCTTTTATTTATCTGATTGGATGCTTAACATGCCACCTCCGATATGAGCGGATTCACATGATCCCAGATTCCCCCCTATCCTTTCATAGATTCCTATAAAATAAAGCTGCCTGGAATGACCGGCAGCTTTTTAAAGGAGTTATACTAAATAATCAATCAGTTTTTCTTTCGGATGGCCAAAGATTTCTGCTTCTAGCCTACGGCCGGTCGGGGTAGCCGCCAACCCGCCTTCGGCTGTTTCCCTTAACGCAGAAGGCATTGACTGTCCAATCGCATACATGGCTCCAATAACTTCGTCACATGGAATCCTGCTGGTTATCCCAGCAAGGGCCATATCGGCAGCTGTCAAAGCATTGGATGCACCCATTGCATTCCGTTTCACGCAAGGCACTTCAACGAGACCAGCAACCGGATCGCAAACAAGGCCCAGCATATTTTTTAAGGTAATGGCCATCGCTTCGGCTGATTGCTTAGGCGTACCTCCAGCCATTTCAACAATTGCAGCTGCTGCCATCCCTGAAGCCGAACCTACTTCTGCCTGACAACCGCCTGCAGCCCCTGAAATGGATGCATTGTTTGCAACGACAAATCCAAACGCCCCTGCCGTAAATAAAAATTCAATCATTTCCTGCCTAGTTGGATTGAGTTTATCCTTTACTGCAAATAATGTACCTGGAACGACTCCCGCCGATCCTGCCGTCGGTGTGGCACAAATGATGCCCATTGCTGCATTGACTTCATTCGTGGCAACCGCCTTGCTCACCGCATCCAACAGCAATGTGCCGGTAAGAGATTTCCCGCTTTGAATATAGTTTTGCAGCAATACTGCATCGCCGCCTGTGAGTCCTGTGCGTGATTTTACTCCTTTTATGCCCCGTTCGATCGCCCGTTCCATTACGGTCAGGTTTTGATCCATTTTGGCAAGCACTTCTTCACGGGAAAGGCCAGAAACTTCTATTTCCTGCCGAATCATAATTTCGGCTATTTTTACCTGATGTTGTTCCGCCAGCGAAACAAGTTCAGCTACATTACGAAACATAGCATTTCCCCCTGAATCTACTAATCATTTATGTTTAATGCCCGAAAATATTATCATTCAACAATACGGATGACACTTACAACGTTGTCCAGCTTTTGCAGATCGCTTACCAACTGGTTATTTATCTTTTCATCCGATTCAATGACCATGATGGCCATGTCGCCTTTATCTTTCCTGGCCACTTCCATATGACCGATGTTTATTTTATTTTGCGAAAAAATGCTTGTTACCGAGCTGATGACGCCAAAACGATCATTATGAATGACGAGGATTGCAGGGTCACCCGATAATTTTAGTTTGAAGGAGTTGATTTCTGTTATTTCAATGGCTCCTCCGCCGATGGAGATGCCAATGATCTCCAGCTCTTTATCTTCCGCAAAAAGATTAATCTTTACTGTATTGGGATGTTCTGTAATGGCTTCTTCCTCTTGAAAGATGACCTCCATGCCCAGTTGTTCTGCTATTTCCATAGCCTCGGGGATCCGCTCGTCAAATGTATCAAAATCCAATAATCCCGCTACGAGAGCTAAGTCAGTACCATGTCCTTTATACGTCTTTGCAAATGAGCCGTACAGCGAGAGGACAGCCCTTTTCGGCTGGCACTCGAACAGGGTTCTGGCCACGCGGCCAATTCGGACTGCACCAGCAGTATGTGAACTGGAAGGTCCAATCATAATCGGACCAATGATTTCAAATGCTGATCGATATTTCATTGTTTTCACCCGTTCCTATACTTATGATTCTTTATATTAATGTTCCTTTTGCATCCAGCCTTTAAGGAAAAATAGGGACAAGTTATAAAAACTGTCCCTATTCTGTATTAAAATTTACACTGCTTTCTTATCTGTCCGATCTTCTGTTTGAAGTTCCGTAGGTACACGCTTGTTGATTCCGAAAGCATAAAAGCTGATTGCTACAATAGCCAGGAAGACGATACCCGCAATTAGTGAAATACGAGTGTCTTCGTTGAACCACATACCAACAAGCACCGCTGTCAGATAGGCAATTGTCACATAGTTAGTGACAGGTGCAAAAGGCATTTTGAATGGATGGCTGGCCATTTTATCAGCATGAACCTTTCTGAACTTGATTTGGCTGATCAAGATGACAAACCAAGGAACCATACCTGGAAGAACACTTGAAGCATAGACGTACACAAACAATTTTTCTGGTGCAATATAACTTAACACTACACCAACGCCAAGGCCGATTAGAACGCCAATTGTACCGAATAAAGGCACTCCGTTACTCGAAACCTTTGCAAACGCTTTTGGAGCTTGACCATTAACACCAAGAGTATAAAGCATGCGCCCTGCGCTGTAGATACCGCTGTTACATCCGGACATCGCAGCAGTGATAACAACAAAGTTAATGATTCCGGCTGCCGCTGTAATACCGATTTTTGCAAAAGTTGCTACGAACGGGCTTCCTAAAGAAGTTAATTGATCCCATGGATAAACTGTGACAATAACAAAGATTGCACCAATATAAAATACGAGGATACGCCAAATTGTACTTTGAATCGCGTTCCTTATTGTTTTCTGAGGATCTTTCGCTTCACCAGCTGTAATACCAATAAGTTCTACACCTTGATATGCACCAACAACGAGTGATAGGGCAAAGAGGAATCCTTTAAGACCGCCAGTAAAGAAACCGCCATTTTTCCAGAGGTTCGATAAGCCGATTGATTCTCCTCCGTTACCAAGACCGAAGAAAATCAGGCCAAAACCTGCAACAATCATCAATACAATCGTAACTACTTTAATCAACGCAAACCAAAATTCGAATTCACCAAATGATTTAACAGAAATAAAGTTCGCTGCCCCAAGGATAACCATTGCGATTAGGCCTGGGATCCACGCTGGAAGATCTGGAAACCAATACTGCATATATGTGCCGATTGCGATAACTTCCGCCATACCAACAACTACCCACTGGAACCAGTTGCTCCAGGCAGTCATATATCCTGCTATTGGATGGATATACTTATATCCAAATGTTGCAAATGAACCTGTACTTGGTTCCAAGTAGAGCATTTCGCCCATGGCGCGCATTATCAAATAAAGAAAAATTCCTGTAATTCCATATGCTAACATAACGGATGGACCCGTCCAGCCTATTGTGCTGGATGATCCCATAAATAGACCTACCCCAATCGTTCCACCCAAAGCTATCATTTGAATATGGCGCGAACTTAAGCCCCTACTCAATTCCTTGTTTGCCATTTCGTTTCCTCCCCTGTACGCTTATTGTCAAAATTCAAGCAAGATTCATATAACCCCATGTTCATATTTATTATTGCAAGATAACTTAAGATAACATAATCACCAGAAAGTAGTCCACCCGAAAAATACAATTGTCTTTTTTCTAGAGATGGATTATAATAGACTGGTAGACGGAAGTTTGTACAGTTTGCAGAAATTAAAAGGCTAATGCAAGTTCTCTAAAAGGAATGCCTAATTTCTCTGATAAATTTTCCAACATGTCTTTTGTCATACGATCCAAGTCGTATTGTGGATTAAAATCCCATTCTTCACGTGCGGCAGAGGCATCAATACTATTTGGCCATGAGTTTGCAATGCCTTGGCGTACAGGATCAACATTGTATGACATTTCAAATTCAGGAATGAACTTCTTAATTGATGCAGCAATTTGTTCTGGCTCAAAGCTCATCGCAGTGATGTTAAATGCATTGCGGTGCTTCAATCGTGAAGGATCAGCCTCCATCAATTGAATGATTGCTTCGATTGCATCTGGCATATACATCATATCCATAAACGTTCCTTTGCCAATGAAAGATGTATATTTCTTGTTTTTCAGCGCTTCGTAGTAAATGTCAACTGCATAATCGGTTGTTCCCCCACCTGGAAGAGTCTTGTAAGAAATCAGACCAGGGAACCTTACTCCGCGTACGTCTACACCGAATTTGGAGAAATAGTAGTCACAGAGCAATTCTCCGGCTACCTTAGTAACACCGTACATTGTGGTAGGCCTTTGAACTGTATCCTGAGGTGTCATATCTGCCGGTGTTTCCGGTCCGAAAGCTGCGATGGAGCTCGGTATAAAGAGTTTTAGGTTTAATTCACGTGAAACTTCAAGTGCGTTCATAAGACCGCCCATATTTAGATCCCATGCGAATTTTGGTTTTGTTTCACCTACCGCCGACAGCAGCGCAGCAAGATGGATGAGAGTGTCGACTTTATATGTTTTGCAAAGGTCAAGCATTGCTTTAAAATCCATCACATCAAGGATTTCAAATGTACCTCTTTCGATGACTGGATTGCCTTCAATACGGCGGATGTCTGTTGCGATAACGTTTTCTGTTCCGTACACTTCTCTGAGACGGTGTGTCAATTCAGAACCGATTTGTCCAAGACTGCCAGTTATAAGAATTTTTTTCATAAGACTTTACCTCCTAAGGTTTCTACTATAAATTTTGCAATTGATTCTAGTATTCTGTTATTCTTTGTAAAATTTTAAATGATTAGATAATAGACAACTCTTTGCCAATTTTTTCATAAACTGCCAGAACCTCATCGAGCATTTCCTTGGTATGTGCAGCCGTAGGCATATTTCTAACCCTGCCTGTACCTCTAGGAACCGTTGGGAAGGTAATCGATTTTGCATACACACCTTCTTCCATCAGCCTGCGAGAAAATAATTGGGTAAGATCTTCTTTTCCGATAATGCATGGAGTAATTGGAGTTTCGGAATGGCCAATATCGAAACCAAGTTTCTTTAAGCCTTCTTTTAGATATCTTCCGTTTTCCCAAAGCTTTTCAACTTTTTCTGTCGATTCAGTCATAATATTGATCGCTTCAATACAACCGGCAGCATCGCCAGGAGTCAATGAAGTTGAAAACAGGAACGGACGTGCCCGGACTTTCAGCCAGTCAATCAATTGCACTGACCCTGCTACATATCCGCCAACGACGCCAATCGCTTTTGAAAGGGTCCCAATCTGCAGATCAATTCGGTCTGAGAGGCCAAAATGCTTGACTGTACCAGCACCGTTACCCATTACACCTGAGCCATGAGCATCATCTACATATGTGATTAACCCAAACTCTTCAGCAATTTCAACGATTTCCGGAAGCTTTGCTACATCACCGTCCATTGAGAAAACTCCGTCCGTGATGTACATGACTTTTTCGTATAAGCCGCTTTCAATCGTTTCTTTCGCAACTCGGCGTAAATCGTCCATGTCCTGGTGTTTGACGCGGATAATTTTCGCTCCAGATAATCTGCATCCATCAATGATCGATGCATGGTTTAATTCATCCGAGAGAATAGCATCCTTCTTAGTCATAAGAGCTGAAATAGCACCCATGTTGCAATTGAACCCCGACTGGAAGGCAATTGCCGCTTCGGTATGTTTGAACTTGGCAATTGTTTTCTCTAATTCATTATGAATGCTCAATGTACCATTGATTGTACGGACTGCACCAGCTCCCAACCCATACTTATCGATTGCTTCATGCGCCTTTTGCTTCATTCTTTCATTATTGGCAAGGCCAAGATAGTTATTGGATGACATATTGATTAGTGATTTGCCATTGATGGTAACTATAGGGCCATTGGGTCCTTCTACAGTATCAATAACATTGTAAAGACCATTTTCCCTCAACTCGTTCAGTTGGGGTGTTAAGAAGTCCTTTAAAACCATTTTCGCCAAAATAATTCCTCCTCTTAAATTACCTTACTAAGGGTTCTTCACATAACAACTACTCGTATTTTTTATCGGGAACATCATTTTAATACCGCTTTACTTGAAAGCGATTTCAGCCACCTTCCAAAAAAAAGCAATTAGTTTTCAATAAATAATTACTCCCTAAATTTTCAAATCGTACTTTTTGACCGAATGAAGTTATGCTATTGAATTGGATGTGTCATAATAAACTTGTTTAGTTGATTCATATGTTCAGTGCTATTCTATAATTATGTCGGAAAAGTGTCAATACTGTTAGAAAAAGACGAATCATTCAGACTAATGCCTCGATTAAAGAAAGATAGAGAAATAAAGGGTTCATTAAGGCTGGCTAGAAATCATTTTTTGCTTTTGGAAAATCTATTGGGCAGCAACAAATTCACATTAATCCTGAAACAGGACAAACAACCTTCATACCGAACGGGACAAAGGTCGTTTGTAAATATATTTACTTACCATTTAATACACATCACGCTGATAACGCCCTTGCTTCTGCATATCTTTCAGATACGCTTCTGCTTCATCGCGGCTCATGGAACCCTCTTTCTCAATTATGTTAGTAAGTGTTTCATGGACGTCCTTCGCCATGTATTCCTTATCTCCACACACATAGAAATAAGCACCTGTTTGCAGCCACTCGAATATTTCTTTACTGTGTTCTTGCATTTTATGTTGAACATATACTTTTTGAGCGCCATCGCGAGAGAAGGCCGTATCTAATTTAGAAAGTACTCCCTCTTGCAGATATTGTTCCAACTCATCTTTATAAAGGAAATCAGAAGCTGCATGCTGGTCCCCAAAAAATAGCCACGAACGGCCTGTTCCTCTATTCACTGTACGTTCCTGTATAAAAGAACGGAATGGTGCAATACCTGTCCCAGGTCCAACCATAATAATATCAGTATCTTGAGACTCTGGCAGATGAAAATGTTTATTTGCTTGTATAAAAACTGGAAGCGTATCTCCTTCATTCACACGTTCCGCACATAACACAGAGCAAACCCCTTTACGGTCGCGTCCATGAGCTGTGTAGCGTACAGCACCGATAGTTAAATGAACTTCCTCTGGATTCGCTGCAATGCTGCTCGCAATCGAGTAGAGCCGCGCCGTCATTTTTCTTAAAATAGAGACAAATTCTTGAGCAGTTGCTTTCCATGGACCGAATTCACGTACCATATCAAGTAAATCCCGCCCATAGCAATATTCCTTCAATTGGGCTGCATTTTCAACCTGGATGAGCTTTTGTAACTCTTCGTTTTCTGTAAAGGCAGCTGCCTGCTGTAAGACCTTTTTAGATAGCAGTGTAATTTCAAAATAGGTAGTTAACGCTTCCATTAGTGGAAGTGTTTCACCTTGCTTATTGATTGTTACAGGCGTTGCTTCATCCCAGTGCATCTCTTCAAGCAGGGAAGCAACAAGTTCTGGATCATTTGAAGGAATAATACCAAGGGCATCACCTGGCACATAAGAAAGCCCCGACCCTTCTAGTGATAACTCAATATGCCTTGTTTCTTTACTAGAGCCTGCACCATTTATATTAATGTTTTTAAGAATTTTTGCTTGAAACGGATTTGTTCGTGAAAATGTTGTTGGAACTTGTTTGTCTTTTTGGTCAGTCTTTGTGTTATCCAATGTTTTTTGCATGGTTCTTAACCTCCAAAAGTAATATATACATTTTAACATTAATTTTGGAAATTAGATGTATATTTTTTCACAATATTCTTTCCAATTCCAAATGAATTTCCCAATTAAAGTTAAAATGGGTAAGAGCTTTTATTTCAAAGTTTTTAAAATAAAGTTAGCAAATATATATAATTACAACATGATAAAATCGATAGATTGGAGATAATAGCAATAGTAAGGAAATATTTACTCCAGCGATTGTACTTGCCTTATTAATGATTATATCAGGTAATTGAATATGGCTAAAATTTTAAACGATAGATTTAGTTATTTTTTTTAGAAATAGCTTGTTTAAAAAGCCTCCTAAATTGCTCCCGATCTTCTGCCGTAAACGGCTTTGGTCCCTTTGTCCGCTTTCCGCCTTTTCGAGCCATTGCACTTAAGTATCGTGTTTGTAATAATTGATCAATGTTTTCATTGGTATACCTAAATCCTTTGTGGTGAAGGACGATACAGCCTTTTGGTAAACCTAGCGATGCTAATCCATAATCTTGCGTAACAATCATATCACCTGATTCGACTAACTTCATAATCCGATAATCGGCAGCATCCGCTCCAGAATCAACATAAATAATATCCACTCCTGAAGGTTGTTCCGCATTAGAAAAGTGCGAAAAACTCGTAACAAGGATAACAGGAATTCCTGCTTTTCCTCCTTCCGATATAATAATATCTTTTACCGGACAAGCATCCGCATCTACATAAATTTTCATCTTTATCTCTCCTATAAAGAAGTTCGAATTACTTGTGATACTATTGGTAAATTACGCTTTTGTCAAACTATGGAATCAGAAGTACGGTGCTTTGCTTTGTATAGTACCTAACATCCAGTATGTTTAGAAATTACCAGCCAATTAGAAAAATCCTAATTAACATTAATTTAGTTAATCAGGATTTATTAAAACGAATTAATGCTTCTTTCTCAACAATAGTAACTTCATACCTTATAAACTTAGATTGGCCCTGGGGTATATCCTAAAAAGGAATCGTGGGCTGAAAAAATACCTTCTTGTTGTAAAGGTTTAAATACCCGAAACTTACGGAGTTGTTTTCCATAAACATGGATGGTTACTGCCGTTTGATCGCCCTGGGTTTCAAGGATATGACAATCCGCTGGGGGCAGGAGTTTGCCAGTCATTTGCTGATTTACAATCAATGTATCCGTTTGCCTGAGCTTTACTACACTTTCTGAAATCTCATCCACTCGAAGATAGTTCGTCACCTTGATCTGTCCAGCCACAACCCCTTCGGCTCCCCAAGTACCATCGTGATCATGGAGTAACGTTTTCTGCCCCGGCTTCCAGACAAGTGCAATGATCTCAAAACGATCCTGCGGATCACAATATAGGGAGTGGCGGGCATAACCTTCCGAGCTGGGCTTGCACTTTTCGGGTGAGAGCCAGGATGTGGTACGAAGCAGCTCACCGAGCAAACGCTCTGCCTCTGCCACCCGAACGGCCTCACTCTCATTTCTCTCTATGATCCATGTCATATCTCGAATAAAGTCGACCAGAGTATATTCCGTCGTTTGATTTGTCATGATACATTGTCCTCCTATGAAGGATAATTTCTTATTGTAAATTATGGGATAAACCTTTCCATAACCACTATGGATACCTTTGTTAATTCTTTAATATGAGAAATCTTTATCTCAGGTCTGAAAAACATTTCCGATAATACCAAGGAAGAAAAAGGACCTTATGTAAGGGTCTCTATTACACTATGGATTCTAATTCTTTACATGACCGATAGATAAGTTCAAAAAGCAGGTCCAAATCAGTTAATTCAACACAGGAAAATGCGATTCGAAGATCCGTTTTGGCTAGGGAGATAGTCCCCACTCCGTACCGCTTGAGCAAATGGATCCGCAGCGTTTCTGCATCGGAATGCTTGATTCGAAGACACACGAAATACCCTGAATTGAATGGATAGGGTTCGAATGCATCCGCATATTTCCCGTCTGCTAAAATCTCTTTGACTCGTTTCGCCCTAGCTTCCATAACCTTATTTCTCTGTCTGCGCTGCACTTCAAATTCGGGATTTAACAAGGCATCCAAAATGATTGTTTGAGAAAGGTGGGGACTGCAAGAAATGGTACTACGAATGGAACCCATCGTCTTTTTCTCCAGCGCTTCCAAAACCAAA
Source organism: Bacillus sp. AFS073361 (assembly GCF_002567005.1). Lineage (GTDB taxonomy): Bacteria > Bacillota > Bacilli > Bacillales > Cytobacillaceae > Neobacillus. Next base: position 464,960 of record NZ_NUZU01000039.1, read on the forward strand.
GCATCTTGGATTCCAAATGTGAGAAACCCAACACGAAAGCCCCAAGCATATTCTTCTTTGGTTGCCCCATCAATTTTAATGGGGAGGACACGAGGGTGTAACCCTACTAAACGAGCAAATATAGATTCTTTGATTGAATCTTCATAATATAATCCAAAATAAGCGTCATCAATAACAGCAACAATGTTAATCCCCAGATCCGCTGCCTGCTTGATGGCATGAAGGATTTCCTCCACTTCTTTTTCCAACGGAGTATAGCCTGTTGGATTATGAGGGAAATTAAGCACCAGGATGACTTTTCCGCTCTTACAGGATAAAAGGGCCTCCAGCAAACCTTTTCCATTAAATAGGTTTGCTTTGGTGAATAATGGATAGGTCACTGTATGGCTGCCGCGGCGGACGTTGAATGTTATATGATAATTATCCCAATACTTATCTGGTAGTAAAATAGGATCCCCCTTTTCGACAAACAGGTCGGATACGATACTCAATCCATGGGTCAGCGCGTTCGTCACGATCGGAGTGCCAAATTCCTTTCCTTCAAGGGAAGGATTATCTTTAAGAAGCTTCTTTCTCCAAACTTCACGCAACTCTGGTTTTCCTGCCGTTGGTGCATATGGATACAGGTCTATCGGATCGTAGGAGGAGAGGTTCTTGTGGATGACATCTAAATACATTGGTTGTCCACCCTCTGAAGCCATCCCGATTGTTGCATTGAATCGGTCTGCTTTTCCCTTTGCCTCTCCAGCCTGGCTGACAATCCCTTTTGGAAAATACAATGATTTTCCCAACAATGACAACATCTCATATACTGGTTTATTGCGTTCTTCAATGACTTGATTTAATTCTAAAGCCAATGGGTTTAGCACTTTATTCGCCTTCCTTTTATTAGCAATTGTCTGGCTTCATTTAATTCGTTCTTTTCTTTAATCCTGGATATCTAATTTCCATTAATTTGTTAAGTAATACATCTAAGTCTTGACTATATTTAATGGTTCTTGTATCACACAGTCCATACATGAATCCTGATTTCTCCATATTGACTTTTAGATGATTGTATTCCTTCACATATTTCATAAGTTCCATTTTTTATTCCCCCTAAATGTACATTAGATATGGTGATTCTAGCCCTAAAGTCAAAATAGTGCCAATACAAAAAACAAGTCAATACAATCGATAATTTCGAATATATTGCCAATAAATATTGAGTGACTACTCAATATTTATTGGCTTCAGATTAATGCATTCTTATTTTCTACTTTCCTCTAAGATCTGGTTGAGAAACTGTTCAACCTCTTCCTGGCTTTTTCCGAGTTTACTAACAAAGCGATTAAGTTCCTTCCCGCCTTGAAAAACAATAAAGCTTGGGATTCCGTACACATCTAGCTTTTCTAGTAGTTCCGGAAAATGTTCTCGATTTACTGCGATCATATCTACTTTTTCTTTATACGCTTCTTCCAAAATCGGCATGAATAAATCAGTATGCTGACAGTCTGGGCAATATTCAGCATAAAATTTGGCCATTACTGGTTTTGTTGATAAAATCGCCTCATTAAACTCTTGTTTTGTTTTGATCTCTTTCATAATTAAAATCCTCCCTATATTTTATTTTCAAATGTTATATTGATAGTTTCCACTACTAAAACGCAATTGTATCAAGGTATCTTTCGCAATCCAGCGCAGCCATACAACCACTTCCTGCAGCAGTAATGGCCTGGCGGTATTTATGATCTTGAACATCCCCGCAGGCAAATACGCCAGGAATATTTGTTTCTGTTGTACCAGGATTCACAATGATATATCCCATATCGTCCGTTTTGATTTGATTGTCTAAAAAAGATGTGTTCGGTTTATGGCCGATTGCCATGAAAATACCATCAGATTCCAGAAATTCGTTTTTTCCAGTTTCACGGTTTTTTACTTTCAAGCCAGTAACGTGTCGTTCTCCTGCCATTACTTCTTCAGGAATGTAATCTAAACTCCAAGTAATTTTTGGATTATTTTTGGCACGGTCTTGCATAATTTGGGAAGCGCGAAGCTCCTTTCTGCGGTGCACGATACGAACCTCCGAAGCAAACTTCGTTAAAAAATTTGCTTCTTCCATAGCCGAATCTCCGCCACCGACAACAATAACTTTCTTTCCTCTAAAGAAAAATCCATCACACGTTGCACAGGTACTTACCCCACGGCCAATATTTTCCCTTTCCCCTGGAATATCCAAAAGTTTCGCAGAAGCTCCCGTTGAGATGATTAATGATTGCGTTTTGAGCTCCCCTATTCCTTCCAGCGTTAAGGTAAAAGGGTTATTTGAAAAGTCGACTTTTTTTACCCACCCCCTTTTAAACCTTGCTCCAAAATGCTCAGCTTGCCTTCGCATGTTCTGCATCAACTCTCGTCCCATAATCCCTTCTGGAAAACCAGGGAAATTCTCAACATCTGTTGTCAATGTCAATTGCCCCCCTGGTTCAGGTCCTTCGATGACTAAAGGACTTAGGTTAGCACGTGCTAGATAGATTGCTGCAGTCAGCCCAGCAGGGCCAGTTCCTAAAATAACGGTTTTATACATCACTTACCTCCTCGTTGTGCTAATCTCTTAGTCATAAATATTTATTTGCAATTTTTATGCCAACTTTCCATCCCTGTAATAACGCTATTTTTACAACCGATCTATAGATCAATCAGTCCCACATCTATCACGATTGAGAAAAATATTTTCAAGATTAAGAAAAACATCTCCAGACAATTTTCCGAAGATATTAATTTAGCTGAAATAGCAACCAATACGAGATAGGAAGAATAGTTTAACAATGATAATGTCTTAGTTCCCCAAGAACTTAGTTAAAAAAAGCAAACAGAGCGACTTCTGTTTGCTTTTATCATTATTTAAATACCTTTTCTAGCAGGTGAAGAGCTTTCGTACGTGAAAGTTCCTTGTCTTGCTTACGAACGATGAAGAGACCTTCCATAACATTTTCAAGTGCAGTCATATGAGGGAACAAATAATAACCTTGGAAAACCATACCTGTTTGTTGACGGAACTTTATAATCCTATCTTTTGGAACTTGTTTTTTATCCTGAAAATCCAAAGAATATTTTCCAAGCTTGATAGTTCCTTTTGTAGGCATTTCCAGTAAATTCAAACAGCGTAACAAAGTTGTTTTGCCTGATCCCGAAGGCCCAATAATACAAACCGTATTGCCTTCCTCTATTTTCAAATCGATTCCCTTTAAAACTTCTGTTTGCCCAAACTTCTTATGCAGGTTCTCTATCTCAATCACTTGAATATCCCCCTATCAAGTCAGCCCTCCACATATCGATCAAGTCGTTTTTCCATACGTCCTTGAGCGTTAGAAAGAACTGTACTGAAAATCAAATAAATAAATCCTGCTAGACAATATAGTACCAATGGTTCATAGGTTGTTGCTGTAATTTGCTGCGCGATTCTAAACATTTCGGTCACTGTTATGGTAGCAGCCAATGATGTATCCTTCACCAAGCTAATAAAACTGTTTGACATGGGTGGGACAGACACCCTTGTTGCCTGCGGAAGAATAATCCTTTTTAATGCTTGACGATAGCTCATCCCAATTGAGTAAGCGGCCTCCCATTGACCCTTGGGAATTGAAAGTATAGCTGCGCGAATAATCTCTGAGTTATAGGCGCCAACACTAATAGTGAAACCGATAATAGCCGATGGCAGCGGACCAATTGTAATCCCAACACTTGGAAGACCATAGAAAATAATAAACAATTGAACCAGCAGAGGCGTTCCCCTAATTACCCATACATAAAATCTTGCAACAGCGTCGAGAGCCCGAATTCCCGAGATTCGAGCCAGTGCTGTAAGCAAAGCAAGAATGAGTCCCAGAAAAAAAGATATAAGTGTCAATGGTACGGTAAAAGCGATCCCTGCTTTTAACATCGGTAAAAATGAGTTTACAATGATGTCAATAATTCGCAGCATTCTTTCATCAGCAAACATTGGAACACTCCTTATTTTGAAACATCGGTTTCAAAGTATTTTTGTGAGATGCTTAAATACGTACCATCTTTCTTCATATCGGAAAGTGCTTTATTTATCGCCTCTACCAATTCTTTATTCCCTTTCCTAAGCATAATTCCCATTTGTGCCGGTTCATCTAGCTCTGCTACAGCTTTAATAGGTGCATCAGGCTTTTGTTTTTTGAAATCGAGATAGGACAATCCATCATTTACAGTCGCATCAGCCGTTTTGAAAGTATTAAATCAACGGATTGATTAAATCCTTCGACCCCCACAATCTCAGCACCGTTGGATAGTGCTATATCCTTAAAATTACTAGTTAGTGTCTGAGCTGCTTTTTTTCCTTTCAAATCTGCAAATGATTTAATAGTTTCATTGTCTTTGTGAACAATCAAGAAGGGTTTTGACACAATATACGACTCAGAAAAATCGTATTTTTCCTGACGGTCAGGACGTATTCCAACTTGATTAACAATGATATCGAATCGCTTCGAATCAAGACCTGCAAATATACCGTCCCACGGGGTTTCGATAAATTCTGGTTTCACACCAAGTCTGTTCGCTACTTCCTCAGCGATTTCAATATCAAAACCAGTTAATTTTCCTGAAGCATCATGGTAGCTAAACGGTGCATACGTTCCTTCTGTTCCAATTTTAATTTTTCTATCTGCTTTAATTTGCTTTAGCAGATTCTTACTCCCAACTGCCTGATTATCCGGTTGAGTGGTTGCTTGATTTTGAGTTTTTCCACATGCAGTTAACATAAGTGAAACGAGTAACGAAAAAGCGACTATTTTTAAACTCTTTTTCATAAAAATATCCCCCTTTGTAATGCGTTCAAATGTTCTCCTGGAAAACTCAATTGCAATTCCCTCTTAAACTTCAATAAAAGAGCGAAGTATTGGCGTATAACGCTGAGGCTCCGCCAGAGTGTATAAACAGGATGTTATCGTCCGGCTTAAAGGTGCCTTTTTGTATTAAATCAATGAGTCCCGCTGCTGCTTTACCTGTATATACCGGATCCAGCAAAATTCCTTCTGTTCTTGCCATGAGCTTGACCGCTTCCACCATTTCAGGCGTAGGTAAAGCATAGCCTGGTCCGACATATTCATCAAAACACGTAATAGCCTCACTAGGGATTGAATTTGGAATGCCGATATGTGCTGAAGTTTCTTTAACAAGTTGAAAAACTTTCTCTTCCTGTTCCACTTTTCCTCTGCTTACGTTCATTCCGATTACCGGTATTTTACTTTGGTTTCCATAAAAGCCAGTCACCAAACCCGCATGCATTCCTCCGCTGCCGCTTACACAAACAACAGCATTCATATTGACTCCTTGATCAAAGGACTGTGCCAAAATCTCCTGAGCGCAAGCAGCATATCCCGTTGCCCCAATACCATTCGATCCCCCAACCGGAATGATATAAGGTTTACCTCCCTCATTCGTTACCTCTTTTGCTACTTCCAGCATTTCTTTCATCAAGTCTGTCCCATTAGGTATAACCTTGACTTTTTCAGCGCCCAGTAAATGATACAGAAAATAGTTACCATTAAAATCCGGATCAGAATTTGTTAAAAGCCCCTCTTCCAATACGAGAATACACTTCATTTTCTCTTTAACGGCAGCGGCCAGCGTTAAACGGCAATGATTTGATTGAATGCCTCCACATGTAATTAACGTATCCGCGCCTTTTTCCAATGCATCGGCCACGAGGAACTCTAGTTTTCTTGTTTTATTTCCGCCGGCCGTCAGCCCTAGTAAATCATCCCGTTTAATATAAACCGAAGGGCCGCCCAGAACTTCAGAAAAATGATGTAATTTCTCAATGGGTGTATATGTTGGTGTATATCGTTGTCTAGAAAATTGTGCTAAATTCATATTAATCTCCTCCTGGATCCTCTATTTACAGCCATATATAAATTAAGAAAAGAGAGTATCAATCTGACGTTCTCTTTTCAATTATTATGATTAAGTCATAGCAACTGCTTCGATTTCAATCAAAGCATCTTTTGGTAAACGAGCAACTTCAATCGCGCTTCTAGCTGGATAATTCCCGGAAAAAAATTCACCATATACTTGATTCATCGTGGCAAAATGATTCATATCGCTTAAAAAAACCGTTGTTTTTATTACCTGCTGTAAGCTTGCTCCCGCCGCTTCTATAACCTGCTTGAGATTCTCGAGTGACATCCTTGTTTGTTCCTCAATATTATCAGGCATTTCTCCGGTTTCCGGATGGATCGGGAGCTGCCCTGACGTATACACTACATTTCCTGCTTTAATACCTTGTGAATAAGGGCCGATAGCCTTGGGAGCTTGTTTGGTCATGATTGTTTCTTTTAACATAAAAACCACCTCTTTTTTTTTATGTAATCCTATTAAACGGAATTGTGTTTACTATTCCTCTGAAAAATATGCGCTTTACATTACATGAAGCTTTCCCTGCTATTCTTTGCGTTCAAAATCACACTCCATAAGTGGAACAACTTTTGTTTTCTTAATGAATTTATAACCAAGCCAGAGAAGCAAGAAAATAGGAAGACCAATATATGTCGCGAGAAGTTCTGCCCAGCTTACTTGATGTCCGGAAAAAAGATGCTGTCCAAGAATGAAAACCACAAAAAATAACAGCGTGATAACCGGACCCAGCGGGTACCATTTGGCTTTAAACGGCAATTCATTTAAATCTCTTCCTTGTGCCACATATGCCTTACGAAAACGATAATGACTTACGGCAATTCCTAACCACTTGATAAATCCGGTAAGAGCTGAAGCATTTACCAGCCAAATAAAAACCGAACCATTTCCAAATAGGGAAGCCAAAAAGGAGATAAGTCCTAAAATCGCCGTCGTACACAGAGCCAACATGGGAATTCCCCTCCGGTTAAGCCGGCCAAAGATACGTGGTGCCTTTCCTTCTTTCGCCAATGCCCATAGCATTCGTGAAGACGCATACATTGCTGAATTAGCTGCCGATAAAACAGACGTAAGGAGCACGGCATTCATAACTGAGGCCGCAAATGCCAGACCAGCTCTTTGAAGAACGAGCGTGAAGGGACTGATAGAAACATTTTTAACTCCGGATTTAAGTAAGTTCGGATCTGTATAGGGAATAATCAAGCCAATTACAAAAATCGTTAATACGTAGAAGATAAGGATTCGCCAAAAGATTGAACGAATCGCTTTTGGTACGTTTTTCGAAGGATTATCGGTTTCACCAGCAGCCGTCGCAATTACTTCGGTTCCCTGAAATGCAAAACCAGCGACGAGCATTACACTAAAGATAGATATAAGCCCTCCATGAAAAGGAGCATCTCCTTGGGTAAAGTTACTGAATCCGACCGCTTGTCCTCCCATAATTCCAAAAATCATAGCAACCCCAATAACGAGAAACACGATGATCGAGATGACCTTAATACCGGCAAACCAATATTCAGATTCCCCAAATGCCTTGACTGATAAAATATTTAAGATTAGCAGCAACCCCAGAAATAGTGCGCTCCACCAGAGAGAAGGTACGTGTGGGAACCAATACTTCATTATAAGGGTAGAGGCCACCAAATCAGCAGGAACCGTAATCGCGGTTGTATACCAATAGTTCCAGCCTAACGCAAAGCCAAACGCAGGATCAACATACTTTGAGGCATAAATGTCAAAGGCCCCTGGAACCGGTAAAAAGGCCGATAGCTCTCCCAAACTATTCATGACAAAATAGACCATAATGCCAACCAGAATGTATGCAGCAAGCGCTCCTCCCGGCCCTGCAGTGCTAATCGTTGATCCGCTGGATACAAACAATCCCGTTCCAATAGCGCCCCCAATAGCCATCATCGTTAAATGTCTAGATTTCAGCTTCCGTTGTAATGATCCTTTTGAATTTCGCTCTTCTATTACATTACTTAGCTCAGCTTCTAATTTCGCCATAGCATGTCCCCCTATTTACTCATAGTTCAAATGCAAATTGTATTGTCTCCTCTGACTGTTAATCTCTCATGAGTCTTTTTAGAAATTTCAGTTATAAATTATATTTTTCCAATTTTCGATAAAGAGTAGACAGGCTAATCTGTAGTTCCCGGGCGATTTGTTCTTTATCATATTTTTCAGCTAAGAAGTAGCTCTGGATTACATCTCTTTCATATTCTGAAATCATTTGTTCTAAACTCATTCCTCTACTCTCGACAGAGAGACGATCCTGTTGAAGTATATAATCAGGTACATCATGGAAGCCGATCATATCTGATTCAACCATATTGACCATATATTCTACGGCGTTTTCCAACTGCCTTATATTCCCCGGCCAATCATAACGTATAAGCCATCGCTCAAGCATAGGGTCAAGACTCAGCGGAGACCTTCGCATGATCCTGCAATGTTTTTGAATGAAATGGTCGAGATACAAGGCAATATCATCACGCCGCTCTTGTAAGGATTTAGTATGAAGGGGAATGACATTGAGACGATAGTACAAATCCTCGCGAAAAGTGCCCTTCTGCACCATTTCTTCCAAGTTTCGGTGAGTAGCCGCAATCACCCGTACATTAATCCCGATTGCTTTTTTTCCACCGATTCTTTCAATCTCTCTTTCTTGTAAAACCCGTAATAATTTAGGTTGCAAGAATAGAGGCATATCCCCAATTTCATCAAGAAAAATGGTTCCATTGTCCGCTAATTCGAATTTTCCTATTTTCCCATTCCGGTTTGAACCGGTAAATGATCCCCCCTCATAACCAAACAACTCACTTTCCAATAAGCTTTCAGGTATGGCGGCGCAATTGACTGCTACAAATGGATACGCCCGGCGCTTGCTTTCATAATGAATCGCTTTGGATAATAATTCCTTCCCCGTACCGCTATCTCCCCTTATCAGGACAGTGGATGGGCTGTTTATAATCCTTCTTGCTTTTTTAATCACATCTTGAAGCCCAGAATCTTTACCAAGAATGTTTTCAAAAGAAATGGTATTTGGGGGGACCGGGATATCCTCTTGAATTTTACATCCCTTTTCTTTACCAAGTTCCAGCATCGCTAATTTATTGCCTAACAATGTACTACCATTGCTTAAAAAACGTATCAGCTTCTCTGATTCTATAATCATTTTTTCCTTTTGTTTATGAGAAAAACCAATTATGCCGATGACGCCAACTAATTTATCTTGCTTTACAATAGGAAATCCAATGGTGGCGAGTTCTTTGCATTGATTAACGAATTGACACTTCATACATTGGGATTCATCTTTTTTTACATTGTAGATTACTCCAGGCTCTCCAGTTTCCAATATCATTTTGAAAAAGGAGCCTTCCGGAGCCGCTTTGCCAATAAGCTCTTTATAATAGCCGGTCCCGCTAATGCGAACGCCCTTTTCATCAAGTACAGTTATATCCAAACCAAGGATTTCTGCCGTGTTCTCCGTGTAGTCTTGAATAAACTGCTGTATGCCAATAAAGCCTGCCATATGATCCTCCTTTCCTATAGCAATTCTTCATTTAAAATAATAAGCATCAACAAAAATAACTTAATGAACCTTGCATAAAGAAGCGACAGCGTTTTCTATTCCACCCAGTGCATTTTTTAACATCGAACGCGGACAAGCAATATTTAGCCTCATAAATCCTTCCCCTTCCCTACCGAAAATGTGACCTCCGTTCATTGCAACTCTTGCCCTCTGTAACATAAATTCATCCAATTCTTTAACTGAAAAACACAATTCTCGGCAATCCAGCCATACAAGGTATGTGCCTTCTGGCTGGATGACCTTGATTTGCGGGATGTTGTTGCGGAAGTAATTTAGAGTGTACTCCAGATTCTCCTGCAAATATTCTAGGAGCTGATCCAGCCATTCTTCTCCATAGCGGTAAGCAGCCTCTAACGCAACAACACCAAATATGTTTGGCGAGCCAATGGATAATGTATGAAGTTCCTGATTATACCTATCACGCAGTTGCTGATTTGGAATAATAATACTCGACGTCTGCACACCCATTAGGTTAAAAGTTTTGCTTGGCGCAATGCAGGAAAGGGAATGATTCGCAAACTCTTCTGAAATAGAAGCAAAAGGAATGTGAGTATGTGTCTTAAAGACAAAATCAAAATGAATTTCATCCGCTATAATGAGAATGTTGTGCTTTATACAAAGCTGTCCCAACTTCGTCAATTCTTCTTTACTCCATACCCTTCCGATGGGGTTATGGGGACTACACAGAATTAACATTTTTACCTTTGCATCTATCTTTGCCTCTAAGTCCTCGAAATCCATGGAATAACACCCATTTTCAAGCATAAGCGGATTGCTGACAATTTCACGGCCGGCTGCTTGGATCACACGGGCAAAATGATGGTATACAGGCGGTTGGATAATAATTTTATCTCCTGGCTTCGTAAAGGACTGAATCGCAAGCGATAAGGCCGGAATTACACCTGGGCTGTGGGTAATCCATTCTTTCTCAACGGACCATCGATGTCTTCTTTTTATCCAGTCAACAATGGATTCCATATACGAGTCTGATCTAAGCCCGTAGCCATAAACACCGTGCTCTGCCCGCTGTTTTAATGCTTCGATGACAGGTTGGGGAGACTGGAAATCCATATCGGCCACCCACATCGGAATAACATCCTTTTCGCCAAATTGATTTTTAAGATGATCCCATTTTTCACAATCCGTGCCCCGGCGAAAAATCTCTTGGTCAAAATTATATTTCATGAAGTATCTCTCCTTTTCATGTTTGCTTATGCATAAACTCATTACGTCATTTATACAAGCAATTTTCATGCCAACTTATTCCCCTTATAAAATCGCCTTATTTTTATAAAATTTTTAATTGAATTCCGAATAGTGCGAATGTTAGTTTAATAAACGTTTTCATAATAGGCATGGAAAGTTTGCAAATATGGTAAATATTTCGCATAGATGATAACATTCAAAGATTTCAATTAAACATCTCTAGTGGTTCGCAGCTTTTCCTGTTTTCTCCATTCCTCATATCCGCCCACAAGACTTTGTACGTCTTTATAACCATGAACTTGCAGAATACTTGCAGCGATAGCAGATCTTCCGCCAGTTTTGCAATAAACTAAAATGGGTTTACCATGCCCAATGGTGTGTGCCTGTTCCTGCAGATGACCGAGCATCACGTGCTTCGCCTGCGGAATATGACCGTCTTCCCACTCGGCTTTACTTCGGACATCAAGTACATATATGCCTTCCGTTTGAATTGCTCCCTCTACCTGATCCCATGTCACTTCTTCATATTTCATTCCACGCGTATCAGATTCACCTAGCAGCTCCATCACACACGGATCCATTGTGGCAACGATACCATCCAATCCAATGGACTGGAGATCCTTCACGATATCTGCCACATCTGTATTGGTTGCTAGAAGATAGCTTGGCTGATCATAATTCAGTAACCATCCCGCCCAAGTTACAAATGATTTATTATACGGAATATTCAACACGCTTCGTATATGTTTTGCAGCAAAATCACTGGCTGGACGCGTATCAACGACCATCCCTTGCTGCACCCATTCCTGCACAATATCGACCGAAGCCTCCATACGAAGCGGTACTGCCATCCCTTGAATTTGCTGTGCCCCCTCTTTATTCAACCGCTTCATCATTGAAAAATAAGGGGGTGCCTCCGGCTGTCCAGCCAACAGCGCTTCTATAAAACGATCCTCGTTCTCATATTGCAATGCCCAATTTGTCCGTTTTTCATAGCCGATGGTTGAAGAAGGTACTGCTCCTAACGCTTTCCCACAGGCACTCCCCGCTCCATGTCCTGGCCATACTTGCAGATAGTCAGGAAGCTTTTTAAACTGCTTTAGTGACCGATACATCATGCTTGCCATTTTTTCTGAGGAACCTCGTACCCCCACGGATTTTTCTAATAAATCGGGACGCCCCACGTCACCAACAAACACAAAATCTCCGGTAAATATGCCGATTGGGCCCTTAATAGATGCACCGCCATCTGTTACAAGCAGCGAAATATGTTCAGGTGTGTGTCCTGGTGTATGCATCACCTCAAATTGGATATTTCCAATGGCAAAAACATCTCCATTTCTAAGATAAAAGTGATCATACCCCGTTGCGTACTCATATTTCCAGTCCGGTCCTCCTTCATCAGAAAAATACAATGTAGCTCCCAGTCTGGAAGCTAGCTCCTGCGAACCAGACAAAAAGTCTGCGTGGATGTGTGTTTCCGTTACCCCCACAATCCGAACACCATGTTCTCTTGCTGTTTCTATGTAAGGCTCTATATTGCGTGATGGATCAACAATGATCGCTTCTCCGGTCTCCTGACATCCGACCAGGTATGAAGCTTGAGCCAGTTTCTCATCATAAAAGTATTTGAGTAACATCAGTCATCCTCCTTTTAAGCGCTTCTTTTGTTTTGTAATGACCATCAGAAACATGATTACATCCTACCTTTGAGCATTCCCTTCCAATACATAACGGGAAGGAAGTTTTTCTTCAATACATACATGCTGTACCTCTCGCGTGCCTGATTGATTGGGAAGGTTTCTTGCGGCTGTAAATCATAATTGAATTCAGCCAGTATAAGCCGTCCATATCCAGTAACAAGCGGGCATGATGTATAACCGTCATATTGATGAACCAATGGTTTGGCCCCCATCTGATCAAGTAAATTTTTCACAAGAACGGGTGCTTGTTTACGAATCGCAGCCCCCGTTTTCGACGTAGGCAGGTTGGTGCAGTCCCCAATGCCAAAAACATTGTCAAAGCATGGATGCTTCAGCGTATATTTGTCTACATTCAGCCAGCCATTACTTGCCGCAAGCGGGCTATTCTTAATAAAGTCAGGGGCGCTCATTGGTGGTACCACATGAATCATGTCATATTGGATATTTACACGTTCTTGTGTGTTCAAATTTTCGAATGTCGCTTGCTTTTTTTCACCATCGATTTCAATGAGATTGTGCATAAACCATGTCTCGATTTCTTTTCGTTCTATTATTTTGTTAAGTGCCTGTTCATATTTTTTTACATTGAATATGCTTGGGCTTCCTGAAGCAAAAATAACTGAAGAGTGTGGCCGCACTCCTGACTTTCTGAAATAATCATCCGCCAAATACATGATTTTTTGAGGGGCTCCACCACACTTCACCGGAGTATTCGGATTCGTAAAGATGGAAGTACCTCCTTTGAAGTTGCGAATCGTTTCCCACGTGCTATCAACATAGTCATAAGAGTAATTACTACATACCCCATTCTTTCCCATACTTTCTTTTAACCCCTTGATTTTATGCCAATCAATTTGAATCCCTGCAGCAACAACTAGATACTCATAGTGCAGTTTCTTTCCAGATGCTGTTACAACCGCATTTTCATTTGGTTGAAATTCTGTAACCGCCTCTTGCACCCACACGGCTCCACTCGGAATAACGGAGGCTTCTTCCCTTTGTGTCACCGTTTTATCCGCTTCGCCAGCTCCGGCAAGCGTCCATAATGGCTGATAATAATGTTTTGCTGCGGGTTCAACGATGGCAATATTTCCACTTAGGCTGCGTGATTCACGCAGGAGACGGGCTGCAACCGTAATTCCAGCACTCCCTCCACCTATAATCAAAATTTTGTAATGTGTCTCATTCTTCACCTTTGGCATTTTTATTTCCTCATCTCCATTTTAGTAAAGCAGCTCACAAATCTAAGGCTTCCGCATTAATAATCAGCATGTAAATGGCGACGAACATAACGACGCCGGAAAATATATAATGGAGTGTGCGCCGCTGCTTACTTAAGCGTGCCGCAAGCCTTGCCCCCACCAATCCACCGCCAACTCCGCCTCCAACAAACGCCAACATCACCCACCAGTTTATGAGGCCGGAAAAACTGTAATTCACCGCGGTTGCAAGTCCGAATGTACCCACTGATACCAAAGAAGTTCCAATTGCCGCAATCATTGGCATTCTTGCCGCAAAAATCAACCCAGGAACAATCAAAAATCCTCCGCCAATCCCGAAAAATCCGGATAACAATCCCACCAAGATCGCCGTGGTGATCAACTGTGGCATTTTGATTTGATTTTTAACATTGTCTGCTTGGCTACTCTCCTCTTTTTTTGGCAAAACCATTTTTACAGCCATAACAATCATCAGAATGGCAAAAAGAAACAACAACTGTTTCCCAGGTACCAACTTTCCAATCATTGATCCTGTATATGCACTCAGGGCACCAGGGATGGCGAAAACAATTGCTGCCTTCCACTGCACATTACCGGCACGTGAGTGTGGAATAAGGTTTACGTAGGCATTTATCGCTACAGCTAATGCTGTCGTGCCAATGACCACATGAGGATCTTTCATACCGACAACGTAAAGCAAAAGAGGAACGGCAAGAATAGATCCACCTCCACCAAGTAAACCAAGTACGAATCCAACAATCGTTCCAGAAAAAATGGAAAGGAATACTTGAATTGTTGTCATTCTTTTCTGAGACTCTCACAGAGCAGCTGGTAATTCATCTCCTCCCTCCCTTCTCTATTTACTTATCATTTATAATGCAAGAACCATGCCAACTGATTTCTTCTGTAAAACTGCTTGATTTGCGCACCCCGATCTTTGAAAATTCTCAATTTTGAATCATTCATTTTAAAAAATCCTTTACCATCAAGCTCAGCTTCTTCCTAGGACTAGGAACCCGTTTTGCATCTGTGATAAACCTTTTTTAGATTTCGAATAACTGAAATACATGAACATGTTATTGTGTTACCTCTGATAGGGATAGCACCATTTACCGATCAAGTTAATTAACTAGAAATAAAAAAAGCTTGAGAAAAATTTTTGTCCTCAAGCCTTTTACATTATCAATATTAAAGCTAACTGGCCCTAAATTCCCCTATACAATAAAGTAAGCTAGAATGGAAAGACAGATAGATGTAATCCCCATCGCGATTAACGGTTTTAATGCTTTCGTACGAAGATCCCGAAGACTTACATTTAATCCAAGTCCAACCATTGCTGCTGTTAAATACCAGGTAGTAAGCTTGGAAATACCATTCATAAATTCACTTGATACTGGAATAGTTGTACCAAGAACATAACTTCCAATAATGCTCATGATAATGAACCCTATTAAAAACCATGGAAATTCAACCTTCGTTTCAGAACATTCGTCCCTAGAGCTTTTCCTTTTCATGATGTACATCAAAAGAAAGCACAGTGGAACAAGTAAAAACACTCGACCTAATTTTGCAAGTAAACCAATAGCCAGCGCATCTTGTCCCCCTGGTGCTGCAGCTAAGGCTACGTGCGCAATTTCATGTAAGCTAATTCCTGACCAAATGCCATAATCTATGTCTGACAACGCTAGAAAGGGCCGTAATATCGTATAAGAAATCGCAAAAATCGTCCCAACTAAAGCTATGATACCAACACCCATTGCGGTATCTTCATCTTTTGATTTAATAATTGGTGCTATCGCAGCTATGGCTGCCGCACCACACACCCCTGTACCTATTCCAAGTAGAAGTGATATATTTTTATCTGCTTTCAACAATCGAGCTAGCCCTAATGTTACCAAGATAGCAAAGATAATAACCCCAGTATCTCGAACCAGTAATCCTAAACCATCCTGTAAAACCATACCTATATTGAGCTTAAGTCCATACAAAATAATCGCAAACCGTAATAATCTTTTTGAAGAAAATCCTATACCTGAACGGAGGAGTTCAGGGTAACCAAAAAATTGCCGATACATGACTGCGATCACAATCGCGGATGCTAGTTGACCAACATGATCAAATCCAGGCGTTTTTGCCAATAAGTAGCCCAGTAAGGCAATCATAAAGGTAAAGCCAATTCCACCGATCCATTGGCCAAAAGACGTGGTTTTCTTTAGGGGCTGGATAGGCTCTTTATTTACTCTAGTGTATTGCGCTTCCATACCATCACCACCTATATTTATTTACAATCTCAGACTAAACCTTTTCCATGCATAAGAAAAATAATTATTTATGATACTTATCATAAGTAAAACTATATAATAAAAAATAAACGGAAAAAGGGGGGATAAAAATGGATCAACAGTTACAAGTCTTCGTAACGGTAGTTGAGATGGAAAACTTTTCACGTGCAGCAGAAGAATTACATATGACTCAACCTGCAGTAAGCCAATATATTCAATCTTTTGAGCGTACCATGGGGACAAAATTGTTAGAGCGCAGTAATAAATTTGTACGCTTAAATAAAGCTGGGGAAATTGTCTATCATCATGCAAAAGAGATATTAGGTCTCTACACAAAAATGCATTACTTAATAGATGATCTAACCAACAAGTCGAGTGGACCGCTTTCAATTGGTGCCAGTTATACATATGGAGAATACGTTTTGCCGCATGTTATTGCAAAAATGCACAGGAAATATCCATTAATCACTCCAACCATTACGATCGGGAATACAAAAGAGATAGCAAAATTAGTTTTGGAGCACCAATTAGATGTGGGAATTGTCGAAGGGGATTTCAAAGATAAAAATTTAGTAATCGAACCTTTTGCAGAAGATTCCATGTATCTGGTGGCATCGCCAAAACATTGCTTGGCACAAAAAAATGGTGAAATTAACATATCAGAATTAGAGGAAGAAACGTGGATTGTCAGGGAAAATGGTTCTGGAACTAGAGAAGTGACTGAGAAAATGTTCAGATTATCTGAAGTCATTCCGAAAAAATCATTGGAGTTTGGAAGTACACAACTAATTAAGGAATCTGTAGAAGCAGGTCTTGGTGTTAGTCTACTTTCTTACTGGGCGATTCGTAAGGAATGTTCAATGGGCTCCTTACATGTCATAAACGTAAAACAACTTCCAATTAAACGGAAATTTTCAATTGTCTTACGATCCCCATTCCAGACTAAAGCGTTAAGCGTATTTTTAGAACTAGTAAGAGACAGTAATAAGGCCATACCTGATTGATGAAGTGGTTGCAGTTTAGGTTCATTATCAGGTTTGTACCCGATCTATGAAATAGACGGAAAGATTCCGCTTAATTAATAAAAACTATTAAAAAACGCTTAAATAGTCGGAGAGATTCCGCCTATTGGCCTGAAAAGTTCGCAAATGGGAGATTCTGCTTTGCATAACCGGAAAACCTCCGCTTATTTACCCCGAAAACGAGCTCCATACTGCACTTAACCGGAAAATCTTCGCTTATTTTACTTTTTTGCTTGTTACTCGAGAGACAAGACATCTCATTTAATATGAAGTGAGTTGTTTTCATGCATTAAGGTGAGGTTTTATTTAAATAAGGTTTTGGTATTCCAAATAAAGAAACTCGCCAATTAATTAATATGGCGAGTTTTACTTTTTATATACCAATACAACTGTTATTTCAGCACGTATTTTAAGAAAAGCGCCTCAAAACGAACCCTTCCCCTTTGTTCCAACTATTACCCTTTTACAGACCCTGCAGCAATCCCCTCTACAATACGGTCACTTAAAATAAAGTACGCAATCAATACTGGGATAATACTGATCATTAGCGTTGCACCAATCGCACCCCAGTCAGTCAAATATTGCCCTACGAAGTTGTTTACCCCAACAGTGATGGTTTTCCATTTATCAGAGCTTAGGAATGTGTTAACAAATACGAATTCATTCCAGTTGTAAATCATGTTGATAATGACAGTAGTAGAGAGAACAGGTACTGTCATTGGAAGTGTAATTTGGAAGAAGATTCGGTGGATCGAACAGCCGTCCACAACCGCTGCCTCTTCTATCTCTCTTGGGATTGTCCTGTAAAATCCTGATAGAATCATAATCGTAATCGGCAAGTTAAAGGCTACATACGATAGGATCACGGACATTGGATTATCAATCATATTGGCCGTTTTAAAGAAATTAAATAATGGAATTAAGGTGGAATGAAGTGGAATCATATATCCGGCCATAAACAAACCTAGAACTAATCCACTTAATTTCCATTCCATTCTTGTGATCGCGAACGTTACAAAACTCGCAAGAATAACAGTAAGTACGACCGCTGCCACCGTATACAACACACTGTTAAAGAAGTAAACATCGATGTGACCCGCTGTCCAAGCCTTTACATAGTTTCCCCATTGGGGAGCTTGTGGAAGCGCAAACGGTGACATCCCAAAAACCTCTTGATTGGTCTTTAAGGAAAACAGGAATAGCCATACCAGCGGATAAACCTGAATAATTGCAATGACCGCCAGGACGAAGTACAAGATTCCGTATCCAATTTTGTTTCCTAGTGATTTACTGGTTTTATAAGAAGCTGATAGGGTCGTTTTTTGTATTTCAACTGCAACCTTACTCATCCTTTTCACTCCCCTTTTTAATAGTCAACATCTTTTGTATTAAGTAATTTTTGAATTAGCCATGTTGCCACAAGACAGATGATCAATAAACCGAATCCAATCGCACTTCCGTAACCGAAGTTATATTTACTAAATGCTTCTGTATACATGTAAGATGCCATTACCTCACTCGCTCCGTTAGGACCGCCTCCGGTTAAGACGAAAATCAAGTCAAAGTATTTTAACGAACCGACAATGGCTAGGATCACCATGACTTTTATGACACCTGCAATAAGAGGAACCTTAATTTTATAAGCAATTTGAATCGGAGTTGCCCCATCTATTTTTGCCGCTTCGATCAGTTCTTCGGGAACATTTTTTAATGCTGCATAGAAAATAATGATGTAAAAACCTGCAAATTGCCAAACGATTGGAAGGAATAGCGCAAATAATACTATTTTAGAATCCGCTAGCCAAAGCGGAGGATTTTCAACGCCAACCAACACTAGCAATCTGTTAAGCATACCGTTCGTTGGGTCAAAAATCTTCGCCCAAAGCTGTCCGATTGCTACTGAAGATAATAACATCGGGATTAAGTAGATTTTTCTTAAAAAGTTAGCACCTTTGATTTTACTTGCTAAAATCAAGGATAAAATTAAATAACCCACCAAGCTTAAAGTTGAAAAAAGACCGAGTAACAGGGAATGCCATGCACTTTGCCAAAACTTTGTGTCCTTTGTTAATTCAATGTAATTTTCTAAACCAATAAACTTCATCTTTCCGATGCCGTTCCAGTCCATCAAACCATAATATCCAGTTAAGACAATTGGGATATAGATTAATAAGAGAATAAGAATTAAGGCAGGAAGTACATACAGGCTGATTACCCATTTATTTGACATTACACTTCTCATCTGAATACTCCTTTCTAATTTGAAAAGAAGTTAAAATGATAGGGGGCATAACCTGTATGCCCCCTTCATTTGGATTTATTAGGCCAATTTTTACTTTTTCTCTTTAGCAAGTTCATCCGCATGCTGTTTAACAAAATCCTTCGGTGTCACTTGTTTTCCGAATAGAGCTGTCATTAAATCGTGGTGTAATTCTGCTACAGCCGGGCTTGCTTGAGTATCAAAATAAGTTGTTACGTTTGATGCTTCACTTAAATCTTTCAAGATATCAATGTACATTGGTGCAAGGTCCAGCTTAGATGTGTCTACTTTCGTTGCAGGAATCACACCAGCATCGGTAACTGATTTTTCTCCCCATCTCTTCACAAGATAGCCCACAAAATCTTTTGCTTCCTTTTGAACTTTAGAATCTTTAGCTACGAATAGACCAACTCCAGGTCCGCCTACATAGCTGTTGATGCTTGTCCCTTTTCCGCCTTCATAAGTTGGGAACTTGAAATAGCCAATCTTATCTTTAAATTCTTGCTTAACATCTGGGCTTGTTGTGTAGTTCGGTAACTCCCATGTAGCTGTTAAGAACATCGCTGCTTGTTCGTTCATGAAATATCCTTTAGCATCGTCATTTGATAATGCGCTCGCGCCTTTAACAAAACCACCCATATCAACTAGGTTTTGTACCTCTTCAGCTGCTTTTACGATAGCCGGATCATCCATTTTTGCTTTCCCTTTTATTACATCTGTTAGAATGGTAGATCCGCCAATCCGGTCAGCTAGATACATAAACCAGAAAGATGCTGGCCAGCCGTCTTTTGCACCAACCGTCGCAGGAATCACACCATTTTCTGCTAAAGTTTTCACAACATGTTTATACTCGGAGAAAGTCTTTGGAACTTCGAGATTATATTTTTTGAAAATTTCTTTGTTGTAGAACACGTAGGAAATATTTAATTCTAGTGGAAGACCATATGTTTTTCCGTCCACTGCATATGATTCTTTAACACCTGGGATAAATGCATCTTTAAGATCTGCATCTCCGCTTACGATATCATCTAGCGGTGCTAACATATTACCTTCTACATAAGGCTTAATGAACCCATCTGACCAAGTCATCCCAATATCAGGAAGCTCATTAGATGAAGCTAACACCTTAAGCTTTTCTCTGTATTGATCAGGATTTAAAATTTCTGTTTCAATTTTTACATTATGATCTTTTTCATATTCACTAATGATGTCTTTTACTATGGAGAATTGAGCATTCGAGCTGCCTTCCGGCCATAAATGCATGAATTTAATAACTTTTTTGTCATCTGAACTGCTTTCCTTGGATGAACTTGAGGAAGAGCAACCCGCAAGCACTAGAGAGACAAGCATGATTACAGACATAAATATTGCAACCGTTTTCTTTTTTAACAATGTGATTCCCCCCTATGACCTTTTCTAGATATTCCTTACACTTATAGTCTACATTCAGACAGTTCTGAAAAATAGGTCACAACGATTAGGAAAAATACTACTATTTTTAGAAAGCCTTTTCATTATTATCCTTTCGGTATGCACTTGGTGTCATTCCCTCTAGTTCTTTAAAGATCTTAATAAAATATTTTGCCGTTTTATACCCGGATTCTTCTGCAATATCGTTAATGGGAAGATTAGTAGATACCAATAGTTCCTTTGCTCGCTGGATTCTTCGCCGGGTTACATATTCACTGAAGGTTAATTTGACATGTTCTTTAAATAGGACACTTAAATAACTCGGATTTAAATGAACATGATCGGCAACTTCCTTTTGGGATAGCTCATTTTTTAAATGGTTGTTGATATAATCTATCGCTTCCCTGACAGGTTCACGATTAGAAGGAATTTGGGCATTCGCAGCAACGAGTTTCGTATCCACCACTTTCTCAATCAATCCGGCCCGTTCCTTTTTCTCCACCGTTTGAACCGCTTCCTCCACGGCCTCTATTAACGCTTTTTTACTAATGGGTTTTAGTAAATAGTTAATAACACCTAAACGAAGGGCTTCCTGGGCATATTCAAACTCAGAATATGCCGAAATCACAATGATGACAGGGGATATATTTTGTTCTTTGGCGATTTTTAATAATTGTAAACCCGTTATTTCGGGCATGTGGATATCTGTGATGAGAATATGCACTTTATGTTGCTTCATCAGTTCAATAGCTTCATCTCCATTCGAAGCTGTATTTATTTTATATTGTCCATTTGCCCAAGTATCCAATGTTTTCTTTAATCCTTGGCGGGTTCTTGGTTCATCATCTACGATCAAAATTGCCTTTGAATTCAACATGGTCTTCCTCCCCCTTTACCGGTATGACAAATGAAACCGTTGTTCCAATGTTTACTTCACTGATAATGGCAAGTCCACTTTTTAGACGATCAGGATAGTATAATTCTAAACGTTTGTGTACATTGGAAATCGCCATTCCGTTACCGTTTTTAGAGATGATCCCGCCTGATTGAATAGCCTGTTTAATAGAGTCTAATTTTTCTTGATTAATACCTGGGCCGTCATCCACTACAAGTATTTGCAAATAATCTTGATCCGCCGTTGGTTGTATGGTAACCGATATCGTACATGGTTTCATCGTATTTCCTGCTCCATGGAGAACTGCATTTTCAACTAACGGCTGAATCAACAGTTTTGGAATTTTCACGTGCCCTGTTTCAACAGGCATGTGTAAATTCCATTTTAAGTGATCTCCGAAACGCATCTTCATAATTTCCATATAGTCTTCAATATGTTGGATTTCGTCCTTTATAGAAACCCAATCTCCATCGTTTTGCTTGGTGATCGTATAACGGAATAAATTGGACATGGCAACGACAAACTCTGCCAGTTCTTCCTCATCTTTATCCTCTAGCGTCCACTTAAGGGCGTCCAATGTATTAAACAGAAAATGAGGATTAATTTGCGCTTGTAATGCTTTTAATTCACTCCGACTTCGGGTAATTTCCTTTTGATATACCATTTTAATCAGATGATTGGTTTCTTTCACCAGTTGGTTATAAGTACTATTTAATTCATTAATTTCGTTTACCGTGGTAACGCTTGGGTTCATCGTTAATGAACCTGCGCTTGCCTGCTGCATCGTTTTCGTTAATTTAATAATCGGCCTTGTAATAAAAGTGGATAAAAAGAGCGAACTAATCAAAAAGATAACGAAGCCAATAATCCCAGATATAACTATTCCCGAACGTAATACACTTATTCCTTTTGTAAGAGCCTTAACAGGGGTTAAGATGACCATTGTCCACCCGGTTTGATAAGACGTTTGTTTTGTCATCATATACTCCTGATTATTCAGTGAAAGAGTCGGAGCTTCATTGTTTAAAATTGGTTTAAGAGATTTTTGGTAGTTTGATAGAATCACCTTTGAATTTTGATCTAATAATATAGAGTACTGGTTTTCAATATTGGTTTCGTCTTGGTCCACAAACTGTAGATAATTTCGATAAATACTAATGAGCAGATATCCGCCATTTGCGTAGTCATGCCCCATTAAATTCACGCGTCTTAAGGCAAGGATGTTATCTGAGTTACGCGGATCATCACCAATCCAAACCAGTCGTCCATGCGCGCTATCAGCCTGCTGGATCCACTTCCCGTCAATCCTAGTGACTAGATTCGTATCATCTATTGGAACTAAACTGTTCATCATATTGGTATAAAGTTCAAAGGAAAAAATCCCCTCTGTATTAGCTTGAATGGTATTCACAATTCCTTTTAATTGCTGGCGTTCGGCAAAAGAAATAGGGTTCCCTCCATATGCCTTAGTTAAGGTCCGTTGAATCGTATCATTCGTCATGACTAGCTTCGAAGCCATGTTAATTTGTTTATACAAAGATTCTAATCTTCCATTTGCCTCTACTGCTGTCTGTTGAATTTGTTTTTCGGCATTATTTTTAAGCAACGTGGACACTTTATTAAAAGTTAACAGTCCGACAATCAATAAAACAATTACCATAACGACTAAAAATACGACGAGTATTTGATTTCGTAATGTGTTCCATTTTTGTAATCTTGAGAACATATAATCGCCCTTCTAGGATAGTTTTTACCTGCTATATAGAAAAATTGTAAAATTCTGTTAAATTAGTTTAAAAATCAAAGATATGTCAATTTTTTTAAAAGTTGGTCATGTTCAATATAGCTTCAATGGTCTATAATTGTATAAAACTAAGCATCATCAGAAGGGGACTTTTTATGAATAAGCTATCTATGAGTGGACTTTATACCCTTACCGAGTGGATCACTAAATTCGCCTATGTGAATCTATTATGGATTGGCTGCTCTCTCCTTGGACTCGGGTTGTTTGGAATTAGCCCTGCAACCACTGCGATGTTTACGGTTATTCGGAAATGGATTATGGGTGAAAGTGATATCCCAGTGTTTCAAACCTTTTGGAGCACCTATAAAAAAGAGTTTCTTAGAAGTAATGGATTAGGATTGGCTCTCACTATATTAGCCAGTATTATTTATATTGATTTGAACTATATCAAAATCGGTACAAGCATTCAAATTCCTTTATACTTAATTATTTTCGCGATGATTATGACGGTATTGTATATATTCCCCGTTTACGTTCACTATGAAGTGAAATTTAGCCAGATGTTTAAAAACGCTTTCTTCATCATGATAGTGAATCCGGTTCCTAACATGATAATGATTATTGGATTTATCGCTGCAATCTTTGTCATGAGGTTTATACCCGCACTATGGTTTATCTTTGGCGGGAGCATTACGGCGGGAATCATCATGGCATCCTGTTATCTAGCCTTTCAAAAAATCGAAAAGAAAAAAGGGCAGGCCGCAGCTTAACACTCATACGATTAGAAACTGAAGTAGCAAGAGGAAGCACAAACTCTTAATGTGCTTCCTCTTTTTATGCTAATTTTAATAGTTCACTCACCGTTACAAGTTGATAGCCTTGTAATGTCAACTCGGTAACTAGCATTCGAACTGCTTCTATCGTTTCTGAACGGTCCCCATAGCCATCATGAAAAATGAAAATACTGCCATTTTTGATCCCTTCTCTTGATTTTTCCAGGATATGCATCACACCGGGCTGTTCCCAGTCCTGTGCCTCTAAATTTATTGCACCAATCATCGGATATCCCTTCTGCATGAGTAATGAAACTGTGTCCTGATTATAATCGAGGTAAGGAGGCCGGAAGACAACTGGCTTTCGTCCGGTCAGCTCCTTTATTAATACCTCATTTTGTTCGATTTCCTCTAAACATTCGGCAGTGCTTAACAGAGATAATTTCGGGTGGGTAAACGTATGATTTCCGATTTCATGTCCTAGGGCAGCCACTTGTTTTACCACCTCAGGATTTTTCTTCATTTGATCACCAATCATAAAGAAGGTAGCTTTCCCAGCTGCCTCCGAAAATATCTCTAATACTTGTGGTGTGTAGATGGGATTGGGCCCATCATCAAACGTAATTGCCACTGCCTTACGCGATGTAGGAACAGCGTGAATCATAATGAACAACCCCTCAATACGGACCTCTAATATGACCCTTTACTTTTTCCTGATAGAAACGTTCAATCTCTTGCATTTCATCTTCTGAAAAAGGTTTTGTCTCAAGTGCTGAGAGATTGTCCTCGACCTGTTTCACATTTTTAAACCCAGGAATAATACAAGTAATTTCTTTTTGGTCTAAAATCCAGCGCAGTGCCGCACTTGCCATCGATTTCCTGCCTTCGCCAATCCACCTTAACTGATCAGCTAATTCTACTCCCTTTCGGAATCCAAGGCCTGCAAAGGTTTCTCCTACATTAAAAGCCTCCCCATTTTCATTAAAATGGCGGTGGTCATCGGCTTCAAAAACATGCTCGGCCGTAAACTTACCAGTAAGCAGACCGCTGGCAAGCGGTAATCTAACAAGAAGCCCTGCCCCTTTTTGATAAGCCTCCGGGATTAATTTCTCTAATGGCTTTTGGCGGAACATATTAAAGATGATTTGCAGGCTCTTAACATTTGGATATTCCAAACAAATTAACCCTTCTTCAACGGTTTCCACACTAACTCCATATTGACGGATTTTTCCTTCCTGCTTTAGCCGATCCAGTACTTCAAAAACACTGCCATCTTTTAAAATCTCCGTTGCCGGGCAGTGAATTTGATACAAATCAATCGCCTCTCTATTCAAACGGCGAAGGCTATCTTCACAATAGGCACTAACTTTTTCATAGCTATAATTTTTTGGATCATGAATATCACCCTGACGGCAGAACTTTGTTGCGACATAAATCTGGTCTTCCCTGCCTTTTGTGGCTTTGGCCAGTAACTCTTCACTATGACCGTCCCCATATACATCGGCCGTATCAAAAAAATTAACCCCCTGGTCAATGGCATATTCCAAAGATTTCAGTGCTTCTGTGTCATTTGTTTTCCCCCAAGCACCACCGATTGCCCATGTGCCAAAACTAACCTCACTAATCATGATTCCTGTATTACCTAATTCACGATAATTCATTTTTTAATCACTCCTTTATAAAGAGAGCTGACCCAGGCCAGCTCTCCGTTACTTTCTAAACTCTCTTAATTGCTCATTCAATTCCTTTGTTTGTGGATAAACATGTTGATAAATGGTAAATAGCTTTTTATATGCTTCCACATTTTCCTGAATCGGAGTATAGGTTTTTGAAGTTTGAATAAATTCTTGCGCACATTCTTTTAGGGAAGGATACCAGCCGCAGCCGTAAGCAGCTAACATCGCTGCCCCCATTCCAGGACCTTGCTCGCTTGTAAGCTTTTCAATTTTTGCGTTAAAAATATCTGCCTGCATTTGCAGCCATGTGTCATTTTTCGCTCCGCCGCCAATAGAAATAATAGAATCAATCGTCTTACCGCTGCTTCTAAAAATCTCAATCGATTCATGTAAGGAGAAGGTAATACCTTCAAGCACTGCACGGGCAAAGTGCTTACGCTCATGGGAAGCATCGACACCTATAAAACTGCCGCGAATGGTTGAATCCGCATGCGGTGTTCTTTCCCCTACAAGATAAGGAGTAAATAATAAACCATTGCTTCCTGCCGGTACTTCTTCCACACCTGCTAATAACTGTTCAAATGCCTCTTCCTTAGCAAACGTATCTTTAAACCAGCTTAAACTATAGCCGGCTGCAAGCGTTACTCCCATCGTATAGTAAGCATTTTCTTCACCGTGATTAAAATAATGAACCTTCCCCTCAAAATCGAGGTCATTTCGTTCTTCATAGGAAAGAACAACGCCAGAAGTACCGATACTGCATAAGGTTTTACCTTCCGCCAAAATCCCTGAACCAATTGCACCGCAGGCATTGTCCGCTCCACCTGCGAAAACTTTTACCGCATCAGACAATCCCGTTTCTTGGGCAAATTCAGCTTTAACCCTACCCACAAATGCATGTGATTCTACCAGTGGAGGGCAGAAATCAGCGGTTAAACCGAACGTTTCAATTAATTCATTGCTCCAATTACGATTGGCTACATTTAACAATAAAGTCCCTGCGGCATCAGAGTACTCCATATGGATATTTCCAGTCATTCGGTAACGCAAATAATCCTTTGGAAGCAAGAATACGCTGGCCCGTTCAAATACTTCAGGTTCGTTTTCTTTTACCCAGAGGATCTTAGGTAAAGTAAAGCCCTCAAGCGCAGGGTTTTTCGTTACTTCTAATAAACGCTGACTGCCAACAACTTCGTAAATCTCCTGGCATTGTTTACTCGTCCTTGTGTCATTCCATAGAATGGCATTTCTTAGTACTTGGTTGTTTTCATCTAATAAAACAAGGCCATGCATCTGCCCAGAGAAAGAGATGCCCTCGATATCGTTTATGTCTCCATCGAATTGTTCAATAAGCTCTGCTAATCCTGCCGAGGTTTTGTCTACCCATTCTTCCGGGTCTTGTTCGCTATAGCCTGATTTTTCAATAATAAGAGGATATGATTTAGACACTTCTTTGCAAACTTCACCATGTTGATTGACAAGTAATATCTTTACGGCACTCGTTCCAAGATCAACACCAATTACGTATTTCATCCGGATCATCCTTTCCTTATAGCTGTGTTAAACTGGTCTGTTGATTTCCGTTCCAGGCGCTTTGCTTTCCGCGGGCGTTGCGGGGAGCCTCCTCGGCGCTTTCAGCGCCTGCGGGGTCTCCCCTGNNCTCCCGCAGGAGTCTTCGCGCCTTCCTCTCCAATCAACAGAGTGTTAAAATCAACGCGAACCTTTAACACAGCCTATCCTATAAAAATGTGCTGGAGTAATAGACTGCCAGCACATTTTTGATGATTATATTAAGTAGTTATTAAACAGTTACACTTGAAAGTGTTTCTAGTAGATATTGATTAATTAAAGCTTTTAGGCGCTCTGTTCTGCCTGAGATGTTTTTAATTTCTGTTAATTGAAGAGCATATGCTTCAAGTTCACGGAAGTTTGTTTTTCCTTCTACGATGTCTAAGCCAATTCCATTTGTATAGCTGCTGTAACGCTCTTCAATAAAGCTATCAAGAACTTTATCTTCGATTAACTTGTTAGCAACTTTTAGGCCAATCGCAAATGCGTCCATACCTGCAATGTGTGCGTGGAATAGGTCTTCTGCTTCGAATGAACCTCTTCTTACTTTTGCATCGAAGTTTAAGCCGCCTTTTCCTAAGCCGCCATTCTTCAAAATTTCGTACATAGCTAATGTATTTGTATATAAGTCAGTTGGAAATTCATCTGTATCCCATCCAAGCAGTGTATCCCCTTGGTTGGCATCGACAGAACCAAGCATTCCGTTAATACGAGCTGTTCTTAATTCATGTTCGAACGTGTGACCAGCTAAAGTAGCGTGGTTCGCTTCGATATTAAACTTGAAGTAGTCTGTTAAATCATATTTTTGCAAGAATGCTAGACCAGTAGCCACATCGAAATCATATTGATGTTTAGTAGGCTCTTTTGGTTTTGGCTCAATTAGGAATGGAACGTTTAAACCAATTTCTTTCGAATAATCTACTGCCATATGAAAGAAGCGTGCTAAGTTATCTTGTTCCAGCTTCATGTCTGTATTGAGAAGTGTTTCGTACCCTTCACGGCCGCCCCAGAATACATAGTTTTCTGCTCCAAGCTCTTTTGCTACTTCTAACGCTTTTTTCACTTTCGCTGCAGAGTAAGCAAACACATCTGCATTCGGAGCAGTAGCCGCACCATGAACATATCTAGGGTTAGTAAACATGTTTGCCGTGTTCCACAATAATTTTGTCTTGCTGGTTTTCATGTATTCTTTTATCATTGCAACGATTACATCTTGGTTCTCGTTTGTTTCTTGCAACGTGCTTCCTTCAGGAGCAATATCAACGTCATGGAAAGCAAAGAAAGGAACATTTAATTTTTCAAAAAGTTCAAATGCAGCTTCCACACGTGCTTTCGCTAAATCTAATCCTTTCAGGTGATCCCACGAACGGATTGCTGTACCTACACCAAATGGATCGGTACCATCTGCAGTAAATGTGTGCCAATATGCTACAGAGAAACGAAGAATTTCTTCCATTGTCTTGCCATTTATTTTTTCTTCTGGATTATAATACTTAAATGCTAATGGATTTTTAGATGCTGCACCTTCAAATTGAATTTTATTAATTGTTTCGAAATAAGCCATGAGATTATTCCTCCTAGAGTTTTATGGGTTCAGAATAACTTTGCAAATGCTTTCACTTTCTAATCAGATTATAGCACCATAAACTTAGTTTGTCTATTAGATAAACTAAGTTTAAGAAAGTATTTTTTACATGGGCTTCATCTGCCATAATTCCTTTTTTTTCATCCCCATTTATTTATACACTATATACATTAATCTGATCGCATTTTCAGATGTTTTTTCAAGGTTATCAAATGCTCTATTTTTTAGTTGATGCGAAGAAGAAATCTCCTAATTTTGCTAGACTGGACACTCTTCATTTACCGCTTAATCCCCATTTCCCTTCACTCGGGAAATGGGGACACTCTTCATTTACTGCTAATTATTTTCTACCTCAACTTTTTCATATGTGTGTTTTTTCAATACCTCGAGCAAGCCTTCATTAACTTTACAGTTTTTAAAGGAGAACGACTGCATGATCAGGTCAATTTCTTCCTCAGAAAGTTCTTTAAAAATCTTTGCGTACTCTGGCTGGATTAGTGCGCCGGCATAGACAGTCAGAATGACTTGAGAAAGGCTGGAAAGATTATACGCGTGAGACATTTCCGGATTGACCACCTCTTCCAAATGGTTAGCTAATTCCTCAACAGATTGTCTTGCCTTAAAGCCTGGCAGCCAAATCATCCAATCGTCTGTGTTTAATGCATGTTTCATTTTAAAAATGGAAGAAAGCTTCTGCATGTATTCCGATTCTGGATCAAGGGTCACTAATCCCATTACACCGACATCTTTATACGTCCAAGTGGTCCAATGTGCTCCAAATTCTTCAAAGATACTAAGTTGATCATCCATCGCACCCAGGCGATCCCTAATTTCATTTTCTGGTCCATTATAAACGGAACCGAACTCCCCAACCCATAAAGGCACATGATATTTTTGTGCAAACTTTGTACCTTGATGATCATAAAATACTTCCTCTTGGACAGCCTTATCCCAATACTTTCCACTTTCTACACGGGCTGTCTTCGCGTCAGCTACTCCTGGATAAGCCCCTGGCCCGAAACCAGCTGCCGTATAGTTATGGCTGCTGTATACAAGATTTTTTGCAAAGGGAGCCTCTAAACCAGCAAACTGCTTTGAATAGTTATCCCCCTCTAGGAAAATAATGTGGTCGGGGTCGATTGCGCGAATTGCTTCAACGACGCGTCGATAAATACGATTCATCCTGTCCCAGTCCGGTTGATAATTGCCAAAGAATGTATGTGGGAAATCGCCATGCGGTGTATTCACACATGGTTCATTCATAACATTATAACCAGCAATAACTCCTCTTCCTTTGTAACGTCGAGCAAACTCTTCCCATAAAGAGACAAATCTGTCTTGATACGTTTTATCATGCCAGAAAAAACTATGACGTACATCATTATCGGAATGCCAGTGAGTATTTTGGAAGCCCTGCACAGCATGAAGGTCAAGTATAACGTAAAGCCCATACTTTTCGCATAAATCAATGATCTTGTCTAAGCGTTTAAATCCTGATTCCTTGTAAGTAAAGGGTGCCTCATCATCCTCAAAATGACGATAATTTAAAGGAATGCGTATGGTAGTTGCTCCCCAGCTTTTAATAAACTGAATATCATCTTCACCGAAAAAGTAATGCAGCATCCGGTCAAATAAAAATTCAGCTTTTTCTTTACCAATCACTTCTGCAACAGTATGACGAAGAGCGTGCTCCGTCCCAGTATAGCCATTAATAAAGTCCTCCATATTCATCCATCCGCCAATACATGTGCCTCTTAGTTGAATGGTGTTACCAGTAGAATCAGTAATTTTTTCATTTTTTACTTGAAGCAAGTCCATAACTATTCCCTTCCCTTCAATGCAATGTACTAAATTTCTTTATATGAAAAATAGTCAAAATCAGCAGGTTGACTTGTTCCGCTTGTATCTTGACAATGCATACCAACAAATGCTCCCGTAAATCCATTAAGCCGGACATATTCGTCCGATAGTTTATAAGATTCAAAGGTGACAGGTATATCCGTCCAAGTTTCGTTATCAAAAGAATAAGCGAATTGAAAGGTATGTTTTTTGACTTTAACTTTTAAATGAACATACTCAACCGATTCTGGAACTTGAATTTCTGACCCTTGAAGCGGTTGTGAGAAAGCAAAATTATCACAATTCATGATATCAATGATCCGGCCCTTTTCTTCATTCCAGGTAATTTGAACAGATGTCCAATTTTCTGTATTATAATAGCAAACCAAGCCTGCAGCCTGTTGGAATGTATTTGGCTGGAAGGAAACCGCTGTACCAGCTTCAAAATGGAATGACTGCCAGCGACGGGCAACCAGGGCTTGCGTAAAGCATGACGTTAATGACTCTTTTCCATAAAGGCGTAAATTCCCCAGTCTGTCAGTTAAGGACATAATATCATCTGTTAATGGAATCCTTAAGGACTGATAATGATGGTTCAATGTTGGGCTGTCAAAGTGATCAACTTCGTCATAATCTCTTTCCCATTTAACTTCTTCCATCTTTGGTGCTTCTACTTCAACAGAGCCTTGTTTTCCTCCCACAACGTATGGCCAGCCGTCTCGCCATTCAAGTTTTTGAATGGCCGTCTCTCTCCCCAGTGGACAAAAACCTCGATAATCAAGTACCGGTTTATCATCTTTAGGCAGCGGTCTGCCAGTGAGATGCGCTAAATACCATTCATCTGTATGTGTTTGAACAATAGAGGCATGTCCGCATCTTTGCAAAGGATTTCTAGGATCATGCCAGGAAGTAAGGAATGGATGATCTGGGTGCAACTCATAAGGTCCTTCAATATTTTTTGATCTTGCTAGTGTTGCTGCATGAGCATATCTCGTTCCACCCTCTGCTGTCAGCAGATAGTAATAACCATTGATATGATATAAATGTGGTCCTTCAGTCAGTCTAATGTCGGTTCCTTCAAAAATCACTTTCGGCTTTCCAATTAAACGACCTTCCTGATGAGAATATTCTTGTAAGACAATTCCTCCAAAAGAGTGTTTATACGTTCTTTGGTCCCAAAGCATATTGATGATGTATTTTCTCCCATCCACATCATGGAATAAGGAAGGATCGAAACCTGAACTATTCAAATAGATCGGGTCGCTCCAATCACCATCGATCGTTTCACAAGTAGTCAAGTAATTATGAGTGTCCTTCCACGCACCCGAATGTTGTTTCACATCGGAATAAATCAACCAGAATTTGTCATCAGCATAGGTTAAGCATGGTGCCCACACTCCGCCGGAATTGGGGTTCCCTTTCATATCAATAAGGGAAATCCGGTTTAATGGACGTGATACAAGATGCCAGTTTACTAGATCCTTAGAATGATGGATTTGTACCCCAGGGAACCATTCAAAGGTAGATACCGCGATATAATAATCATCCCCGACCCTGCAAATGCTAGGGTCTGGATTAAAACCTTTTAATACAGGATTTTGGATTTTCATTGTGATCATCCTCTCGTTTTTAATACATTAAGAATTCGTTTATGTTCCTTTTCATCCAAGTTATATAAGAAGATGGCCACTAGCTCGATGATAACAAATACGGCCGGAATGACAGTCATGGTAATCAAAATACCATTCAATGCTTCTGGAGTTTGCGCTTGATTAGCAACATAACCGAATTTGGCCAAAATTAATCCTGGAACAATTCCTCCGATTGCCATACCAAACTTGAAGAAGAATCCAACCAACGCATAAATGACACCGCTTGCACGTTTACCAGTCTTATATTCGCCAAAATCGATGGTTTCAGGAATTAACGCCCATGTAAAAGCACCTGCTGTTATTGTACCGAGTGCTGCAATTAAGCGTCCTGCAAATACAAATGGAACCATGGTCGGCGGAATAAGGAAAAGAGCTATTAAGCCGATTGCCTTTAATGATAAAGCTGTAAATAATAGCTTTTTCTTACCCATCCATTTGTACATTAATGGCATTAATGGCATAAGGATAAGTGCAGGAAGCGTTCCCATTAAACCATACCATTTTACTAATTCCGGTCTGGCAACGTTATACGTTACATAATAAATTCCAACAGAGTTAACAATGGAGTTTACACCAAAATTAAGTATAAAGAAAAAGCAAACGATTAATAGTGGACGATTTGTTTTTAATTGAATCCAGATATCTTTAAAGTTAATCTCTGCTTCTTTTGAATGATTAAGCGGAACACGTTCCTTTGTGTTATAAAAGCTGTATATCAACAAAAATGCTCCTAAAATCCCCATGATAGTCATGGTGATTTGCCATCCGGAGCCTGTTTCTCCAGTCATATTTGTGAAGATTCCAGCTAAAAGGGGCACACCGAAGGAGACGATCAATCCACCAGTGTTTCCGAACAGCATCCGTACTGAAGTCAAGCTAACGACTTCTTTGTTATCTTGAGTTATGGCTGAAGTAAGCGCTGCATATGGAATGTTAATCACTGAATACGTAATCGATAATAAAATATAAGTTACATATGCATACACAAGTTTCATAGGATCAGAAAATCCTGGAGTTGTAAAACAGAGAATCGCTACACCCGCAAATGGAAAGGCACCGTATAAAAGATAGGGACGAAATCTTCCGTATTTTGTTTTGGTCTTATCTATAACTGCTCCAATAAATGGATCGAGAACCGCATCAATCAACCGAACAACTAAGAACATTAATCCAGCAGCTGCTGCCGTGATTCCAAAAACGTCAGTATAGAAAAATAATAGATAGCTACTTACCGTTTGATAAATGAAGTTACAGGCCAAATCACCCGTACCATAGCCAAACTTTTCCTTCATCTTGATCTTTTCGGGTTGAACTACTGTCAATTGCTGAGCAACACTTGTATTCATTCTGATTCCCCTTTTAATTATTATTTACAAACGCTTAGTTTGTTGGTCCTATAAACAAAGTTATGATAATATTATTATCCAATCTACCAAACTGGATAAAAACCTTTATGGATTTCCTTCCATGGCATTTTCACGCCACAATGCAGGACCGTTGTGCTTTGTATCCCTTGTACCTTCCACTTCACTCCTTTTACTCTATTTATGTGTGCCTGCACTGGCTGAGAAAGGGATTCCTGCCAGTGCACTCTGAACAGACTTCAAGGTGGTTTTATATTATAAAACACAATTTTATAATATAACCTTATTTAGCTAAATTATATCACCTTACAACAAGGAAATCTATTCCTACTTAGGACATATTTTCTAACCTATTATTTACGAATTTACACTAAAACCCCGTTATAATTAGGAATAACTTGAACAATCAATGCATCTAATTCTTGCAAAAGTAGTTTGATGGACTCTATTTGTTTGTCATTTGGCTGGATAAGCGGTTTTTGACTATATCCCTCTAATTCAATCCCTTGAAGAACCATCGCTTGCTTCATAATCGGGATAAACGGAGTCCCAATATCGTATAGCCCCATCATTTTATCGACAATCTTTTGGATTTCAGCCACTTTTTCCAGGTCACGCAAGTTGATGGCCTTTACCCACTCAGAAAATACTGCTGGATATAAGTTGGAGAGCCCCCCAATACAGCCATTACCACCACAAAGTATATTATGGGCAAAGTTTTCATCAAATCCGGAGTAGACAATAAATTCAGGGAATTCGTTCCGCACCGTTTGAATCAATTCTCTTGTATGCGTCATTTCCGTGACAGTATCTTTATATCCTTTAATATTCTTATGTTTCCTCAAGAGATTGAGAGTCACTTGCGGAGACAAGTCATGGCCTGTCCTTGCAGGGAAATTATACAAATAAATATCACCATTTACCCAATCGGCAACCTGATCGTAATAGTCCTCAACACTTTCATCCGAAAGTGAAAAATAATATGGACTGATAATCATAACACCATCCGCACCGGCATCAATTGCATAATTGGAAAGCTGGATCGTATCTTCCACCGTCATGCACGAAGTCCCAATATACACTTTGGTCCGATGATTCACATGGTTAACCACAAGGTCGATCAATTCTTTCTTCTCGGCATCATTCATGGCGAAAAACTCTCCAGTACTGCCCATAATGACTAAACCGTCTACTCCCCCATTAATTAAAAAGTCATAGATATTTTTGTTAGCCTGATGGTCCAATTTGCCCTCAGCAGTAAAAGCAGTAACAACCGGCGTTAGAAATTGTGCTTTTTTCAATGAATCTCTCTCCTTGGATACCCAGCAGGCTCTAATTTTACCTGAGCCCGCCGGGATAATAATATTTGTTTAATGAGCTATAATACATCCAATGAAATTTTTACTCTCTTAAAAATTACTTAATCACACTTTTTTCTTTTTTTTGGTCCGCTAATGCTTTCATGCCTGCATTCAATACTTCAATGATTCGATCAGTATCATAAACACTACCTCGCCAAGTTCCTCCACTCGCGGATTGAAGTGCAGCCCATAATCGAGTATCATCCGGTAAGCCAGGATCTGGCTTAACGCCTTGATGTGTCCCACGTTCATCTAATACTCTAGTTGCCTCTTCAATCGACAATCTATTGTCCTTTGTCCCGATAAAGTTAACAGTACCGACCAATTGTTCTCTGTCAATAATAATTTCAATTACATCTCCATCACGTAATTTACCAATTGGTCCCCCTGCCAACGCTTCTGGCCCAATATGTCCGATACATGCCCCAGTTGAAACGCCTGAAAAACGTGCATCTGTTAGTAAGGAAACATGTTTCCCATAAGATAAGTGTTTTAATGCAGAAGTTAATTGATAAGTTTCTTCCATTCCTGTCCCCAATGGTCCTCCACCCATAACAACCATGATGTCACCTGCTTCGATTCCGCCTGTTTTAATCGCCCTGATCGCTGCTTTTTCAGAAGTAAAAATCTTTGCTTCACCAGTATGACGATAAACACCATCTTCTCCGACCACGGAAGGATCAATGCTAGTTGATTTTATGACAGAACCTTCAGGTGCAATGTTACCTTTCGGAAACGTAACTGTTGAGGTTAATCCTCGTTGTTTTGATTGAATTGGACTCATGATGACCTCATCTGGTTGAATTCCATCATGTTCCACCAATAGTTGTCTAAATTTCGTACGTCTTTCTGAGGTTTCCCACCAATCAAGGTTTGCTCCAAGAGTTTCCCCTGTC
Source organism: Bacillus sp. AFS073361 (assembly GCF_002567005.1). GTDB lineage: Bacteria > Bacillota > Bacilli > Bacillales > Cytobacillaceae > Neobacillus. The sequence goes on from NZ_NUZU01000039.1 coordinate 500,931, forward strand.
ACTGTAAGAACATCTTCATGTAACAGGCCTAATTTCCTTAGATGAAGCATAACTTCAGGTACGCCTCCAGCTAAGAAAGCTCGAACGGTTGGATGGTTATCTGGACCGTTTGGCAATACATTTACTAAGCGAGGCACCAATTTATTGATTCTTTCCCAATCATCTACAGTAGGAATTTTGCAGCAGGCAGCATGTGCAACAGCAGGAAGATGTAAAAGCAAGTTGGTTGAACCACCAAATGCTGCATGAAGGACCATTGCATTTTCAATTGCTTTATCTGTAATAATATCCTTAGTAGTAATGTTTCTCTTTTCCAATTCCAACGCTGCGCGTGCTGACTGTTTCGCGACTTCTTCCCAAACAGGCTGGCCAGACGGTGATAAAGCAGAATGCGGCAGTGCCAATCCCAGTGCTTCGACAACCACTTGTGAGGTTCCAGCAGTTCCTAAGAACTGACAACCACCACCGGATGAGCCACATGCCACACAACCAAGTCTTGCGGCATCCTCCAATGAAAGCTCACCATTTGAAAACCTTGCACCAATCGTTTGAACCTTGCCCGCATCTTCCCCATCTGTAGGCGGAAGTGTTGCTCCTCCCGGAACGAGGACGGTTGGAAGATTATGCATGGATGCCAGGGCAATCATCACGGCCGGGAGACCCTTATCACAGGTGGCAACACCTATAACGGCTCGTCTTGTCGGGATGGACCGGATTAGGCGTCTCATCACAAGGGCTGCATCATTCCTATATGGAAGGGAGTCAAACATGCCTGTTGTCCCTTGAGAGCGGCCATCACATGGATCACTTACAAAACTGGCAAATGGGACGCCTCCTTGCTTAGTAATTTCTTCAGCAGCAGCCCTCATTTGCAATCCTAATTCATAGTTTCCAGTATGATATCCTAATGCAATGGGAGTGCCATCATGATCCCGAATTCCTGCCAATGTTCCGATAATCAGCACCTGTTTTCCAAGGAGCTTGGAAGGTTCCCAGCCCATTCCGGCATTTTGGGTCATACCAAAAATATCACCGCTTGGAAGTTCTCTTAACATTTCGGGCGTCAGTGGAAGTGAACCTTCCGGCCCTGCGCCATGAGTCTTTATGCTATAAAGGGATTGATTTCCTTCGTCAAATATTGAATTTAATGACATAGTAACCTCCGATGAATTTATTTACTACCAAGTAATGATTTTATGTATATTTATAGTTTTATAATATAAAACTAAGTTTTATTATTTGGTTGTGATTTGATTATAGCATATCTTTATTTATTGTGCCTATTCCATTACAACCTAAAAATTGTTTTTTCAAAATTTTTTATCCACATTTATTAATCCATAATGTTTGTTATAATAAGATATAATTTTACAATATAAAACCAAAGGAGTTATTTATGCCTATTATTCAATCTGTTGAACGGGCTCTGAAGATTCTAGATTTATTTGATGAGCATAAGTCGGAGCTAAAAATTACCGAAATTAGTGAAAAGATGGGGTTGCATAAAAGTACTGTACACTCCCTATTAAAAACACTTCATGAGTATTCCTATATCGATCAAAATCCGGATAATGGTAAATATAGATTAGGATTGAAACTAGCTGAACGAGGGAATTTAGTCATCAGCAATATGGATATAAGAAAAACGGCAAAAAAATACCTTCTCGATCTTTCTGCCAAAACGGGGCAAACAGTGCACCTGGGGATATTGGACGGTCGGGAAGGCGTGTATATAGATAAAGTAGAAGGGGAACAATCAATTATTCGTTATTCACGTATTGGCCGAAGACTCCCCCTCCACTCTACTGCGATTGGAAAAGTCCTTTTAGCCTATCAACCCCCTAATGAATTGGAGCACTTATTAAAAAATTATAACTACCAGTATCAAACTGCAAATACGATCATCAATGAAGCGATTTTTCGAAAAGAAATTGAAAAAGTCAAGGAGCAGGGCTATGCAGTAGATGAACAAGAAAACGAGCAAGGTGTTCGTTGTGCTGCTGTACCCATATTCAACGGGAAGGGCCGGGTCCTGGCTGCAATTAGTATCTCCACTTTAATTTCTCGTGTGAACGATCCGGAGCTGCAGATATTTATTGATCTTCTCAAAACATCCTGTAATGAACTCTCGGAACAAATGAAATATGGATATGAATGATTTTTCCTTAATAGTTAACAACTAATAAAAAACATAGGCTATTAAAAAAGTTAGTTGTTTGGATATACAAAGTCATCTAACTTCGGATATAATAACATGGTATGTTTCTAAATTATTTGATGGGGAGATATGATGATGAAAAACTCAAAGCCCAATGAACCATTAGTTACGCATATTTTTACAGCAGATCCTTCCGCACATGTCTTTGAAGGTAAGCTTTATATTTATCCTTCTCATGACCTTGATCACGATGAGCCATCTAATGATAATGGTGACCAATATAAGATGGAAGATTACCATATTTTATCCATGGATGACGCAGGTGCACCATGTGTAGACCACGGAGAAGCTCTTCATTTAAGAGATATCCCTTGGGCAAGTAAACAGCTTTGGGCACCAGACGCTGCTTACAAAAATAACACCTATTATTTATTTTTCCCTGCAAGAGATAAAGAGGGTATTTTCAGAATTGGCGTTGCAACTAGCCCTAATCCGGCTGGACCTTTTACACCAGAAGAAAATTATATACCTGGCAGCTTCAGCATTGATCCCGCTGTCTTGGTGGATGAAGATGACAAAGCATATGTTTATTTCGGCGGGCTTTGGGGAGGACAATTAGAAAAATGGCAGACAGGAACTTTTATCCCAGATGCTGAAGGTCCAGCCGCTGCAGAACCTGCTTTAGGACCAAGAGTAGCTGAACTAAGCGACGATATGCTTACTTTTAAAAGCGAACCAAAAGAAATTTCCATTGTCGATGAAAACGGTAATCCAATTCTTGCAAGTGATGAGGACCGAAGATATTTTGAAGGACCATGGGTTCATAAATACAATGGTCTTTACTATCTATCCTATTCTACTGGTACCACGCATAAAATTGTTTATGCTGTAAGTGATAATCCACAGGGTCCATTTGTGTTCAAAGGGACAATTCTTACACCTGTAATTGGCTGGACCACACATCATTCGATTGTCCAGTTTAATGATAAATGGTATCTGTTCTATCATGATTGCTCGTTATCAGATGGCGTGAATCATAAGCGTTCTGTGAAATACACGGAACTAAAATATAACGAGGATGGAACGATTCAAACGATTGACCCTTATGGAAATAAATAATTAGATTGACCACTGACCCTCATAAAGGGGTCAGTTTTTTTGATCTTTGGGAGTTTTTTATATCACCTGCCACTATTTAATGGCCCAATAACCATGCACTGGTTTCCCTACTAATATTTTCCGACATTTTTTTTGAATTTTTTATTGCCATTTATAATAGTTGCTGATATTATTGAAGGTGCGTAAATTGGAAAGCTGTTATTCAATATGTCTGGATCTTTCCAAGCAGATAATTTTTGACCACTTCCTTCAAGAAGTTAAGGCCATACGGACAGCCGGGTCAAATGCCGAATGGCAACTTTAGTTGCCTTATTGATTGAGTTAAAAGCTCAAATTTTATAAGTTGGTTACTTTACAACCAGTGCATATGCACACAACTTGTGAAACGGTCAATAAGAGTAGTAAAAGTAATTATTTGCTATATAGACTCTGATCCTAATAAGATATATTTTGAATATTATAGAGCTTCCTTACTGATTTTATAAGGACCTTTATCGTAGTGGTATGATTTCTATTACGGTATACGTATGCTTTTTTAATATTGATGATTATATCTAAAGCAAGTGTTGTGCGCGGTTATGCGTTATGATTCACTTGCTTTTTTTGTTGTGAAATTTTAAGAGGAATTCAATTTCTCTCTGCATTAAAAAAAATTAACCAGTTAGGAGATTAAGAGAATGGGAAAAGCACTTATTATTGGCGCCGGCGGCGTGGCATCAGTAGCAATTCATAAATGTGTACAAAACAGTGAAGTATTTGAAGAGATTTGCATCGCGAGTCGTACAAAATCGAAATGTGATGAATTAAAAGCGAAATTAGATGGCGGTAAAACAAAAATCACGACTGCACAAGTAGATGCTGACAATGTAGATGAATTAATTGCCTTAATCAATGAAGTAAAACCAGATATCGTAATGAACCTAGCTTTACCATACCAGGACTTAACAATTATGGATGCTTGTCTTGCAACAAAGACACACTATATGGACACAGCAAACTATGAGCCAGAAGATACCGCTAAATTTGAATATAAATGGCAGTGGGAATACCGCGAGCGTTTTGAAAAAGCTGGAATCACAGCTCTTTTAGGCAGCGGCTTTGACCCTGGTGTAACAGGTGTATTCTCCGCTTATGCTCTAAAGCATTATTTTGATGAAATCGAATATATCGACATTCTTGACTGCAATGGCGGCGACCATGGCTATCCATTTGCAACAAACTTTAATCCTGAAATCAATATCCGTGAGGTTTCTGCTAACGGAAGATACTGGGAAAACGGTGAATGGGTTGAAACCGAGCCAATGGAAATCAAACGCGAATATAACTTCGCTGAAGTTGGTCAAAAGGATATGTATTTGCTATATCATGAAGAGCTTGAATCTCTTGCGCAAAATATCCCAGGGATTAAGCGTATCCGTTTCTTCATGACGTTTGGCCAAAGTTATATTACACACTTAAAAGCGCTTGAAAACGTGGGAATGACTTCTATCGAGCCAATTGAATTCGAAGGACAACAAATCATTCCACTTCAATTCTTGAAGGCTGTATTACCAGACCCAGCTTCCCTTGGTCCACGTACAGTTGGTAAAACCAACATCGGCTGTATCTTCAAAGGGAAAAAAGACGGAAAAGATAAAACCTATTATGTATACAATGTTTGTGACCACCAAGAGTGCTATAGAGAAGTCGGCTCTCAAGCCATCTCTTATACAACAGGTGTTCCTGCAATGATTGGTGCTGCAATGATTATGACTGGCAAATGGAATAAACCAGGCGTATTCAATATTGAAGAATTTGATCCAGATCCATTCATGGAAGAGTTAAACAAATGGGGCCTTCCATGGGTAGAAGATTTTAATCCTGTGCTTGTTGATGCATTGCCTGAAGAAGCAAAAGAGTTGGAGCTTGTTCGTTAAGATGCGGTTTGAAGAATTACCAACACCGTGTTATGTCGTTGATGAAGGCCTTGTGGAAAAAAATCTCAAAATCCTAAACGGTGTCATGAAACGCACAGGTGCTAAGATTGTTTTAGCGCAAAAGGCATTTTCGATGACAAAATTCTACCCTCTTATTGGGGAGTATCTAAGTGGAACAACCGCAAGCGGTTTGTACGAAGCACGACTAGGTTACGAGGAAATGGGCAAAGAGAATCATGTCTTTGCCCCTGCCTACCGTGCAGATGAAATCGATGAGATTATCTCAATTTGCGATCATATTATTTTCAATTCTTTCTCACAATTGGAGAAATTTAAAGATAAAGCACTTCAAGCTGGCAGAAAAGTTGGCTTGCGCATCAATCCGCAATGTTCTACTCAAGTAGGACATGAAATCTATGACCCTTGTTCACCAGGTTCAAGGTTCGGTGTCACGATAGAACACTTTCGTCCCGATTTGCTGGATGGTGTTTCAGGGCTGCATTTTCATACCCTTTGTCAGCAAAACTCTGATGACTTAGAAACGACACTTAATGCGGTCGAAGAAAAGTTTGGTGAGTTTCTTCCGCAAATGGAATGGATCAACTTTGGCGGTGGTCATCATATCACAAGAGAAGATTATGACATTCCGCGGCTGGAAGCGTGCATTAAAAGAATGCAGGATAAATACGGTTTAGAGGTTTACCTTGAGCCAGGAGAAGCAATTGCTCTTAATGCTGGGTACTTAATTACCTCCGTACTTGATTTACATCAAAACGGATTAGAGATTGCGATTCTTGACACTTCTGCTACCTGCCATATGCCTGATGTCTTGGAAATGCCTTACCGTCCTCCTCTTTTTGGATCAGGAGAAGCTGGAGAAAAGCCATATACATATCGTCTTGGCGGGCAAACCTGTCTTACAGGAGATGTGATCGGCGATTATTCTTTTGATCAGCCATTAAAGAGCGGTGATCGCTTAGTTTTCGGTGATATGGCGATCTATACGATGGTCAAAAACACCACGTTTAACGGAATGCCATTACCTGCCATCGCTGTTCAAGATAAAGATGGGGATTGTCAGGTTGTGCAGCAATTTGGCTATCAAGATTTTAAAATGAGACTAGCTTAATAGAATAGTAGAAAAAGGGAGAAGTGCGAGTAATGCACTTCTCCCTTTTATTTTGCCCAGCATTCTCTTAAAAGTCCCCTATTACATTGTTGAATGCTTTTTTACTGCATTTTTTACCAATGGTAATGTCATCTGGTTTGTCAGCTCACCAAGTTTTTCTATCCTAATGGTTATTTCATCTCCTGCTGTCAGCCAATCCTGTTCATACTCCGGTAGACCAAGGATGACTCCTTCAGGTGTTCCAGTGATAATCAAATCACCTGGCTCTAGGGTTATATAGTTGGAAATATAACTAATAATCTCATCGCAATAAAAAATCATGTCCGCTGTATTGGAAGATTGTCTAACCTTACCATTAACAATCGTTTCAATTTTCAACTGATTTGGATTGCCGACTTCCTCAGCAGTCACAAGATACGGCCCAACCGGACAAAACCCATCAATTGCTTTTCCTAAGAGCCATTGATTTGTGCGGAATTGGAGGTCTCTTGCGGATAAATCATTGGCATTGCAATACCCTGCCACATAATCCAATGCACGTTCCTTTGATACACTTTTGGCAATTTTTCCAATTACGATGCCAAGTTCTGCTTCAAAATCAACTTGCTTCGCATCTGCGGGAATCTCAACTTTGTCTCCATGACCAGCTAGGGAATTGCCATACTTGTTAAAAAGTACAGGCGTTTTAGGCGGTTCCATATTTGATTCTTCTGCATGCTTCCGATAATTTAGGCCCACACAAATAATTTTTGCACTTTTCGGTACACATGGACCATATTGAACCTGATTCTCTGCCAGGGTGAAAGCGCTGAAATCCTTGTTTGAGTGAACGAAATCTTGAAAAAGTTTTTTAGAGTTCTCATCCGCTTGCAACCATTGTTCTAATGATAGAGGAATACTCTGAGGCTCATTCGCCGCCTCCCAAGCCTTCACAATGTCTAGAATACCGGTATCTGTTTTCACACCAAATTTAGATGGATCATTTGAATTCAATTTATAGTTTACTAGTTTCATATTGTTTAGATTACCTTTCCACTTGATTAGTTTTTTTAATTTATCTAGTTTTGTTGTTCCACATATTTACTATAGCATGGAGATTTTTAGCGAGCAAGATTAGTGTTTTGAATTTTCCGAATAATTATATTTTCTATCATCCCTGGTTCCAATGATTTAATCAAAAGATAAAATTTCGCTGTGCATAGTAAATAACTATAAAACGAACTCCTTCTGTGTAAAATTACTTGTATGGGTAAGGGATTCAATCAATAACATAATTGCCATACTAGTATCATTTCTGACTTGTGAGAGAAAGTTCGTTGTAATTCCTTTAAAATGAGTAGGTTCGTTTGAAACCTCATGACACATAAAAAAACACTATCCTTTCCATCGTATTACAGAAAGAATAGCGTTTTTTTCATTTCTGGGGTATCGATTTGCGTTAGAGCGATAGGTATGTAGTGGATAAGAATGCGAATGCCAACACAAGATAGAACCAGCAGAAATTTTAGGTCGTAAATTTTAAAACATTATTGGCTTTTATCCCTTGCTACTTTAAACTTATGCCTCTCTAGTAGCCTTTATTATGGTTGAATTTTCCTCATCACTATCGGTATTACTTGCATCACTAAGTGAACGTGATTTAGTTTCAGGAGCCCAAGCTAACGATACAATTGTCCCGATGATGAGAACCGCTGTAAGAGCAAGCATTGAAGGTTGAATCCCGAATTTAGAAATACTAATAGGAAGAAGAAAGGTTCCTATTGCTGACCCTATCTTGCTAACTGATGTAGCAAACCCCACTCCTGAAGAACGAAGTGATGTTGGAAAACTCTCCGGAGGAATTGAAGCAGTAAGATTACAGACTGCTGACATTATTAAGGTGAAACCGATAAATGTAATAATCATAAGGGCAGATCCTGTTGGCAAAAGGCTTAGTAAGAGTAAAGAAACGCTTAGAAAGATAAAGGATCCGTTTAAGAATGCCCTAGTAGATAATTTAATTGTTAAAAAGATGCCAAGAATTGAACCTATAAAAAGCACTCCGTTTAATAATAGGTCTGTACCAAAGTTTCCATGTAGCCCCAAGGCTTTTAATATAGATGGAAGAAAGGTATAGATTGCCCAATAAGGAACAATAATACAAAGGTAAAAAATACAGTTAAATGCTGTACGTTTTCTCATATTTTTGCTAAACAAATCAGCATAACTTGCTTTTGTTTTAACAGGTGTTTCATCATCAAGTTCGACGTTTTGTCCAATATATTTCTTTACAATTTGTCTAGCTTCTTCAATACGGCCTTGATTAACTAACCATCTTGGAGATTCGGGAGTTCCCATTCGCATGATAAAAATTATCACTGCTGGCAATGTAGCAGAAGAAAGCATCCAACGCCATGACTCAGGACCAATATGAGTTAAAGAAAATCCCACGACAGTTGCAAGAACGAAGCCCAATGTCCATATAACGCTAAATGACCCGAGTATGGCTCCACGATGTTTTCTTGGCAAAATTTCCGCTAGCATTGTATGTCCTACGCTATAATCTCCTCCAAGGCCAAAACCAAGTAGTAGCCTCAAAATAAACAATTCACCTGCATTGTCAGCAAAAAATTGTAAAAAGGATGCAAGGATAATAATTATAAAGTTTAAGGAAAATACTTTTTGTCTGCCAATTAAATCCGCTATCCTTCCAAGAATTAAACTTCCTAAAAAGAGCCCAATTAAGGCCGAACTTCCAATAAGACCGACCCAAAGCGGACTAAGGTCAAATTGAGGTGTAAGTAAAGTGAGAGCGATACCAATCAATCCTAATACGTATCCATCGGTAAAGTGTCCGCCAAATGTTAGGGCTGTCATTTTAAAGTGAAATTTATTTAGTGGAGCATCATCAAGCTTTACTATTTGTTTTGCCATATTATTGCCCCTCTCCTCTGATTTTTGTATTTAAGATGGAATTCTCAAATAATGATTTAGAAATGTTCATATTTTCATCCCCTTTTTCAAATTCAAGAAACATAGACGGTTTCATTATAATTTTGTAGAGTTGAATAATCTTAAAATATATTTTTCCATTTGTTTGATCCTTCAAGGTAAATACCTTATCCCTCCATTTTATCATTCCGATTAAAAATCCAATAAATAATGATTTTTTCTTTAGGTAATCGCTTTCAAATTTAGGAACCATGATATCATTAGTTATTTTATCAGATTACCAAATGACAAAGGCTAATCAGGAAAAATATACTTAATTAGTAAAACTTTAAATTCAAGAACTTATCTTCCAAATCGGGAAGAAAAATAATCAGCATCCAATAATCTGATCCATAAATTGATTAAAAATGTTTTTCCTCATCGTTTGTTTACAATCTATAGATTAATTTCGTTGATTTCCGGTTTTTGCTCAATCTAATTAATGTATTGGATTATTAGGTTCGACGTCAATGTGATTTAAGACCTAACCCAAATAAAAGACCTTACTACCTTTAATTTTCACTACAAGTACCCATTGCTGCTGAATTTCCGCAGATTGGATATATGATTTTAATAAAGGTAAAGCCTTTGCAATAAATATGGATTTGCCTCATTTGCACGTTGCGAATAGTGAAAACTAAAGAAAAAAATTTTTTGGTAATAGATTTCTCATTTGAATCTTCTTAATCCTTTTCATCAATAAACAAACTTATAAAAACAGCAAATCAAATTCTTCATAATCCCCTCCTTTTTTTTAACTAGTTTTAAAAAACAAATTCTCAATATGAACATGTTCACCAAATGAACATGTAATTAATAATAGTACAAAAAATAGAGAGTGTAAACTGAAAATTTGGAATTTATTTTTTTTTCTATTTTTCATTGCGAGATGTGGAGTAAAATGGAAAAGGAAGAATTATAAGTTGTACAAAAATATATAAATAATGACGGTGGCTATAATATCTAAGTGAAATCTATGGAAAAACCCATAATACATTAAAAAATAGGTTCTACAGTATCAATATCATGATGAAGAAGGTCTTCTAAAAACCTATACAAACTATTCTGCTCAGTTTAAACTAGACGTACTGGGCCCTTACCGTTTTAAATATTATTAAAGGGATTTTATAAGTATTTTACGTTTAAAATAAAGCGGTTACTTGTTTGATTCTTGTAAAAGGTTGATGATGGAGGGGGATTTTATGAAACGCAAAGAGATACAGATGAATCGTATGTGGAAATATTTTGTAGATGCAACAGCTCAAATAATTGAAGAAGAAGGCTTGGAAAACGTTACGATAAGAAAGATTGCGGATATTGCAGGGTATACAGCTTCAACTGTATATAACTATTTTGATGAACTGTCCCATCTAATTTTTTTCGCTTCGATGAGATTTCTTAATCCATATATTAAAGAATTATCTTTTTACATGACAACAGGAAAGAACTCGGTAGAAAAATATTTATTAAGTTGGGAATGTTTTTGTAACCACTCATTTAACAATCCGCACATTTATAACGCAATTTTTAATGCAGATTTGGGAAGCAAACCAGAAGAATTACTAAATAATTATTTCGAAGCTTATCAAAATGATTTAACAGGAGTATCTGATGAAGTAAAGCCCTTAATTTTTGAACATAACATTTCAAAAAGAAGTAAAGCGGTTTTGCAAAAAGCTGTTGAAGAGGGATATCTAGATAGTGATGATAGTGAAGAAATAAATAATATGACTATCTTAATATGGCGCGGAATGTTAACAACTGTCTTAAATAAGCGCAGAGATTATAATCCAGAAGAAGCTGCAGCGGAAACGATGAGATATGTCAGGAAGATAACAATGAATGCTTTAAAAAAACCTTTAGAATTATCTTGAGTTTTATCTCAGTTTGTTCAGTTTAAGTTGGAAAGTATTTCATATTATTAACCTTTTAGTCTAGTTTCGATGACTAAAAGGTTTTTTTTACTTTGACTGATCGTATAGAATGGTGCAAACGTAGTGCGTGGGAACGGAAAATATTTCAAAGTATTATTGTGTTTAAAAATCACATATGTTAATATATTCCTAAATATGAACATGTTCATATTAAAAACATATTCATTTTTTTGGTGAAACGGATTTAGGCAGGACGATAGGAAGCGAAGGTTTTAATTGGACTTTATCATTTAGGAAGAGCATTCTTTCGAATTTATTATCCATTACAAAAAAGTTAGTTTGTAATCGCTTTCTAGTCGATTGAATAATTGCTGATTAAATATTTTTGAATGGAGAGGGAACTATGCACACTACGAAAATTATAAGCTCTGACAATTTCTCATTCACCCTTGACGGCTATTTAGCCTCCTTAGAAGACATTTTCCCCGGGTTGCATAATCAGGATCGCATAGGCATTGTAGTTCGTAGCCCCGGTGGAGCGACAGGCGCCAGCGGACTGTTGATGGCGACGATAACACACTTCTATGATTCATATAGATTAAATCTTGGAAATGAAATAGGAAAGGTACGAATTTATCCAGAGTGCTTTATATTCCATGTTGGAAAGAGTCATGGCAACCACGCAGACATGGATGTGTGGCCCCCGCATCGAGAGGTTGTGGTGGAGGATGACCCAGAGCAAATCTTAGAGGTAATTAATGATCGTGCTATAACTCGTTTAATTGTCGAAGATTCCCCTCCATTATCGGCCACGTTCCTGCGTGAGACAATCAGTAGTGCTGAAAGCCGGATTCTTAGTACCATTGCCTATTCTGCGATTGGTCGTGTCGACAAAGCTGACGTGAGTGTAACGAGTAATAGAGTAGTAGAAAATTATGTTCTCAACACGCTAAGGTTGTCGAAGGAACTTCTTGAAGAGGAGCTTGAGCATATGCTTGAGGTACGTGAAAGACTCGCTGTAAATGACCAAGTTACAGAGACTTACCGTCGAATTAATTTATCTGATGCCCTTCGTATGCTTAGCCCCAATTCAAATGCAGGATCGACTACGCGTCACACTATTTCTATTAGCGCTCCAAATGCATCGATAGTCATAACCTAAAGTTAAAAGAGATACTAAAAATTTACCCGATGCATTAACCAACTAGTTTCCTTCTTTTAAATGAATAACAGTTTATACTCATAGTTTTAGTAACTTTGTTCAAAATAGGGATGAAAAATACATTAATTATATTCCCATTTTCCATGATGATCAACATGTAACAGCTATTGTAACTGCTGCCGGATAAATCAATGCTCTTAAACTTGCTGACAAAAACATTGAAGATATACGTGTCGTATCAAACGGTGCGCAGGTGTAGCGATTGTAAAGCTCTTACTTCATATGGGGGTAAAGGATGTCATCATTTTTGATACAAGTGGGATTATATATGATGGACGTCCAGTCTGGATGAATCCATTCAAGGTAGAAATGGCCCGCATCACCAATAAAAAACAAAAACACGGGACACTAGCGGATGTATTTATTGGCGTATCAGCGGCTGGTTTAGGAACAAAAGACATGGTTCGTTCCATGAACCTTGATCCGATTATTTTTGCCATGGCTAATCCAGTACCAGAAATCATGCCAGAAAATGCAAAAGAAGCCAGAGCACTAGTTGTTGGAACAAGGCGATCTGATTACCGATTCAAATCAATAATATTTTGGAATCCCCTGGAATTTTACGTAGTGCTTTAGATGTTCATGCAAAAGAAATCAATGAAGAAATGAAGTTGGCATCTGTGTATGCGATTGCCGGATTAATCACACGATGTACTTAATCCCAATTATGTAATTCCCAATCCATTTGAACGCCGTGTATTTGCCCAATTAGCATCAGCTGTTGCTGAAGCTGCAATGGAAACGGGTGTTTCAAAAAAATGTAAATGTTGAAGAGATAAAAAAGCGTCTATTAACACTAGTTGAAGAAAAATAACCTGCTTTATTAAAAATCTTAAAACTAAAGTGTACCTTAATCTATTATAACTAACTTTAAATAATTACAGTAAAGCGTTAGTCTGATTCATTAAGGTTTATTGAGGAGGTGGCCGTGTAAGGGTCCCTCTAACCTACTTTGACGAGATTCTACAGCTATAAATGTCTATTATTGCATAAAATTTCCACTATTATTAGCAATTTTATTTCTTCATTAATAAACAGACTTCCTCCATTGACTTAACAGTTTTATCTCACCTGATTTCCATCGGTGGTTATCCCTCTATAAAGCTAATAAACTTTTCCCTATTTTCTAAACAAAACTTATTTAATAGTCAATTATAACTCTAAGGGTTTTATTAAAGAATTCATCGTTATCTTTCTGACATATCGCATCGTATCTGCTACAGCTTCTTCAGGCTTAAAATCTCGGCGATTATTTAAAACTGTTGTTAGCATCCCGCGCCATATTAATATAGTCATATTAATAATTTCTTCACACACTTCATTATCTAGATAACCTTCTTCCACAGCATTTTGCAATACTGCTTTACTTCTTTTCGTAATATTATGTTCAAAAATTAAAGGTTTTATTTCATCAGATAGTCCTGTTAAATCGTTTTGATAAGCTTCGAAATAACGTTCTAGTAGTTCCTCTGGTTTGCTACCCAAATCTGCATTGAAAATAGCGTTATAAATGTGTGGTTTGTTAAAAGAGTGGTTACAAAAACATTCCCAACTTAATAAATATTTTTCGACCGAGTTCTTCCCTGTGGTCATGTAAAAATCAAGTTCTTTAATATACGAATTAAGATATCTCATTGAAGCGAAAAAAATTAAATGGGAAAGTTCTTCAAAATAGTTATAAATAGTAGAACTTGTATAACCAGCAATTTCCGCAATTTTTCTTGCTGTAACGTTTTCCAAGCCTTCTTCTTCAATTATCTGAGCTGTTGCATCTACAAAATATTTCCACATGCGGTTCATCTGTATTTCTTTGCGTTTCATAAAATCCCCTCGCTCACCATCAACTTTTACAAGCCTCAAACAGCTAATCGCTTAAATTTAAAATTTTCACTCTTTAAACGTACAATATTTATACAATCATTTCAATTATATTTAAATAATATTATATACGATAAGATGCTTTTTCATTTGGTAATATGCATATTAAGTCTATTGCAATAATATGAACATATACATATTATGAATATGTTTTTAAATAAATTGTAATCTTAAATTTAATTGATTGTCTGCTAAATAGATATCCAAATGGAATAGAAGCAATGTCGAATGGTGACAATTGCAAATCCTTTTACATCTTTATCATCAGGATTTACAAATCGATATTTATGATTCTAGAAAAGGCATGACACAAGAACAAATTAACCGTCTCGGTGAGCCTTATTTTACTACAAAGGAAAAAGGAACAGGTCTAGGGATGATAGTTTCCTTTAGTATTATAAAAGGAATGAACGGAAGTATCAACTTGACAAGCGAGCCTCAAAAAGGGACTTGTTTCTCTATCAGACTCCCCCTCTATCAAAAAATAGGCGAACCAAATGTGTATAAAACTTCTGAGGAAATGACCTTCAAAAGAATAGAAAGAATTTCTTCTCATCCTATTATCAAAGACGACCCAACGAAAATGTCTATCTAAGGCATTTTCCTTTGGCCGTCTTTCTAATTTGGGAATCTATACTTTTCAAATTTCCACAATATCTTCGTTGAAGAAGTCCTCCATTTAGTTAGGTTGAACGCACGTAGAATTAGTCGTGACTTGATCGACATCACTTATTAACCGATTAGGAAGTAATATTTTTTGTTCCTCCCCCTCAAATTAAATCTCTGAAAGGAGATGAAATAATTGTTTCTTTTAAGACTACGAAACTGCTCTTGGGCAAGGATTTTCAGAACCCTATTTACGGGACTAACAATATTCTTATTTTAATATTGGGTAAATAATATCCATCTAAATTATCTCTAAACCCTTTCAACTTTTGATCTATTAATATGATTAGTAACCACTTAAAATGTTAAAAATAAATAGAAGCCAGTAGTAAACGATATTTTGACAATATCGTTACGTCCTGCCTTCTTTTTTTCCCCTCTCCATATTCCCCTACAAACTGGCTGCCAACTCCAACCCTTCAAGAATGGCTTCTTCTACGGTTCGCGGAATAAGACTGTCACCAATCCGGTGTAGATTAGGTATATGTTCTTTTAGTTGATGATAAAGGTCATTCTCTTGAAGAAGACCATAGGCTAAGACAACCGTATCAATGTTATCACGTTGGAGTTCTTGTCCCGTATAAATATTGGAAAAAGAAACCGAAGTTGTATCGACTCCGGATAGCTTGTATTGCGAAGTCATCTCAATTTCCTTTAAGAACATCTGGGTTAAAGTAAATGTTCTAACTTTCTCCTGAATAGAGTGTCCCACTTGATAACAAGAAGTAATTAATTCTACATCACAGCCTAACTCCTTTAAATAGAGAGCAACTCCAACCCCTGTCATATCCCCTTTCCAATCGGCAACCACTACTTTTTTTCCAGCTTCCTTGCGACGTGTTAGAATATCCCAGGCAGTTACAACATGTGGAAAATCCATCCCTTTCACATGTGGGATATACGGATTAGCGCCTGTCGCAATGATGACCTCATCCGGCTTCATATCGAGAACCATTTCTTTTGTTACTTCCGTATTTAAACGGACTTGAACACGGTAGTGATCCAAATCACGCTTCAAATTGGATACTAGTTCCCCAAATTCTTCTCTACCTGGAATTTTACGGGCCATTTTGACTTGTCCGCCCAATTCATCGCTCTTCTCCAACAGTGTCACTTGATGACCACGTTCTGCAGCAATTACTGCTGCTTTCATTCCAGCAGGCCCTCCACCTACCACCACGACATGTTTCATTTTCTCCGCTTTCGGCATTTCAGCGTATTGAAGCTCCCGCCCGGTAACAGGATTTTGCAGACAGCTAATTGGAATATCTAATTGCATATGCCCAATACAAGCCTGATTACAGCCAATACAAACCCGAATGCGTTCTAATTCTCCACGGAAAGCCTTATTAGGCATGTGTGGGTCGCAAATCATGGCCCGCGTCATACCAACCATATCGGCTTGTCCATTAGCAAGTACATTCTCTGCAATAACTGGATCATTAATTCGGCCCGCAACAAAAATTGGTACGGATACTTGCTCACGGATTTTAGCTGCATGAGAAGCAAAATGAGCAGGCGGGACTGGTGCAGGAGGCACAATAAAGGCTGAACTGGCATAAGTAGCCGAGCTACCTCCGGTTAAATTGAAATAATCAAGGCCTCCAATATGTTTATCGATATACTGCAAAATTTCTTGTATTTCTCCATACTCTGCCCCTTCATCTTCTAAATCATCAACACTGAGCCGCAATCCGACAACAAAGTCTGATCCGACTTTCTCACGAACAGTTTCCACAATTTCTTTTAGGAAACGCAGCCGATTTTCGATAGTTTGCCCACCATACTCATCTTTTCTCAAGTTCAAACGGGGTGACCAAAATTGGCTTGGCAAATAGCCATGAGAAGCGACAATCTCTACACCATCTAGTCCTCCTGTCTTTACCCTTACTGCTGTATCTGCATATCCTTTAATAATGTCTTTGATTTCTTCTCGCTCGAGCTCTTTTGGAATAATACGAAAGCGATCTGCCGGAACAGCAGATGGTGCTACCGCTACCGATGTTCCTGAAGGGAACACCTCTCTTCCTGGATGAAAGAGCTGTACAAACATTTTCGTATCGTACTGGTGAACTGCCTCTGCCAGTTTTTTATAATACGGAATAACTTCATCTTTAAACGCACAGATTGTATCCGCTGTAAAAAAGGCAGTTGGATGGACAGCGTTCGCTTCTACGATAATTAATCCCGCTCCCCCTTTTGCTCTTTCTTTATGATAAGCAATTAAGCGGTCCGTAGGAATTCCATTTTCCACATAGGAAGTCATATGACCAGTACTTAATATCCTATTTTTAATCCAAATAGAGCCAATTTTCTTTGGTGTAAACAAATATTTGAATGTTGTCACGTTCTCTGCCTCCCCTTCACCATCAACTTCCACTTTATACCAATGAATTCACCACTTCAGCAATATCCCTTGTAGCCATATTTGTACCTTTTGTCTGATTCAGGGAATCAATTGCCTCTTCCATCATGACAAGGCAAAACGGGCAAGCAGTCATCGTTGTGCAAGCACCCGTTTTGACAGCTTCTTCTCCCCGAAGAGAATTAATTTTCTCCCCGCGTTTGACGGTCTCAAACATCGCTCCGCCACCCGCTCCACAACAGAAAGATTGTTCCTTCGATCGTTCCATTTCGACAATCTCATAGCCTAGCATTTCTAAAATATCCCTCGGTGCTTCAAAGATTCCATTTTGACGTCCTAAGTAGCAAGGATCATGGTATGTCACAATTTCCCGTTCTTGTTTTTCAGGAATTTTTAAACGTCCGCTCCGGATGAGATTATAAATATATGTGGTATAATGCGTGACCTCAAAATTACCGCCAAGGGCAGGATATTCATTTTGGAACATATTAAAACAGTGAGGACAAGTGGTGACAATAGATTTCACTTCATGCTCTTTGAGTGTTTTGATATTGTGCTGAGCCAATTCCTGAAATAAGTTTTCATCCCCCATTCGGCGTGCGATATCCCCTGTACAACGTTCCTTTGTTCCTAAAATCGCATAATCCACACTGGCTTTTTTCATAATTTCACTAAATGCTCGAGCGATACCTTGGAGTTTTGGATCATAAGCCGCGGCACACCCTACCCAAAATAATACTTCCATCGTTAAGCCCCCTCTTTCTGATTCTCTTTGTTGTTTTTATTCGTTTCTAAAACTGGAACATTGAGTCCTCTACTCCAGTCCCCCCGTTCGGACCAGGGTTTTCCGAAAACATTATGCTGTTCTTCTAATTTAATTAAAGTGTTCTCTGCTTCTTCTTCGATTACTTGACTCTGTATAAGTCCCCGGCGCATGGATAAAATTAAATCAACATGATTGATGGAAACCGGACACGCTTCGACACAAGCACTACAGGTTGTACAAGATTGCAACTCTTCTGGCGCAATGAACGCAGCAACCTCTAGGTCTGTATGCATATTATCTCGAATTTTCGTTACAATAGAACGAGGTGCCAGCGGTTTGCCGCTGTTATGGGCTGGGCATTGGCTGTCACACCGACCGCATTCTGTACATGCATCGGTACTGAACAGTTGCCAGTTCGTAAAATCGGTAATGGTATTAACACCTTGTATTCTTATAGATTCATATCGCTGCGCTTCTGTCATATCCATTAAGTTATAAGGAGTGCCAACTTTCCCCGTACGTTTCACAGGCTGAAAAAGAATGTTGATTGGAGCCGTAATTACATGAAATAATTTAGTATAAGGAATGATAGCCACTAGGATAAATGCTAAAAGAGCATGGCTTAGCCACCAAATCGGATAATATTTCAAACTGAAGAGCAAATGATCCTGAAATAAAACCGACAGCCCATAACCTACAGGTGACCAAACAGAATGGGACACCTGCGTCTCAGCAAGTCGAATTCCTTCCATTATATATCCGCCAATACCAATCAAAAATAATAGCAGAAGGAAAGCTTGATCAGCCAAACCGTTTCTCAACCTCGGGCGTTTCTTTCTAGCTCTAACCACCATAGCTAACAATAAACCGATAAGGAACAGAACACCAAAAACATCTAAAACCAATTCATAGAGACGATAAAAATTTCCTCGAAGCAACGGAATTTTAAAATCATAATCAATGACAACAAGAACGGTACCGATGAATAAGATCACAAACCCGTAGCTTGTAAAACGGTGCATAAAGCCAAACAATCGGTCTCTTTTTATCTTTTTTTGATCAACAACCATTTTAAAGAAGTAATCAAAATTGGTTTTCACATCATCCCAGCTTATTTTCTCTTTGACTCCCTTTTTCCATAAACGATACCGCCGATAAAAGCCATAAATGAAAAAGCCCATTGCGATAGCTGCTAGAACATAAAGCATAATCTTGTAATCAGAGGAAATTGCCCAAAAGGTGTCCCTTTGCACGGTCTGCATCATTTACTCCTCCTTTAACCATTTTTGTAACTTCTGTGAAATAAAATGAATGTTTCGATCAGTAATTTCGGAAGCCACTTTTTCCCCGGTATTTTCAGACATCTCACGATTAAGCCCCATAATTTGAAGAAGACGAAGCTCTGGAGTTAAATGGTCATCCGGAATACCAAAATAACGTATATTCGGCTTTGGTTCAGACACCTTTATGACTTTAACCTTTGAATGATTCGATGGACCTTTTTGTATCCGCTGCCGCACTTTCTTTTGGTTTGGCATGGAACGGGAGTAACGAGGGATATAGCGTTTTCTACCTAATGAGCTGACCACCCCGATTAAAGCCGGCAACCGAACTTCATAAGTTTGGACGATACCTCTTCCTTCGCCTCGTTTTACTCTCCAGACGCGATCGTCTATGACTTCAATATGCTGGATATTGGTTATGGATGGAATTTCCAACGATTCAGCTATCATAAAAGGTGTGACTCCTAAATTCTCATCTTCGCTTACAGAGCCGCTTAAAATCACATCAAAAAAACTAGTTCTGCCTTTTAATTCACTAGCCAGTATTCTCGCTGCTTCATTGCGACTTTCACGTAAACCGGGCTGCCGAATGATTAGACATTCATCTAAATTATATTTAAGTAGGCTATTCTCATCGACACTCATATCTGGATCGGCCGCCAACAAAACAGTGATTACCGCACCATAATTCTTTTTATAATCACACGCCCACTGCAGGGCATGAAGATCAGCTGTATTAAAAGTATTACTTATAAAGGAAAATCGCTGCTTTTGATAATCCCATTGAATTGAATTGGAGTCCATTACAGGTTTAACCAATATGCAAATGTTTAACATTGACTTCACCCTGCCTTTCAGCTTGAAGAGATTCTATAAGTCTTGGTACGACTTCTTCGTAATCACCAACAATTCCAATGTCACAGCGCTGAAAAATTGCGGCAGATGGATCATTGTTAATCGCAATAACATTTTTTACTCCTTTAATCCCTTCAAGATGCTGGGAAGAGCCCGAAATTCCAATCGCAATGTAAATATCAGAATCAATCGTCGAACCACTAGCCCCAATACGCTTTTCTCGTGGAATTAATCCTAATTCATCGGCGACTTTACTGCCTCCAATGGGTGCATTCAAAATCTCAGCCAATTGTAAAATGGGGTCAATGGCATTTCCGTTGTACACGCCACGTCCAATTCCAATTACTACTCTAGCTTCCGTTATTTTCAACTCTTTCCAATCTACCTGTTCCTCCAAAAGAAACTGAATTGGGCTGAGGATATGTGCTTCTATATCAATCTCCTGCACGAAGTTTGGCTCTCCATACTGCTCCGTTCCGTACAAGATGGAATTCTCCAATGTCAAGTATTGCTGTTTTTCATCTAAAAAAGTAACAAATTCATGTGCTTTTTCCTTATAAATTTCCCGTTTAGCAAGTAACGATAAGGCCTCGGCTTTATCCCAAGTCACCTCTATTGCATTCGTAATGATAGATCCCTCATACCGCGTAGAGGCTCGTACAGCAATTTCGTGATACAGTGGATGAGAAGAAAATAAATATATTCCTTTTTGATCACTTATAAATGCTCTAATTTTCCTAAAAGCTTGAATATGGTAATCTGCTGTTTTCCATTTTTTTATATCTAATTTGACATGGTACACTTCATCAAAGGGAAGCCGTTTCAGTTCATCGGGTTGAATGCCAGTATGCACGATAATCGCTATCATTTTTGTCTTTTCATTAGGGATTTTTTTTGCCCATTCTATCATTCCCCATGTTTCCTTCGTAAACGATGACCCGTTTTTAACAGGGAGATAGCAAAATACGTTAGACTCCATCTTAGTCTTCCACCTCACTTATTTTATTGCCTGATATAGTCTTTCGAATATATCAGGCAATCTTGGAATCTATTACTTCAATAATCTCCAGTTGACAGGATATAAAGTAAAGTAAAATTCTACTTCTTCATCTGTCCCATAGGTAATTTCCGCTCCGTCTTTCATAAAGTAAATGTCACCCTGATTCGCTTCAATCTTTTCTCCATTATGAGTAATGTACATGCTGCCTTTGGAGACATAGATCATTTCATCATATTTAATTTGCCAGTCGAAGTTACCATTTTTCATGCGGCAAACCCCACCACCAAGTGTAGTAGAGATTGGATTGATGACAGGGGCAATTTCTTGTACCTCCGCTTCAATTCCAAGTGAATTGAACTTAATTTCTGATTCTTTGATTAAGGTAACCAAGCTCTTACCATTATTCTCATAATGAACATCTTGCTTTACTTCTTTCCAATTCACAGGATAGGTTGAAAAAACGAATTCCACTTCTTCATCTGTCCCATAAGTAATAACGGCTCCTTCTTTCATGAAATAAATATCGCCTTGCTTTGCTTCAATCTTTTCTCCGTTATGGCCAATGTACATGCTGCCTGATTGAACGAAAATGACTTCATCATATTTAATCTGCCAATCGAAGTTGCATTCCTTCATTCGGCAAATACCCCCACCCATCGTTGTGGATAATGGATTTACAGCCAATGCCATTTCCTGTACTTCTGCATCAAGACCTAATGGGCTGAATTCAATTTCATCCGCCTTCAGCAAGGTTACTAAGCTTTTTACTGTATTTGTCATTTCTGTTCCTCCTCAACTTGTTTGAGTTCAATTTTGTATTGATGTATAATAAATATTGGTTAGGTATCAGCCTAAAAAATTTAGTGTGAACAACGGAAATTTTTTAGGCTGATGCTTTTTGGTTCTCTTTTAAGCATTAATACGATAGATCCTTGATCTTCTTGAATTTCGTAGCTTCCGATTGAAACCTTATCCGGATTAAACAAAGACTTACCTGTGTTCATATCAAACTCCCAACCGTGTAAAGGACATCTAACAATTTGATTATCGCAACCGTAAATAAATTCACCAGGATTCGAAGGAAGCATTGCTCCACTGATAGACCCGTAAATCATCTCCACACCTTGATGGGGACAACGGTTTCGGAAGGCATATAGTTGCCCATTAACATTGACCATCGCAATTTCTATTCCATCTATCTCGACTAATATTCGTTCCCCTGCCTTTAAATCCTCAGTAGAACAAACGATGACTCTATTTAACTTGCTTTCTTTCATTGTCTCCATTATTTTGCCTCCCCACATACTCTTTTACAGCCTGTAAGAATTTTTTGCATTTTCATAAAAAATTTTGTGCTTTAACTCTTCTGGAAAATGTAAGAATGCCCGGTCACTTTCATCACCATCCCAATGTGGGTAATCACTTGCAAATAAAAGCATATCTTCCATTTTCGCCATACAAATCAAATCTACAATGTCTTTTGGACGGAATGTCTCTTCAATTGGTTGAGTACCTAAACGGACATTTCTTCGGATATACTCGCTTGGTAGTTCCTTAACCCAAGGAATTTCACTTCGAAGAGCTTTCCAATTTTTATCTAATCTCCACATAAGGGATGGCATCCAAGAAAATCCATATTCGATAAAATTAAATTTTAGATTTGGAAATTTCTCAAATACTCCTTCACAAGCGAGACTCATAATTTGTCTTTGGGCTATGAGAGATAAGGTAGTATGCCACTCTGCATAGGTCGAAGCCGGTCCGACCGCACCAGGGGGAGAATACTCCGATGTCCCTTCACAGTCAGGATGTAAAACAATTGGAAGGTTATATTCTTGTGCTACTTCATAAAGCGGCCAAAAATGGCGTTTCCCTAATGGGATGTTGATACACTGAAGGTTAATGCCTACAATCCCAGGTTTGTGCCCAATACGTTGAATTTCCTTTATAGCCAAATCTGGGGCAACCGGAGTAGCAGACATCGTCATTTTAAAGCGCGAATCACTTTCTACCCATCGATTATATAGCCAATCATTGGATGCAGATGTGTAACCTGCTGCAATTTCTACATTGTGATAACCTGCCATTGTTCCATGGCCAATATTTAAGATTCCATATTTGTGATTATGGCGATCAAATAAATCCTTCACAACGAAATCGGGTTCAGAACCGGGAATCCCCCCCTGTGGAGTAATTGCATCTAAACGAAGAACATGGTTAGGATTAGCGTACCTTGCTTTCGGAAAAGTAAAGGATCCCGCGTTCATGTTGGACAGCATATTTTTCTCAAATTTCCCTAAATTCATATGTCTTTGAACCCCTTCTTCCATATACGGAATGAGTTCATCGAAATTATCCAAGTATGGGTGCACATCGCAGTCAATTATAGTTCTTGTATTTTTCTTGAGTTCTTCCTGTTCCTTTAAGCTCACTTGCATTTATAAAACACTCCTTCTATATTTTTTGGAAGGTAATTAAAATAGTAAAAGTCCAGATATTGATAAGTAATTTTAAATCCAATCCAATAGATTTCTTCTCAGATTAGTACTAGACCTGATATTTTTATGTTTTCTGATTCTCAGACGGAATATTAACAAAGGCATCCATATTTTTGTTCTTTACAAAGGGTATCACCGTACCAAATATAATAAGGGTTCCACCAATGAAAAATTTCACATCTAAGGATTCACCTAAATAAATCCAACCTAAAAGGATCCCTACAACAGGTGTAAAAAATTGGAACATCGCACCGGTTCCAGCTTCTATTAATTCAATTCCTTTATTCCAAAGGTAAAAAGCACAAGCTGTCGCCACTACACCAATATAAAGCGTGCCCATCCAAATGGATTTGTTTTGAAAAAGCTCAAAAGTATGTCTATTGGATTCCCAAAGCATCAAAGGAGTTGTCATTATTAACGCTGAACCTAAGCCAGAGATTGTAACCAAAAGAGCTGAATATTTCAACATTGCTCTTTTAACATAGACACAATATATTCCCCAGTTTAGGGTTCCTAAAAGAAGTATAAGATTCCCCGACATGTGTAGGACCCCATCAGGATCCATTCCAATCACAAGTGATACCCCACAAAACGTAATAATGATTGACACTACTTTTTTCTTCGACAAAGACTCTTTCAAAACCCAAGCGGCAATAACTACGGTGAACAGTGGAGCAATAGAAGCAATTAGGCTTGCCATATGAGCGGTGGATAGATGAGTGCCTACGAAAGCCAATCCATTTGCCAAAAAATAGCCTATAAAACCTAGAAAAACAAGCAAACCCCAATCTGAGCGACGAATCTTTTCTTTTTTTGTAAACAGAAAAACAACCAATAAAATGATAAAAGCCAGCGCATATCGGGTCCATAATAATGTAAAAGCCGGTATATAATTTAGAACAAATTTTCCTACTACATACATGCCTCCCCATAAACACGCAGCAGTAAATAAGCATAAACTTCCCAATAAAGGCTTGCTATTCATGGATTAATCTCTCACCTTTTTATGAAATAGGCATATTCCAACTCTCCAGATCATCCGAAAACACTTTCATTTTAACGAATGTTTACATCCTTGCTAATTTTTTGCTTCTGTTTTCCAATCGAGCTGGTCTCTTTCTGAGATAGCCCCATAGTTTCTGGAGCCTAAGCGGAAATAAATAAAGCTAGCAAAAGACTCCAGACATCACGGAAGTATCATGAATATTTCTAAGTCAACCTTAGTTATCAGCACAGAATTTTTTCGACTAACAATAGTGAATGGTTTTAGGGTTTCACAAATACTGTTTTAATTGATGTAAAGAATTCAATAGCTGCCTGCCCCTGTTCACGGGAATGGGAACTCGATTGCTTCATGCCTCCAAATGGAGCCTGCAGTTCAACCCCTGCACTTTCCGCATTGATCCTAACAAGCCCTGCCTCAATTTCGTTAATGAACGAGAGCATATGTCCAATATTAGTTGTAAATATTGAAGCGCTAAGTCCATATTGAACATCATTTGCAACAGCTAATGCTTCTTCCATTGTTTCAACTTTAATTAGTACTAAAACAGGCCCGAAGATTTCCTCTTGTGCAATTGTCATAGATGATTGGACATTTTCAAATATGGTTGGTTGTACAAAAAAACCATTATCATGTCCGTCTACTTCGATCCTCTGTCCGCCATAAAGGAGAGAGGCTCCTTCGGAAAGTCCTTTTTCGATGTAGGACAAAACAGTATACAATTGACTTTCATTGGCGCAAGGCCCCATCCAAGTATCGTTATGTAGACCATCGCCAACCTTTAAAGCGCTTACTTTTTCTAGTAATTTTTGTTTGAATTTATCATAGACATCACTTTGCACAATGACACGGCTTGTTGCCGTACATTTTTGTCCAGTAGAACGTAGCCCACCGCTAATCGTTGCTTCTACAGCCAAATCCAAATCCGCATCGGATGCTACAATTACCGGATTTTTCCCACCCATTTCCAGTTGGTATTTTGCTCCCCTTGCAAGGGCACCTTGTCCAACTTGTTTACCAATATGATCAGATCCGGTAAATGTGATTCCATTAATATCAGGATGATTAATAATTCCCTCTCCAATTACTGAACCACGACCGGTGATCATATTAATCACCCCAGCTGGAAAACCTGCTTCGTGGAAACATTCAATTACTTTTGCAGCAGTAATGGCTGTCTCTGAAGCTGGTTTAAGTACAACCGCATTTCCGTACACTAAGGCAGGGGCTATTTTCCAAATTGGAATGGCCACTGGGAAATTCCAAGGCGTAATAACTCCCACGACCCCAAGAGGTATACGGGTAGTAAACATTAACGCATCTTTATCGGTGGACGGAATAACATCTCCGATTTTTCGCATCCCTTCACCCGCATAATAACGAAGAATGGCCACCCCGCGAGCAGTCTCCCCCTTCGCTTCAGGAAAGGTTTTCCCCATTTCTCGGGTCATTGTTTCTGCGACTTCATCTATACGCCTTTCCAAAATATCGGCAGCTCTATTTAGAAATTCTCCTCTAGATGGGCCAGCTAATTTTCTCCAATGTCTTTGAGCTTCCTTTGCCGCATATACCGTTTGATCCAAATCCGCTTTGGAAGATTCCTGAACATAACCTACTATTTCATTTTTATTGGCTGGGTTTATACTCTCACCTACCACTTGTGAAGAGGAAGAAATCCATTCTCCGTTAATGTAATTAAGGTACGTTTTGATTTCTGTTTGAACTGTCATATTGTTCACTCCATTCAATAGTACTTGATCAATTAGTTAATCAACGAGTAAGCGATTACTTACTTAACACTCGTCGTGTATTAAAGTTTTGGATTGGATTATCAATATTCCTAAAAATTAGCCCCCTCGATTTCTATTCGCCTCCTAAATAGTTCACAAGTTATGAACTTGTTAATTTTATGAACATGTTCACCATTAAGGTAATAGTAGCATAAACACCACAAAAAAAACAATTACATTTTTAAATATTTTAAATATTTTAATTATGGGTAAAGTGTAAATTTATCGACCAATATGTGGTGGGTATTTTTCTCGTTCGTTGGATCTACCTATTCAATTCTTTGTTGAATATAGTTTCTATATTGCTGTCATTAGTTCGGATTATCATTCCCTAATAAATTAAACAACCCTTCAGATTCCTGATGGGCTGTTTGTTATTAGTTTTATTCATGGTTAGTTGACTTTCTTTCCACTATTCCGCTTTTTCTAAAACCGTCCTCCGCCTAATGCTATATTCCACACTCGCTCCCCAGGACACTGTGTTTAGATTCGGACTATTGCTGGGGGGCATGTACCCGCTGAAAAAGCCCAATTTTTTTAGTTGAGTTTGGGCCTCTTCTCTTGTAATCGTACCTGCTCGTTCTTTTTCCATGATATCCTCGGCCTTTGCTTTCGTATCTTCATCGAGATTGGAGAACATATCAGCACGGTTGCCCCCGCCGCCGTCTGGGCATCCTCCAGGGCCAGTGCTTTAATACAAATTCTTTGCTTTTAATAGAAGAAACATGAATTCACAAATCTTCAAAATTTTTTTCTTAAGGATTGTTTAAGGTTGGTATTTAATAATAATATCTCTGCCCTCGATGGAGTGAAATCAGCCATTATGTTGAGCTATGACGGGAATTTTTAATGCTTAATACACATCCATGAAAGAAGCTGATTATTGTTGCATTTAATCAGCTTCTGTCCATTTTTTTGTTTTATTTACCGGCTTTGCGGGAAATACATATAAAATTTCACTCTTAGACAAAATGTGACAAAGTTCACACTATAAAATCTAGTAGAATAGTATTAAAATTTAAGTATAATATAATATATTGAAGTTTGGATGCAGAACCAAAGGCTTAAAAGTCGAAGGACGTCGAAAGCTGGGTTGTTAGGTAATTTGGGGGGAATAATTGTGGAAAATGTGGCAAAAGAATCAGTAGGAGAAATAGGTCAACGCCAGTCGAAATCAACGAAATGGTATAAGAACTGGAAATTTATCACAACCGGTATAATCGTTATCATCGCAATCATATTTGCGGCAATCAGCTATTATCAGGCAAATTACTTTAATTCACATATTGAAATTAATGGCACAAATGTCGGAGGATTAACTCCTGATGAAGCACTCAATAAATTAAAATCGTCTGTCTTAACAAATAAGGTCTACGTTGGACAACAACAAATTTTAGATGGAAAAGATACGAAGATGGAATTTACAGAGGAAGATCTGCCAGGTGTTAAAAAGTTATTAAAAAGCCAATGGTCAATTTTTCCCTCTTCAAAGGTGAAAGAATATTCCTTATTGCCGAGTAACATCGATCAGTATCGAAGCCAAGAAATGAAGAAACAAGTTGAAGAGAAGCTTGTAAAAATGAATAAGAACTTAACTCCGCCTAAAGATGCAAAGGCCATTTTGAAAGAAGGTACAGTCATCATTTCAAAAAGTAAGAATGGTGAGCAGTATGATGTTGCCAGTCTTTTAAAAGACTTCGATAAGCATGGATATACTAGTGAAATCCATTTGAGCCCTGTATACATCCAGCCAATTAAAGAAGACAGTCAGATTGTCAAAAATGAAGAGAAAAAGCTGCAGGATCTTCTTCAACAAACCGTTGAGTACAAAGTCCAGGACAAGGTTTATTCTTTAAAAGGCAGCGAATTAATAAAAAATGCTACGGTTTCAAAAGACATGGAGGTTAAGATTGACAAAGGTGATCTTAAAAAGAAAATCGAAGAAATAAATGAGTCTCAATCCACATTAGATAAAAATTTTAAATTTAAAACCCATTCAGGTTCAGTCATTTCAGTTAAAGGACAAGGTTATGGCTGGGCATTAGACGTGGCTAAAGAAACCAAACAGGTAAAGTCCGCTTTTGAAAAAGGAACGACCTCCGTTTCTGCATCTAATACGGTCGGACATGGCTGGAGTGGTGAAGGCTACGGATACGATACCACAACAAACAATGGCATCGGTGATACATATGCGGAAGTTTCGATTGCCGAACAGCGTATTTGGATTTACAAAAAGGGTAAATTAGTCATCACAACGAATGTCGTGACTGGTAAACACAGCACTGGGAATGATACATCAAAAGGAGTGTGGTATATCCTCTATAAACGAACACCTGCCACACTAACAGGCAGAGAGCTCGGAGGAAAACCGAGTTATGAAGTACAAGTTGATTATTGGGCACCTTTTACGAATGATGGACAAGGATTTCACGATGCCGGCTTTCGATCAAACTGGGCAAGTAATGCCTACTTAAATGCAGGATCGCATGGCTGCGTTAATACACCGCCTAGCGCTATGAGTACCGTATATAATAATCTCAGTACTTACGAGCCGGTCGTCATTTATTAAATAAGCAATTAGAATCAGGAAATCACCAATGATTTCCTGATTTTTTTCAATCATTTTCGTATGTTTATTCGTTGGAGGTTGATAGTTTATATAGAAGCTTCCCATGTTATGAATGTGCTTGAAATTTTTTTCGTAAACTCCCTACCAACCATAGTAAAAGAGGGATTCCTACCATATTGACCGGAAGAGCAAAATTGATCCAATACTTATTCAGATAAAGGAGGCTAAACGTTGGGGTGGGAAAGATGACCGATATCCCAAAAAAGACGGGCACGGTAAACCAGAGCATTTTTCGCCAGTTTTTGATATGGAACAATTGTGCGGTTCCATAGTTAGCTAAAAAGAAGTAAAGCGATAATTTAATAAAAATACTAAGGATCCAAACTAGAACAGCCAGGATTTCTAAGTTTTGAATAAAATCCATCACTGTAACATAGCTGACCGTATCAAATGCAGGATGCCGCAGCTTTGATGCAATTTCTGGTCCCAATATCAGCAATACTCCAATTACGACTGAACTAACAAGCCCTGAAGCTACAGCAATTCCCAAAACTGCGCTTTTTAAGCCCTTTTGTGGATGGTCCATAAATGAAAGGAGCATTAACATCATGACAGACTCTCCAAGAAAAGAGAGCGGAGTTAAGGTTCCTTTCATAATTGGCAGGAGTCCCGTATCTGAAAAGATGGGCAGAAAATTGTGGTAATTAAAAATGGATACGGATAAAAACAACATAATGAGAACGGATAGGAATACGATGGGACCAAACACTTCGCTGCACCGTCCAATCCCTTCAATGCCTCCACTGTA
The DNA here is from genome assembly GCF_002567005.1 of Bacillus sp. AFS073361. GTDB lineage: Bacteria > Bacillota > Bacilli > Bacillales > Cytobacillaceae > Neobacillus. Next base: position 530,800 of record NZ_NUZU01000039.1, read on the forward strand.
AGTTACATAGATTAGTGTCAAAAGCATGGTTAACACTAATATCCACAATGGTGTAGTTGGAAGTAGTATGGTAATGGTAAAGTCTGCAAATTCCCTTAAGATATCACCAATTACAGAAAACCATTGAATAAGATAAACAGCTACAATAAGCAATCCGAACCACTTGCCAAAAATAAGCTGACTATATTCAACAAGTGTTTTTCCTGGATAAAGAAGGGCAGCCTTTGAGGACACGTATACAATCATAATACCTAACATTCCGGCAAGGCAATAGCATATCCAGGCATCTTGCTTAGCAACCTGAAAAGTTGGGGAAATGGTAATCAGTATCATATTTCCCGTTTCGAAAGTGAACATCAGCCAAAAAATTTGCAGTGCTGAGAGTTTCATTTTTTGACCTCACTTTCTTTATACATCAATGAGGTACCATTCATTCCAATGTCCGTAATCTTAACGTCGGCTTTTACTATAATCTTAGCCTCTGAAAATTTCTTATCCCATTCATTTTTCAAAGATTTCCACATTTTTGGTTTCTTTCGATGGATCACTTCGCCAAATCCAAAGATATCTAAGCCATACTCATTTTGTACTTTTTTTATCGTTTGTTGAACTTGTTTTTGGGCATAAGTTTCGAATTCCTTTTCGCGCTGTTTAAGATTGTTGTGGTACTGAACATCCAAATTTGAATTATTTTCCGTTAAGGTCCCCTCGCCCTTCAATGTGACTATGAACTTAATTTGATTATGATGACTAATATGCGGTTTAATTTTACTGCTAATTCGGTTTAATTGGAGACTTGCATTACTATCCTTTTTTGCAATACTAATCGTATATTTTTTCAGAATTCCCATTACCCACAGCATATGTTTGTTTTCTTCCATATTTAAAAGTCCCCGCATTTTTAGGTTTTGATCGAATATTGCCACTCCTGCAATCCGTAGTAGAGGTGGATTAGCTGATCCCACTTTCCCTGCTTTATTTCCATTCTGAGAACTGCTGAACTCAAGAACAGGCATTGTGGAGCGTAAACCGTCACTATTAGCTGCCGTCATAAAATTTAAGTAAGTCGTGTTCCCTCTTCCTCCCGATTTTTCATGTATACTTAAAGCCGCAGTAGCCGGTGGCTTTTCTAAAGGATTGGTTAGAGAAAGTGCTTCTTTAGCCGTCGCACCCTTGATGACAAATATATCCGTTCTCAAACTAACCTCGGGACTCCTTTGATTTGCATCCAGCATTTTCTTTAGTCCACGACGTGCAAATTGCTCGCCAAGAATAATGACACGTCGCTGACCGGCAAACAACTCCCTTGGAAGTTTTAACTGTATGTTATCCAAACAGTCGCTTGGATTTTTTCCCTTCGCAGAAATCGTAAAAAATCCCTTTTCTCCTCCTGTACCGCCTTGGGTTTGCATATTAGATGGAATGACAATTTGACCGCTTATTTCTACTCCATTATTTTTTGCACTATCATAGCCTGAAGCCAGCCATATCGCTCGTTCATTTAACTCTTTGCTATCCCAGCATCCAGAAATGAAAAAGAGGGAGAAACATAATACTAAATGAAGAATGTACTCTTTCTTCAATCATCTCTTCCCCCTTTTTTCGGACTTGGCTTTTGTCCAGGAGGAATTCGTGGTTTATTGCTGCCGAAGGTAAAAATCGGACCAAACTGCATAGCCCATCGGGGTGACCTGAAAAATGCGCTCTTTAAATCCCGGGGAATCTGTGGGGCCACAGGTGTAAAATACGGAACCCCAAAAGAGCGGAGATTGACAAGATGAATGGTCAGCATAATAAAGCCCAGTGTGATCCCGTATAAACCAAAGATTCCAGCTAAAATCAGCATGGCAAATCGGACGAGCCTCAGCGCAGTTCCAAGATTGTAACGTGGAATTGAAAACGAGGCAATTCCGGTTGTAGCTACGACAATGACCATGGGGGCAGAGACGATACCTGCTTGTACAGCTGCCTGTCCGACGACAAGAGCTCCAACAATACTGACCGCTGAACCGACCGCTCTTGGCAAGCGTATCCCAGCCTCCCGTAACCCTTCAAACACAAATTCCATAATCAAGGCTTCAATGATGGCTGGGAATGGGACACCCTCTCGAGCTGACGCTATACTAATAAGGAGTTTAGTGGGTATTAGTTTTGGATGATAGGTTGAAAGCGCGACATATAAAGATGGTAAAAAGAGAGTCATATTAAACAAAACATAACGAACAAACCGGATGAAATTGGTATAGAAAAAACGTTCATAGTAATCCTCAACCGTCTGAAGTCCATCCCAAAATGTCATTGGAGCAATGAGGGCAAACGGAGTATTATCGACGAGAATCGCGACTTTTCCTTCCAATAAGTTGGCCACAACAATATCTGGCCTTTCTGTATTTTGAATTTGCGGGAATGGTGAAAATGGCATGTCCTCAATAAATTCCTCTATGTACTCAGATTCCAGTATCGCGTCAATTTTAATACGCCCCAACCTTTTACGTACCTCTTCCAATAGTGAATCCTGAGCAATTCCCTCAATGTAAGCAATAACAATATCGGTTTGAGAAAGTTCGCCAATCGAGAGGGACTCCAATTTCAGTCTAGTGCTTCGGATTCTTCTGCGGAGAAGGGTAGTATTTGTCCGGATTAATTCTGTAAATCCATCTCTCGGGCCTCTAATGGTGATTTCTGTTGCCGGTTCTTCCACATTCCGCATTTCAAATTCTGTTAAATTGACAAGTAAAGCTTGTGATTCACCTTCTAATAATATTCCGACATTCGCCTTCAAGACCCCATTAACCAGTTCGTGCATCTGTGAAACAGTTTTAACAGGAGTGACAGATAAAAGCTGTTTCTCCATGATTTGTACTATCGATCGAATTTCAACGCTATCATTGGGAAGCCCCTCAAATACCATCGGTTTGAACAGCATACTCTCCAGAGTTTTTGTGTCAGTTAATCCATCTAAATAAGCTAGAAGAATTTTAGGTTTGCCTGTTATATATATAGGACGAATGATAAAGTCAGCGCAATTTTGAAACATTTCTTTTAAAATTTGTTCGTTTTCCGAAAGATTCGTACTGAATGGTTCGATAGTTTCTTCTCCAAGGGACAGTGAAATGATTTTCTTCAATTTATCTACCTTTTCTCGTTTACGGAACCGAACCATTCTTGTGCCCCCTTTAATTCACTGTGTATTATTTTTCCAATAAGGGAGGTTTATATGCACTTTTTACGGAGGATAAGATGTAATTTTTTACAATTACAAAAAAATTGCTCACTACTCAAATTAGCCTTTAAATCTCTCTAGTCTGTGGAAGCATGTTTTTGCTATAAATAGAATAAAATCGAAAAAAGGACAATTTCCTAGAAAGGTGATCAAAGTGAAAGAAATTACCTTTAAAGCATTTGCTGTCACCCATGAAATTGACTTGAACAAAATTGCCATTCATTGCGGGATTCCTAAAAAATTCACCTGGGAACAACCTTTGATCCTAAGAGGCGCTATTCTAGAATCGATTCTCCATAGCAATGTAGATGATTCGCAAATGGTGCTGATCTTTTCTTTTGGCAGTATTGTCTTCATTAATCATTTGTGTGTTGATGAGATCGAGAGTTTATTGTATTACATCCATTCCTTCGAACCAGATTTTGACATTAAACAAGCCGACAGATATAGCGACGATTACTGCCTTCATATTACTGAGACGGAGAACCTTGAATTGACGGACGAATATGTAGTCGTCCCTGAATATGAAGAATTTTACCCTGAATTGATTTCTACTGTTATTGCAAAATCCGTGGCGCTTGAAAAGACAGAGGAACAACTTGGGCAAATCCATGACAAACTCGAAACCATGATCGACAGACTGGAGAAAGGCAACCTGCGAATTGGTAACAAGGAGCTGGCCCGGACGACAGCAAAAATCGTCCGTCACGAATACAATACCCTTGCGTATATCATGATTTTGGATAAGCCTGATATTACCTGGACGAGCAGCGCGGCCAGCGGTTTTTACGACAGAATGGTGGAGTTTTTTGAATTGAACGATCGCTATAAAATATTGAAGATCAAAACGGAGATTTTATACAACATCATGGATGGTTTTTCCACCATCAGCCATTCAATTCGAGGATTATTCGTGGAATGGATCATCGTCACTCTTATTGTCATTGAAATTGTCCTGACTGTCTTGGAAATTGGCGGCTGGCTATAAATAAAAGGTGACACCCGGTGCCTTCGGACTGGGTGCCTCTTTGCTTTGATTTAGTATTAGAATAAACCTCTAGTTTAAGCTCGCTTTCATTTCTTCTACGGATTCTACCTCAAATCCTAAATCAAGTAACATTTTGTGATCTTCGGATTCTTCTTGTCCAGTAGTTGTTAAGTAATCACCGACGAAGATGGAATTGGCTGCATATAAACCCAATGCTTGTAGTGAACCAAAGTTGACTTCTCGTCCGCCTGAAATCCGAATTTCTTTTGTTGGATTAACAAAACGAAATAACGCCAAAACCTTTAAACAATAAAGTGGGGTTAGTTCTTTTACTCCTTCTAAAGGAGTACCATCAATCGCATGTAGGAAATTAACTGGAATGGAATCCGCATCAAGAGCTTTTAAGCTTTTAGCCATATCGACTACATCTTGCTTTGTCTCCTTCATTCCTACAATAACACCTGAACATGGCGACATTCCGGATTCTTTTACTGTTTCTACCGTATTGACTCGATCATCGTATGTATGGGAAGTTGTGATGTTGGCATGGTTGCTCGCTGATGTATTGATATTATGATTGTAACGATCTACTCCGGCTTCTTTCAGCTGCTTCGCTTGTTCTGGTTTTAACAGTCCAAGACAGGCACAAACTTTCAATCCATATGTTTCCTTTATTTCTTTAACTGCCTCCACTACGTGTGCAACATCTTTATTAGATGGTCCTCTGCCACTAGCCACAATACAGTACGTCCCTATATTTAAATCATGTGCACGTTTTGCGCCTTCAAGTATCGTATCCTTATCTACCATTCTGTAAGAATTAATCGGTGCTGTCGAAATAGATGATTGAGAGCAATAGCCACAATTCTCGGGACAGAGTCCAGATTTCGCATTCAAGATCATATTAAGTTTTACCTTTTTTCCATAATATCGCTTTCTGATTTGAAAAGCAGCGTGCATTAGTAGAAGAACGTCATCATCTGGACATTCTAATATGGAAAGTGCCTCCTGATTGGTTATATCCATCCCATCTAACACTCGATCTGCAAGATTCATCCATTTATTCATCTTTATCCCTCCATTTTAAAATAAATACTATATATTCTTTTATTGTAAACTATAATAATAAATAGGTTAACAATAAAATGAAATAATCGTAAATAAAATTAGATTTGCTCATTGAAACATTAGATTCGCTCGATGCAGTCTAAAAGTCGCCCATTGGAACCCCATATTCGCCCATTAACCTGAAAAATTCGCCCATTGATGTGACAAATCGAAGACAAGGCGCAAAAAAAAGCGGGGATATCTCCGCTTTTTCTTGGAATTCTTCGCATTCTATTGATAATGTAAACACTCTTTTGTCTCTATTCAGGGAAAATTCCTCTTACCATTCTTTAACGCTCTCCCTGTAACGCAGCTTTTGTTTTTTACCGATCTGACCGTCTAACCACTCGACCAAATCTTCTAAAAACTTCTCTTTTCCCGCTTCATCAAAGGGTCGATGCTTGGCCAAAGGGTACTCGCATAGCTGTTTATCCTTTGAGGAAACCCGGTAAAAAAACTGATTCAACTTTGTTGGTGGTGTAATTTTATCATCAAGTCCATACTGCAATAATAACGGCAGTTTAATCGACTGTGCCTGATTCTCTAAACGTGATATCGCTTGAATCAATCCACTTCCCAAACCTGGTGTAACGATATTGTGACGCAAGCGATCGGAATAGTACTTAGTACGCACTGCCGTATTTTTCTTCATCAAAAAGATTCTTCGAGATTTATTGATACTATAGTCTGGTTTAACCTTACCCATAATGGTTATGCCTAACTGCTCTAACGGTTTCACTTCGTATGAAATGGCCGGCGATAGAGCAATAATTCCTGAAATGCCGTCACTATAATCCAAGGCATAATCAAGAGTAATCAAGCCCCCAAGGCTATGCCCCACAATATACAAAGGCCTTTCAGGCTGATCTAGCGCAACAAGGTTTCGAAACTCATGTAAATCTCCTCTAAATTCATCCCATGATTGGATAAATCCCCTTTTACCAGAGCTTTTTCCATGACCGCGTAAATCAAACGTATAAACTATATACCCACTTTTAACCAGTCTTTTGAATAGATTCTGCATTCCGCCGCTATGGTCGCCATGTCCATGAACTAAAATAACTGCTGCTTTTGAAGCTGTCAATGGTTCGATTACTTTAAAAAATAGTTCTGTTCCACCGTCACCATTAAATGTCCCTGCTGTAATCATCTTTGATAATCCTCCTGTTGCAAACACGATTAAAAAATGGATTTGACCATAGAAAACTTATTAAATCCATTTTAGTATAAAACAAGGTAAAAGCAATTATATTCAGGGGCATTATCATACCTTTTATAAAAAGAAAAAAATAGACACCCCATCACTTCGGTAAGGGTGTCTGTTAAAGCTTTCATGGAATCATGCCTTGGCATTCAAATTCCTAATCATATTGCCAAGGTGGAATACTATCTCAATACTAGCCAGTTCTTAATTAAGAAAGCATTTCTTCTTTTTCTTTTCCGTATTTATTATTCCCCTTTTTCTCCTTTTCCTTTAATACATAGCTGAGTAAGTCTAGTACAATACGGGCTGCTACTTGTCCGGTCATGCCCGTTGGATCATATGGCGGGGCAACTTCAACTAAGTCAAAGCCGATGACTTCTCCTCTTTTGGAAATTCCGTCAAGCAATTCATTAACCTCATCATAGAGGAGGCCTCCTGGAGAGGGAGTGCCTGTTCCAGGGGCAATTGACGGATCGATTCCGTCGATATCAATCGTTACATAATATTTTTCTCCCGGAGGAATTAGCTCCAGCACTTCCTTAAGTCCCTTCTTTCTCATCTGTCGCGGTGATAGGATCACACTGCCATACGCTCTTGCTGCTTCGACGTCTTCTTTTTTGCTGCTGCTAATCCCGCGAATGCCAAACTGAAATATCTTCTGAACGTAATCCAGCTCAGATAAGCGGCGTATGCAGTTTCCGTGACCATACCGCATGCCTGAGCGGTGATCCGCCCAGTCTAAATGGGCATCAATTTGAATCACATGAAACGGACCTATATCTTCTAGTCCTTTTCCGACTGCTGCAGTGATGGAATGATCGCCGCCTAATACAACCGGCATCGCACCTTTGGAAATAATTTTTCGGATTGCTTCTTCTGTATTCTCATGGCACTGCATAATATCTCCGTGTACCATGTCTACATCACCGCAGTCGACTACTTTCCATTCAGGTCCTAGGTACATAATATCGTTTTCAATATCATAAGCACCCTCCAAACCGAAACTATATAATGTAGAGCCTTCGCGGATTCCTCTAGGGCCCATTCTTGCTCCTGATTTCCATTGTGTACCCATGTCATTAGGCACCCCAATGACCGCCACATCAGCGTCAAGCTGGTTCAGGTCCGCACATATTGGGTATTTCCCAAAAGTACAAATTCCTGTAAAAGGTAAATTTAAAAACTGTTTTTCATTACGATTAGACATTCATGCTGCCTCCTTCTAGATTTTCATCCTCGCTTTTTGCTCATGCAAGGTTTTCTGCCAGCGGGCCAGTCTTAATAAAGGATTTTTAAATTTTGCTTCTATACTTTTTATACAATTAATTTTCAATTAAAGTAGTGGTTTTCACCTCATAAGTCTTTTGAAATAAGTTTAGATAGTCCTCTTTTGTCAGATCTCTTGAATTCGCCTGAGTACATAAATGTTTAAAGGCTCCTTCCGCTAGAAAAGGGAAGTCTTCGGGATTTACATTGCCTAAATCTCGGAAGCTAGGAATCCCGATGTTATTTGCCAGCTCTTTTAACAGCACAACACCTTCGTACGCCGTTTCCTCAACTGTTTTTCCTTCAGGATTTGCCCCAAGCTTGATTGCTACCTGGGCGTGCTTTTCTGGATTTGAAGGAATATTAAATTCAAATACATGTGGAAGAAAAATTGAATTCGCCACTCCATGTGGAGTATCATAGAGTCCTCCAAGTGGTTCGGCCATCGCATGTACAGCCCCAAGATCCGTGTTATCAAAGGCGATGCCTGCAACTAAACTGCCCAAAAGCAAATTTTTCCTAGCCTCTAAATCATGACCATTTTCTACTGCTAATGGAAGGTATTTGGCTATTAATTCAATAGCATATAGCCCCAAAGCATCTGAAAGTGGTTGAGCAACTTTGCAGGTATAAGCTTCAATTGCATGTGTAAGTGCATCCATTCCTGTAGCTGCTGTAATCGATTTAGGCAAGGTTAACGTCAATTCAGGATCAACAAGTGCCAGTTTAGGAGCGATTTTCAAATCTAGTATCGCCTCCTTCTGTTTCGTCACGGTATCCGTAATGACAGACCCTCTTGTCACTTCACTACCGGTACCTGAAGTTGTCGGAATACAAATTAGTGGTGGGATTTCCCGTTCCAGTAAATTTACCCCGTAACGTTCTCTTAGCTCTCCTCCATGTGTAAGAAGTGTCCCAATTGCTTTAGCTGTATCCATTGAGCTTCCGCCGCCAAGACCAATTAAGAGATCGATATTCTGATTTTTAAACTGTTGATAAGCACTCTCGCAATCTACATCTTTTGGATTAGGTGATATTTCATCATAAACAATATAATTGACACCTTCTTGATCTAATGACTGTGTGATTTTTTCCAAAATTCCTGTTTGCGCAAGTCCTTTATCTGTAATAATAAGCGCTTTATTTCCACCTAATTCTTTAGCCCTTTTCCCAATATTCTTTACTTTCCCATTCCCAAACTCTATAGAAGTAGGCAGATTAAAATGAAAATCCCATAACATAATAAATTCCTCCTCTGTTTTTTGAATATTCCGAATTTAAATTTTATATTTTTAATTAATTGCTAAACCATTCAGTTGGCTTAACATCTAAATTAATATTGATTTGCTTTACCTCAGTAAACGTATCCAAGCCAAAGGTTCCTAACCCGCGGCCAATCCCGCTCTGCTTGTAACCTCCCCACGGTGCTTCATTATAGGCGAGGTTATAAGCATTAACATAAGTAATTCCGGCTCTTACTTTTTTAATAACCCTCAAAGCTTTGGCGCCATCTTGTGAAAAAACACCAGCTGCAAGCCCGTATGAAGTATCATTTGCCAGCTGGATTGCTTCCGCCTCATCTTTAAACTTTTGAACGACAAGAACTGGACCAAAGATTTCTTCCTGAACAATTCTCATGTCAGGTTTGGTGTCAACAAATATTGTTGGTTCCAAAAAATAACCATTTTCAAGCCCGTTGCTTGTGATACGGTTGCCACCGCAAGCTAATGCAGCCCCTTCGTCTAAGCCAATTTGAATATATTCAAGGATCTTCTTCATATGGTCTTCACTTACAAGCGGGCCCATCTCGGTAGAGGAATCATCCCCAGGGCCAACCTGAATCTTTTTCGCTCTTTCTACCAATCTAGCAATGAACTTATCATGAATGCTCTCTTCTAACAGTAAACGGGATCCCGCATTACATACTTGGCCGGCATTGGTAAAAATTCCGTTCAAAGCATAATCAATGGCTGTCTCAAAATCTGCATCAGCGAAAACAATATTTGGCGACTTGCCGCCTAGTTCGAGTGAAATGTTTTTAATATTTCCTGTTGCTGAATTCATGATTTTTCTACCCGTTGCTGTACTACCTGTAAAAGAAATCAGATCCACCTTTTGGCTTTCCGCTATTTCATTTCCTACTGTTGAACCACCTCCCAAAACTAAGTTTGCAACACCAGCTGGTACCCCCACTTCTTCCATGATCTCAAATAATTTGTAAGTGGTGACTGGAGTGATTTCAGCTGGTTTAAATACAAGCGTATTTCCCGCAGCAAGCGCAGGGGCTATTTTCCAAGCTCCCGTCAACAATGGAAAATTCCATGCAGCGATAAGTCCGCATACACCGACAGGTTCCCGAATAACCATGGCTTGCACAGGATCGGCAACAGAATACGTTTGACCATTTGGCTTTGTCACTAACCCAGCATAGTATCGAAAGCAATTCACGGTATCAGCAATATCAAACTCGGATTCTTTAAGAGGTTTTCCCGTATTCTCTGTTTCAAGTTGGCTAAGCTCGTCTGCCTTTTCTTCAATCTTATCCGCTATTTTAAATAAGTAGGTTGCACGTTCAGATGCCGGTAAGTCTGACCAAATTCCAGAATCAAAAGCTGTTCGTGCTGCATTAATCGCCATTTGGGCTTCTTCTCTACTTCCCTGCGGGGCCTCAGCCATGATATTACCGTTTGCAGGATTCACAACATGACTCTTAGCTCCTCTTAATGAATCCATCCATTCACCATTAATAAACATTTTCAACTTCAGCATTTTTACAAACCTCCAGTATATTATTTTCACCTTACCTGTTGAGGGATAACCTCTCGATTAATGTCATGGACATTTTGTGGAATCAATTCTTTTTCAAAATGAAACTCAGGAAGTGGTTGGCGGAACCATTTCGTCAAATAAATAAGATAAATCAAGCCGCATGCCATCCAGATGCCCCCGAGAATCAACGCATCCCTTTCTAAATGCGACCACAACCATACCGTAAACCCTGCGCCAACGAGTGGTAATAATAGGTACCGAATGCAATCCATAAAAGAACGCTTATGATTTCTGATAAAATAATGGGCGATAACAGACAGATTTACAGAAGTAAAGGCAATTAACGCTCCAAAATTGATAAACTTAATAACTTGTTCTAGGGTTAATGGAATTGCGAGTAAAGAAACTACGCCAATCACAATGATGCCAAGTGACGGTGTTTTAAATTTAGGATGAATGTATCCAAATATTTTTTTAGGTAATACGGAATCTCGTCCCATCGCATATAACACTCGCGATGCGCTTGTGATTGAAGCGATTCCTGAAGAGAAATTACCAATAATCACTGCTGTAATAAAAATGGACTTAAATAAATTTCCTCCGATCAGCACTGCAATTTCAAGGGCTGCAGAATCAGCATGTTTGAAAGCAATGCCCGGATGCACCAATTGTGCTAAGTAAGAAGAGCCAATATACAAAACTCCGATAAACAATAGCATGATGATAATCGCTCTTGGGATCGTTTTTTCGGGATTGATTGTTTCCTCTGATAAAGTGGTGAGTGAGTCAAAACCAAGAAAACTAAAGCAAAGAATGGTAGCTCCTGCCAAGATAACGGACAAGGAAACATCTGCATCAAACAATGGCTTAATGGAGAAAAGACTACCCGCCCCTACTCCTTCTGATAAACTTTTGAAGGATAATATCCAGAAAAGGCAAACAAAAATGACTTGAGCAATAACAAAAATTTTACTCGTTATTGCTGAGATCTCCACACCTAGTATGCTCGGAGATACGATGCTTGCAGTTAACACAATTACCCACACATAATGCGGGATTCCAGGAAATACAGCACTTAAAAAGACAGTGGACATCAAGCAGGTAACCATAGGCGTTAATATATAATCAAGCATAATCGTCCAACCTACAATGAACCCAACCTCAGAATTAATAGATTTTTGCGTAAAGGAATAGGCTGACCCTGAGATCGGGTAGGCTTTCGCCATCTTGCCATAGCTGAGAGCTGTAAAAAGTATTGCTAGAAAAGCAATAATGTATGCAGTCGTAATAACACCTCTTGAGGTAACGGCAGCAATTCCATAGGTATTAAAAAACACCATGGGGTTATTCCATGCAATCCCTAAAAAAACAACCTGTGACAAAGTAAGTGTTCTTGCAAGCGCTTTCTGTTTCATAACTCAACTCCCTTCGTATTAGTAAATTTAATTCTTAGATGATTTAGAAGATTTCGTATTTTTATTGTAAACCTTGTTGTTACACAAAGGTCAATAGATGTATTATATTTTTTAAGGGGGGTTAATTCATTGAAAATAAAGGAAAAATTAACCATTGGTGAAATGGCGAGATTAAGAGGGGTAACATCGGAGACTTTACGTCACTATGATCGAATTGACCTATTCAAACCTCAATATGTCGATCCCGATTCGGGATATCGCTACTATTCTATTTTTCAATATGAAGTTTTAGGGACCATTAAAGAGTTGCGGCAACTTGGGATGAGTACGGACGAAATAAAGGATTATTTTAATGAACGTAATTTTAATAAGTCCTTGGACATTCTGAAAACCAAGCATACAGAACTTGTGTCAAAACTGAACGAGCTACATGACTTGGAGGAAAATATTCGGGGGAAAATTGGATACTTGGAGCATGTAGCGAAAGAAAAAGAACTTCAATCGGTGTTTTTCCGCGAAATAGGAAGAAGGAAGTTAATTACCTTAAATGAAAAAATAAATAATAATTTGGAACTCAGTTATGGTGTTATAAGGTTAGAGAATATGCTTACCGAGAAGACACCAATTCTGGCTAGTAATAGACTGGGCATTATCATCCAGGAAGCGGATCTTCGAGCGAAACGATTTGAAGAACCATCCATTATTTTTGTAGTGGCAAAAAATAAAGAAAAAATACCAAAACAGTGTCAAATGACGGTTCCTGCTGGGTTATTTGCGTGTATTCGTTATAACGGAGAATTATTATGGAATCGAAGCGAAAGTTTGAGTAAGATATTGGAATATCTTGATGAAGCCGGATATCACATAACCGGCGATGCGCTGCAAATTATGCACGTCGATATTACAATCACCGATAAACCAAATGAGATTACATTCGAAATTCAAGTTCCCGTTCAAATAAAAAATTTTTCCCAATAAAAACACAGGGGTCAACTAACCCCTGTGTTGAATTACTTTTGATTGTCTAACGATAAATTCAATCCTTTTTGATAATATTGCTTCATCATTTCTTCAGGAACCATATTTCCACCAGTCCCCCAGATAATATGTGTAGCTTTACTCATTTTTTCCGTTAAATTATGCTTCAGTAAATAATTCGTTCCATCTTTAGATAATTTAATTGGTCCTATCATGCCTGCTAGTGCTGAAGGTTCTAAACGAATCCCCTCTGTATCAACTAGTTCCTTTAATAGCTTATACAACTGTTCATCGCTAACCGTATAATTACCACTTAGAAACGGTTCTATAGTTTTACCTACAAATCCAGATGGTCTTCCTACAGCAAGTCCATCAGCGTCTGTTACATTATCAAGACCAATATCTTGCACAGAAATTTTATCATGAAGTCCAGTCATTAAACCAAGTAACATACATGGAGAGTGGCTAGGTTCTGCAAAGAAACAGTGAACATGGTCTTGATACACTAACTTCAAACCAAAAGCTATTCCGCCAGGACCACCGCCTACTCCACATGGAAGGTAAACAAACAAAGGATGATTTTCATCAATTGTTATCTCTAACTCTTCTAATTGTTTTTGTAATCGAAATGCTGCTACTGCGTATCCTAAAAATAGGTCATAAGAATTTTCATCATCTACAAAATAACATGTAGGATCCCCATCTGCTTGGAGTCGACCTTCCTCTACTGCTTTACTATAATCCGATTCATATTCAATTACATTAACATTTTTGCTTCGAAGTAAGTCTTTTTTCCATTGTTTTGCATCAGCCGACATATGAACGGTCACATTAAAACCTAACTTTGCACTTATGATGCCTATACTAAGTCCTAAATTTCCAGTCGAACCTACTGCGATTGAGTATTGGGAGAAGAAGGTTCGAAACCTATCACTATCTAAAATGGAATAGTCATCTTGAATCGTCAACAATTGATGTTGAAGAGCTAAATCTTCGGCATGTTTGAGAACTTCATAAATCCCGCCTCTTGCTTTTATAGACCCTGATATAGGGAGGTGACTATCACACTTAAGCAATAATTCACCTAATATCGGTTGTCGATAATTCTGCTCTAAAGATTGTTTCATAGAAGGAATTCTCACCAATGGAGATTCTATTATCCCATTCTTCTTTTTTGTTTCTGGGAAAACCTTGGCAATATATGGAGCAAAACGTTTCAATCTTTCCTCTGCATCCTTTACATCGTCTTGAGTAAGGGGGGATTTTTTAATTCCTGTTTTAAACTTTTCAATTTTAGGATTTAACCACAATATTTCATTCAACGAAATGAGTTTGTTTAGTAAAGGATAGTTTTCTTTCCATGTTTGTAGATCACCGAATTCAATCTCTTTCACTTTGATAGTCCTCCTCATTAACTTGATTATAGTCATCAGCACAACGTAAAATATAATTTAATGATTGTTAAATGCAGTTTAACATATATTTGAAAACGGTGACCCCGCCAATTTTTTAATTTTTTTATTTAACAAACGGCCACACTTCAATAACAACCAATTAAAGGTATTTTTTTATAATGTGTCTTTTCTTGGTATAATAGATAATGTTTTTAAAATTACATGTATGGTGATTAACTGATTTAGAATCAATTCACTATTTATATAGTAGGTAAAGATAAATTTTAGTAAGTTTTATCGTTACGAAAAGAGGAGGAACATATGAATAAACAGAGTATATACGGATTAACGATCGATCAATTAGCCGACTGGCTTGAGGCCCACGGCGAGAAGAAGTCGAGAGCACAGAAAGTTTGGGAATACCTTTATCGAAAGCGTGTCACAGCATTCTCGGAGATGACGGAAGTTAATCCAGAGTGTGTTCAACTATTAGCAGACAACTTCGTGATCCAAACCTTACAGGAACACATTAAACAAGAATCCGCTGATGGCACGATTAAGTTTTTGTTTAAATTGCAGGATGGCAATTTAATCGAAACGGTTTTAATGAGGCAGAAATACGGCCTTTCAGTTTGCGTGACAACACAAGTTGGCTGTAACATCGGCTGCAGCTTTTGTGCAAGTGGGTTATTAGCGAAAAGCCGCGATTTATCCAGTGGGGAAATTGTTGAGCAAATTATGAATGTGCAGCTGCATCTGGACAAAAAAGGCCTGGGAGAAACCGTCAGCCATGTGGTTGTGATGGGCATTGGGGAACCTTTTGATAATTTTGAAAACCTATTAGATTTTATCAAGGTAATAAAAGATGATAAAGGACTAGCCATCGCGGCTAGACGTATCACCGTCTCCACAAGCGGTCTTGCGGACAAGCTGATTGAGTTCACGGATAAAGGGCTGCAGGTAAACCTGGCAGTGTCATTACATGCGCCAAATAATGAACTTCGGACGCGTATTATGAAAATAAACCGGGCCATTCCGATTGAAAAATTAATGAAGGCTATGGAGTATTATGTAGACAAAACAAATCGACGGATTACGATTGAATATATTCTGTTGCGAGATGTTAATGACCATAAACAAGAAGCTGAGGAGCTTGTCGACCTGCTTCGTCCACTCGGGCAGAAAGTCTATGTAAACTTAATTCCATATAACCCGGTTGATGAACACAGTCAATATCAACGAAGTGAACAGGAATCGGTATTGTCCTTTTATGATACGTTGAAAAAGGGCGGGGTTAATTGTAAGATCCGCCAAGAGCATGGCACAGACATTGATGCCGCGTGCGGTCAATTACGGAGCAAACAAATAAGAAATGCTTAAGCATAGTTTTTTAATAAGAAAAGCGCAAGCGCCCTGGTCAGCGGCGTATGGCCTCCTCGAAAGAGCTAACGTTCTTTCTTCGTGCGATGCTTATGCTGCCGAAGCCTTCCTTGTGGAGCACTCCAACTGAGATAAAGGAAACACGAAGAGCCGGAGGCGCATTCGTGCTTGACTTATCGTAGGGCGGAGAGCGAAGGACACTAGCCGCTAGGGTGCTGGAGCTAGACAGTAATCTTATAAGACCGGGTAGCGATACCCGGTCTTTTTTGTCGATGCGGATTTCGACACTTTCCCCTCCATTTCCCGGGAAAAAATTCAGTTGATACAAGTGTTTATACTAAAACTAATCAAACGTTTGGTTAGTTTTATTTTTGTCGGAAATAGTCCAAACCCATAGAAAAAAGGTATCTAAATAATCTTTAGACACCTTCTTTTTTTGCTATTCGCTATCGTTACTCGGTAAACTTTTTAAAAATTAATGTAGCATTATGTCCGCCGAATCCTAATGAGTTGGATAAAACAACTTGAACATCTTTCTTCTTTGCCTCATTTGGGACATAATCTAAATCCAGTTCTTCATCCGGCGTTTCATAGTTGATGGTTGGCGGAATGATTCCCTCATTGATGGCTAAAACAGAGAATATCGCTTCAATTGCGCCAGTGGCACCTAATAAGTGACCAGTCATTGATTTCGTGGAACTAACCGATAAATGGTAGGCATATTCTTTGAAAACTTCTTTAATGGCTAACGTTTCATACAAATCATTATAATTAGTGGATGTCCCATGTGCATTAATATAGTCAACTTGTTCAGGGGAAATATCCGCATCGTCTAATGCCAATTTCATTGCCCTGCCAGCCCCTTCTCCGTCGGGTGCAGGCGTGGTAATATGATGGGCATCACCGGTTGCGCCATAGCCGATTAATTCTCCATAAATCTTAGCACCACGGGCAATTGCGTGTTCTAGTTCTTCTAGGACCACAACTCCTGCGCCTTCCCCAATTACAAAACCATCGCGATTCTTATCAAAAGGCCGACTTGCTGTGTTCGGATCAGGATTTTTAGAAAGAGCGGTCATATTCGAAAATCCAGCTACGGTCATTTCAGTAATCGTCGCTTCTGTTCCACCCGCAATCATCATCTCCACATCCCCTTTTTGAATGACGCGGAATGCATCACCGATGGAATTGGCCCCGGATGCACATGCAGTCACCGAACAATTGTTGATTCCTTTAGCACCCAGCGCAATGGAAACTTGTCCAGCTGCCATGTCTGGGATAAACATCGGAATGGTAAACGGGTTGACTCTTCTTTGTCCTTTTTCAATAAACTTCCTATGTTGTTCCTCGAATTCACCTAGTCCGCCAATTCCTGAACCAATCCAGACACCGACCCGTTCTGCTGGAATGTCTTCTCCGATCTGAATCCCCGAATCCTTTACGGCCATTTGACTTGCTGCTACCGCAAACTGGCTATAACGCCCCATCCTTCTTGCTTCCCTTTTATCCATAAACTCTTCTGGTGCAAAGCCTTTTACTTCCGCAGCAATTTTAATATCGACCTTTTCTACATCAAAGATAGTGGCTGGGCCAATACCCGATACACCATTTTTAATATTTTCCCATGTTGTTTGAGCATCATTCCCCAAAGGAGTGACTGCTCCAATACCTGTAATCACTACTCTTTTACTCATAATAATGCTCTCTCCCACCCAGTTATAAGTTACCTACACTCTATAGTGTATCGAATTCAGAGAGGATGGACAAATTGATTGCAAACGATTTTAGGATTTAGTTTATTCAGATGTAACCAACTGTTTTAGCAATATAAGAACTATTTCGGACAGAAGGTTGTTTTCAGTTTCATGAACATATACATTAATCGTGCATTTCTACCTTTTTGCGAATGAGGATTCATTTTTGGGCTGAGGCATTTTATGAATAGTTTGTCACAATAACATGAGGAATTCCCTTGGCTTAAACAGCGATCATGATGGTAACAGCAGTTATCTACATCATTAATGGGTCTTCCCGGTCCGCTGCATCCTGGACCGCACCAGCGATAATTTGGAAAAATACAGAGGGGCAGGCTGTTTTTTCTCCGTGTCAATATCTCCACCTCCTAGAAATTGATTACTATATTAATATGAAAAAATAAAAAACCTGATTAGACTCGTTTTATAAAAAGATGTTAATCACAGCTGCAGCCCACATTCCAATAGGAATTTATTTTTGCTTGCAGGTACATGGTTCTCTAACAAGCTATGTTGGAATATAAATAAACATATATATAAACTTCACTTGAAAGGGGAATCAATTCTTATGGATTTTTGTATTTCTTGTGGGAGTGAATTATCCAAGTATGAAAGGAATCGAAGTGAATGCTGGGAGTGCATGGATACCACCACGGAGGCTTATACAGAAGAGGAATAACAATTAAAGCATAAATGGCCCCTAGTCCAATAAGGATAGGGGCCATTGTATTTTTATCTAAAGTGATCATGTACTCAATTAAGGGTATTCTAACGCTCTCGCTTGGTTACCGATAATTCTTTTATTTTCTCAACCCAATCCTTGAACGTTCCAAATTCACTTGCATCGAATCCAAAGTGCCTCTTTATTATATGGACAAATTCGCTTTCATGATCGTGAAAAACTCCATCAGAATAAATAAGCTGAAAGATTTCAGTTAAGACGATATATTTAGAGCGTTCACTTTTAAATTCCGTTAAAATTTCTTCTATAGAGAGACCCTCGAGCTCATAATCGTCCAGCTCCATTTCCCTTTGATATTTTTTTAGCAAGGAATTTTCATATATGGATAATTTGCCATCAATTCTGGCAATCATTGCAGCCAATTCAAGAAATGCGATTTTTTCCCTTTTCTCTAGTTCTTCTAAAAACATTACACGTACCTCTCCTTTTAACCTTTGTTATATTTATACGAACAAATCCCCATAAGGTTTCATCGCACTTTTGTATATGATTCCCTAATTAATTATTAATATAGAAAGATCCTTCTACCTATTTCAAAAAAACCCAAGAAGACAAGAGCAGTTCTGCCCTTGTCTTAACTTTAACATTTGATTATTATGCCTTATTCTGCAATTTCCAGTTCAATTCCATTGGAAGTGAAAAAATAACTTATTTCTTCAGAAACAGGTTCGTCCGTAATAAAAATGTCGATTTCATTAGGACGCGCAAACGTTGCAATGGAACTTTTGTCAACTTTACTATGATCCAGCAATCCAATGACTTTATTCGCAACGGAAACCATAACCTTTTTTAATTCTACTTCATATAAGCTAAAATCAGAGAGGCCATCGCGAATATTAAAAGCGTGGGCGGATGTGAATAAAATATCAATATTAATTTTCCGTAATAGCTCCTCCCCTAATAACCCTTCGATGGAATTAGAATTGTTCCTAACAATTCCGCCAATGATAATGACGGTTAAATATGGATTCTCTTTTAACATCGCCGCTGTTGCAATTCCACTTGTCACGACTGTTAATCTCTTTTTTGTGTCACACAAAAATTTGGCTAGTTCGAAACAGGTTGTACTCGCATCTAAAAGAATACATTGCCCCTCTTGTATATACTTAAGCGCACTCTTACCGATCCTTTGTTTTTCCGCGCGGAATTTCTTTTCGCGAATTTCATAGTTTTTTTCAAGTTGATCCGATTCTTTATTGGTTTCTTCCGCTTTCAGCATCGCCCCGCCATGTGTACGTAAAAGCAAGCCTTGTTTCTCCATTTGGTTTAAATCCGATCGTATGGTGGCTGCAGAAATATTAAGCAAACCGGTCAAATCATTTACAGTTACGACTCCCTTTTCTGTCAGTAATTCAATTATTAAATTTCTGCGTTGATCTGCGAACATAGTTCCACCCTTTCATTTATTTTCGAAAGTTTACTAAACATTCTACCGAAATAATATATTTACTCATATTATATAGCTAAATGGCTAAAAAGTCCTGTTTAATCACCGAATATGCTAAAATATTTATTTTTTCCATTTAAATCTACTTTCACTTTATTTTGTTTTATTTTGCTTTACCGCGGTAATTAAATATATTTGAAAATAAAGGAAAACAAAATTTCATACTTCTTAGCAAAATAACCAATAAAATCGGAAAAAAAAGTCCCCTCCGAAGTAGAGAGAAGACTTCGCTTCTCTTCCTACTAAAGAGGAGATTCAATCATAGGACTTGACTTGCTTTACTTTCTAGATGTAATTCAAGTTGCTTTAGAATGACTTGGAAACTGTCGATGTTCCAAGCAGCTCTGCCAATAAAGAGTCCATTCACATTTTCTAAATCGATATATTCAAGAAAATTATCATGATTCACACTGCCACCATACAAAATCGGTATTTCACGGCCAACTTCTTCAAAAAGCCCTTCTAATGTATGTCGAAGAAAGTCATGGATTTCAGAAACATACCCGGCATCTGCAGGAACGCCTTGCTCGCCAATCGCCCAGACAGGTTCATAAGCGACCAGAACCTCCCTTGCCTGTTCCCTGGATACTCCCTGCAGGCAAACCTTTAGCTGTGCTGCCAATGTTTCTTTCGAAATCTGCTGTTTCTTCTGCTCTATGTTTTCTCCAATGCAAATTAGAGGCTTCATTGAATAGCGTAAGGCAGCATGAACTTTTTTATTAATCGCTGCATCCGTTTCATTAAAATATTGTCTGCGTTCCGAATGGCCAAGCTCAATCATATCAATACCAATTTCAGTTAGCATTCGCGGAGAAATCTCTCCTGTAAATGCACCACTATCTTCCCAATGCATGTTTTGGGCCCCCAAATAAATATCGGAACCAGCGGTTATCTCTTTAATAGGAAGAAGGGATGTATGAGAAGGAATAATAAATAATTGGAGATTCGAAGTGATCGCTTTTGAAATCTGTCTAAGTCCTTTCGTAAAGTCGATTCCTTCTGCGATGGTCTTTGTCATCTTCCAATTAGTCCCGATCCAAATCTTATTCATCTAGAAACCTACCTCCCTCGTCCAATCTTTTCTTGTTGATTCTATCATTATCTACTGGCTACTAAATTTAATGCTTTTTCTAAAATTGACCGGACGATTGTTTCATTCTCTTGGTAATTGTCCTTATCTTTCCCTCTTACTTCCACAGCGACACGGAGCCCATGTTCGGATTGGAGACTAAGTTCGTCAGCTTTTCGTAAAATATCACTGATTTTCTCAATAGTTAAGAAGCCTGGTTCTCCAATAGGCATATGGAAATCCCCATATAATTCACTGGTCGGATCGACCACCGCATTGGAAAAATGAATTTGATGAATCTGTGCTTTTGCTAGTTCTAATGCCTCCGAAATGTCTTCCTTATTTAAGGCAGCATGCGCGGTATCAAAGGCTAAACCAATATTGCTGTGCTTTTTAGCCACACTTGAAAGCAATTCAACGGTATCACTCATTGGACCAATCAGACGTTTTTTATGGGCAAAGCGATCCAAATGTTCGACCAACACATTCATTCGATATTTGCCGGCTTCCTCGCAAATATCACATAACGCTTCAAAAAAGCCTTCCATCGCTTCAAGTCGACGCTCTGGGCCTGGATCTGGACCTGGAACAAAGGCAATATTGCTTGCCCCGCACTCTGCAGCCAAATAGATATTCTCTTTAATCTGACGAACGGATTCAGAGCGCAATTGTGAATCCAACGAGGAAACATCCAGCTTGTTTTTATCTATTAAAAAGGTTAACCAATGTGTTAGTTGAAAGTTGTATTGTTCCTTTAAGGCCAAAATACGTTTTCTCTCTTGGTGGTTTTGCCCGTCTGCTATTTCATACGAACGATAAAAACCATCGACAGCCATTTTTTCTAGCAAATTGACAGTGAAATCCTTTTCTTGTTGCATTGGAAAATAAATCTCAGGGACAAGCAGGGATGGAATAAACCGGGTACTCATTTTACATTTCTCCTTTATCGATAGGTTATCAAATGCTTTTCTTGTTTTTCCAATCAGTTAAATGACTTAGTCATCCTATATTTTAGGATTGCAGCAGAGCAAAGCTAGATTGATAGCTTTGGTAAGCATCTGCGGGCGTTCCATTTTGATGAATAATTTTATTTAACCCCGCCACGACACCAATTGGATTTTCATCCAGGGTAATATTCCGACCAACAGCCACACCTTTTGCGCCCACATCCATGCAATGTTTTACATAATTGAAATAGTCAAGGATGTTATCCGTTTTTGGCCCCCCTAACACAAGAACGGGCCGTTTGGCAGCTTCAATGATTGTCACATCAGCTGGATCTCCAGTTAATCTAGTCTTAATAATATCTGCTCCCAACTCTGTCCCGATCCGTGCTGCTGCGGCAATCGTCTCGATTTGATTGGATTCAGGGCTTGTCACATGATAGCTATACGGCAGCGTCTCACACATATATGGAACATTCCAATTATCTGCCGCTTTGGCAAGTTCCCAGGCCATTTTGTGTGAGGCCGTTTCACCATCCGCACCGGGGAAAGTCATCGAAATAACACTGTCTGCCCCAAGCTTTAGTGCATCTTCAACCGAAAGAATGTCTGTAGTCTGGGGAATCCGAGCATCAAATACGCTGGTAGATAAGTCAGCACGGACAACCAACCCAACGTCCTTAAAGGACTCAGCGTA
Organism: Bacillus sp. AFS073361; assembly: GCF_002567005.1. Classification (GTDB taxonomy): domain Bacteria; phylum Bacillota; class Bacilli; order Bacillales; family Cytobacillaceae; genus Neobacillus. Next base: position 553,177 of record NZ_NUZU01000039.1, read on the forward strand.
TAATTTTGCCATTCCATATGTAACAATGACAGCATCAAGCCCGTTCTCAATCAGCTGTGGCAAAAGGGCAATCGTTTGATCAATTCCTGCTGTCTTGGTGGAGAAATAGTATCCATCCAATGCCAGCGTAATTGATTTACCATCATTTGAAAAAATGTGTGACATCCTTCTTGTTTTGGACATAACCGGCTCCCTTTCTTTGTTCACATCTCTAAACCTTGTAAAAAAGATCCCACGGTGGAGATCTTTTCTTCTAAATTATTTAACTGGTGCACTTTCTAATAGGTCAGCTTGAACGAGAATCTTTTTAAGCTCCTCAATCTTTTCAGCACTTAATGACCTTGCTGGTGCTAGAACGTTCGTGGAAATATCCAATCCCCTCAATTTCATGGCTTCCTTTACCACACTTACAAACGGTGAATCAAGTTTGTACATAGTTGGCAATACGGCCATTCGTTGGTGGAATGATACTGCTTCATCAATACGGTTCTCTTTGAACCCCTTGTAAACACCAAGCGCTAATTCCGGAGCGAAATTAACAGAAGCACTAATCGCACCATCACCGCCAAGAGTCAAGGTTTGTAGGAAATGATCGTCAAAACCAGAGAACACCACAAAATCCGGATGTTTCCCTTTCACGGTTAAAATCATGTCGCGAATATGTGAAACACTTTCAACTGTTTCCTTGATTCCAACGATATTCTCATGTGCATCAACCAATTTAAGGACAAATTCCGGAGTTAAATCCTGTCCTGTCATGGTTGGGAAATTATAAAGTAAAATCGGTAAGTTAACAGAATTGGCAATTTCACTATAATGAGCAAATAAGTTTTCTTCAGTTAAATTCCAAAAGTAAGGGTTGATGACCACTACCGCATCTGCTCCTACTGATTCGGCATGTTGACTGAGCAGCACGACTTCACGTGTATTCGTGCTTCCTGTACCAATTAAAACTGGCACCCTGCCGTTTACATATTCGGTTGTGAACGAAGCTACTTCTTTGCGTTCTTCCACAGACATTTGTGAAAATTCGCCGCCTGTTCCTAAAAAGAACAAACCATCCACACGAGCTTCAATTAAGAAATCAATAACAGTTGCCATTCCTTTTTTATCAAGTCTGCCTTGTTCATCAACAATAATTGATACTGGTGGAATAACTCCCTGGAATTTTTTATTTGTCATTTTAATTTCTCCTACCTGTTTAATAGTTTTATCACAATACCAACTTTATTGTTGAACGGCGGCTTTCTCGACCCATTCTCTCATTGATTTGAACATGATCCAGACGGTTGTTGCTCCGGCATCTTGGTGACCGATTGCTCGTTCGCCAAGTGATTTTGCCCTGCCAAACTTCGCGACATATTGCTTCGACTTTTCTACACCGCCTGCTGCATGTTTTTCAGCAAGGGCAAGTCCTTCTAGTAAACTATGATTTGCTTCCACACTTAGTTTAAGTCCGTCCACGGCAGGCTCTAGTGCGTCAATCATCGTTTTATCTCCTAATTCAGCCTTCCCGCGTTCTTTAATAGATTTCACGGATCCTTCAAGAATTTGCGCTAATAGCGGCAGGGACAGTTCCTCTTGTGGTTCAAGACCTTTCACACCGCCAGTAAACAATGTTCCAAAAATAACACCAGAAGCCCCGCCCATATTCGCAATCATCGACATACCTATTGTTTTAAAGACGTCATTGATAGTTGTAAACTCTTTTTTGGTCAAATTTTCTTCTGCCTTTGTAAATCCAACTGCCATGCCAATTCCATGATCTCCATCACCAATAGCGCTATCAATTTTGGTTAAAAACGGTTTGTTCTCAATGACTTGCTCACCAACATACAAGAACATATTCTTAACTTGTTCAGCATTCAACTTAACCTCTTGGACACTATTTGGCATAAACGTTCCCTCCGATTTTTGCAGGTATTAATCCTTTTTTGTAATACGGTGAATCTGCAGGTGCATTATATAAATCTTTTAATTCATCATCCAACTTCAGTAAAGTGATTGAGAATCCAGCCATTTCTTGTGTTGTACAATAGCTATTTACATCCATGTCATACGCTTTAATCTCTTTTTCTTCTAAAATTTGTGCCACTCTGCGGTTTATGATTAATAGTTCCATTAGTGTTGTGGACCCGAGGCCATTCACTAATACAGCCACTTCATCGCCAGCCTCAATATTGCTTTCCTCAAGAAGCTTTGCCAATAACTTATCTGTTAACTCATCAGCAGGCATCATTTTCGTGCGTTCCATTCCCGGCTCCCCGTGGATGCCCATGCCAATCTCAATTTCATCGTCACCTAGTGTGTATGGCAGCTCTACCGCACCGGGAATCGATCCTGGAGCTAAGGCAACACCAATGGAGAACGTATGGTCATTCGCTTTCTGGGTTACTTGTGTAACTTCTTCTAATGACAATCCTTTTTCTGCCGCAGCCCCAGCAATCTTAACGACGAAAATATCTCCGGCAATCCCCCGGCGATCTCCTTTTCGTTCAACAGGAGCGGATGCTACGTCATCGGTTACGAGGACTGTCTTTGTCTGAATATCTTCCATTTCTAGTAATTCTTCTGCCATGCCGAAGTTTAATACATCGCCAGAATAGTTTCCGTAGATAAATAGAACTCCCTTGCCAGAATCCACTGCCTTCGCTACTTCAAATACATTCGTTGGCGGCGGAGCTGCAAAAACATTCCCCAATGTGACCCCATCAGCTAGTCCTTCCCCCATCAGCCCCAAAAACAATGGTTCGTGGCCGCTGCCGCCACCAGTAACGATCGCCACTTTATCCTTGAGATTCCGGCGAATGATTCCGTTTACATTTTCAACTTTTTGATAAGTACTTTTATAAGCTGCTAAAAATCCCTCAATTGTTTCTTCAACTACGCGTTCGGGTTGGTTAATAATCTTCTTCAAACTAAACTCCCCTTTCTATTAAAAACAAAACTTATTATATTTTCGTTTATTTTTATTTGTTTTCATTTATAATCATAACTCTCTATTTTTATTGTGTCAATTTTCATTTTATTAAAAATAGGTTAAATTTTCTATCTTATTTCGACAAAAATCCACATTTCTTCAAAGAATAAGAGGGCCACGGATTAGCAGCCCTCTTATTTTTCATCTATTATGCAGCCTTGGCTGGTTTAATTGGCTCTTTTACAACAAACCAATAGAAGAAGGCTGCAAATCCAGCTATAACCCCACCGGAAATAAAGGCTATGGAATAAGAACCTGTTGCATCTAAAATGATACCTGTTACTAATGGCGCAAATGCTCCACCGAAGTATCCACCGAAGTTCTGGATCGCACCGACAGATCCAACCATGGCAGGAGGTGCTACGTCACCAGACAATGCCCATGCACTGCCAGTAATCGCTGAAACCACACAAAGTGCTAAAGTCATCAAAGTAATCGTGATCCCTAACCCATGTACAAATGGAAGTGCAATAACAAACGCAGCAGCTAAAAGTGCACTGATCGCAATCAGACCACGTTTCGCGTTAATTGGAGAACAAATTCCTTTATCCGCTAACACCTTTGTGATGTAACCGCCGCCTAAGTTTCCGACAATCCCTCCGAAATATGGAATAGCCGCATAAATACCGAGTTCTTTAAAGGTAATATCTTGTGTTTTTAATAGATATAAAGGTAAGAACGTAAGGAAAATATTCCAAATCCAAATCGTACAGAAGAAGCCGCCGATCATTCCCCAGACACTTCTATACTTAAATAACTCTCTCCATTTGATATTGGTTGATTCAACGGTATCATTGCTTGCGCCGCCTTCAGCCTTAATATAATCATATTCCTCTTTAGAAAGAAGCTTACTCTTATCAGGTGTTTTGTAGAATTTCATAAATAAAAGGACAAAGACAATACCAACTGCACCAGTAATGAAGAATAATGCACGCCAGCCAAATGCAACCTGAATAGCCACTAAAATAGGTGGTGCAATAGCAGGACCAACCTTTGATGAGGCATCCCAAAACCCAGTTGCTAATCCCCGTTCACTCTTAGGGAACCATTGGGCAGTAATCTTAGCATTAGAAGGCATACATGGCGCTTCCCCGACTCCAAGTAAGAACCTTGCTCCAACTAAGGTAAGCAGCTTGTTACATGCTCCTGTTAAAGCAGTTGCAATACTCCACCATAGAACAGCAATCGAGTAAATTCGCTTTGCTCCGAATTTATCAATTAACCAGCCAGAAGGAAGCTGCATACAAGCATATGTCCAAGAAAAGATCGTTCCTAATAGACCGATATGCGTCATATTTAGGTTTAAATCTTCAACCATCGCTGGTGCTGCAATGGAAAGATTGGTTCGGTCTAAATAGTTAATAATTCCACCGATTAATAGCCAAATAACAACGGTCCAACGGAAATTCTTTTTTGGTTTCGCTGCCTTGACCGGGAAATCCGTCTGAAGCGCTTGTTCTGTTTTCATGTTATTCCTCCTACATCTATTTTTATTGGTGTTTATTAATGTCTTTAGATAGCGCTTACATATGTGGTAAAAAAAGCTACCCCGATCTTATGTAAAAAGAAAAGGATAGTGCTGCTAAAAAAGCTCTAAAGGCAGCAATCGAATTATTTACTTCCGACTAAGTTCATCGCACTCTCCAATGCAGCCCGGATCGTTCTCTCATTCGCAAAATAATCAATCTTATCTCTGCCTTGCACCTCTATTGCTACAGGTAAACCTTTTTCTGCCTGGATACCTAGTTCATCGGCTTTTTGCAAAATACGAGACATCTTTTCAATCGTTAGAAAGCCTGGTTCACCAATTGGCATATGGTTATCTCCATATAAAGGGCTTTCGGGGTCTAGGACGACATTTGCAAAATGCAGACGGTCCATGGTTGTTTTTGCCAATTCTAATGAGGTAAAAATATCTTCACGATTAAGCGCCACATGGGCTGTATCAAACACGAGACCAACATTCGAGTATTTTTCCCTCACCTTTGAAATGATAGGAACAGCTTCACTCGTAAGACCTAAAACTCGCTTTTTATGCACTTCGCGATCCATTGCTTCTATGGATACATGCATATTAAACGTGGATGCCTCCTCGCAGATTTCACATAGACTTTCATAAAAAGCCTCTAGTCCCTGCTTGCGGAACTGAACACCTGGATCTGGACCAGGGACAAATGCAACCGTAGAAACGCCGCACTCCGCTGCCAAATATAGGCTTTCTTTTATCTTTTTAACGGTTTTTTCTCTTAAACTAGTATCTAGGGCGGACACATTGAGGTCCGTCTGATATGTCAAGAACGTTAACCACTGCAAGATTGATAAGTTATTTTGTTCCTTAGCCCGCAAAATTCTTTTTCGATCCTCTTGGTCATAGCCATAACCAATCTCAAACGAACGATAGAAGCCTTGAGAACCTAGGTTTTCAACTACACTTGCAGCGAAACCTTTTTCATCTTTTACCGGGAAAAACACTTCCGTGACGAGCAGCGATGGGATAATTCGGTTACTCATTAAATTCTTACTCCGTTAACAATAGGCTTTAATTTTTCATCTACATATTTACTAATATCATAGATGCATTGATCAGCATTTGTTTTCGTTTCTTCTGTTTCTTCCTCAACCATAATCCAGCCGTCATATCCATAATCAACTAATGATTGAACTATGGCAGGAAAATCGATATCACCGGTGCCCATCTTTTTCCACTCAAAGCTTTTTGAACAATCTTTAAAATGAACATGTTTGATAATTGGTAAATACTTTTTAACCACTTCGACTGGGTCCATTCCTCCAGCTGCAATGTGGCCAACATCTGGTGTGTACGCAACATATCTTGTATCTAATTCCTCAAAAAGAAGGTTGTAATCGCTTTCTGTTCTGAAATAAGAAGTTGCCGGAGAATGTGGATGAAACACCGCAACGATGCCATTTTCTACCGCACGTTTACTTACTGCATTCACACAGCTTATAATATCTCGTTGACGTTTTAATAGATTGTCGCGATTTGGCCCCACTCGTGGAGGTAAGTTTAATTTTGCATTCGGGAAGTGTTTTAGATAGTTAATATAATAATCGGCCCGCTGCTTTTCTTCTTCCGATTCTGTGTCACTTTCCCAGCTGAACGGCAAGGTAATTGCTGCTAATTCAAGATCCAAGCTATCTAGTTTTTCTTTTAGTTTTTCAGGTGCTTCATTATATTTCCCCAATAAAGCATATTGAACGTCAATCCCCTTGAATCCAGCTTTCTTCACTGTATCAATCATATGATCCAAGCAATCTACTTTTTCATCATAATCTAGTACCCATGTTGATCCGTGACATCCAAACTTAATCGTCATTTTCGATTTCCCCCTTAATTAAAATTAAACTACTTCATACTGCGAAATTTTTCATAACTCAGCAAATGTTTGCAAAAAGGTAATAAGCAAACAAGTTGTTTGTCTATTTAGAATATTATCATTTGTTTTTGTTTTGTCAATTGTTTTTAGAAAAATATTTTTTATCTGAAAACAAACGAAAGAAAAAATCTAAAAAAGTAGTGAAAATCCAACAAACTCCTGTTTATTTCATTTCTTTCATATAATACACCGATTTAGTAATCTGTCATGAAAGTAATTATCACAATCGTTTGTTTTCATTATTTTTCGATTACCAAGAAAAACATTGACATAAACGAAAATAAATGAAAAAATATGACTAATAAATTAAATTGGAGTGATAATTATGAAAATTGGAATTGGTTCAGATCACAATGCTTTTCAAATGAAAGAAGAAATAAAGTCATATATTAGTAGTTTAGGGCATGAGGTTGTCGATTATGGATGTTATTCAGAAGATGAAGTCGATTATCCTGGCGTAGCCTTTAAGGTAGCAACTGATATCACAGCCAACCAACTAGAACGAGGCATTCTCTTCTGTGGAACTGGGATTGGAATGTCCATTGCAGCTAATAAAGTTCCGGGAATTCGCTCTGCCCAATGCCATGATGTTTACTCAGCAGAACGCGCACAGCTCAGCAACAACGCACAAATCATGACCATCGGAGCAAAGGTTATCGGTGTAGAACTTGCTAAAAAAGTAGTCTCAGCTTACCTAAGTGTTTCCTTTCAAGGTGGTAATTCCGCAAGAAAAATTGATCAAATCATGGGCCAAGAAAAGGAATACCTACTAAACGGTTCATGCAGCTAAGCTAGCTTCTCTTAGACTTGTGGACTCACTTATTACTAAGAGGAGGAAAACACGATGCAGACAAAAAGTCAGCCCTGTACGATTGGGCTAGTGATGGATTTCCTTGCAGTCTCACAACAAGCAGCGATTGCTGCATACCCTTGGATCGGTGTAAAAGGAATAAAATCATTGCGGATGGAGCTGGGACAACTGCAATGCGAGACCGCATGAACCTAATTGATATGCAAGGAACCATTGTTATCGGTGAAGGTGAAATGGATGAAGCCCCTATGTTATACATTGATGAAAAACTCGGAACTGGAACGGGGCCATTTGTTGATATCGCTGTCGATCCTATCGAGGGAACAACATTCCTGGCAAAGGGGCAAGAAAATTCACTTGCAGTCATTGCTGTTGCTAAGCGAGGAAGTCTGCTGCATGCCCCGGATATGTACATGAAAAAGATCGCTGTTGGTCCGAAAGCAAAAGGCTGCATTGATATCGAGTTACCGCTAACAGAAAATATCAAAGCTGTGGCGAACGCACTTGGAAAGGATGTAAAGGAATTAACTGTCATGATTCAGGACCGGCCGCGGCATGAAAAACTAATGAATGAAGTCATATCAGCTGGTGCCCGATTGAAGTTATTTTCAGATGTGGATATTACAGGGGCCATTGGAACCGCTATAGATGAAGTTGATGTTGACCTATTAGTAGGAACGGGCGGTGCGCCAGAGGGAGTCATTGCTGCCACTGCCTTAAAATGCCTTGGAGGTGACTTCCAAGCGAAACTTCTTCCCCAAGATGAGGCTGAATGGAATCGATGTATGAATATGGGAATTTTACATCCCGAAAAGCCCTTAACCATAGATGAGATTGTCAAAACAGATGACTGTTTCTTCGTCGCCACAGGAATCACCAATGGGGTTCTGCTGAACGGGGTAAAGAAAAAGGATAACGGGACAATGCTCACCCACTCACTAGTTACTATTGGCGGTGAAACGAGAAACTCCCAATATATCAATGCGGCTTTTTATTAATGTGCACTAATTATCTTAAATAGAATTATGAAGATACATTCTCCAGCAGCTTATACATGAAAAATTATAGCTTTATTTTTTGATGGCATTTTTTAATGGATAAGTTAATAAGTATATTACGACAGTAGTATATTTATTAGGAGGGTCGTAATGCATAGTGGTGAAGGCTTACATCCTGATACAGGTGTTACATCCAGATTATTTGTTGAGCGATCATTAAATGAAATACGTTTTTGGGCCAGGATTATGAAAGAGCACTCTTTATTTCTTCGATTAGGTTTTAGAGCAGACGACACACAACTAATTCAGGAGGCCAATCAATTCTACCGAATATTTGAAAACATCGAACAAAGAGCACATTCCTTTAACAATCAAACCGATCCTGAACAAATAAGACGATTTAATACAGAAGTCCAGCAAGCGGCAGGCAATATTTTTGTATTTAAACGAAAGATCCTAGGATTAATTCTCACATGTAAAATGCCAGGAGCAAATAATTTCCCTCTATTAGTTGATCATACCAGTCGGGAAGCAAATTATTTTAGAAAGCGCTTAATTGAATTAAATGAAGGGAAATTACAATCGCTTCCAGATGCAATTATTAAAGAAAATGTCTTCTTCTTAAGGATTATGGCAGACCATGCCAAATTTATTGGTCATCTCCTTGATCCGTCAGAAAGGAAACTAGTTGATGTAGCGCGTGATTTCAGTAATGATTTTGATCAATTGCTGTATCAAGCAAGAGACTTAGATTCTATGAAGCCACAATCTCAAACCGTTCCTATGTTAGATCAATTCCTTGATCAAAATCGTGTGTCGGTTTCCTCTCTAAGGGACTTCAAGAAAACCGCTCGTGATTTAATTGAACAATGTAAAATAAAGAGTATCATTCATCCGCTATTAGCAGATCATGTTTACCGTGAAGCTGATAGATTCTTAGAAATAATTGATATGTTTGATGCTCATCTAACAAGCGGCAACCCACCATCTAGATAGTAGAAGAACCTCTACTTAATGTTAAAAAGGCGAACAGCTAATGCTCGCCTTTTTTTACGTTTATTTATTTTTCACTGTTATCTTCCGGTGCAGTACATGTTTTACAGCACCCACATACTCAGCAACGGCACGCTGACTAATAGAAGCGTTCGGATTTAGTCCTTCAAATCCATGATAACATCCAGGATAAAGGTGGAATTCCACATCAACGCCAGCCTGGCTGAGCTTTGTTACATAAGTAAGTGTCTCGTCACGGAATGGATCTAATTGCCCTACGCACGTATAGGTATATGGGAGCCCTGTCAGGTCGGTTGCTCGCGCCGGCGCCGCATATTCTGAAACATTTTCTGTACGATTTTCCCCATTGAGGTACATGGACCAGCCTTTTTCATTGAGGTCATGGTTCCAAATCATATTTCCGGTTATCTCCAAACTAGATGGAGAATTATTGTGATCATCAATCATCGGATATAGCGGCATTTGGAAACATAATTTTGGACCATTTCGATCGCGGGCCAATAGTGCGAGGGCCGCCGTTAAGCCTCCGCCTGCACTAGCCCCCCCGGCTCCAATGCGGGACGAATCAATACTTAAGTCATCAGCATTTTCAGAAACCCATTTTAGGGCAGCATAGCAATCTTCCAAGCCTGCTGGAAATGGATCCTCTGGAGCTAATCGATAATCGACAGAAATGACCACACAATTCGCATCAATGACAAATTGTTGGCATAAAGCATCATTATCCTCAGGTGTTCCAAGGACATATCCGCCGCCGTGAATCCATAAAAGAGCAGGCAATCTCTCATCTTTTTCTTTTGGTTCATAAATTCGTACCCTAACTTCAAGGTTAGCCTCTGGACCAGGAATCATCCGGTCATAAATAGCAACATGCTCGTCTATTGGTATTTCGATAGAATCTGCCGCCTCCGCCATAAACTGTCTAAATTCTTTTAGGTTGTCCAAATCAAGCGGTGGAAATAATTCGAGCGTCTCTCTCAATTCAGGGTCAATTCTATTCTTCATCGATAATCCCCTTTACTAGCAATCTTATTTTAGAAACTTCAACAATAATTTATACGCTTACAAGATAGTGGGTATGACTTTTTTTGGATAACTTTCAGTTATTCAGATATTAAAACTTATGGATACTCCCCCTTGTTTCACAACAATCTGGAAAAATTCAGGGTTTAGGTTCTAGAATTCTACAAAACACTTGAAATTTTCCAATTATTTCGTTACCTTTTGAAAATAAGGGGGAGTTGCCGTGATTAGAAAACTTACGGACCAAGACCATCAACAGGTTCTTGCTTTTTTAAGTGAGGAACCATCTATAAATCTATTTATCATCGGGGATATTGAGGCATTCGGTTATTCTTCGGAGTCCCAAGAACTCTGGGCCGAGTTTAATGAAGAGAATACAATTATAGCTGTACTTCTAAGGTTCCATCAATCTTTTATAGCTTATGCAAAAGGGGATTTCGATACGGGCGGCTTTGTATCGATTATGAAAAACTACAGCCAGCCCATTCTCTTATCTGGAAAATCAGATATTATAGCAAAATTTGAAGCATATGATGAGCTCCGGCTTGGTAAAAAGCAAGTGACTTATTTTGCCGAGTGTCGTACCAATAAATTCCTGTCTCCTGACGACGTCGTATATAAAAAGGCTAGCATCGAAGACGTCGATCAAATTTTAGAACTCCGCAAATCAATTGAAGAATTTCATGTCAGAGAGGATGCCCGGGACGTATTGGTACAGTCTATTGAGGCGAATACATCAAGAACCTATTTTACAGAAGTAAATGGGGTTATGACCGCTTGTGTCTCAACCGCAGCGGAAAATTCAATGTCGGCAATGATTGTCGGTGTCTGCACCAGAAAAGAGTATCGCCGAAAAGGCTTAGCCTCTTCAATTATGAAAAAAGTGGTTCAGGATGTCCTAAATGAGGGCAAAACCCTTTGCCTATTTTATGATAATCCTGAAGCAGGCCGGATTTATAAGCGGCTGGGCTTTAAGGATATTGGAATGTGGACCATGCACCGCTGATCGTTCTGTTCAAATGCTCAACCACCAAATACAACTGATCATCGCTCATCGAAAAATAACTTCGAAGAGATTGGTTTCATTTATCACCTTAACTACTAACTGTTTAACATTTTCAATTTACCAATGAATTTAAACAAGACAGAGAGCATTTTGCCCACTGTCCTCTTTTCTGCTAACTATATGGACGTAACCATCCCGCCATCTACAAGTACAGAACTACCGGTTATATATGTACTTGCATCTGATACAAGAAAGGTTACAACTCTGGCGAATTCTTCGGGTGTGCCATACCTTCCTAAAGGTATGGCTCTTTTAGACTGAATCTCTGCTTCTTCTAAGGAAATCCCCTGCTTTTCAGCATTCAGTTGATCAAGATGAGTAGTCCTGTCTGTTTGGATTCTGCCTGGAGCAACTGTATTAACTAAGATATTATAAGGTGCAAGTTCTTCAGCAAGTGTTTTAGTCAGCCCTACAATTCCTAGACGGAATGTATTAGAAAGAATGAGGCCTGGAATTGGCTGTTTAATTGATGTGGAAGCAATATTAATAATTCTTCCTCCACCCTGCTTCATGTCAGGCAGCACTTCACGGATAATTCTAATGTAGCTAAAGAGATTCAATTCGAATGCTTTTTGCCAATCTTCATTAGAAATCTGTTCAAACGTCCCCCCAGGAGGACCCCCCGCATTGTTAATCAAAATATCGATTTTTCCAAACGTTTCGCGGGTGAACTGTACCAATGAATGGATATCATCTAGATTCGTAATATCGGCACGATGATAGGCGACCCTTCCTTTCCCGAGCTGATATAATTCCTCCTGTACTTTTTGCAGCTTTCTCTCATCACGACTCGAAATCACCACGTTTACTCCTTCTTCTACTAATTGTGCGGCGATGGCTTTTCCAAGGCCCTGACTCGAGGCGATTACAATAGCGTTTTTCCCTTGTAAATTTAAATTCATATGTAAGCTCTCCTTATTTTTCATTTTTCAATTATCATTTTCAGCCCAGACTTTATGCAGCGATTTATGGCGTCACCAAAGCTCATCCGGATACTTGATAAATAGAAGTCCCTCGTAAAAAAACGAGGGACTTCCTATTAACTTATGATTATGCTTTTACAAACACCGTTTTAATAGAAGTAAAGAACTCGATCGCAGCCTGCCCTTGTTCCCGCGAATGAGAACTGGACTGCTTCATTCCGCCAAATGGAGCTTGGAGTTCAACACCTGCTGTTTCCGCATTTACTCTTACAAGTCCCGCTTCCATTTCGTTAATGAAAGAGAACATGTTACTGATGTTTTTCGTGTAAATAGATGCACTCAAGCCAAACTCTGTATCATTTGATTGTTCTAATGCTTCCTCTAGGGTATCGACTTTAATTAATGCAAGAACCGGACCAAAAATCTCTTCACGTGCGATAATCATGTCATTTGTGACATTTTCGAACACCGTAGGCTGTATGAAGAAACCGTTTTCCGTTCCGTTTTCTGCTGGTCTTTCGCCGCCATAAAGGAGGGTCGCTCCTTCTTCCTTCCCTTTTTGAATGTATGATAGGACCGTATTTAATTGATTCTCACTAGCGCACGGTCCCATCCACGTTTCCCCTTGCATTCCGCATCCAACTTTTAGTGCACTAACCTTTTCCAAGAGCTTTTCCTTAAACTCATCATACACGTCAGTCTGTACGAAAACGCGGCTTGTTGCCGTACATTTCTGTCCGGTCGACCTTAGGCCCCCGCTAATCGTGCCTTCCACAGCAAGATCAAGATCCGCATCATTTGCAATAATAACAGGATTCTTACCACCCATTTCAAGCTGGTATTTTGCTCCGCGCGCAAGAGCTCCTTGTCCCACCATTTTACCTACAGTGTTGGAGCCTGTAAAAGTGATGCCATTTATATCAGGATGTTCAATAATCCTCTGACCAATAACGCTTCCCTGACCTGTGACCAAATTTACAACCCCTACTGGGATACCTGCTTCGGCAAAACACTCGATTACTTTAGCAGCGGTAACAGCAGTCTCCTGAGCTGGTTTCAGCACAACCGTGTTTCCATAGATTAGAGCCGGGGCCATCTTCCAAATCGGAATAGCTACAGGAAAGTTCCAAGGTGAAATAACACCGACCACACCGAGAGGTACACGTGTGGTAAACATGAGCGCTTCACTATCCGTAGATGGAATAACGTCACCGATTTTTCTCATCCCCTCGCCAGCATAATAGCGAAGAATAGCTATCCCGCGTGCCGTTTCCCCTTTTGCCTCTGCGAATGTTTTTCCCATTTCTTTTGTCATTGTTTCTGCAATATCACTAAGACGTTCTTCCATTATATTGGCTGCTTTATATAAATAGTCGGCTCTTGCAGCTCCAGAAAGTTTTCGCCATGCTTTTTTCGCCTGCTTAGCCGCTGCTACGGCTGCATCCACATCCTCTTGAGAGGAAGACTGCACGTAGCCAACGATTTCATTTTTGTTTGCCGGGTTGATGCTGCCAGTCACTTTGTTTGCTGATGACTCAGTCCACTCTCCATTAATAAAGTTTTTATAGGTTAATACACTGTTTTCAACAATACTCACCATTATTAATCTCCTTCTCCTCGTTAATCGATTTGTACATCAGTTTGCCAAAAGTTAAATGTATCGACGGAATTTATAATCCTTATGCCAAAATTAATGTTTCTTCCTTATTATATATATCTTTTTGAAACTCTTCTAAATTACCATAGTAAGCATTTTCAATGATCTGTTTAATATCAGCAGGCCTTGTCAGTCTAGGGTTAATAAGAACGTTTCCGCTCCTCATTGAATCTTCTACTAATTTAGACAAATATTCTAATGAGACGCCCAACTCCTTAATATTTAAAGGAATTTTCATGGCTTGATTCATTTCAATAACAGATTCTATTGCTTTTCCAGCAGCCTCCTGTATGGATAATCCGCGAACATCCTTTCCTAAAGCGATCGCGATATCTTTATATTTATCGGCACATGCTGGTAAGTTAAATTTCATAACAAAAGGCAATAGCGCTGCATTTGCGATACCGTGCGGAATGTTAAAGACTCCGCCAAACGTATGAGAGATAGCGTGAACATTCCCTAAGCGTGATTGGGAAAACGCAACGCCAGCCATCATAGAGGCTACCAGCATTTTTTCCCTGCTTTCGATATCCGTTCCTACGAAGTAAGATTTGGTTAAATTTTCGCCAATCATTTTAATCGCCTGCATCGCGAATCCCTGGCTCACTGGGCTCGCTGCTTTGGATGTATAGGATTCTATTGCATGGGTTAAAGCATCCATACCCGTCGCGGCTGTGATTTCTTGTGGAAGATTCAAAGTAAGAGTCGGATCCAGTATGGCCAGAGTTGGAAACAACATCGGGCTAAGGACTGCTAATTTAAAGTGAGTTTCTCTGTTGGTTACAATAGTGGAATTCGTAGTTTCGCTCCCTGTTCCTGCCGTAGTCGGTATTGCGATAATTGGAAGTGGCGGCCTTTTAATTTTGCCCACCCCTTCATACTCCAAGATATGGCCGGGGTTGGTAGCCATCGCGGCTATTCCCTTTGCAGTGTCTATGCTGCTTCCACCACCAACAGCAAGTACTGCGTCACTTTTATAGTCCTTAAGTTTTTGAGTACCCCTATGAATGGTTTCTGCAGAGGGGTTCGGTTCTACCTCATCATACAAATCATAGTCCATGTTAACTGCAAGAAGGGACTTTTCAATTCCTTCTAAAAGTTTGGCTGCTCGCACTCCTTTATCAGTTACGATGAGTACTCTAGTAGCTCCCAATTCTTTAATGAATTCTCCTGTTCTTTCAGATATACCATTGCCAACTTCCACTCTCGTCGGCATAAAATACTTATAAGATATTGAAGACATTGGTTTTAACTCCCTCTCTACACAGTTTCTTCTGATTGAAATACTCACTCGATATTTATTTAATTATTTAAAATTGGATTTTTAATTTAAATTAAAAATTTTTTACTTATTTAAAGGATGAGGGGATATAACACCATTTTTCATATTTCAGTTTAAAACGATATGACCAAAATCCCCTCATATATCTATTTTTGATACAAGGAAAATACTTATATACCTTGTGGTTTTTTCAACTGTCTTTAGTCTTTTGTCACTATAACGTGTTATTAACTAAATATCTTTTTTACCTGTTTCAATGGACACTGTAAAAGAAATGCGAACTGAAAGTAGATGTATCTTTTATTACTTTGATATTACGTTTGGATAATCGAAACTTTCAGTTTTTTTGTTTTCTTTTTCCAAATCTTGGTCCTTTGTTTCTTTCGCACTAAAAATTGCTATTAGGGAAATTAATCCAATAAACATCATGTAAATAGCAACAGGTACCCATGAATTGTTAAAACCATTCATCAATGCTGTAGCAATCAATGGTGCCGTTCCTCCGGCCAATGCTGCTCCAATCTGATAGCCGACAGTTACTCCTGTGTAGCGCACATTTGTAGGAAATATTTCAGAAAACAACGTCCCAAGTACAGCAGTGACTGGCGCCCATAGTATACCTAAACCAATAATTGTGGCAATAGTTAACCATAGGGTCGATCCTAAGGAAAGTATATAGAAGTATGGAAACGCATATAAAACTATTGCAATCGTTCCGCCGATAAACAGGGGTTTTCGGCCTATTTTATCAGAAAGAGAACCCATAAATGGTATCGTAATGGTCGTAATTATTGTTCCAATTGTGACAGCATTAAGCACCGGTGTTGCATTGAAACCAAGGTGCCCTGTTGCATATGCAATAATAAACGTCGAAAAAATGTAAAACGGAGCCGTTTCTCCCGCTTTTAACCCCACAGCGATTAATACAGATCTCCAGTTGTAACGGAAAGTATCGATGAGCGGAACTTTGGAAATGTTTTCACTTTCCTTTGCTTCTTGAAACGCAGGTGTTTCATCTATTCCATTACGGATCCATAATCCAAGGAAGACAAGCACAGCACTTAAAATAAACGGAAGGCGCCAACCCCATGCCAAAAATTGGTTGTCAGGTAATGAATTCATGAGGGTTATGGATATCGTACCGAGAAGTAATCCAATTGTAACTCCCATTTGAGGCACACTTCCAAAGAAACCTCTCCGTCCTTTAGGTGCATACTCAACTGCGAGTAGCAAGGCACCACCCCATTCTCCACCGATCCCAAGCCCTTGTACAAGTCTTAAGGAAATAAGTAAAATTGGTGCCCAAATACCGATAGTTTCATAAGAAGGTAGTAATCCAATTAAAACTGTGGCGCCACCCATTAATGACAACGTGAGAACAAGTGTCTTTTTTCTTCCTATTTTATCGCCGATATGGCTGAAGATGACGCCACCTAACGGACGAATAAAAAAAGGAAGGGCGAACGATGCATAAGCAATAAGCAATCCAACTGCAGGGTCTGTGGTAGGGAAGAATATTTTATTAAATACTAGTGCAGCTAGAGTACCATAGAGAAAGTAATCGTACCACTCGATCGAGCTACCTATTAAACTCGCCACAAGTGCTTTTGTTGTTACCCTTTTAGATGGATATTGTTTTTCCATTAATAGAATTCCTCCTTTTAGCTACCCTCGATCTGTAGAGCCTTTTTGGTACCTTATATAAATAAAACTAAACTTTTCGTTTGACACGATAAGACCTTTTTGAGACAACTCTTAATTTCAATTAGTTCCCACTTCATCATGGGTATCATAACTCACAAAAACAAATTCCTATTCTTTACAAATGTTCCTATTCCGACATTTAAAACTATTCTCCAAGAGAACCCGAAGCACAAGTCGTTAGGAACTTACCATTAAGTCAAGAGCAAACAGAAGCCCGAACTTAATGGTTTAATTTAAATGTGAACGTATAGTTCTTTGTCTTCAATAGAGACATCAAACCGTTCCACTGTTACTTCATAGCTCTTAGTTCTCTTCTTAGGATCGACGACCATGCACCCCGTTTTTATTTCGAATTCCCATTGGTGCCAAGGGCACCGCACAATCTCGCCTTCACGTTCGTGAACAAAATTGCCCGGACCTGTAGAGTTAATAAACTCTGTCGTAATACCTGAACAAAGAGCAGCTCCCTGATGAGGGCAGGTGTTACGGATTGCAAAAAACTCCCCGCCGATATTATAAACACCGATGCTGCGTCCGTTCGCTTCAATAATCTTCTTACCTCCTTCAGGAATCTCAGATGCCTTTCCAACTAAAAAACCTTTCATCACTCAGTCCCTCCTTGTCTTTTTCTTGCAGGTAGTCCATATAAGTCAGCTGCATTTTGATAAAAAACTCGTTCCCATAATGCATCATCAAGTTTGGGAAATGTCTTCAGAGGTGAATCAAAATCCCAATGCGGATAATCACTGCAATATAATAAAGTTTCATCCGCATAAACAGCATTCATCATTTGTCGGAACATTTCTTGATTCGGCGTCGGCTCAAGTGGTTGTGAGGACACTTTAATGTTACTGCGGAAATACTCACTAGGTCGTTTTTTCACCCATGGTGTTTGAAAGCGTAATGCTTTCCAATCCTCATCCAACTTCCATAAATAAGGGGCCAGCCAAAACACGCCTGCTTCCTGTAGCACGACCTTCAAAGTAGGGAATTTTTCGAAGACCCCTTCATAGATAAAGCTTGCTAAATGTGCCGCCATAACCTGTGGTCGAGTTGCTCGGTACTCCGGATAGTAGGAAACCCAACCTGCCCCTGTTGTAGGTGGGTTAATGCCAACACCTTCCATTAGAACATGAATGGTAAAAGGCAGATTATGTTCGACGCAAGCTTCATAAATCGGATGATAGTACCTATTTCCATAGGGCTTATCAGCTCCGCTCGCTACAATAACTTGCACCATGTCCGAGTGTAAGCCGACACGATGAATCTCTTTTGCAGCAAGCTCAGGATCCTGCTTTGGAATAAACACTGATCCTTTCAGCCTGCGGTCTCTCCCAAGCCACTGCTCCAAAGTATATTCATTTATCGCTGAACTGATAGCTGCAGCGTAATCCACATCAGGCGATGCTTGACAAGAGTAATCACTACCGGTTAATATGCCGTACTCAACATTAAATGGATCCAAATATTGAGAGCTCATGAAATCAAGATTGCTACCAGGAAATCCGCCGTCAGGGGGTGTTGAGTCTGCCCTTTGACCTACATTAATACCACCGTTTAAATATAAGGAACCAGGAAGCCGCCACCCCCACAAATCGATCTGGTCACGGTAGACTCTTGGTAAATACTTTTTAATTTCTTCAAGCGGTGTATAGTTATGGATGTCACTGTCAATAATAGTGCGTTTCGTTTTAGTTATTTGTTTTTTCAGTTGTTTACCTTCTGTTACTTCCATTTCATTTCCACTCCTTTAGGCGATGTAATATACCTATACTCCTAATTTTTCATTAATTATAAAAATTTGAGTAAATCGCTATCGTGATGATTACCTTCAAAAAACGTTCTAGTAAAAAAGATTAGTAGATTTTTATTAAAAACCTGAACACAAGTAGAGAAATTAGATTTTCAAAGACTCATAAGATAATTATTATCCATTTTTTACACGTATTCTTAACGGAGTTATCGGGACCAAGGGTTGTATGTAGTGTATACGTTTCCATTTATACCATTGAAAAAAAGCCCAATTTTTGGTTCTTCTGTATGGACAACTAATACCTTTCAATGTGATGTTGAATATGAATTCAAACATTTCAGTTAGAGTTAATTCACTTTAAATTTTAAAAGCTAGTAGAATATTTAAAGCGTGTACAAAATTCCTGTATTATTTTTATCCTCCAAACGTTTTTTATCTTTTTTTCATTCTCTTGCCCCCTAAATTTTTAACTTTGGTGAATGTCATTCACTAAAGTGATTATATTTAAAAAAAAAAGAAAATTCAATATTTTTTTTAGATATTTTCCAACTAGTTATGAAAGATATCTCAATCCCTGTAGTATTCTTAAGACAAAATAGTATGATTTTTATTTACTCTATATAAGAGGTTAAGAGAGCGCTAACTAATCCGCTTTTATAAGAATACAAATTAAGTGTTTACTTATTTTAGACAAACTTCTTTCTTAGGTGGATTATCTTTGAAGTTAACTGTTGGCAGTGTGAAAGGTTTTTGACTTGTTAATAATTATTTAAGTATTGGGAAATGCTAGAGTTTCACTTGAATTATTTTTGATTTTAACTTAAGATTTATACTTAAAGGGATAGATAACGCCGTTCACTAAATTTAAATAAGTTTAATGCTTAAAGAGGAGGTAATTTTATGACAGATAATAAGCGTGTATCCTATGGTAATGTTTCTCATGCATTAAATATCTTATTGTTTTTTAAAGAACATGAAGAATGTAGTTTGGGTGAGCTGGCAGAAATACTTGATCTTAGAAAAAGTTATTTATTGAAATTGCTTGATAATTTGAAAGAAAAAGGATTTATCGCTCTGAATACCGATACAGGAAAGTATCGACTAGGGTTATCTTGTTTAGAGTTGGGCAATGCTTATGAAAAAAGGCTCGATATTCGCAAAGTCTCCCATCAACATCTAGTTCATTTATCGTCAGCAACTAATGAACTGGTTCACCTTGGTGTAATGGATTCTAATATAGTAGTCTTGTTGGAGCGAATTATGAATCAAGAATCAGGATTGCGTTTACAATTCCATCTATCTTTAACATCGCCTCCTTATTCGACAGGACTTGGAAAAGTTTTGTTGGCTTATAGTGATCAAGAAATGGTTGAAAATTATCTATCTACTGCAAAATTGGAACCTTATTCTCCTCACACTACTGTTGATCCTAACATGATTCGTGCGGAATTGGAGCAGATTAGGCATAAAGGTTATTATTTGTCCTTTGAAACATTTGAAAGTGGTGTATCTTGCATTGCCGCTCCTGTTTTTTCACGTCACGGTAAAATTGCTGCTGCCATAAGTATTTGTGCGCCAACGGTTCGGACTATGGCCAAAGAGAAAGAGTTTGTTAAATATTTACTTGAAACTACTTCCAAGATATCAAGTAAACTAGGATACAACTCTCAAATTGAAATAAAAGAATCATCACCACAATTGTGATTTTGCCCCAAAGAATGAAAACACTCACAGATTTCAGCAATAATGTTAGCGTCGACTAAACATTATTGGAGGATCTAAAAGTGTTTTCCGTATCACTAGATTTGCAAGAATTTGAATCTGTTAACTAGTATTTTCTTCTAGTCATGTCCATAACTGAGGGCCAGAAAAGTTCGTGACTTATCTGTAGTAGGTAATCTTCTTTACCTTTTTTCAGAGTAAATAGGTACCCCCTTTTTTAGCTGTTGGGTAATTCTTCTTAACAGCCTATTTTTGTTTCTCATCATTAACTTTCAAATTCGAATAAATTATAATCCTTTATTTGAACATAATTTTTTTCTAGATTGATATATTGGTATGTCCTTTTTGCTAGATTTTTTACGTCAAGTCCATCTGAAAGTACAACAAATCATCCTCAAACCTTTTATTAGTAGGATTATACTGTTAGTTTTCACAAAAACTCTTATGTTGGCCATATCATCCGGAAAGGAAGAAGGAGAATTCCATGACTTCAAAAGGCAACATCACTAAAAAACGCGCTTCCCTTCCCCTGGGAATTTGGGTACTCATCTTAGGAATCATATTTGCAGGCGCTAACCTTAGGGCTCCCCTTACAAGTGTAGGCCCTATCATTGAAACGATTCGCCAAGATACTGGAATGTCTCATACATTAGCAGGTATGTTGACTACTTTACCATTGCTTGCGTTTGCTCTTTTTTCACCCCTTGCTCCAAAAATTTCTCGTCGTGTTGGATTAGAATATACACTATTTGGAGCCTTGCTTTTGCTAGTAGCAGGGATAATCATACGCTCTATACCTTACATAACTGCATTGTTTATCGGTACAGCAGTGCTTGGTATAGCAATCGCATTATGCAATGTGCTTTTACCCAGTTTGATTAAACGAGAGTTTCCCAATAAAGTCGGTATTATGACAGGTATATACGCCGTGTCTATGAATTTGTGGGCAGCTGTTGCCTCGGGAATTACTATTCCCATCACCGAAGGAGTAGAATTTGGATGGCGAGGTGCTCTTGCTTGTTGGGTCCTTCTTTCTGTCATTTCAATTGTTTTCTGGATTCCTCAAATACGTGTTCACCACCAGACAACAAGTTCTCTTGATACAGGAGGATCTTTATGGCATTCTCGTCTTGCATGGAACGTCACTTTTTTCATGGGTTTACAATCTACAGCCTTTTATGTTGTGGTAACTTGGCTCCCTTCGATTCTTCAACAACAAGGGATTAGCCCATCTGGAGCAGGATGGCTCCTATCATTAACACAATTTGCAAGCCTTCCAGCCACATTAATTGTGTCAATTCTTGCTGGTCGCTTTTCTAATCAACGTTGGCTGGTTGGGCTCTCAGTAATCTTTTTACTCTTAGGTTACGCCGGACTTTTTAGTGGCATTACCTCTTTAGCACCGTTATCCGTCATTTTAATCGGCGTTGGAATAGGGTCAGCGTTTGGTCTGGCTACTCTGTTTTTTGTACTACGTACACATAACGCACATCAAGCTGCCGAATTATCCGGTATGGCTCAATCAGTTGGTTATTTATTAGCAGCAATAGGGCCGACTCTTTTTGGATTTATACACGATGTAACTCACAATTGGACTATCCTTCTACTAATTTTGGGTTTAGGAGCCTGTCTTCTCTTTATTGTTGGTATGGAAGCCGGAAGTAGTAATTTTGTAACCACACATCAGGGCAATTACAGATCAAGTACGATAAAAAAGAAGGCATAGCAAGTAAAAAAAATGGTATTGAAATGCCCTCGAGCTAATAACAGATCCTGCTTTGAATAATTAAATTAATGCTACATATACTACTCTTTAGATTTAGGGGGGTGAGTATATGCCAAATCAACAAAACAACCAGCAAAAAGGGAAAACTAATCCTAATCAACAAGGGGCCGGGTCTCAGTATCACGAGGAGCATGCGAGTAATGTTCCGGATTATGGAGCAAACACGGTCGATCCCAATGCTTTTACAAATGCAGCTGAAAACAATGAACAATCTTGATTTTTTTTAGACGCCCATTTGTGGCGTTTTTTTACTGTTTGGCGTTGTCGAGATTAACTGCTTATTTGATCTCTCTTCAATAAGGAGATTAATTACTATCTCTGTTGAAACATTTACCATTTATCAGCTCCACTATCTGAATGGATTGGCACCCAATGCTAAATAACCAAATGGTGACCCATTGTATAAGATCATACTGCCAATTCCAATTCACATAATTTACGGCATCTACTATTTTTGCTAAATTTTCTAACCCCACGATCAGCAATATGGTAAAAAGCGAAAGTCCAATTTTCATTAACTTATGATCCGTGGAATATAGGCGGTCAATATTCCATGTCACTACTAGGGGGTATAATACTAGAAAAGTGAGATAAAATGTTATAATCCCTGCAATCTTATCTGATAATTGAATGCTCTCAAGATTTAACATAACAATATCCATCACATTGCTATCAAGATATATGACAAGGATTATGATAAAAGCCAGTTCAAGTATGTTTAAATTTTTAGGCATGACCGTAAAATATATGATCACAAGTGAACATATGGTTGAAAAAATCACCAATGACATCTGTGTAACTCCCTTTATTCTTTGTCCTGTCTAAGTATTAATTTTTAGTTTTGGCATTTTTCTAGGTAATTATGTTTGTTTTTCTAAAAATATATTTTTGGAATTATTCGATTTTTTAATCAAGAGAATGGCAGTGAGTGCTGCTTAGGTGTTATAGTTAGATAATAAAGTTTATTTCATTTAGAATTTCCACAAAGCAAAAAGCCTACTAATCATCAAGATAAAGTAGAGAATCGATAAGAGGTGTAAGCATGAAACAAGAAATTGGATTTGTTCAAAGAGAAGTATTAAAGGAAAAACCTGATTTTGCTTCACTTGGTTTTGGGAAGTATTTTAGTGACTATATGTTTGTCATGGATTATCAACATGAAATCGGCTGGTATGATCCAAGAATTACTCCTTACGAACCTTTAACTTTAGAGCCGTCTGCCATGGTTTTTCACTATGGACAAGCAATCTTCGAGGGAATGAAAGCCTATAGGACGGCTGATGGAGCCATACAGCTTTTCCGTCCAGAGAAAAACATGAGACGTTTGAATGAATCTTGCGAAAGACTATGCATTCCGCAAATTGATGAGGAATTTCTATTAAAAGCCATTAAACAATTAGTTTTAACCGAAAAAGATTGGGTTCCTGATGGTGAAGGTACTTCTCTTTACATTCGTCCGTTTATTTTCTCAACGGAACCATATCTTGGCGTCCGTCCGGCGAAACAATATAAATTGCTTGTAATTCTTTCGCCATCTGGAGCTTATTATGGAGACCAATTAAGCCCTGTTAGAATTTATGTAGAAGAACATTATGTTCGTGCGGTAATTGGCGGAGTGGGTCATGTGAAAACTGCTGGAAACTATGCAGCCAGTCTTAAAGCGCAAGAAAAAGCAGATGAAAATGGATTTGCTCAAATTCTCTGGCTTGATGCGAAAGAAAATAAGTATGTCGAAGAAGTTGGCAGCATGAATATCTTCTTCAAAATTAATGGTGAAGTGGTCACACCACGATTAAACGGAAGTATTTTACCAGGGGTAACACGTGATTCCGTGATTGAATTACTAAAATATTGGAATATTCCTGTACGGGAAGAGAAAATTTCCATTGAAGAGGTATTTGAAGCACATGCACGCGGAGAGCTTGAAGAAGTGTTTGGTGCAGGAACAGCTGCTGTTATTTCCCCTGTTGGCGAATTAACTTGGAATGACCAGGCGATTACCATAAATGAGCGTCAAATCGGCGAACTCTCGCAGCGGATTTATGATGAAGTGACCGGCATTCAACTTGGTAAAAAAGAAGATCCGTTTAACTGGACAGTGAAGATTGAACAGGTAGAAGTGTAAAAGGAAAACCGGGCAAATCGCCCGGTTTTTAGTTTTGTGGCGAACAGTGTCTTCACTGTTCGCCTATTTTTTTGAAAAAGAAATTTCCCTCTCTATGTGTTGAAAAATATCCTTGTTACACAAAATACTTTAAGAGAGGAGACCTGCAATGGAATTTTTTCTACTTATCCTTTTATTACTTGCTGTCATTGGATTATCTAGTTTCATCCATCACTTTTTTCCATACATACCAGTGCCGCTGGTTCAAATTGCGCTTGGGGTGTTACTTGCTTCGCTGCCGTTAGGCATTCATATCCCCATGGAGCCGGAGTTGTTTTTCGTATTGTTTATCGCTCCCCTGCTTTTTCATGATGGAAAAAATGTTTCACGGCACGCACTATGGAAATTACGAAAACCGATCCTCCTACTTGCCCTCGGTCTAGTATTTGTTACCGTATTTACGATTGGATATTTAATTTATTGGCTGATTCCGTCCATTCCACTGCCGGCTGCTTTTGCTTTGGCTGCGATTCTCTCTCCGACCGATGTCGTTGCTGTGGGTGCTATTTCGAGCCGGGTGAAGATACCGGAAACGATTATGCATATCCTTGAAGGGGAGGGCTTAATGAACGATGCCTCTGGATTGGTTGCATTTAAATTTGCGGTTGCCGCAACGGTTACAGGTGCTTTCTCATTAGCTCAGGCAAGCGGGAGTTTTATCGTAATTGCGATTGGCGGTCTAGCAGGCGGTTCACTTCTAGCCATTCTAATCATTCAACTGAAAATCTTTATTCGCCGGCTGGGGATGGAGGATGTGACCATCCACATGTTGATTCAACTTCTTACCCCATTCGTGATTTTTTACCTTGTGGAGCATGTTCATCTCTCGGGTATTTTATCTGTGGTTGCGGCAGGGATTGTACATACCATCTACCGCGAACGTGATCAATCTCCTGCGATGAAATTACAATTGGTTTCACAAAACACGTGGACGGTGCTTATCTATATCTTGAACGGATTGGTGTTCCTTCTATTAGGTCTGCAAGTTCCAAGTGTTATCAGTGAAATTTTCAAGGACCCGTTGTTTAATAATTGGGAAGTGAGTAAGTATATTTTCATCCTATCCGCTGCCCTTCTCTTCTTGCGCTTTTTATGGATTGGTGCGGCATGGAAGTGGGAGTGGCTCAAAAAGGAAATTGAAATGCCTTCAATGAGAGCGATTGGTATTATCACTATTTCCGGAGTCAGAGGGGCGGTCACCCTAGCCGGAGCATTCACCATTCCCTATGTCCTAGCCGATGGAGCCCCTTTTCCTCAGCGTTCTTTAATTATTTTTATAGCCGCTGGGGTTATTCTGGTCACACTCCTAACGGCCAGTATCTTCTTGCCAATTCTTGCTAGGACAGAAAAAGTAAACGCTAATGAACAACGGGAAATAATGGCACGAGAGGCGAAGCTGCGGACAATTGATTCCGCTATTCGGTCGATTCGTGAATTGATGAACGATGAGAATCGCGGTGCTGCGGTTTCGGTTATTGCCTCATACAATCAAATTAGAAATCAGCTGAACATGGAAAATAATAAAAACCCCGAGCACTTAAAACTACTGGAAACTGAAATTCGGATGAAGGCCTTGGAAGCTGAAGCCCTTTATATTGAAACATTAAAATTAGAGGGGAAAATCGACCGAGAAACGTATTATTTGTCCGATGAACATATTCAGAGGATGAGGCTTGCTGTAACCAATCGGATGCGCTTTAGAAGATTATTTATTGGAACACTTGCTAAAAGAAGTGTCTTCAAACTAATTCAGTTAATCATTCCGAAAAGCCAGCAACAGCTTGAAACCCGCCAGGCGCAATTGAAGAAAATGATTCAGTTAAAAGTGAATATGGCGAAAGCTGCCATTAAGTATTTAAATAACCAGATGACACCTGAAAATGAGCATGTGTATTTAGTGATTATTGGAGAATATAGCGAAATGCTCACGAAATTTAAATTGGCGAAAAAGGGGGCCGACTCTGCTCATTACAGGCATTTACAAAGAGAATTGCGTGCAAAGGCATTCCAGGCGGAACGAGATGAAATTCAGAAATTGTACGAAGAAGGAGAAATCACTGCCGATATCATCCGGAAAATTCGCAAGCAGATCAATATTCGGGAGGCCTACTGGATGGAAGAAAGCAGTCTCCATACTCATTAGTAATCCACCGCACAATTGTACAGAGAAGTGACAGCCGGCACAGACCATATGCGTCTTTTTCTTCTTTTCATGACATAGTTTATTTGCTCCAGTACATCCTAAAAAGAAGAATTCTGTGACGGAGGAGAGAATACATTGAACATTGATGATATCATCGTAGCGCGTGAGAAAATGAAGGGAATTGTTCATACCACTCCCCTCGATTATTCGAAGACTTTTAGTCAGCTCGCTCATAATGAAATTTTTTTAAAGCTGGAAAATCTCCAAAAAACAGGCTCCTTTAAAGTAAGGGGCTCTTACAATAAGCTAAATTCGCTCTCACAGGAAGAACTTTCAAAAGGTGTTGTCGCAGCATCTGCTGGAAACCATGCGCAAGGAGTAGCGTATTCGAGTCAAATGCTTGGAGTACCGTGCAAAATTGTAATGCCTAAAGGAGCTCCACTTAGTAAAATTCTAGCCACAAAACAATATGGTGCAGAAGTAATTTTAGAGGGTGCCACATTCGATGATGCTCTCTCCTATGCATTAAAACTTAAAGAGCAACTCGATGCCACCTTTATTCATGCTTTTGACGATGAGGCCATCATGACAGGGCAAGGTACGGTCGGGTTAGAAATCTTTGACCAGCTTCCTGATGTGGAGGCGGTTGTTTGTCCAATTGGCGGCGGCGGGCTGATTGCTGGTGTGGCCATGGCAATTAAGGAAAAAAATCCCGATATATCGGTTTACGGTATTCAAGCACTAGCTTGCCCAAGTATGAAGCAGTCCTTGTTTGAAAATAAACCTGTGATGGTTGACTCCACTCCTACAATGGCGGATGGAATTGCCGTTAAAAAACCTGGGTTGAAGCCCTTTGAAATTGTTCAAAAATACGTGGATGATGTTTTTTGCGTCGATGAAATGGAAATTGCCAGGACCATGCTCATGTTGATGGAAAGAAATAAACTATTAGTAGAAGGATCAGGTGCTGTATCACTTGCTTCCCTACTTTATGAAAAGTTGAATATAAGGGATAAAAAAGTGGTGGCTGTATTAAGCGGCGGCAACGTTGATATGAATTTTATTTCAAGAATTATAGAACGCGGTTTGGTTGAATCTGGAAGGTATGCGATTTTTACCATTACCTTAAAAGACAAACCAGGTGAACTGCAACGAGTCTTAAGCTCGATTACAGATTTGGATGCGAACGTTCAATCTGTTAATCTCCATCGAATTGGCAAAGATATTTATCCCGGCTATGCCCAAATTGAGATTTCAGTCGAGACAAAAAACCACGATCATATTGAGCAGCTGCATAAAGTTCTTATCGAGAAAAACTATCGCGTGGAAATGGGTCATTGTTAGAGTTATTTAGAGCTTGGGCGTCCAAGCTCTTTAACTTATTTATACTAGGTGCCCAATAATCTCCTCGTTTGTACATTGTAGAAAATCTGGGAGATCCTCTCGATTGGAAGTTAGTTGAAAATAATAAGTAACATCTTTGTCCTGATAAGATTGATAGCGTAATATATTCTTTTCACAAGCAAGTTTACTTATGATCTGTTCATAAAATTGCCCCTGCGTCATACAATCCTTCGTACCTAAATGAATGATCCCCTTTAGTTGATTTTCAATGATGAAGCGTAGTTGCTTTGCTAATTGAGCATCCAAAAGATTGTTACACACCAAATTGTTATAGACATCGATTATTTTATTATTTTTTATGCTTTCTTTTATTAAATGCAATCTAGGGGAATTCTTCCCCCAGATTGCAGGGATTCGGCTAACAATCACTCGCTCATCCAAAATTTCTTTAAGTATATTTTCACATGCGATTTTGAACTTCCCATAATCTGATTCAGCAAGAATAAGTACTTTTTCCATCACAATTCCCCACCCCTGCAACATTAGAATTTTTTTCTATGTAAAAAGCTAGGCATGCTACCTAGCTCTTTGATTCTACAACTTCTTTACAAATTCAGATTTTAAACTCATTGCTCCAAAACCATCAATTTTGCAATCAATATTGTGGTCTCCATCCACTAAACGGATGTTTTTAACCTTTGTACCTGCTTTTAAGACTGATGAGCTTCCTTTAACTTTCAGGTCTTTAATAACGGAGATCGAGTCCCCATCATTTAAGACATTTCCATTGGAATCCTTCACTACTTTTAGATCTTCTTGTTCTGCTTCTGATTCTAAATTCCATTCATGAGCGCATTCAGGACAAACAAAAAGACTTCCGTCCTCGTACGTATATTCAGAATTACATTTTGGGCAGTTCGGTAGATTAGACATTTGTAGAATACCTCCATTCATCCCTGTTATTCTAATACATCCGATGGGTTCTAGTCTATATCTGTTTAAGAATGCAAAATATATCTCATTTAGACATAACCCCCGATTAAAAATACATTTTCAACTTATATATTCTTGAAAACCCCCTGGATTCCTTGTATTCACTCTCTTACAAAAAAAGAGTGCCTGACACCAATTCGGTGAATACCGAATTGGTGTCAGGCACCATTCATTTTTCCTATTCTAAATTGCTATGTCGGCCGAAAGCTAGTGTGTGGTCTACTTCATTGAGTTTGCTGTATAGCAAACATAGGGTATCAAATAGAATGTGTGCACATTGGTCAAATAATGAACCTAGCGGCTGGATTGTTTTCAATTCGTTCTCACGTCGATACTTTGTTGCTGCTTGTACATGGAGAATTTCCGTTGCCGCTGCTGCTAATGGCGACTCGGGATTGGTCGTCACAGCCATTACCGGACAGCCAAGGGAGTTCGTTTTTTCAGCAGTCCAAACCACATTTTTCGTTGTACCTGAACCGGAAATGGCCACTAAAAGATCCCCTTCAGCAATCGATGGTGTAATCGTTTCCCCTACAACATACACTGTTGCTCCCAGGTGCATTAAGCGCATCGCAAATGATTTAGCCATTAACCCGGAGCGTCCTTCACCGATAACAAAAATCCGCTTTGCCTTTTGCAATTGAACCGCTAACTCCTGAAGCTGAGCCTCTTCCATTTGGGTAAGAACCGTTTCTACTTCTTTTAAAATAGTAGGAATTACTAACATGTCGTTTTCTCCTCCGTTTTTGATATAACTTGTTTAAATCGTGCCGCTGCCACGGATGGGTTTTCCGCATTCGTAATCGCTGAGCCGATAATGACCACTGCTGGATGTATAGATTTGATGAGATCCTCTATCGAACCCAGCTTAATCCCTCCTGCTGCTGCCACCTGAAACCCTGAGAAATCACTAGGCTTAGTTCCTTGATTTTGATCGCCTAATTCCTCTTGTTGATCCTTACTCACATGCTCGCAAAAAATGGCATCATTGTATTTCCGTAATGCTTGTTTTTGTTCATCCGATGTATTTAATAAATCAATCATGACTTTTTTTTGATAACGATTGGCCACTTCCATACATGTATCAATGGTCACTAGTGGAGAAACTCCCATGACCGTTGCCACATCTGCTCCCGCTTCAAAACAAAGTTCAAATTCATAACGGGCATTATCAATCGTTTTAATATCTGCAACAATTTGTTTATTTGGAAAGGCTTGTTTTATCTCTTTAATACTCTTTACGCCGAATTCCTTAATGAGCGAAGTCCCAACCTCAATCCAATTAATGGAATCCTCCACTTTTTTCGTTAATTCGATTGCTTCAGCTATATCCATTCGATCCAAAGCCAGTTGTATATTCATAATCAAACTCCTTTATATGGGTTTGTTGATAAACCGATTTACTAAATCGGTTTATGAAAAGATTATACTTCATTTGTAAGCGTTTTTCAATATGTGCCTGAACCTTTGTCATGGTGTCAGGCACCACTAAATCTTTTTACATCATTCTACTTGGAAAGACAAACACTTCAGGGGATATGTTGCTTTTGTTAATTTGTTCAAATAATAGTTCAGCGGCCTTTTTTCCCATTTCCTTTGCTGGCTGTACGATGAAGGAAATCGGCGCCTCTAGCAAATGTGCAAATGGAATATTATCAAATACGACCAATTCAAGTTCTTTTCCAAGCTTAATACCCTTTTCCTTTAGAAATTCTAAGACCGCCAGTAAGACTCGATCATTTGCTGCAAAGATGGCCGTTGGCTTAACATCTAAAGCAAAAAGTTGTTCAATTTTGCTTTTCAATTCAGGGATACTCGCTTTGATAATGAAGTCTGGATTTACCTCCATACCGGCATGGGCAACAGCCTTTGTATATCCTGCCAACCGATCGATACGGGTACTAACTGTCAGAGGCTGGACCACAAATGCAATATTCTGGTGACCCTTCTCAATCAAATGCTGCACAGCCTTATACGTAGAATCCGTATTATCGGTAATGATGGAAAACACATCAAGATTCTCTACTTTTCTATCAACAAAAACAACGGGATAGCCCTGTTTGACCATCCGTTTGTATAAATCATTATTTTTCCCTGTAGGAAAAATAATCAAACCATCTACCTGCTTAGCCCGTAACATTTCAATATATTTCTTTTCCTTTTCAGGATCATCATCGGCATTACAGACGATGGCGTGCAAATCATGTTTATGACAAAAATCCTCAATAGCACGGCTGATTTCCGTTGAAAAATAATGCGTAATATTAGCGACAATGATTCCCACCATCGAGGTTCGTTTTTGTTTCAAGCTTCTAGCAATAAAATTCGGCTGATAGCCAAGTTCTTCAATTGCTTCTTTAATTTTTAGTTTCGTTTTTTCCCCCATATATTCAAACCGATTATTTAAGTATTGAGAAACGGTACTTTTTGATACACCGGCTGCTTTTGCGACGTCGGCCATTGTTACTTTTTCCATGCCTATCTTCCTCTTTCCTCTTGGTCACTGACTTCATTTTAGCGGCAAATCTACTAACTTTCCAGTTATGACGAACGGATTGTTCTTAAAGATGAGAACCTCTATAAATAAGAAACAGCCTTGGAAAGATTCCAAAGCTGCTTCCACTTTTTTAAGCACTCATTTTAACACCTTTTGGCTTGCTTTTATCCTTTTTTGCCGATTTAACCGCTAAGATGGTTAAAATTGCAGAAAGGAATAGAGAACCTGCCATAAAGATATATGAAGTACCGAATCCACCAGTAGCATCATTTAAATATCCTACGATATAAGCACCAACAAATGAGCCTAACGCACCCATACTGTTAATAAGGGCCATCGCACCGCCAGCAACATTACGCGGAAGGATTTCCGGAATGATGGCAAAGAATGGACCGTATGGAGCATACATGGCACCGCCAGCAATCACGAGTAAGACAAATGAAATCCAGAAATGTTCTGTTCCAATCGCATAAGAAGCATAGAAAGCGATTGCACCAATCAATAGGAATGGCCAAACAAATGCGTTTCGATTCAATGTTTTATCAGAGAAATAAGAAGCCACAAACATAAGGATAATAGCTAAAATATAAGGAACTGAAGATAACCAGCCTGTTTCTACAATATCCATATTTGGTGCGGCTTTAATAATCGATGGAAGCCACATAACAAACCCATATACCCCGATGCTCCATAAGAAGTATTGTGCACTTAACAAAATAACTGGTTTTGATTTAAAGGCTTCGCTGTAATTTTTTACAGGCTTAATTCCTTCTTGCTCTTTTGCTAATTGTTGTTCAAAATCATGCTTTTCTTGTTCAGTTAACCATTTCGCATCTCTCGGTTTGTCATTGACAACTTTCCACCAAATAAATGCCCAAATCACAGCCGGAAGACCCTCAGCGATGAACATCCATCTCCAGCCCACAGAGTTAACTAAATAACCAGAAACAATTGACATCCATAATACCGTTGCAGGATTTCCTAAAATAAGGAATGTATTTGCACGAGAACGTTCTGCTTTCGTAAACCAGTTACTTAAGAGTACCAGCATGGACGGCATAACGGCACTTTCCACAACTCCAAGTAAAAAACGAATCACAAATAACAATTTAATATTCGAGATCATACCTGTAAAGGAAGCTAATAACCCCCATGCAATCAAGGACCAGAAAATGAGAACCTTCGCACTCTTTTTCTCGGCAAATGCCGCACCAGGTACTTGGAAAAAGAAATATCCTAAGAAGAATAGAGAACCAAGTAACGAAGAAGTACCAGCAGTAATGTGAAGATCCTCCGCTAATCCTGAAGCCGCACCGAATCCATAGTTGGCACGGTCAAGATAAGCTAAACTGTACGTGATAAAGGCAATTGGAATAAGACGTAACCATCGTTGTTTTGCAATCGTTTGTTTCATGTTATTTCACTCCCTCTAATTGATTTTCTATATATTTTTCTAACACTGCTTTGGTTGGATAGCCATCATTATCACCAGGTGATTGAACCGCTAACGCACCAATCGCATTGCCTCTTAAAACCGCATCCTGAACGTTTAAACCTTCGAGTAATCCACTGATCACCCCAACCGCAAAACCATCGCCGGCCCCAACGGTATCAACCACTTTTTCCACATGAAAGCCGCGAACGGTGCCTTCTTCTGTAGCTGTTTTATAAAAAGCTCCCTCAGCCCCAAGCTTAATGACTACCAGCTCTACGCCCTTTTCTAAATAGAAGGAAGCGATTTCACGGGGTTCCTTAAAACCTGTTAAAATTTCACCTTCAGTAATACCAGGTAACACATAATCTGCTTGGAACGCCACCTCATTGATTTCCCTTACCATTTCTTCTTGTGATGCCCAGAGTGTTGGTCTTAAATTCGGGTCAAAGGAAACCTTTTTACCGTTCTTTTTCATAAAGGTTAGAGCGTGTTTTGCAAAGGCTCTTGTACTTTCCGAGAGGGCTAATGGAATCCCCGTCATATGCATGTGCTTTGCATGCTGAAAGTACTCTTCATTGAAATCATTGCAGTTTAAATGGCTTGCCGCCGATCCTTTGCGAAAATATTGAACCTCTGGGTCGCCCTCTAAAACCATCGATTTCAACTGGAACCCAGTCGGATAGTGTGGGTCAATCAAAACATGCCCAGTGTCAACGTTTTCATTTTTGATCCGTTCGATGACAAACTTTCCAAACGCATCGTTTCCGACTTTACTCGCCCAACCTGAGCGCAAGCCCAATCTAGCAAGTCCAATGGCCACATTTGTTTCTGCTCCAGCAAGTTCACGGGTAAATTGGCTGACTTCGTGTAAGGAACCTGGATGATTGGCCATAAACATTGCCATTGCTTCACCAAAAGTAATTGTATCTAAATGTTGCATGATATAACCTCACTTTCCATAATCATCTGAACAAACTCTCGTGTTCTCTCCTTCGGTTCAATGGGAAACTCAAGCGCCTTCACCATTTCAGCGGGAAAATGATTCATGACCTTCTCCCAACTGTGACTTTCATCTTTTTGCAGCGGCACCGTGATAAACTCTCCATTATCATCTTCTACCTGTTTTAAATGCAAATACATGACATATGGTGCAAGCTTGCTGACGGCTTCGTCTACTTCTTGACCAGAATAATACCAGTTTCCGGCATCAAAAGTCATTTTAACTGGTGTACTCTGTTCGGAGGCGCTTTCAAAAAAGGATGATAAATGATGGATATTCCCTCCATGAAGCGTTTGATCATTTTCAACCAACAATTGAACTTCCTGATGCTGATCCAAAAAGGTATTCAGTTCGATAAGATCAGATTGGCCTTTTTGAAAATAGCCAAGTGACACTTTAATCCATTTAGCACCGAGATCTTTTCCTTCTTCAAAAATCTCAATTAATTCCTTCTTGTTCAATTGGTGATCCACTTTCCATAACTCAATCGGAGCCGAATATACTGTGAATAATTGATATTGTTCAATTTCTTGTTTAATTTGATGAAGTGGTGGATCTTCGACCGACAATAATTCGCGTCGAATCTCAATTCCATAAGCACCTGAATCTGCAATGAGATTAATAAATGAAGTTTGCCCTTTCTTCAAGACTTCAAATCTATCAAATGCGTTTATCGGGACAATTACATTATTCATAACAAAATCCCCTTTTAAATAAATACTTGTGATCATAGGATAAACCGTTTTAGTAAATCGATTTAGTAAATCGATTTATACATATTATAAACCTAGTGAAAGCGCTTTTGCAATAAAAAATTAAATTTTTTTTGGTGCCTGACACCAAAATTAGGATGGCTCCAAAAGAAGAACCCCCAAAATTATGGAGGCTCGTAAGTTTATCTGGATGCTATGGTATTAATAATATTTTCCCTGTGCTTTGCCGGCTTTCTAAATATCGGTGTGCCTCTTGTCCATCGCTTAGTGCAAAGGTAGTTGGTTTAGATACTTTAACTCTTCCTTCCGACATCCACCCGAACAGTTCGGTTGAACGAGCAATTCGTTCCTCTCGGTTGGTAAGCACATTCCATAGGTCTCCACCCGTCAATGTTTTGGACGTATCCATTAACATTCTTGGATCCACCAAAGCTGGGTCCCCTCCTGCCATTCCGTAAAATACTACCGTCCCGCCGATGCGAGTGACATCAAAACTGTCTTGAAGCGTTGAACCTACTGATTCATAGACCACATTGACACCCTTCCCATTTGTAGCTTCGAGTATTTGCCTTTTCCAATCATCCTTATACAAGAACACTTTATCCGCTCCTGCTTCCTCTGCCGCCTTCGCTTTTTCCAGGGACGAAGTTAAACCTATTACCGTTCCGCCCAGTAGTTTGACAATTTGAACCAGAAGCTGCCCGACCCCGCCCGCTGCCGCATGAACTAGTACGATATCATTCTTTTTTACGGAATAACTATCCTTTGTTAAATAATGAGCCGTTAATCCTTGTAATAGGACAGAAGCGCCTTCCGCAAACGAAATTGTTTCAGGCAGAGGGATCGCCTTTTCTACAGGGACTGCCACGAACTCTGCATTAGCATGTGGTACATCGGCAAAGGCAATAGGATCGCCAATGCGGATGCCTTGAACATTTGCTCCGACCTTTGCGACCGTTCCTGCCCCTTCATATCCTAAAATAAATGGAGGCTCCCCCTCGAGATGGTAGTTACCTTTTCTTCTATATATATCAGCAAAATTTAGGCCAATTGCTTTCATATTAAGGAGTATTTCATCCGGACCAATAGCAGGTTCGTTGATTTCTGAATACTTCAGTACCTCTGGCCCGCCAAACGTATTAAACACTAATGCTCTCATATCGATAACCTCATTCAAACTAATTTTTGCACTACACTTTTATTAAATAGAATTATGCTATGGATTGCAACTCGCTTTACCGGCAGGGCTCCCCATGAAGAAGAACCTCTCTCTCCTGCTCAGTTTTACTTTTGATAAATTACAATCCCCTACATTTTAACTTGCTTCACATCGCCGGGTAAGATACGCTTCATACAGACCACATGAACAAGGAGATATAAATATATGGATAGAAATAAATTTTCAGCAATTGCCCACCGCGACCATGCCTTTAGTAATCCAATCAGTGAAGACAAGATCATGAAGATGCTCGATATCATCTCTCCCAATGCAAAAGATAAAGTAATTGATATAGGAGCAGGAAAGTGCGAACTGTTAATCCGCTTGTTGGAAAATTATCAAGCAGCCGCTACAGCTATCGAATTGTATGAAGGGTCCATCGAGGAAGCAAAGCAAAAGGCACACGGCAGAATTCCTGAAGGCAGCATCGAATTTATTGTGGAAGATGCCGCCTCAGCAGTCAAAGGATGCGAGGAAGATGGGTATGATTTGGGGATTTGTATTGGTTCAACCCACGCATTAGGTGGAATGGAACCCACCTTACAGACATTAAAACGTCTAGTTAAGCAAAATGGTTACATTCTGATTGGCGAGGGATATTGGAAACAGACTCCAAGTCCTGCGTATTTAGAAGCGCTCGGAGGCGCTGATGAGTCGGAATGTAAAACCCATGCGGATACTGTTAAGGCTGGCGAGGAACTAGGATTAATCCCGCTTTGGTCTTATGTTGCCAACGATGATGATTGGGACGATTACGAGTGGCTTTATTCGATGTCCGTCGAGAACTATTGTCTTGAGAATCCAGATGATCCAGATTGTAATGCGATGTTGGAGCGGATTCGAACATGGCGCCGGACCTATTTGACCTGGGGCAGGGATACGTTGGGATTCGGCCTGTATTTGTATCGGAATAACAAAAACAAATAATACCTTACAAGCCTTATATACCAAGGCTTCAACCCTATTTAATCAAACGTTTGATTAGTTTTTCAGCGGTATTTTCCGACCTTTTTTAATCAAACGTTTGATTAGTTTTTCCTCAAAAAAATTTCTCACACCAGAAAAATCCTTTAATACTAAGGTCTCGCCCCCATTTAATCAATCGTTTGATTAGTTTTTTCAAAAATACCCTATCCCTCATAAATCTATATATCTCAAGGCTTCAGCCCTTTTTAATCAAACGTTTGATTAGTAACCACAATTAGACTTATAAAACCACATCTGTTACACTAATATAGTTACCCAGGGTAATTATTACTCTAGCTAACTATTCGACTTATTCGAGGTGATTTAAATAAAGACTTCACAAAAATTCTTTCATCAATTATTGATGCTTTACCGCCCGTTCGAAAATAAATTGAATTTCCATTTGGCTGAGCATCAACTTCACAGAGCTCAATGGTCTATTTTTCACTGCTTATCCAATAATGGACCTGCTACACTTGTGGATCTTTCTCATTATTTATATGTAGAAAAACCCACAGTTACTAGGACTATTAATCGATTAGAGGAACTGGGCTATGTCGAACAGGTTCCTAGCCATGATAAACGTGAAAAGCGGATACAGCTGACTGAACTAGGAAAAAAAGTATATATAGAAGTTCGTGTCACGATTGATCAGTTTGAAAATGACATCTTAAAAGGTATCTCAGAACACGAACAGCTTGAAACCATCCAGATTATGGGGATCATTCGAGATAATATTATTAAGTAAGGGGTTTAATAACGTGAATCAACCAAGAGCTAAACTTTGGACTAAAGATTTTACGATTGTTTCCGGGGTCAATTTTTTCGTCACTTTAGTCTTTTATTTATTAATTGTCATCATTGGTGTCTATGCAGTAGACGAATTTCATGCTTCCACAAGTCAAGCAGGTCTTGCCACAGGAATCTTTATTGTTGGTTCATTAATTGGCAGGTTTTTGATCGGTAGATTTATTGAGTCTATTGGAAGGAAGAGAACATTAATCACTGGTTCCATCCTTTTTATTTTCACACTTCTTTTATATTTTCTGAATTTCGGGATTACCTTCCTGCTTATAACACGACTATTCCATGGGATTGCAGCCGGAATGGTTGGTACAGCAACAGGAACGATCGTGGCCCAGATTATCCCTGCTTCACGGAAAGCTGAAGGAATTGGCTATTTCAGTATGAGCGCAACATTGGCTACCGCAATTGGCCCATTCATTGGCCTATACATGACCCAGCATACGGACTTTCAAATGATATTTATTTTCTCCCTTGTAATAGGGATCATTAGTTTAGTCACAGCGTTCTTTGTAAATGTGCCTCAATTAGAAGGAACACCCCAACCAACTGAAACAAAAGGATTTAAACTTTCTAATTATATTGAGCCCAATGCATTGCCAATTGCAGTTATTACATTAGTAGTAGCTTTTTGTTATTCCAGCGTTCTTTCATTTATTAACTTCTATGCAATAGAAATTGACCTAGTAAGCGCGGCAAGTTTCTTTTTCTTAGTTTATTCTATTGCCGTATTGTTATCACGCCCCCTTACCGGCCGTATAATGGATTTAAAAGGGGCAAACTATATTATGTATCCATGTATTATTGCCTTTGCCGTTGGTTTGTTTCTGCTTAGCACCGCAAACATCAGCATTATTTTATTAGCAGCAGGAGTATTAATCGGCCTTGGTTTCGGTAACTTGCAATCAAGTACCCAAGCTATAGCAGTAAAACTAACTCCTCCCCATCGGATGGGATTGGCCACTTCCACATTCTTTATCTTTCTTGATGCGGGTCTGGGGTTCGGTCCATACATCCTCGGGTTTATTATACCGTTAACAGGCTATCGTACTTTGTATGTCATTTTAGGTGCAGTCGTTCTCGCATCGATGGTTCTTTACCACTTCCTGCACGGTAAGAAAGAACTTCCAAGAAGAACCAGGGTGAATGAACCAACACCTGGCACTCATTGATTCCTAGCACCACCCTTCAGGCGGCAGACATAAAACCCGTCTTAAGCAAATATGATTAACATAAGAATCCTAAATAAAGGGGTCGGTAAATTTGATGATTTTTAATAAAATTGCATTATCCTTCGTAGTTTTCTTTTCCATCAGTATGATCATAAATACTTATTTAGGAGAAAAGGAACAGATTCAATCGGATGTTATTTATTTTGTGATGAACGGGTTTGCATATATTGTATCTGCATTAGAAGTAGAAAAAGAAGAACAGGGGTTAGAAACTGCATAAACTTTACAAATATAGTTCCTTTTCCCCCTTGAAACAAAAGGAATATTCTGATATATTTACTATTAATTATATATTTTTCTTACTTCAATACTTTTGAAGTGAGGATAGAGGTGCAAAGACCATTAGTACACAACTGGAGGATAATGAGGTCCAACGATGGTTGTAGAAAGGGGAATTTGCCGAAGTTTCATTGATTCTCATGATCATGAAGCTGGTTCTGCTATTGAATAAATACAGAACTGTCATATAGGAGACTATATGGAGGGCTATCTTACGCACGGGAACTTAGTTTTATTTATGTTTCTACTGCAACAGTGAACCCTCACTGTTGCTTTTTTGCGTTGAATTTTGAATGGCCTTGCCCACCTCTAAATTTTATAAAAATTTATTAAAAGGGTGAGAAAAAATGAATTTTGGCCAAGTTTTAACCGCAATGGTTACACCATTTGATCAAAATGGCGAGGTTGATTTTAACGCAGTAAGAAGATTAGTAGATTATTTAATTGAAAATGGGACGGACGGTCTCGTCGTTGCCGGTACAACCGGTGAATCTCCAACTTTAACGACGGATGAAAAAATCGCTTTATTTAAAGCCGTTGTCGTCGCAGCGAGAGGAAGAGTCCCAGTTATTGCTGGCACTGGCTCGAATAATACACGGGCATCTATCAGTTTAACAAAGCAAGCTGAAGAAACAGGTGTAGACGGGATCATGCTCGTTGCTCCATACTATAACAAACCTTCCCAAGAAGGTATGTATCAACATTTCAAAGCAATCGCTGAATCTACATCATTACCGGTTATGCTTTATAATATCCCTGGTCGAAGTGTGGTCAATCTATCCGCAGAGACCATTGTTCGCCTATCCCAAATCGAGAATATTGTTGCTGTTAAGGAAGCAAGCGGCAACCTGGATGACATGGCTTCTATTATTAGCCAAGCCCCTAGTGATTTTACCCTTTATAGTGGGGATGACAGCTTAACATTGCCGGTTTTAGCGATTGGCGGTGCTGGAGTTGTATCTGTTGCTTCCCATGTAATTGGCAATGAAATGCAAGAAATGATAAATCATTTTAAAAATGGACGCGTCCAAGAAGCGGCTCACTCTCATCGCCAACTGCTTCCTCTTATGAAGGCATTATTTACGGCTCCTAATCCGGCCCCAGTAAAAGCAGCCCTGAACATGAGCGGGGTGCAGGTTGGTGGACTTCGATTGCCATTGCTGCCTTTGAGTCACGATGAAGAAATGGCATTGCAAGTGGTTTTACCTGGACACCAAGTCAAAACATTAATTTAAATGCTTGTAGGCTGTCAACACATAGGGAATTTTGAATTCCGTACTGTTGACAGCCTTTTATTTTTCGGACCCTGACTGAAATTTTTCACTTTCCCTTTCCAATAAAGTCCAACCAAAAGGGCATACTATTCATATTTACATGGAATAGGGAGGATATTTACTTGCAAACCAATAATCAGCAATTATCCATTTTTGCTTTAGGCGGTATCAATGAAATCGGAAAAAACATGTATGTGGTTCAATATGCAGACGATATTTTTATTATTGACTGCGGCGGGAAGTTTCCAGATGAGAGTTTATTAGGAATTGATTTAATTATCCCTGATATTACTTATTTGGTAGAAAATCAGGAGAAAATCCGTGCTTTAATTGTCACTCATGGACATGAGGACCATATTGGCGGGATTCCGTATATATTAAGAAAATTGAACGTTCCTATTTACGCTACCCGCTTTACCTTGGGCCTGATTGAATTAAAAATTGACGAACACAGGTTGAATGGCAACACGAAACTCGTGACGATTGATTCAGATTCCAAGCTTGAGTTTGGAGAAACAACCGTTTCCTTCTTCAGAGTAAGTCACAGTATCCCGGATTGTCTCGGCATTGTTTTTCATACTCCTGAGGGGAATGTCGTTCATACTGGGGACTTCAAATTTGATTTAACACCAGTGAATAATCAACATTCTGATATTCATAAGATGGCTGATATTGGTGAGCAAGGTGTCTTAGTTTTAATATCAGAAAGTACCAATGCCGAGCGTAAGGGGCTAACGCCATCCGAGCAAATGATTGGTGG
This sequence comes from Bacillus sp. AFS073361, assembly GCF_002567005.1. Classification (GTDB taxonomy): domain Bacteria; phylum Bacillota; class Bacilli; order Bacillales; family Cytobacillaceae; genus Neobacillus. The sequence goes on from NZ_NUZU01000039.1 coordinate 594,117, forward strand.
CACTTTAGATGAAGCCTTCATGAAAGCAGAAGGAAAAATCTTTATATCTACGTTTGCCTCGAATGTAAATCGTGTCCAGCAGGTCGTCGCCTCTGCCATAAAATCCAATCGAAAGATCGCCCTGCTTGGCCGTAGTATGGTAAATGTCGTTTCTGTTGCGATAGAGCGCGGGTATTTAAACGTGCCAGAGGGAATGCTCATCGAAGCACGGGATGTTGACCAACTGGCGCCGGAAAAGGTTGCCATCCTATGTACTGGGAGTCAGGGGGAACCTATGGCCGCCCTTGCGCGACTGGCAAGCGGAAACTACCGGGATGTTTCCATTTATCCTGGGGATACAGTTATCTTAGCTGCCTCCCCAATACCGGGCAATGAAAAAAATGTGTCGAGAATCATCGACAACTTATTTCAATTAGGTGCTAAAGTGATCTATGGCTCGGGTAGTTCAACGGGCATGCACGTTTCAGGGCACGGTTATCAGGAAGATTTAAAGCTCATGCTTACCTTAATGAAACCAACCTATTTTATTCCGATTCATGGTGAATATCGAATGCTGCATCATCACCAGATGTTAGCAGAGTCTGTGGGCGTAGAAAAGGGAAATACATTTATTATTAAAAATGGTGATGTGGTTGATATCGAAAATTCCGTTGCCCGTCAGACCCGGTCCATTCCAGCTGGGGATACGTATGTTGACGGGATGGGCGTTGGCGATGTTGGGGACATTGTGCTCAGGGACCGGAGGCAGCTTTCTGAAGATGGAATGCTCGTAATTGTGATTACCATTAGTAAAGGAGACCGGAAGATTATTTCTGGGCCTGACACGATTACCCGCGGGTTCGTCTATGCCCGTGACTCAGACCAGCTCCTCAAAGAGATTAACCGCCTTACTAAGAAAACCATTAATGACCTCCAAACTGAAAATATCCGCCAATGGAATGTCATGAAACAAAACATCAAGAAAAGCGTCGGACAATACGTATTCGCCCAAACAAAAAGAAAACCGATGATTCTCCCTATTATAATTGAAATATGAAAAAGGGTGTCAGGCACCATGTGAAAAAATTTCACATGGTGCCTGACACCCAATGTTTTAATTGTTTTAATTACCTTCATTTTTAACCTGTTGGTAATTTTATTTTATCTAGTATAGTGGTGAGATAGTTTTTGACTGTGTTGATTTTTGTATGTTCTTTGAGGTGGTGTTGGCGGATTACTTCCATATCTTGTTTTTGGTCAATGGGGTCTTCATCAATTAGTTCGGCGTTATAAATTTTATCCCCGTTATGAATGCTGCGAATGGAATTGGCTAGTTCATCACTAGGGCTATCCTTCAATAAAAACCCTCTTACCTCCGCCCGTAATGCACGACGATAATATCCACTTCGCGCAAAGGTAGTTAGGATAATCACCTTGCAGCCAAATGACTTTAATGCTTCTGCTGCCTCTAGCCCACTCATTTCAGGCATCTCTATATCCATAATACAAACATCAGGCTGAAGTTGATGCACTAGTGAAAGCGCCTCTTCCCCATTGCTCGCCTGACCGACCACTTCCATATCTTCTTCCAAATTCAAGAGAGAACCCATTGCTCCAAGCAGCAGTTCCTGATCCTCTGCAATAACGATTCGAATCATGTAAGCTCTCTCCTTATCCGGCAGTTGTTATGTAAATAACAACTCCCCTTAATGAAGGGGAGCTAGCCTGTTATAATGGGACCCTTAGTTGTTAAATTTCCGGTTTCACTTGTTGGACAGTGAACTTTTTCTTTGCTAAAACTCTAACTTCTTTAAAGGTTACAAAGTTTTTTTGTTCTTCATCCCATAAACGGAAGCGAAGAGACTTTAAGCTTGTAGCAAGGGTAATTGTTGGAACCTTTTGTAATGGAGGCGTGTTTTTATGTGCCTCTTCCAATTTATAGTTAGGTACTCTTGGGCTTAAATGGTGCACATGATGAAAGCCAATATTTCCAGTTAACCATTGCAATACTTTTGGAAGTTTATAGAATGAACTTCCTTCTACTGCTGCTTTCACATATTCCCACTCTTTATCTTCTTCAAAGTAAGAATCCTCAAACGTATGCTGTACGTAGAACAGCCATACACCTAATGCGCCTGAAATCATGAAAATTGAGCCTTCAACTAAGAGAAATGACTGCCATCCGATAGCCAAACAAAGCAAACTGATTAAGGCTACAATGAGCATATTGATTAAATATGTGTTATTACGTTCTTTTCTTTTTGCACCTTTACGATTAAAACGATTCTTAAGAAGGAACACATAGATCGGACCCAACCCAAGCATTACCAAAGGATTGCGATAAAAGCGATAAGCCAAACGAAGTTTTAGTGGTGCTGCTAAATATTCATCTACTGTTAATGTCCAAATATCTCCTGTACCTCGTTTATCCAAGTTCCCACTTGTAGCGTGGTGAACGGCATGTTCATATCCCCATTTATCGAACGGGAAGATCGTTAGTACCCCCATCATCGTGCCAACGATTCGATTCGTGCGCCGGCTTTTAAAAAAGGAATAATGGGTGCAATCATGAAAGATGATAAATATCCTTGTGAGAAATCCTGCAGCAAGGATGATTGGTACGAGTGCTAACCAATAGGAAACGGATAGGCTCAAATAGCCAAGGTACCATAAGGCAATAAATGGTACGACCGTATTAATAATCTGCCATACGCTTTCTTTTGTCGTTGATTTTTCAAAGGGAGCCACTTGTTTTTTTAGAGTCTTCGTATTTTGTAAGGTCATTTTTTGAATTCCCTTCCTTCTTCGTGTCGTTATATCAAAGTATAGAGAAACAAGTTTGTCCTTGTTAGTAGCAGGTGTCATGTGCAGGGTATGACAAATGTCACATTACAATAATATTTTTCAGCAAATTGGTGCCTGACACCAGATATACCAACACTTCTGGTGTCAGGCACTTTTTTTGAAATAATTTTAAAAATTATTTTGGGTGAATGGTGTATTTCCAGTATAATGGAGCGTATTCAGTTTATGCATATGATATTTCTTCGCGAGAAATCCTAAAGGTAAGCCGGATAATACTAATAAATGAGGTTAATACATGAGTAAAGTAAGTTTTGCGGATTATCATTTAAGTGACGAAATCACAAGAGCACTGACCATTTTAAAATATGACACACCTACCGAGGTCCAAACCGAGGTCATTCCCTTGGCATTGAAGAATCAAGATCTGGTTGTAAAATCGCAAACGGGCAGTGGTAAGACGGCTTCCTTCGCGATCCCTGTTTGCAACATGATTAACTGGGAAGAAAGAAAGCCACAAGCATTAATTCTTACCCCGACGAGAGAACTTGCGGTTCAAGTACGCGAGGATATCACGAATATTGGCAGGTTTAAACGGATTAAGGCCATGGCCGTTTATGGGAAAGAACCTTTTTCAAAGCAAAAAGAAGAACTGCAGCAGAAAACGCATGTCGTCGTCGGAACACCCGGACGCGTCATGGACCATATTGACAGAGAGACCCTCATTCTTGATGAAATAAAGTATCTTATTATCGATGAAGCAGATGAAATGCTTAATATGGGGTTTATCGACGAAGTCGAAGCGATCATAAAAGAACTTCCTTCCAACCGAGTCACCATGGTCTTCTCGGCTACCTTACCGGAGGATGTTGAAAACCTCTGCCATAAATATATGAAAAATCCAGTAAATATCGAAATTGCATCAGCCGGGGTCACGACAGATACGATTGAACATCTGTTAATCGAGGTCAAGGAAGCAGACAAACTTTCCCTGCTCAAAGATGTAACGGTTGTCGAAAATCCAGATAGCTGTCTTATCTTTTGCCGGACAAAGGAACATGTCGATACCGTTTATTCCGAATTGGAAGAATCGAATTATTCTTGCGAACGACTTCACGGCGGATTAGAACAACAAGATCGATTTGCGGTAATGGATGGCTTCAAAATGGGAAATTTCCGCTACCTCATCGCCACAGATGTGGCCGCACGCGGAATTGATATTGATAATGTCACCCTCGTCATCAACTATGACGTCCCAATGGAAAAAGAAAGCTATGTCCACCGCACTGGAAGAACCGGTCGAGCCGGCAATGAAGGAAAAGCGATTACCTTTGCCACGCCATTTGAAGGGAAATTTGTTCGGGCGATTGAGCGCTATATTGGCTTTGAGATTCCGAAAGTTGAGGCTCCAAAACCAACTGAAGTTGCAAAGGGAAGAGACGCATTTGTAGAAAAAAGCGGCGGCCGCCGTGTCGTCAGAAATAATAAAACCGCTCGGATTAACCAAGGTATCATGAAGCTCCATTTCAACGGTGGAAAAAAGAAGAAGATGCGCGCAGTCGATTTTGTTGGGACGATCGCAAAAATCCCTGGTGTCACAGCCGAGGATATTGGCATTATCACCATCCAGGATCAAATGACCTATGTTGATATTTTGAATGGCAAGGGCGCACTCGTCTTACAGGCAATGGAGAATGCCACCATTAAGGGAAAGAAAATTAAAGTTAGCAAAGCCCTAAAATAACATTTTACTTAGAGCGATTAACCATGATAATTGTTCTTTTCATTTGTACCCTAACATAAAATGCCCTCTGTTCTGGTATGCAGTAGTTGCTCCTAATTTAATTGTTACTGGCTCTGTTGCGAGACAATATGATTGTATTTCTAGTAATTTGGATACCGCTATCGGGCGGTATTCTTTTTTTCATCTTACATAAGAGGATAATTTTTGAAGAAAATAACGGTATTACTGTTCTTAGGAGGCAATATTTTGCTAGAAAAAGCTTTCATTAAGACACGGCTGATTTTTATTGTACTTTTTGTTGTATTCATCACCACTAGTGAACAAAGTAATGACGTACTAGCATTTACAAGTCAAGTGCTCCAAAGGGGCTCATCGGGAGAAGATGTTATTGAGTTGCAGTCACGACTCAAATATAACGGCTTTTATACAAGTAATATTGATGGTGTATTTGGCTGGAATACCTATTGGGCCGTACGGAATTTTCAAGACCAATTTGGTCTTCCAGTAGATGGAGTTGTAGGAGCTAAAACAAAGGCAGCTATTGTGAAAGCAACAAAGTATGAAAAAACTAATTCATCAGGTAACAATTCAGCTAATGTCACAGGCAATTTCTCACAAAATGATATTCAATTGATGTCAAACGCTGTTTACGGGGAATCACGTGGTGAGGAATACACAGGGCAAGTCGCTGTTGCAGCAGTTATCTTGAATCGGGTCAGCCACTCATCGTTTCCAGATACAGTTGCAGGTGTCATCTATCAACCAGGAGCCTTTACTGCCGTGGCAGATGGACAAATTAATTTAACACCCAATGAGACTGCGAAAAAAGCAGTTATGGATGCCATCAACGGCTGGGATCCTAGTGGCGGAGCCATATATTACTTTAATCCTGATACCGCGACAAGTGGTTGGATATGGAGTCGGCCACAAATCAAAAGGATTGGTAAACATATTTTTTGTAAATAGTGAATGTAAAAAAAAAAAACGACTTAGAAGTTGTAAGAAACTTCTAAGTCGTTTTTTATGATGGGCCTAAATGGACTCGAA
>NZ_NUZU01000204.1 GCF_002567005.1 Bacillus sp. AFS073361
GTGGTGATGGGCGGCGTGTGGTTTATCCTGCCGGGCGCCGTGGCCGTTGGGCTTATCATCAAATGGTTCGACTGGCTTTATGTGCGCGGGAACGAAGAGACCAACCGCTATAAAGCGGCGATTTTGCACAGTTTCTGTTTTGGTGCCATTTTCAATATGATCGTGCTGGCGCGTGAAGGGCTGGATTCGTTTGTGTCACGCGTGGTGTTTTTCATGGTGGTCTTCGGTCTCTGTCTGCTGCTGGCGAAACTGTTGTAC
>NZ_NUZU01000205.1 GCF_002567005.1 Bacillus sp. AFS073361
CGTCACAGCTGTCGGTGGCGTTCTCGCTCGAAGGCCATTTTCAGCAATTGTTGCAATGGCTGCGCCCGGGTTGCCCGGAGACAGGAGAGCAGGATGAGAGTCTCTGAGACGGCCGTGCTTCAGAATCATGACGCCAGCCTGCGGGAACCGCAGGTGCAGGCGGAAGATGCACCATCACCGATGGCGCAGGCGCTTATTGAGCTTGAAGAAACCTCCGGCAGCGCGCTCATAGAAACGCTCGAAGACATGGGGATGGCGCTGAGCGGACGGCTCAAAGATTTACAGCAGGCCGATCTCAAAGAGCGGCTGGAGCAACGGCAGCAGGCCTTGTTGCGGATGGTGC
>NZ_NUZU01000206.1 GCF_002567005.1 Bacillus sp. AFS073361
TCTACTACGCGCGGGATATTCAGGTGAACCTGCCCTCCGCGCTGTTTGTCCCGAACAGCCTGTTGAACGCGTTCCGTCGCGAAACGGCAGAGATGCTGGATGACGCGCGTCTGGCAAACTATCCGCGCGGCAGCCGTAAAGCGGTTTCTGTGCCTGCGCCGGTCTATCCGGACACCCATCTGTCGTTCCTTGCTAACGTCTACAACCACAAAGCGCGGGCGTTCTACCATCGCTATGGCGTACAGCTGATCGACGCGGCCTATGAAGCGCATGAAGAGAAGGGCGATGTGCCGGTGATGATCACTAAAC
>NZ_NUZU01000207.1 GCF_002567005.1 Bacillus sp. AFS073361
CCATTCCTAAAATCGCAGATCGCTCGCTGAACAGCACACCGGGCAGCATTGCGGCGCATGAAACCTACTTCGGAAAGCCGCTGCGTGAAATGGCGATCTCTACCCAGATTAATGGGGTGGAATTCCCAGGCGAAGTTAAGCCGCCGAAGGATGGCGATATCACCATCACCTGGACCAGTAGCGTTGCGGTACAGATTTTTCTTGTCGTTCGTCCGTATGAGAGCGCGAAAGAAATCGGCGTCAGCATCGAGCTGGACACCTCACTGGAGAGCTAACTATGA
>NZ_NUZU01000208.1 GCF_002567005.1 Bacillus sp. AFS073361
CCATGAAGTGAGCAATATTAACGGCGTATGGAACTTAGTGCTGGCCTGTCGATGTTGTAACCGTGGCGTTGAAGGCAAGTCGGCACGCATTCCCGACCTCAGGCTCCTGCAGCGGTTACACACCCGCAATGAATATTTTATTCAGAGCAAACTGCCGTTACATGAGACGATTGTTCTACAGACAGGGCAACGTCCTGAAGCACGGAAAAGCTTTCTTCAGCGTAACTGGCAGGCCGCGCTGGACAAACTTTTCCATACCTGGAAACCCCACGCGG
>NZ_NUZU01000209.1 GCF_002567005.1 Bacillus sp. AFS073361
CAACCAGTCGGTCTTCAGCCCTGAGCGCGCTAACTATTATCGTTGCCTGCAGACCCTGCTACTCCTGTCTCAGGAAGAGGATCGTCAGCCGCTGCAATATCTCAATGCGTTCGTGCGTATGTACGGTGCCGACGCTGTTGAAGCCGCCAGCGCCGCACTGAGCGGTGAAGCGCCGTTCTATGGCCTTCAGGCTGTCGATAGCGATCTGAAAGCCTTCCCGGCGCATCAGTCACTGCTCAGAGCTTACGAAAAACTGCAGCGCGCGAAAGCGGCCTAC
>NZ_NUZU01000210.1 GCF_002567005.1 Bacillus sp. AFS073361
GCATTGAAGTAATCGATCATCGCGATAGATGAGTGCCTTGAACGACCCATTTCCTTTGATTTTTCAGTGGATTCGCTGCGGATGTCATTCTGCACCTCTGGCGGGGTAGCATCGTTCAGGCTTTTTTCTTTATCATTTTCGATCATCATTTTTTTCCTGCGGCCGGAAGCTGGTTTGCAAAATATATGCTGATAAGATCGTTCAGAGCATTCAGAAGCGAGATACTGTCGATGCA
>NZ_NUZU01000211.1 GCF_002567005.1 Bacillus sp. AFS073361
ACAGTCATTCTGTCCATTGAGAGTGGTAACGTATCAGTTCAAAAACATCCTAAATAAAACAACCACAGTCAAAACAATAAACGCTAACAGTAATATTTTCCCAAGTCTGGACCCGTATTTGAAATACCATAAAAGCCAGAAGGAGAAAAGCAAGGGCAGGGAGACCCCACACCACAAACAACACAGTTAATTCAAATCCCCAACCCCAATACGGGGTATAACCAAAGAAGCGACTCATAAATTCCATTTTCACATAAATTCCCGGCGGACTGGACAGACAGCACTCTTTGCCCAGCATAATATTTGCCATCTTAACCCACTCGTCGTGGACCTTCATCAACGCAC
>NZ_NUZU01000212.1 GCF_002567005.1 Bacillus sp. AFS073361
ACACCGGGATGCTGAATGCCTCCGGCGGCGTGATTGATGACCTGATCGTTTATTACTTCACTGAAGATTTCTTCCGCCTCGTTGTTAACTCCGCCACCCGCGAAAAAGACCTCTCCTGGATTTCTGAACACGCCGCCAAATACGCCGTTGATATCACCGTACGTGACGATCTTTCTCTGATCGCCGTTCAGGGTCCTAACGCGCAGGCTAAAGCCGCTTCTCTGTTCAGCGAAGAGCAACGTAAAG
>NZ_NUZU01000213.1 GCF_002567005.1 Bacillus sp. AFS073361
TCAGTGATCTCGACATTCTGTCCTGTGATGTTGAGCTGCATAGTGTCTTCCTTATCGGTTGTGTCAAACCAGTTGTTTACGCTGGTTAGACGGCGGAATGGATAAAGACTCTCGATACTTCGCAACAGTACGACGTGCCACCATAATACCCTGGTCGGACAGCATGGTGGTTAACTTACTGTCACTCAGTGGCTTCGCGGGGTTTTCCGCGGCGATCAACTTCTTCACCAGTGCGCGAATGGCCGTTGACGAGGCTTCGCCACCGCCTTCGGTATTCACATGGCTGGAGAAGAAATAC
>NZ_NUZU01000032.1 GCF_002567005.1 Bacillus sp. AFS073361
GTCCGGGGAGCCTCCTCGTCGCTGCGCTCCTGCGGGGTCTCCCCTGCCCCGGCCTCCCGCAGGAGTCTTCGTGCCTTCCTCTCCATTCAACAGGGTGCCAAAATTATTAATAAGTTTTAACATAACCCAAAAATAAAAAAGCAGCATGAAGTTTTTTTCCATGCTACTTTCATTGATATTGTTATTTTAACGGCAATTAAAAGCCCATTTCAAGTTGTATGGCTCTCCGGTCATTTCTACGTTTGAAATAGAGTTAACTTTTTCCATTGTTTTTTCTAGTCCAAATAGTTTTTGTTTGGATTCCATTATCTTATCCTGTTCTTCCTGATCTAAACTTTTGCGCAGGTCTGAGAAGGATGCTTCTAGCACCACTTCCAAGTCTTCTAATTGATCATATATTTCCGTAAGCATTGAAATCAACTTTTCTTTATCGGACAATGGCTTATTCATCAATCAAACCCCTCCCAGCATTTTCTATTTAGTATAATTCTCCTTCTCTTTTTTGCTTCCTTCTGCCTTGACAAAACTAGTTTCTATTCGCCAAAGGTAGTGGTAAAATGGCATTTTTCCCTTAAGGTTTCGACACCACTTAACTTGCATGAAAATTAAAAAAAGCGCACATTCTATTATTGGAGGTGCAATTAATGCCAAAAAATAAAAATCAAAATAAAAAGCAACAAACAAGACCAGCTGGTGAAGTTAAAAAGACAGGCTATGGTGATAAAAAGCTTGTTGGTGAAAACCGTCCGGCAGAATAATACCCAAAAAAGCAAGGGGGGTCTCCCTTGCTTTTTCTAATTCCACTTTTTTAACTGCAAGGTCTTTTGGAGCGCTAGTATTAACTGAAGTTGATTGGATTTTGAAAAGTACCAATCTGTCAGATGAATGGGTTGACGATTGTCTACCGGAAAATACATCCAACTAGGGGGGACCCTTCGACGCAAACTCCAATCTTCAAATTTATGTTGATTATGCTCTATAATTGGAAAGGTTGCTCGTAAAATCGGTGTTTTTTGACCAGATTTTATTTTAAAATATTGTTCATAATCATATCTTGAACCAGTATGAGGCGTTTTCTCTGCAAACTCAAAAAAGTAAGGAAATAGTCTCGGGTGAAAAAGAATATTGGCAAGTCGTTTACCTAGATTGATTCGTTTCGATAGTGATTTGAAACCATTGACGCTAGCGCCGTATACTTCTCCTCCGCATGTCGGAAACAAAACGCAGCTGAAATGCAGCCAATCCTGAAAAGAAAAAAGCTTTGATTTGAAAATCTTTTTTTTATAAACAGGATGGTCAATTACAGGAGTTTGAATGACATTTTGCTCATTTATGATTAAACAAGTGGTTAGTCTATTCTTATCGTTTTCTTTCCAATATCGATACCATTCCTTTTGTATAAACGCTGATACATGAAAATAAGGAAGTAAATGAAACATTTGTCGATTCATTTTCGTCGAATATTGATAGACCAACAACTGAGGATAGACATCATTAAAAATAAGCCAATTTGCCCGTTCATAGGTAAGAAAAAGCTGTTTTCTCGTCATATCTGTAATTAATTGAGGAAAGATGGAGCCTTGCAGGTCACACATATTCCATCCACCATTTCTTGAAACCATACTTGCTAAAAAAGCCCAAATGATATCAGGATTTTTTTTAAAATAAGATAAATAAGCTTCTGTCCTTGAGATATTATCGACATTTTTCTTCTTCGTTTCTGCTTGAATTTGACGAATGATTGTTTGTTCCTGTATTGTAAGATGATTCATATTCATCTTCCCTTGTGTTTTTTAATAGATTATTAGTACATTTTAGCGTTTAGTTCCTTTATGAAAAATGCATCATGTATAATTTTGGCATTATCATTACAATTGTTATTAGCCTTTGTATGCAAAAGTATTTTATACACCCCAATCTCGCTAAGATTTGGTATGATAAGGAATAGCTTGAGAGGTGTAAAAGATGAATTTTAACTATCCAAACGGAAAAAGGTACATACCTAAAGCCCTTGACGCTGACACAGAAAATACCAGTAAAAAAAGGAAAAATGATTCTTATAGTAACAGAGGTATGACGCTGGAGGAAGATTTAAATGAAACAAATGAATATTACCGGGAGAGAAAGATAGCCGTTATTCATAAGAAACCAACACCTGTTCAAATAGTCCAAGTTGATTATCCAAATCGGAGTGCAGCTGTGATTAAGGAAGCTTATTTTAAGTTAGCATCTACGACGGACTATAATGGGGTTTATAAAGGAAGGTATATTGACTTCGAAGCAAAGGAAACACAAAATCCTACCTCATTTCCATTAAAGAATTTTCATCAACACCAGATACAGCATATGGAAGAAGTGCTTTATCAAGGTGGTATATGTTTTGTTATCCTCCGTTTTACAAAGTTTGAGCAAGTTTTCTTACTTGAATCAAAGCACTTGTTAACTTTTTGGGAGCGAATGACAAATGGCGGAAGAAAATCAATCACGAAAGAAGAAGTGGAACAAAAGGGGTACCTGATTCCACTTGGTTTTCAACCCCGAATTGACTATATTAAAATAATAGATAAGCTCTACAATTGAGATTAGGCTCGAAAGGAAGGAATATTACAATGTCTGAACAATACCAATCAAGAGAGGAGCGCAGAAAGAAACTCCAAACTAAAGGTAAACCAAAAGCCAAGAAAAAATCTGGGGGGCTTGTAAAGAAAATTTTTCTAACAATAGTAGCCCTTGGTATTATTGGTATACTGGCTGGTGTGGGTACTTTCGCGTACTTAGTTAAGGATGCTCCCGTACTTGACCCGAAATTATTAAAAGATCCAATCCCTTCGAAGATTTTAGATAAAGATGACAAACTTGTAACAGAAGTGGGTGCTGTTAATCGGGAATATGTAAACTATAAAGATATTCCTCAGGTAGTCGAAAATGCGATCTTAGCAACAGAAGATTATCGTTTTTACAAGCACCATGGAATTGACCCGATTCGATTAGGAGGAGCTGTCCTCGCAAATATCAAACATGGCTTTGGTTCTGAGGGTGCCAGCACCATTACACAACAAGTAGTTAAAAACTCATTTTTAACCCCAGAAAAAACTTTAAAGCGAAAAGTTGAAGAAGCCTGGCTATCCTATCAATTGGAACAGCAATATACAAAGCACCAAATTTTCGAAATGTATGTAAATAAAGTGTATGTTTCTGAAAATAGTCATGGGATTGCTACGGCTGCAAAGATTTTCTATGGAAAAGAATTAAAGGATTTAACACTTTCAGAAGCGGCCCAAATTGCTGGGATGCCGCAAAGTCCAAATAATTATAATCCTTTCGACCATCCTGATTTAGCTGAAAAAAGACGCAACATCGTCTTAACATTAATGCACCAGCATGGATTTATTTCGAAACAAGCCATGGAAGATGCGAAAAAAGTATCAGTTAAAGATACCGTATTAAATGAAAAAGAGCGAGAGGTTAAAGAGAAACCTTTTGATTCATTTGTCGATGCAGTAATTGATGAAGTGAAAGAAACATCTGATTTTGATATTTTTACTGATGGCTTAACCATTCATACAACACTTGATCCGAATGCACAATCTTATGTTGAAGATATCCTTAACAAAGATGATGTGATCGACTATCCGGATGATGAGTTCCAAGCTGGAGTAGCACTTCTGGATACGAAAACGAGTGAAATCCGTGCCATTGGGGGCGGTAGAAATCAAAAAGTCAAACGGGGATTTAACTATGCAATTGATACCCAGCGTCAACCTGGATCAACTATCAAACCCATTCTTGATTATGCTCCTGCAATTGAGTATTTAAACTGGGGAACATATCAAATGATAGAAGATAAGCCTATTACTTATTCTTCTGGGAAAAAGTTTGGGAACTGGGACCAAAGCTATAAGGGAGCTATGACTATCAGAACAGCATTGCAATTATCACGAAATTCACCTGCTGTTCAAGCATTGCAACAAGTTGGCCTTGATAAAGCAAAAGACTTTGCAGTGGATTTAGGTATCCCTTTAAAGGAAATTTTTGAATCTTATGCGATTGGTGGTTTTAAAACGGGTGTATCACCGCTGCAAATGGCAGGTGCCTACAGTGCATTTGGTAATAAAGGCATTTATACAAAACCTCATGCAATTAGGAAAATCAAACTCCGAGATGGTACTGTGATAAGCACTGCTCCAGAACCGAAAGTGGTAATGAAAGACTCTACTGCTTTTATGATAACAAGTATGATGGAAAGTGTCCTCGATTATCCTGGTACAGGCACAAGAGCGGATGTTCCTGGACTTGATATAGCCGGTAAGACAGGTACAACTAACTATACAGATGAAGAAATTCAAAAATGGAATATTCCAAGCAGCAGATCCGTTCCTGATGCATGGTTCACGGGTTATACGACCAATTACACTGCATCTATTTGGACTGGTTATAAAGACCGGAGTACCCCTATTAATGCGGTTGGAAATAATCAACGTTTAGCCCAATTAATTTTTAAAAACGTCATGGAACATGTATCTAGGGATACCGATACACCTGACTTTAAAATGCCTAGCAGCGTTCAAAGAGTAAGGATTGAGAGAGGCTCAATGCCTCCAGTTTTAGCAAGTCAATACACACCATCAAGTCAAATTATTACAGAGTATGCTGTGAAGGGTCACTCACCTAATCGAGTTTCCACAAAGTATGACAAACTAGCTGCTCCAAAAAATCTAAAAGCAAACTATGATCAGACAAGTAATACGATAGGATTATCTTGGAAGTACTCTAATAAATCCAATGTTACTTTCTCTATTACAGTGTCTAGTGGTACAGAACAGAAAAAATATACTCAATCAGAGACTTCATTAACTATTCCAGCAGTACCGGGGGCAAAGTATTCCTTCACCATTATTGCGATTAGTGGAGATAGACAAAGCGATCCCGTAACGGCAACCATTGAAATTCCAGCCCAAGAAACTAACCCTGACACGGGTAATGAGCCAGCCACCCCGCCAGGTAACGGCAATGGTAGTGGTGATGGTAATGGCAATGGCAATGGTAATGGTAATGGTAATGGTAATGGCAATGGTAACGGCAATGGTAACGGAACTGGCAACGGGAACGGGACTGGCAACGGGACTGGGACTGGCAACGGGAACGGGACTGGAACAGGTGATGGCACTGGTGACAACGGCGGGGAACAAGGAAATGGAGAAGGAACCCCACCAGATATCCCAGTTGACAGTGGGACAGGAGAGCAGCCAGCTGTAGGGACTCCTGGCTAAAACCTAGCAATCAGAAAACATTAAAAAGCGTCTAACCATTTGGTTTAGACGCTTTTTTTAATATGTTTCTCTTTACAAACAATTTTTCCTGTTCCATCATCAACTCTGATAGTTGTCGATAAGAATGATATAATGCTGGCCTTGAGGTAATAAAGGCCAATCGTTCCTCAACATTAACCGGCTTAAACTCTAACTGTTTAAAATTAAGCGATTCATTCAAAGCAACTGGCAAATCATTGGACCAAGCCAGAAATTGAATAAACAATTGAATCCCCTTATCCATCAACAATTTTGTATTTTTATACTCACGTTCCCGAAATAGTACTTCCAATTGCATTTTACTATTTTTCCATTCTGTCAGAAGGTTGGAAATCTCCACTTCCTTTTTATGCATTGCTTGCGACCTGCCCTTTCATCCTCTTTTTTCCTTCCCTGCAGAGCTCTAATAAAGGGCAGTTTGGACATTGTGGATTCTGTGCCTTACAGTGATAACGCCCAAAAAAAATCAGGCGGTGGTGTGTGAGTGACCACTCTTCTTTTGGAATCTTCCTCATTAATGTTTTTTCCACTTCAAGGACAGAATCTTTCCACCTGCAGATACCTAATCGTTTACTAACTCTTTCCACATGTGTGTCTACTGCAATTGCGGGTATATTATAAGCAACCGACACCACAACATTCGCTGTTTTCCTGCCAACACCAGGCAGTTTTGTTAACTCATCACGGTCTGTTGGGATTTCACCGTTATATTCTTCTAATACAATTCGACAAAGGTTTTGGATGTTTTTAGCTTTATTTCGGTAAAGGCCAATCGAACGAATATCGTTTTGTAATTCTTCAAGTGGAACAGCTAGGTAATCCTCGGGTGTTTTATATTTTTCAAATAATGATTTGGTTACTTTATTTACGAGGACATCGGTACATTGCGCTGATAGAGCTACAGCAATGACCAGTTCGAATGGATTCGAATGGTTAAGCTCACAGTGGGCATCGGGAAACATTGCGCCTATTTGATCAAGGCAATAACGGATTTGGCTGTTATTTAGCATATCTTTCACCTATTTCTATTTAAATGAAATAAAACGAGAGATATGTCTCTCGCTCTTCGAATTTATTGTTCTAACCAGTTGTAGAAAGGGACAGTTGGTTGGTGTGGTTCGTCTTTGATACTTCCCTTTTGTGTTTGTTTTTGACGAAATTTAAGACCATGGTTTTTAGCCTGCTCGATTGTTTTTATTCCACTCTTTTTCCACTCAAAGAGAATTCTATCAATATAGCGGAAATTTAATTTCCCTGACATTACTGCTTCACGTAATGCCGCTTTTATGATCATTGGGTCATGATGATCATCATCCATCCACATTGCAAGTGATTCACATTCAAACGGAGAAAGCGGACGTCCGAATTCCTTTTCAAAACATGTATAAAGATCTGTTTCATCAGCTTTCTTGTCCGATTCTTTATTCATTTTATTATTTATTAAGAACTGTTCTATCAGTCTTTCCCATAAAGGCTCAATGGAATACTTCTCATATCGAATACCATCATGATTATGTCCATCGGTGATTTGAATAAAGCCTCTTTGAATCAGTCTCCTGAGCATTTCATTACATTCAGAAATAGTTATCGTCATTCTTGCTGAAAGCTCATCCGGAGTAGGGAATTCATGACCTTTTTCTAAATAGGTGAGAATATTTAATAAAAGAACAAGTTCATATTCATTTAAATTTAAATTGCGATATTCAGAAAATAATAATGTAGGAACAGTAATGTTTCCTTCTTGAATCCATGCTAATAAGTTTGTTTTCATATTCAGGACACCTCCTGTTAAGTATATCATGAACATTCTATCCGAGTAAGAGTATACGGCATCCATCTTTGGTAACTAAAAGCAAAAAGCCTGCAGCGATTCGCAGACTTTTTACAGTAATTAATGATTGACCATACTTGACTTTGAAACCACAAATTGGTGGATTCTCTCCACTGCCTTTTCTAACAATGTTAAAGATGTTGCGTAGGAAAGACGAATATTATCAGGCGTTCCAAATCCTGACCCAGGAATTACTGCAACTTTAGCGTCCACGAGTAGTGCCTCTACAAAAGCATCCACATTCTGGTACCCAGTTATCTCTGCTGCTTTCTTTACATTTGGATAAAGATAAAAAGCTCCTTGTGGTTTTACACATGTCACACCTGGAATTGCAACAAGCTTAGTAAAAATAATTTCTAATCTTTCTTCAAATGCCTTCCTCATTTCTTCTACTGGCTGTTGTGAACCAGTGTAAGCTGCAATGGCTGCATATTGGGCAGTTGTTGTTGGATTAGATGTACTATGGCTAGCAAGGTTTGTCATCGCTTCAATAATGTTTTTATTACCAGCTGCATACCCTATTCTCCAACCTGTCATCGAATGTGACTTGGAAACGCCATTAATAACAATCGTTTGCTCTTTTAATTCAGGAGAAAGTTGAGCAATTGAAATATGTTTATTTTCTCCATAAACTAGCTTTTCGTATATTTCATCTGAAACAATGAGAATGTTCTCCTCAAGGCAAACTTTGCCTATTTCCAAAAGTTCTTCAGCAGTATATAGAACTCCTGTAGGGTTGCTAGGCGAATTAATAATAACTGCTTTTGTCTTCTTCGTAATGGCCTTTTTTAATTGTTCTGGTGTGATTTTAAATTGATTTTTCTCAAATCCCTCAATATAAACTGGTACGCCTCCAGCTAATTTTACTTGTTCTGGGTAACTGACCCAATATGGTGTTGGGATGATGACCTCATCACCATCATTTAAGACCACTTGAAACAAGGTATAAAGAACGTGTTTTGCGCCATTTCCAACAATGATTTCATTAGGATTAAATGTTAACCCCTGGTCTTCAACAAATTTATTGATAATTGCCTTCTTTAAAGCAGGCAAGCCAGCTGAAGGGGTGTACTTCGTATGCCCCTCATTCATTGATTGAAATGCAGCATCTAAAATATGTTGTGGGGTATTAAAGTCAGGCTCACCAGCACCTAGACCGATAACATCCTCCCCTTGTTCCTTTAGTTCTTTTGCTTTTGCTGTAATCGCTAATGTTGTTGAAGGTGTAAGTGCTTTTACACGATTAGCTAATTCCACTACCATTTCAATTCCTCCGCTCTCCATCTATTTATAGGTTTTCAATTTTTTTTAGCCATTCACCTGTATCAAAGTGAACATAGTAATAATTTATTAAATTATTATTAGAACGGTAATAAATTTCCCACAGTGGGATATTCTTTTCCATACCGAGACGAACAGAGATAATCTTCTTCGGGCTTTTCTCTTGTTGAAGTTTTTGAATTGCTTCTTCCTTTGTTAAGCCATTCTTAGCTTTTCTTACGATAATTTCCTTACTTTTCTCAGGCATCCATACGATAATTTTGTCACCATTTTTACTTTTCCCCTCAATGACATTAATCGTTTCAATACCATTATAAATATGAAAATCTTCTACTTCCTTTAGTGAAATTTTCTCTTGAGCACGTGAGACAGCTTTTGTCTCTGCTGTTTTCACGGGATCCAATGCTGATAAATAAACTTTTATCAATAACCCACAAAAGGCTAATACTATTATTGATAGAACAATAATCCACTTTTTCATTGCTAATTCACTTCTTTATGTACGATAAATCGTAAAAATCGCTGTATTTTGATTCGCTTGATCCAGTGCAAGTCCAAACATAAGGTCTTCCTGTTTCAAGGTTCGATTAAGGGCATCAACAATTTTATACAAATCCGGACTGTGTTGGATTTTCACTGTTGATAAAACTTCTATTTTACTTTCCATCCGTTATCCTCCAATATTATTCCTTTTTATCTACAATTTTTAATAAATCTTATCCATTATTATAACAGGTGGAAGCAAAAAGCGGGTCAAAGATGCTATGATTTTTCTAATAAAATTTTATTCATCCGTTTCAATCGGTATGGTTATGATCTCATAATTTGATTCCGTGAATTTTATTGTTATAGTTCCATGTTTTTTCGTTGAATAAATTTCTGACCACGTTTCGTGAAGATCTACTAGTATATCTGGATCATGCGCCTCTTCTTCTGGTGAAAAAAGGACTGAAATTTGCGGATTTAGATATTGAATTAATTTCTCAGATAAAGAGTCTGCCGGTGCACCATTAGGGATTTTAAACACATTAATATTCTCTAGATTTTTCTCCAAGAGTGTCTCTTCTGCCCTTGGCGTGAATGAAGTCATTAGGAATATTCGATGATTAAAAAAATCAAGTGTTAAATCCATACCTTCATTCGTATCATTTCCCACAAATTGAACTTCAGCAGTCATCTCAGGCAGAATTGGCCTCTTTGTACCCTGCCCCCATGAGACAACTGCAGGCTTATTTGTTGAATCTAGTTCCTTTTTGATTTTAGCAGAGAATTTAGGTGTTGAAATAATTTCTTTAATATTATATTTCGAGATTAGACGATTTAATTGTTGTTTAGAAAGTTCTGTTCCGTTATGTGTAAGGATTAATTTAGAAATCTCTTTTACATCATAAAGGAATAGCCAACCCTCTAATTCAGCAGCAGTTTCTTTCCCTCCGGTATTGATCAAGGTATTCTCGTTATTTGCGCCTTGAATCAGTGTTGCTTCCCCTGCCGACAAACCCAGAAAAGTGACTGCAACTTCATGGTCTTTAATATTTAAATTAATATTTTCAATATTATCTAATGATGGCCCTGATGCCTCTACCATGAGTGTGGTTGGAAGAAAAAATGACAAGATAATTAGTAAGGTTCTCATAACACACCTCCTATATAAAGGATGTGTTAATTTACCAATTTTTATCCAGAATAACTTTAATTGATGTCCCTCAAATCATAACCACGAGTGGATAATTTCAACTAATTCATCCATCTTTCCTCGATTAATAGGAACCGGAGGAATTGATTTCAAAAATGCCTTTCCATATTTGGTGGTTACAATTCTTTTGTCAAACACCACAATGATACCACGATCACTTTCTGTTCGAATAAGGCGTCCAAAACCTTGTTTAAATCGGAGGATTGCTTCTGGAAGGGAGTATTCAGAAAAGGAATTCCCCCCCCGTTTTTCGATTAACTGGCATTTCGCCTCTGTTAAAGGATCATCTGGCGGGCTAAATGGAAGTCTAACAATAACAAGGCAGGACAAGTCCTCTCCAGGTATATCTACACCTTCCCAGAAACTGCTTGTCCCCAACAATAACGCCTTATCATAGCGTTGAAAGTTTCGGGTTAGTCTTGTTCTGCTTCCACTAGTTATCCCTTGGGCAATCATTGCATAATCATGTAAAAAACCACTCTCTTTGATTAATTCATAGGTTTTCTTTAACATGTCATAGGCGGTAAATAGAAGCAGCATTCTCCCATTAGTTGCTTCAGCTATTGTTATGATATGCTCCGTAATTGAAATTACATAATCATCTAAAGAAACTGTATTAATTTCTGGTAAGTCCTCAGGAATTAAAAGCTGCACCTGTTGATTATATGCAAATGGAGATGGGATATTTAATTGGACCGTAGATTCAGGGTCTAGACCCATTTCCTTTATAAAATAATCAAATGATTTATTTACAGTCAACGTTGCTGAAGTAAATACTACCGCTTTTTTTAATTGAAAGAATTGTTCATTTAGCTTCCCTGCTACGGATGTTGGCTGAACCATAAAGGTAGTAACATTTTGCGGTGAGCGTATATCTATTTCAATCCATTTTACATCATTCGTTATTTTAAGAAAGGAATTAGTAACCGTATCTCTAAGATCTGCTAATTCGCTTTGAAATTGGAGGATTTCTTCCAATTTATTTTCTTCTATCCGTGAAAAAGAAGTACTCGCATTTTTTAACCATTCAAGACGTTCACTAATTTCTGAATCAAGGTCCTTTAGTATAAAGGCAAATCTCTCAGCACTATGAATCAATGCCTTTTTTTCTCTTGCTTCGTCATTGGGTGAAAAGCGAATTTTGGCACGATTAACTCCTTTTTTATTCGCCATCTTGGCTCTCGCAAAAAGAGCAATCAATTGGAAAAATTCGTCCATTTCAAACGTAAGATCTGTCACAAGTTGATTTAACTTAGTAGTGTTGGTCCTGGCTTCATTTTTACTTGGTACAGAATCCAGCAGCATTTCCAAATCATAAAAGAGCTGTTTTTGTTCATACAGTCCAAATTGACCTAATAGGAGACGGGTCGATAAATAATCCAATGTATGTCCAAAAAACTGACTAGCGGCTTTCTCAAAATGATGCCCTTCATCAATAATGGCATAAGAGAATTCAGGCAGGATCTCCACTTCACCTTTAATATCACTTAATAATAAAGAATGATTTGTAATAATAATATCAGCAACTTCCGCTTTTCTTTTTGCCCTTAAATAAAAATCTCTTTCTTGCCACGCTTCGTCCTGTAAAAAAATTCCTGGTTCATTCTTTATTTTATTCCAAAAAATTTGACCGCCACTTGAAAGGTTTAACTCATCCCGATCACCTGTTTCTGTTTCAATCAGCCAAACAAGAATTTGCATCTTTGTTAAACCGGTATCGTAATTATCGTTATCATCTGCCAGCGTCTGGTGAAACTTTTCTAAACTAATATAATGATTTCTTCCCTTAAGTAATACAGTGTTTAATGGAAAGGGCAAAAGTTTAGACAAGAGCGGTATTTCATTTTTTAAAATCTGTTCTTGCAAGTGGATAGTATGTGTACTTACAACGATTGGAAGCCTATTCTTCTTAGAAAAGTAAGCACTTGGCAGCAAATAGCCCAGAGACTTGCCAACACCTGTACCAGCCTCAATCACAGCATGGTTTTCATTTTGAAAAGCCTGATAGATTGTATCCATCATGGTAAATTGACCCGTTCTTTGCTCGAAAGCTTTAAATGCCTGACTGACCATTCTGATTTTTTCAGCCTCAGATGCAGGGAAATGATATTCTTTCTCTTCAGCAGGGAGCCTAATTTGGTCTGGAATCCTTTTTAAAGCAAGTTCCCTAAATATCTCCAATGTCTCAGATAAGCCTTCGACATTTTCTTCTTTATTAATCAGTAATTCATCAAGCAGCTGTTGTAGGTCGCTTTTCAATCCGCCTGATAAATGTGCAAGCTGTTTTAATGTTGTGAGAGGTAATGAAGCCAATTTTTCTAAAAGAATCAGTAAAAGCTCAGCTGTAACCTGTGCATCACTATCTGCTTGATGGGGGCGATCATGATTCAATTTTTCTCTCTCCGCTAAATCAGATAGCTTATAACCATCTGCCGTGGGATAAAGAATTCTAGCCATTTCAACCGTATCTAGAACAGGACCGAAGAACCCTTCTTGGCCCGCTTGGATTAATTCTTCTTGAAGAAAGGACAAATCAAACAAAACATTATGTGCAACAAAATAGGCCCCGTCCAGTAAAGACATGACTTTTTCCGCAATTTCGGAAAAAAGCGGCGCATCTTTAACCATATCATCATTTAAACCCGTTAATTCTTCAATAAATATGGGGATGGATTTTTTGGGATTAATGAGTGATGAAAACTTTTCTGTGATTTTCCCATTTTCAATGACCACAGCTGCAAATTGAATGATTTTATCACCCTTTTTTGGAATGTTTCCCGTTGTTTCCAAGTCGATTACGACAAATTTATTTAACATTTATTTTAACACCCCAAACCTTCGTTCATTCAAACGGTATCACATAATCTTTAAAAGAAAAAGTATACACAAGTATACACTACTATAAGCTTTTGATTCTACCACAAACTTTTTGATTAATGTTACTACATATATTATATAAAACCCTCGTTAAAAAAGAAAAATCCCCTAAACGGGGATTACATAATCGTTAGTGCTGGTTCAGCATGGATCAGTTCTTTAATCCGATTACCTTCATCCATGATCGCCACTTTTGGTTTATGTGCTGCTACTTTTTCTTCAGCAATCAACGCATAGGATATGATAATCACGATATCACCTTTTTGAACAAGACGGGCGGCAGCACCATTTAAACAAATAACTCCACTGCCTCTTTCACCTGGAATAATATAAGTCTCTAGGCGTGCACCATTATTATTATTAACAATTTGAACCTTTTCATTAGCAATCATTCCAACTGCATCTAAAATATCTTCATCAATTGTGATACTTCCTACATAATTTAAATTTGCCTCAGTAACAGTGGCACGGTGGATCTTTCCGTTCATCATGTTGCGAAACATATCCTCTTCCTCCATTTCCTCTTACCTATCAATCTATTTTTGTAATGATGTTGTCTATTAAACGAACCTTCGTAAATTTTACAGCGAGAGCAATAATAATTGTACCCTCTAATTTTTCCGATGGTTTTAATTGTGGATAGGAGTAGATTTGGACATAATCAATGACACCCGATGATTCATTGCCAATCACTTCGCGAATCATATCAATTATTTTAATAGGATCTCTCTCTCCTTTATCAATCGCTGCATTTGCTGCTTGAAGACTTTGATAAAGAACAGGTGCTTCTTTTCTTTCTGTCGGCAAGAGATTAACATTTCGAGAACTCTTAGCCAGTCCATCATTTTCCCGGACAATATCTACTGCTACCAGATTTACAGGAATATTAAAATCTGAAATTAACCCTTCAATAACCGCAACTTGCTGGGCATCTTTTTTCCCAAAATAAGCACGTGTTGGCATAATGATGTTAAAGAATTTTGTTATAACTGTTGCAACGCCATCAAAATGGCCAGGGCGTGAACTTCCACATAATACATCTGTGCGCTCCTGTACGGTAACTTTGACTGAAGGGCTGGTCGGATACATTTCTTCTACACTTGGATAAAACAGAAAATCTACCATTTCACTTTCAGCCAATGCACGGTCACGCTCAAAGTCACGGGGATATTCAGCATAATCCTCTTTCGGACCAAACTGCAACGGATTAACAAAAATGCTAAGGACGACGATATCATTTTCTTTTCTAGCTCTATTTAAAAGCGTCAAATGTCCTTCATGCAGAAAACCCATCGTTGGAACAAAGCCAATCGATTTTCCTTGGGACTTTTGTTTCAAAATTAACGCTTGCATGTCTTTAATTGTGGTAACTACCTTCATTTTATACCTCCATAAAGCCCTTTCAGTTCCTGCTCCTTCATTGTGAATGAATGCTTATCTTCTGGAAACTGTTTATTTTTAACATCTGCTGCATAAGCTTGAATAGATTCAAGCATAAATGGATTTACGGAATGGTATTGTTTCACAAACTTCGGTACACGCTCAACACCATAACCAAGAATATCATGATACACGAGCACTTGACCGTCCACATCAATCCCGGCACCAATACCAATGATAGGTATTGAAAGACTTTGTGTAATTTCTTCAGCCAATTGTTTTGGGACACATTCAAGAACGATGGCGAAAGCTCCTGCTTGTTCACATTTCTTCGCATCATCTATTAATTTCCTTGCTGCCTCAGCATCTTTCCCTTGTACTTTATACCCGCCTAATACACCAACGGATTGTGGAGTTAACCCCAAATGAGCACACACAGGGATGCCTGCTTTCGTTAGAGCAGTTATTTTTTCTAGGACATCATCTGCACCCTCAAGTTTCACCGCATGTGCGCCTGTTTCTTGAATGAGTCTGCCTGCATTCATTAATGTATCACGGACGGATAAATGATAGGTTAAGAATGGCAAGTCCGCGAGAATAAATGTATCCTTTGCACCTCGTTTTACTGCTTTCGTATGATGGATCATGTCTTCAAGTGTCACCGGTATGGTCGAGTCATACCCTAAGACAACCATACCAAGGGAATCACCCACCAAAATAATGTCAACTCCACCTTCTTCTGCTTGTTTAGCAGAGGGGTAATCATACGCTGTTAACATGACTATTTTTTCATTTTTTTCCTTCATTTTTAAAAAATCTGTTGCTTGCTTCATCCATTTTTCCCTCCTTTTTTGTTGGGAGAGGGGATATGAAGATTTCGAAGAGCAAATAAAAAGATCCTTCTGAAGGCAGAGGATCCCTATTACTCAATTCAAGCTTCATCCCTCTGTCCCGGTCCGTTAAACGGATCTAGGCAGAAACCTTTTTTAATTGTTGGTTACTTCATTAAGGTGCAGTTCACTATGGATACTGCCCATTGGAATGAATTATAGCAAATTTCTCGAAAAGTTCAAGTCTTATAACTCAATATCCGCTGAATAAATATGGTGGATGAATCCAGTCTGATCCTCCAGTTTCAACACACCATCATCTGTGATACCTAGCGCAATACCTTCAATGGTATTTGTCAATGTTCTCGCTTTTATGTACTTGCCGATACTGCTGGCATAACCTTCCCATAAAAGCTTTATTGGCAAGAAGCCCTGTTCCAGATACATTGTATACAAATTTTCAAAGTTCTTTAGGATCGTTCTAATTAATTCCGCTCTCGAGACAGTGTCTTTTTTCTCAATAAAAAGGGACGTAGCAATATCTTGAATTTCTGCTGGGAAATCTTCTAACTTTTGATTCACATTGATACCAATTCCAATAATAATGGAATGAATTCGATCGGCCTCAGCTTGTAGCTCAGTTAATATTCCAGTGACTTTTTTTCCGCTAATTAGAACATCATTAGGCCATTTAATATCTGGGACTAAGTCTGTCATTTCTTCAATGGCTTGAACAATGGAAACTGCAGCTAATAATGTCAATTGTGGCGCATTACTAAGAGGTATATTGGGGCGCAGGATCATGCTCATCCAAATACCTGAATATTTTGGAGAATGCCATTTACGGGCCATTCTTCCCCTGCCTGACAACTGCTCTTCTGCAATGATGACCGTTCCTTCTGGTGCATCTTCAGAAGCCATGCGATGGGCTATCTTCTGAGTTGACTCAACAGTCTCCTCATAATGGATATTCCTCCCCATGAAGTGAGTTGTTAGACCCAGTCTTATTTCATCGGCAGTTATTTTTTCTGGGGTCTTTAGAATCCGATATCCCTTATTTCTAACTGCATCTAATTCAAAGCCTTCTTTTCTTAGTTCCTCTATATGCTTCCAAACTGCCGTCCTAGAGCAGCCAATGAGTTCAGCTAGATATTGACCTGACAAAAAGGCATCTCCGGCATTTGTAAAGGCATCAATTAATTCTTTTCTTATTTCTGATTGCACTTCATTAGCCACTCCTTGATTTTTTCTTTGTTATTAGGAAGTTTACAAGATAAGATGTTATTTTCAATGTCTAATAGGGTTTCCTTTAGCCATGGTCCGCCTCTTTTATTGAACCAATCCATTAAGTCATTTCCTGATACATTTATTTCTGCACGTTCTTTAATCGGAAGAGAATCATACATTTTTCCCCAATGTTCAATTGATCGAATATCCTTTATTTGGTTAATCACAAGGTAGAGTCTTTCTGTTGAAAGGATTGTATCACGACCTGCAGCATAGAGATCATAGATAGACCATTCTTGTTCAAGTCTTTTATATAAGAAATGGACCGTTCGTCCAATTTCTCTTATTTCCTTAATTGAAAGCCGCCAGTCTTTTAGAAATACCTCAATCTCTTTTTCTTTAAACTGTAAACAGAAAATTAATAATGTCCACATTTCATTAATATTAAGAGGGATACTTTCAAAGCGAATCAGTTTCTCTAAAGACTTCCTCTCTCCTTTTAAACCAGGCAAATATAAAAAAATGCTTGTATCTAGAAGGATATTTAACGCGATTTGTTTGTTTTTACCGATTAACAGTTTTTCGAACTCTGTTTTTTTTCTCTCCACAGCAATTTTCTCAAGTAAATGAACCTGATTGGCTAATGCGGTGATAGTTCCCGCTTCTATTTGAAATGAAAGTTGACTTACAAAACGTACGGCTCTCATTATTCTTAAGGCATCTTCTTGGAACCTGTCACTTGGACTTCCGACTGTTTGAATTAATTTATTCTGTATAGCTAAAAATCCGTTAAAAGGATCAATCAGTTTCCGATTTCTGTCCATTGCAATGGCATTCATTGTAAAATCCCTGCGCTGCAAATCATCCTTTAAATTCCGAATAAACGTAACCTCTTTAGGTCTACGATAATCTTCATACTCCGATTCTGTCCTAAAGGTAGTAATTTCATATGCCCCATTAGTAACCAGGACTAGAACTGTTCCATGTTCTATTCCAATATCTACTGTTTTTGGAAAGATTTTTTTCACTTCATCTGGAGTTGCACTTGTCGCAATATCCACGTCATTTATCTCTCTATTTAAAAGAAAATCTCTAACTGATCCGCCAACAAAGTAGGCCTCATAACCGGCGTCCTCTAGCTTTTCTAAGACAGGAATTGCAGTTAAGAATGGGTCTGTCATTTCCTTCACCTTAATTCAGTATATTAAAATATATTTGCTCATACTGTTCAACGATTTGATCTGCTTTAAATTTTGTTTTTGCTGTGTAAATGGACTGTTGAGAAAATTGCTGATGAAGCTTCGCATCATTTAAAACCGCTAATGCTCTACTAGAAATATCCTCTATGTCACCTACTTCACAAATAAATCCATTGACACCATGATTAATAACTTCTGGAACACCGCCAACATTCGTCCCGATACAAGGGACACCACATGCCATCGCCTCTAGTGCAACAAGTCCAAAGCTTTCTTTCTCTGATAATAACAACATTAAATCACTAATAGAGTACAATTCCTCTAAACTCTCTTGTTTACCAAGAAAAATGACTTGATCTTCCAAGCCCAACTCTCTGACGAGCTTACAAACGATAGTCATTTCGGGACCATCACCGACCAATAGTAATTTTGCAGGCATTGCAGATGCAATCTTTGAAAAAGATTTTACTACATCTTTCACGCGCTTTACTGGACGGAAATTTGAAACATGTATGATTACCTTCTCGTTTTCCCTTATTTCAAAATCTGACTTTAAACCAAGTGCATCAGTTTTTTTATAGACGCGGTCATCAATAAAATTATAGACAGTTTCGATTGTTTTATCAGGATTGATGAGGTCATAAGTTTGATTCACAAGCGAATTCGATACAGCAGTTACCACATCAGATTTTTCTATTCCAAATTTAATTGCATCTGTCAACGAAGGATCATACCCTAAAACGGTTATGTCTGTTCCGTGCAGGGTAGTGACTATTTTAAAATCTCGGTGACTCATTTGCTTGGCTAATATAGCACAAACCGCATGAGGAATAGCATAATGAACGTGAAGTAGATCTAATTTTTCCCGATTAGCAACTTCCGCCATTTTACTTGCTAAAGCAATATCGTAGGGTGGGTACTGAAATAAGGAATATTGATTCACTTCAACTTGATGATAATAGATATTATGATAAATTTTGTTCAACCTAAAAGGGATGCTTGATGAAATGAAATGAATTTCATGACCTTTTTCAGCCAGCATTTTTCCTAATTCCGTTGCTACCACCCCTGAACCACCTACTGTTGGATAGCAAGTAATTCCAATTTTTAATTTCCTCATGGTTATTCTCCTATCAAATCTCGATTCAAAAGAATGGGAACTTTCGTTTTGAACCCTTCAGCAAATGTAACACCAACAAGCTTGCCAAACATTCTTTCCCTTGCCTCGACTGTTTCAATATACCCATTAACAAGTGGAGTATTGTGGGTTTCTTCTGTTTGCTGGAATTGGCTCTTATACTCCCTTAATGCTTCGAGCTTTAAATCTATGTATTGTGAAATATCGATAACAAAATCAGGTTTGTGAAAACCATTAATCATATAAAAATAAACTCTTTCCACTCGGTGAGCAGGTTCATTTCCATCTGTTTCATATTTTCGGATTCCAGCTGAAAAAACTGCTTCTTCCACTAAACTAGCACAATTTCCATGGTCTGGATGACGGTCTTCAAAATAAGGCGCAAACACGATTTGAGGCTTGTTTATTCTTATTACCCTTGCAATTTCTCTTATGTATTCTTCATTAAGGTATAAGCCCCTATCCGGAAAACCCAGCGAGGACCGCCACGAAACTTTTAGAACTTCAGCCGCATTTGCCGCCTCAGACTTTCTGAGCTCTATATTCCCATTTGAAGAAAGGTCGGCATCTGTTAAATCACAGATACCTACACGTTTTCCCTCAGATGTAAATTTTGCGATTGTCCCTGCCATGCCTATCTCGACATCGTCTGCATGGGCACCAAATGCAAGGACTTGAAGGTGTTGATTATTCATTATGTCCACCATTCTCTTTAATTATATTTCTCCATTCAATCAGCCCGAGTTCTAAACCTCTTATAAGCAATTCCGCAGTTCCCATATTGGTTGCAAGGGGTATGGAGTATACATCACATAGTCTTACTAATGCAGTAACATCTGGTTCATGCGGCTGTGCGGTTAATGGATCTCGAAAAAAGAAAACAGCATCCATTTCATTTTGAGCAATCATCGCACCAATTTGCTGGTCACCACCAAGCGGTCCGGATTGAAACCGTGTAATATTCAATCCTGTTGCATCACTAATTCTTTGCCCTGTTGTTCCAGTAGCAAATAAAGAGTGCTTCGAAAAAATATTCTGATAGGCAATCGCGAACTGCACCAAATCATTTTTCTTATTATCATGAGCAATTAATGCAATATTCATTATATTTCCTCCTATCCTAAAATATTTTCAAGGCCATAAACAAAGGCATTATGTGTCATCACAGACTCAACTGCCACTTTTACCCCTGACATAAACGACCCTCGGTGGTAGGAATCGTGCCTGATTGTTAAAGTCTGACCATCTGAACCGAATAACACCTGTTGATGTGCAACCAATCCCGGCAATCGAACCGAGTGAATATGCATCCCATCAAAATTTGCCCCCCTCGCTCCTGCGATTGTTTCTTTTTCATTTGGGTGGCCTTGATTTTTTGCTTCTCTTACAGTTGAGATCATTTCCGCCGTCTTTACCGCTGTTCCTGACGGAGCATCCAGCTTCTGGTCGTGGTGTAATTCGATAATTTCAACATCCTCAAAATATTTGGCAGCCATTTGAGAGAATTTCATCATTAAAACCGCACCTATAGCAAAATTCGGAGCAATAATACACCCCAGTTCTTTCTCCTGACAAATACGCTCTAATTCTTCTAATTCACCAGCGGTAAACCCTGTTGTACCTACAACAGGCCGCACATTGTAAGAGAGTGCTGTTTTGGTATGATGCATGCCCACTTCAGGTGTGGTTAAGTCAATTAATACATCTGCTTGGATTGTTTGCAGACATGTTTCAATATTTGAATAAACTTGCACATTATGTATTGAATGAAAACCTTCCAAATCGCTTAACATGATTCCGTCATACTTATGATCCACAACAGCAACTAATTCAAAATTATCAGTATTTGTGACTAACTTTACAGCTTCGCTCCCCATTCTTCCACGAGGGCCTGCAATAATAATTTTAATCTTTTCCATCGCATTCACTCCATTTTTTCTTCGTTAATTCTAGTCCAACGATTTTTGTCTCTTGTCTTAAATTTTGCCATTACATAATCATGCGCATCTTCTAGGCTAATATTTAAAGAATTAGCAAAGCAAATTAAGACAAATAAAAGGTCTCCCAGTTCTTCCTCAATCGCTTTTTCAGTTTCACTAGTTTTTTTGGGTTTCTCTCCATAATAATGATTTACTTCTCTAGCAAATTCCCCTAGTTCTTCTGTAAGTCGCGCCAGCATTGCCAGTGGACTGAAATACCCCTCTTTAAATTGACTAATGTACAAATCTACTTCTTGCTGAAGTTCTTTCATTGTCTTTTCATTGGCCAATTTGCCTTCACCTCGTTAATTTGATTGATACTAATGCCCATTTTCTTATTCATTGTTTATGTTAGCTAAATTATCTCGGTTTTACAAATGTTTTCAATTATTTTTAGTCTTTTTCACTACTCATTGCTCTAGCATTTTTAATTCGATATAATAAAAATCGCCAGATAAGAGAATTTATGGCAGAGGGGGGTTATGAATGATATCAGGACTTAAATTTAAAAACATATTATTTATCCTTTTAGGGGCTGCAATCATGTCGTTTGGACTTGTGAATTTTAATATGCAAAACAAGTTGGCTGAAGGTGGTTTCACTGGGATTGCTCTATTATTTTATTTCTTGTTCAAGTGGGATCCGTCATATTCAAATTTATTTTTAAATATTCCACTTTTTTTTATCGGGTGGAAATTGTTAGGACGGAATACATTTTTATACACCATTATAGGAACGGTAGGAGTATCGATTTTTTTGTGGATATTTCAACGCTATGCAATAGATATGCCACTTGAAAGTGATTTAACATTAGCAGCATTATTTGCTGGAGTTTTTACAGGCGTTGGTTTAGGAGTAATCTTTCGTTATGGTGGAACTACGGGAGGAGTCGATATTATTGCAAGGCTCGTCCAGAAATATGCAGGCTGGAATATGGGGAAAACGATGTTCTTATTTGATGCATGTGTTATCGCGTTATCTCTAGTTACATATTTAAATTATAAACAGGCAATGTATACACTTGTTGCTGTTTTTATTGGTGCAAGAGTCATCGATTTCATTTTAGAAGGTGCCTATTCTGCAAGAGGGGCAATGATTATTTCGGAAAAAAACGAACAAATTGCCGCAAAAATTATGGAGGAAATGGACCGAGGAGTTACTGCCTTAAAAGGTTATGGATCATATACAAAAAGTGAACGTGAGGTTTTATATTGTGTTGTGGCTAAAAATGAAATCGTTCGGTTAAAAAATGTAATCACCTCGGTCGATCCACATGCCTTTGTTTCAATTACTATTGTTCACGATGTTCATGGAGAAGGATTTACCCTTGACGAAAATAAAATGCCGTTAGTAGATTAAAAAAGCAATGTCGTTTGACATTGCTTTTTTAGTATCAATCTTTTGAACGGTCTTTTTTCTGGTTCTTGTCACCTTGATATTTTCTCCAACCCACATAGGATAATGTCATGATAATAATGCTTCCAGTGGATATAATAACCCACCAAATGTTAGGATCTGCCTCATCCTCTTCCATGTTAGAAAAGAGTTTGACTAAGTCCGTATCTAGTTTATCCAATTCCTGCTGACTTTTAGTGTCACTTACTACTAGGGAACGGTATTCATTTATAAAATCAATCCGTGCATCTAATTTTTGTACATTTTCTACGGACACATCAATTTTCATACTTGGATAGATGACATTGTACAAAGATAAAAATGAATTGAAGTTTGTATGAAAGTTTCCAGAATCACCTTTTTTAGCGGCATCTTTCGCTTGATGAAAAGCAGTCATAATTTGATCTTCCATTTCAACCCATAGGGGTTGATGACTTGTAGCAATCGCATCAATAACAAGTCTAAATTTGACTAATTTATTTATTCGTTCCTCATATTTCATGTTGGAACTAACTGCCGCTTCCACTGCTTCATCATGGGAGGTGTTAATTATTCTCACTTCATCCATGGTTAATGGTGGATCCGTACCAGCAATACTTGTGAACTGATTTGAAAAATAATCAAGGAGTCTTTTCGCATCTTCATATCTATGAAACTTCACCATTTGGAGTGCTTCATCTGAAATATCATCAAGCCTCTCCATTGGCGATTGTTGTTCTGCATAAATAGATGTGGGAGTAAGCATCATGATAATTGCAAATAAAAATAACCATTTGATTTTCAATCCTTGTCCCCCCTTTCATTACTAATAAAATGTATGTAGGGGTGGACAAGGTTAGACCATTTTGGATTATTTTATTTCAAGCTTGTACCGATTGGACCGAATGGAAAAATAATAGGCAAGGGCAATAGAAAAAATCGAAAGCCAGAATGTAAAATAGCCAATTTGCGGAGTGTAGCGATCAAGCATATGATAGCTCGGCAACATGAAAAATACATAATCTATCACATCATTATGTAATGTCCAAACAGCTGTGATGATTAAATGCCACCATTTAAAACGATAAAATGGAGCATACAAAATCCCTTGTACAGCCATTGCAAAATGGGAAAATATTAGCATATAGCCAACTGCATCAAGTTCCCCTTGGACAAAGTAGACTAGTATGTTCATCACCACTGCCCAAATTCCATATTTAAAAAGTGTGACAATCGCAAGAGCCTCTATTAAAGGCCAGTTTCTCCGTAATAGAAAGGCAATTAAAACAAAAACAAAGAATAAACTAGCGGTAGGGCTGTCAGGAACGAATGGGAGGAAAATTGCAGGAGTTTCTTTTAGTTGCCACCCATACCAGTAATACCCATATATAGTTCCAGCTATATTTATAAATAATAGCAGCTTTATAATTGACCTATGGGCCAAGAGAGGATAAATCCAACTCACAAGCATGCTCCTTCCAGGATTGTTTTTTTCATGAAGAAAAAAGCTGACGATCGTTCGTCAGCTTTTCAATAATTCGATTATTACTTACCAAGGCCTGAGATAAATTCTGAAAGTGTTTTAAGTTCTTCGTCAGTACCTTTGAAGATTCCGGGTGGCATTTTTCCACCTTTACCTTCTTTAGCAATTTTCGCTACTTCTTCAGCAGATAGACCAGTTCCAACTAATGCAGGAGCACCGGCACCTCCTGAAAGATCTTCACCGTGACAAGTAATACATGTATTCGCACTAGCAATTTTGTAGCCGGCACTCGACTTATCAATATCAACCTTTTCAACAATTTTTCCTTGGCGCTCAGCTTGTTCCCAGTCGTGTGTCGCAACAGACTCCCAAGTTAAAAATACGGTGGCAGCTAATGCCAAAAGCATAGCTGTAGTTGCAATCGGACGCTTCATTGGACGACGTTCAGGACCATTATCCAGGAATGGAGCTAATAGTAAGCCTCCAAATGCAAGTCCAGGCATAATCATAGCTCCGATAACTGTATACGGTCCGGATGCATATGAATATTTTAGTAATTGATACAAAAATAAGAAATACCAGTCTGGCAATGGAATGTAACCAGTATCAGTCGGATCCGCTATCCTTTCAAGCGGAGCCGGATGGGCAACAGTTAAACATAAAAAGCC
Organism: Bacillus sp. AFS073361; assembly: GCF_002567005.1. Classification (GTDB taxonomy): domain Bacteria; phylum Bacillota; class Bacilli; order Bacillales; family Cytobacillaceae; genus Neobacillus. Next base: position 24,273 of record NZ_NUZU01000032.1, read on the forward strand.
GACAAGAAATACAGCTCCTATCATCCATTCTTTCAAAAGGAAGTTAGGCCAGAACGCCTCTGTTTTACCAGGGTATTCAGAGTAATCTTTCGGAATCATTTTTTTTCGTTCAGAAGGTGCTAAAACACGTGAATCACCAACGAACTTTAATCCTTTACCGCGATGCATCGAGCAATCCCCCTCCTTTTTCCGTAGTTAGTAGAAAAAACATCGATTGTGAAAAAACGTTTTTTATAGTGGTCCAGAAATACCTTGTTTACGAATCATTAAGAAGTGGGCTCCCATTAATCCAAGCAATGCACCTGGCAGGAAGAACACGTGAATCGCAAAGAAACGGGTTAATGTTTGGGCACCAACAATATGTTCATGACCTGCAAGTAAAACCTTAACCTGTGTACCGATAAACGGTGTTGCTTCGGCAATCTGCAGACCTACTTTTGTTGCAAATAACGCTTTCATATCCCATGGTAATAAGTAACCAGTAAATCCTAAGCCAAGCATAACGAAGAAAATAAGCACTCCGACTACCCAGTTTAGTTCACGAGGTTTCTTGTAAGCACCTTGGAAGAAAACACGTAGTGTATGTAAAAACATCATTACAAGTACTAAACTTGCACCCCAGTGATGCATTCCACGTACAATTTGTCCAAAAGCAACTTCATTTTGAAGATAATAAACCGATTCCCATGCATTTTTAATATCTGGTACATAGTACATAGTTAAAAACATACCAGAGAGAATTTGAATGACTGTTACGAAGAATGTTAGACCTCCAAAGCAGTATACAAACGCTGAAAAGTGATGCGCTGGATTAACATGCTCAGGTACTTCATGGTCTGCGATATCGCGCCACAAAGGCGTAATATCTAAACGTTCATCTACCCAATCGTAAATCTTGTTTAACATGTTACGCCTCCTTCCGTGGTTCAGCTTTACCTAAATAAAGAAAACCGTCTTTTTCCTTGAATGGATATACATCAAGCGGGTGAAGTGGTGGTGTACCTGGAACATTGGTTCCATCCTTTGTGTAACGGCCATAGTGACATGGACAAAAGAATTGATTTGGATGTTCCTTGTCCGTATTCCAGTTAACAGTACAGCCTAAATGTTTACACACAGGTGAAAGGGCTACAATTTTACCTGCATCATTCTTATAAACCCAGGCAGTCTCCGTAACCTCTGACTCATACCATGCATCCTTTTGTTTAAAGCTAAAGTCAACTCGAACCGGCTCGTTAGTTATTTCAGAAACCTTTTGTTTTGTTGCGACGAAATCTCCGCCTTCTTCAGCCTTTAAAACTGGATCAACTGCAAATCTTACCATTGGCATTAACATACCAGCTGCCATAAAGCCGCCTACTCCTGTTAATGTGTAGCTTAAAAATTGACGTCTTGAAACGCGTTGCTTACTCATGCTTATATCCCCCCCTCTATTCACGAAGTTAAGTCCGACGGACAAATTTAAACACATATAAAACTAGGACATAACAATGATATATCAATCTGCAAGTTAGGTCAATATCATACTATTTTAAAAACATGCTTAAAAGGTGGTTTTACTCATTTTCATGCCATTTTTGCGTAAAAAGGTCTAATAATTGTTTTACTTGACTATCAACAACCGCCATTTTCTGTGAATCATTCATGTGTTCCAGTGGGATTGATGGAAGCCATATTATCGTTCCGGAAAGTTCTTCTTCTCGTGATCTCCAATCAATTTCGGATGTAATGTAAAATATGTGTTTAAATTCCCCCTTTTGAAGGCTAGCCTCCCATTCCTTCAAATCACTAATGATATTTTCTCCATTTTTGGACTTCAAATATGTATATGGAGGTAATAATAATAATCTTCCCGTAAATTGCCTTTCTAGATGTCCAGTAAGTAATGTGATAAATTCCGCAGCTGTCGCAGACTGTTTCATCTCCCCCCCCACAGATACAGCCAGCAATGGCACAACAGCTGTGTCTACATATTCCTTTGCATTCAAATACGTCTCAATATCTTGAGGTGTCCATTTCATATTTATGCACCAACCTTTTGATTTCACTATTATCATAATATCATTTTCTACAGAAACAATAAAAGATATAGTGCAATATTTAGAAAATCCCAAACAAAAAGGAAGCTGCTTATCGCACGCTTCCTTTTTGTTCTGACATGGTTAACTGATTAAGCTTTTGTGTAAGAACTTGAAATGCTTTTCGATCTTGATTATCAAGGGCCTCATCAATTAATTGAAGGATTTTCTCACGTTGAAAATGTTCAATACTGCGCTGCAATAATTGTTCTGCAATAATTCCATCCTTCTCATTCACTTGCAGGTGTTTGGGAACGTATAAATTCTCTTCAAGAACCGCAGCATACTGGTGTGCCTGATTAGCAGCATGAAAGTTTAATTGGATAAAAATATCCTCATCACGATTTAAGCGAATGTCGTGAAAAGACTTTTCAGCATCTGTAGTCATCACATTTTCTTTATAGAATCTAAATGGTACCTTATCGACGCAATGTGTAGACATAATTAAACCTCTCGGACAATACTGTGCTTGCTCCACAAAATGGACCTTCTCCATTAATTGATCGTGGCTCATTAGATAATTAAGAATCCAAACACATTCTCTTCTCTTTAATTGATAATGATTTAAAAACCAGCGAATAAAGTCCTTCTTCTCGTTGACAGAAACAGGGGTTGCCATGATAGTTTCCCTCCTCTGCAAATTCAGCTTTTTTTAATCTTTCAACCCTGTAAGACGTTCAAGTAAATCCATATACTCCCCGTTTGTTGGATCTTCATTTAGCAACTGTTTAAAAATTTCGGCGGCGCGGTCGCTTTTTCCTTCTTCAATTAGAAAATAACCGTAATCCTGTAAAAATGTTTCATTTTTCTTAAAAAAAGTATATGCACTTTCATATTTGTCTAATGCGTAAGAAAATTTTTCTAACCTCTGATAGCTTACTGCAGCATCCCATAAGAGTTGGGGTTCTTCATCTTCTTTAATATCAAGTTCAGTAATTAAATCAATGATGTCCTCATATCTTTCTTGAAGTAAAAAGAGTTTATTTAATGTAAGTGCTGCTTCAATAAATCCTGGGTCTAAGGCAAGTGCTTCACGGAAAAACTGTTCTCCTTCTTCCACTTTTCCTAGTTGGGTTGCTATTCTCCCGCCAAAGAAAAATAACTCCTTATTATATTCATCTTGTTTTATGCCTTCTTGAATGGTAAGTAAACTATTTTCAAGTTCTCCCTCCCTTTCATATGCTAAAGCAAGGTGTAAATATAGAGAATGGTATTCCGGATCCAGCTCTTTCAATTCAGTGAATTTTACGATAGCAGTCTTGTAATACCCCGCCTGAAGTGCCGTAAAACCATAGCCGAATAAAGTGTTAATCTCTAATTTTTCATTCATTGCCTTTTCATAATAAACTAATGCATCCTCAAACATCCCAGATACACTTAAGAGATCTGCAATCCGTTGATCTATATTTACACCAGCTATTTCATTTTCTTCTTTTAAAACCTTTTCGTATGCTTCCAGTGCCTTGGTCACTTCACCTTGTTCACTATAAAGTTCGCCTAAAGCAAAATCTATAATGATTTCATCTGGCAACAATTCCTTTGCCTTCAAAAGTTTTCTTTCACAAACTTCATACAAACCTTGAACTTGATAAAGATCGGCTAATAAAAGTAGGGATTGTCCATAATTCGCATCATGTTCTGATATCTTTTCAAGAACAAGAATTGCTTCTTCGTCTTCACCGGCTTCAACTAATATTTCACCTAACAGGACAAGAAGCTCACCTTCCTCAGGGAATGTTTCTAATAAATTTGCTATTAGTGACTTTGCCTCTTCTAGGAAACCATATTGATACATTTCTTCGCTAAGAAGAAACTTTTCATCGGGCATACCATTTTGTAATACATCATTATATTCAATTAAGGCCTCATTATGTTGACCATTTTCTAACATGGTAATAATTTTATTCACTCGTTCCATTGACTCTTACCTCTCGTTCTCCTAGATTGACAGAGAAAAATAGGATGGGATTCGCACCCTAACATGTTCTCCATTTCCAGGTTTAAATATCACGTTACCACTTGCTCGTAAAACCTCCCCCTTGTGGACGGTTACTACGAGTCTATCACTATGATAATGAAATATATTCACTTCATCAACATTCTGGCCTTCATTTATTTTAGTATACAAATTATAACTCACTTCTGTACCACACATTAAACTACCTTTTTGCGGATATACACCAATTTTATTTAATACAGAAACAGCCAATGGGATATTTTCTTCAATTTCTTCATAAAGAGCGGGTATATTCTCTCTATTCATGATACCATTCCATTTCGACAAAACACCCTTCACTTCCTTCTTGTGAACCGAAGAAATTATTGGGATGAACGGACTGTTGAAAGGAAACATTGCTTCTTTAATCCAACCCCATGGAACTTGTTCTAATTCTTCATGTAATTGAAGGTCTACAAAAATAGCTGGTACTTTTTCTTTCTTACATTTCCTAATAAACGATGGAGAAATCAATCGAACTGGTATTCTTACCCCAATAAGATAATCTATTGGGCTGCTTAAGAGAGCCGTTTTAAGCGCAGATATTTTTGTGGTTAATTCATTTTCGTAGGAAACATTAACATAGGTGAACAAGGTGGTGCAACCTTTCAACAAAAAATCTTCAGTCAAATACTTTTTTAATTCTTGAAAGGCTCTAATTTGTGGAATATTTGAATTAAATAAAACATAGGTGGGGGTCATAATATATGGTTCGGCATTCATTCTTATTAACCGATAATAATTGAAATGCGAGTCAATCCTTTCTATTCGATTGTTACGTATTATTAGTGAACAAGTTTTTAATTGCTTGTCTTTTAGGAGATTGGCATTTTCAATAATATACATTATCCACCACCATTTCATTGTGTCCTATTTTCTTTTTTGACTATTCTCTTTAAGACAAGCTATGCGAAAATTCCAAAAACTATGCCATTCAATTCGGGATATAAAATAGAAAAAGCTGCATTGATATGCAGCTTTACTTAATAAGACTATTTAAATGGTCAAAGAAGTTCGGATATGAAACGGAAATCGCTTCTGGGTTTTCTAGAACTGCCTTTTCTTCACAAAGGAGTGCAGCTATGGCCAGCATCATTCCAATTCGATGATCGCCATGACTAGCGACAGTTCCACCAACTAATTTGGTTTTTCCATGAATAATCATTCCATCTTCAGTTGCTTCGATTTTAGCACCTAAAGTTTTTAGCTCATGAACAACTGTATCAATTCGATTTGTTTCTTTTACTTTCAGTTCCTCGGCATCCTTGATAATTGTTGTACCTTCTGCCTGGGTTGCTAAAAGGGCAATTATTGGGATTTCATCAATTAATTTTGGAATTAAATCTCCTTCAATCACGGTTCCTTTCAGACTGGAAGTCTTAATAATTAGATCCCCCATTGGTTCAAATGATGATTCCTCGTTCTGGACAATTTCTAAGTCCGCACCCATCTTCTTCATTACTTCGATAATTCCCGTTCTTGTTGGATTCAGCCCGACATTTTTTAATACAACTTCACTTCCAGGAATTATGGCACCTGCAACTAAAAAGAATGCTGCAGACGATATATCCCCAGGAACATGGACTGTCGTTCCGACTAGTTTTTGACCGCCATTGACGATAATCATTTGGTTATCCTTGTGGATTTCCCCGCCAAATTTAATAATCATTCTTTCTGTATGATCACGAGTTTCTTCCGGCTCAATAATCACACTTTGACCTTCTGCTTGCAGGCCTGCAAGAATTAAGGCAGATTTAACCTGTGCACTCGCAACCGGAAGTTGATAATTTACAGGTTTTAATTCACCCCCACGAATAGAGATGGGTGTGTAGGAACCGTTGTTACGACCATCTATTTTTGCACCCAATTCCGATAAAGGGTTCGTTACCCTCGTCATTGGACGTTTCCCGATTGACTCATCACCAACAAGAGAAGAGAAAAATGGTCTACCTGCCAATATCCCCATTAATAAACGGATTGTTGTTCCAGAGTTACCAACGTCTAATACTTCATTTGGTTCGGTTAACCCTTCAAATCCTTTTCCAATAATGTGAAGTTGGCCATCAGATTCTTCGATGGTAACTCCGAGTTTTCGAAAGCACGATATTGTGCTTAAGCAATCTTCCCCAGGTAAAAAATTGGTTACTTTGGTTTCACCGTGGGCAATCGAACCAAACATAACTGACCGGTGTGAAATTGATTTATCCCCAGGAATTGTTATTTCTCCGTTTAAGTGTGTTATGTTTGTCTTCAGTTTTAGAGACGTCATGAAAAATCACCTTTTTTATTTATCATTTTAAGATCCAATAGATGTAGCATAACTAGAATAGGAGCCAATACATTGTTCCGCTTTTTGACGGTCCTCTTCTGTTTGAAAACTAATTACTAAGACACCATTTATATCTTCACGTGTTTCTAAAATTCGAATATTTGTGATACTAATTTCTTCCTTCGCTAAATAACCAGTAATCTCGGAAACGACCCCTGGGTAGTCCGGTACATCAACAAATAAATCATAAAATGCCGGAATTGCACCCTTATCTTTTTGAGGCAGACCATCACGGAATTGTTTTGCTTGGTGAAAATAGTCATATATTGCCGAACTGTTTTCATCTTCAAGCAGCATTTTGACATCATTCATCTCTTCTTGCCACTGATTGAGCAATTGAATTAATATCTCACGATTGTGGAGGAGAATATCTTTCCACATCTTCGGACTGCTTGAGGCAATCCGGGTAATATCTCTAAACCCGCCTGCTGCAAGACGCGGAATTAAACTCTCTGCTTCAGCTAACTTTTCAGTTTGGCGAACAATTGAGGCAGCGATGATATGAGGAAAATGACTGACAATCCCTGTAAGATAATCATGATTTTCTGGTGTGATAGTTAAAAACTTGGCTTTAGTTCCAATTAACCATGATTTTAATATTTTTACCTTTGAATCATCTATATGTTCCTTTGGTGTTAACAAATAAAACGCATTTTCAAATAGAATTTCTTTGGCAGCAGAAACACCACTTTTATGTGATCCCGCCATTGGATGCCCGCCGATAAAGGTGATTCCTCTCTCTTTTAGGCTTTTGGCACTTCCAACAATCTTGCTTTTTGTACTACCTGTATCTGTCACGATTACCTCTGGATGAAGAGGGAGACCCGCAAGGAACTTGATAATTTCCTCTGTTTCATTTACAGGTGCAGAAATAATAATTAAATTAGCATCAATAGCGCCACTTTGGATATCTTCAGCTATTTCATCGATAACCCCAAGCATTTTTGCTAGTCTTGCTTGTTCACTATTAATATCATATCCTACAATCGTTGCATCCTCATGTTCCTTTTTTATACATAGGGCTAGAGAACCGCCTATTAATCCTAACCCTATAACAAAAACACGGCCTTTCAATGATAACTCCCCCTAAAAACAAAGCAGAACTGTTTTACTTTTGTGATAAAAACTCTCCTAATGCATGGAGAACACCTTCATTTTGTTCAAATGACCCTACTGTAATTCTAACCCCTGTAGGAAAACCAAGAGCTTTCCCAGAGCGAACAATATAGCCTCTCTGCATTAGATTCTGGAACACCACGTCCCCATCTGTTTTACAATCAATTAATATAAAATTGGTTTGTGATGGATAATAATCGAGTTCATACTTCCCACAGAATTCATAGAACTGTTCTAGTCCCTGCCTATTTTTTTCTTTGCAGCTGTTAATAAATTGCTTATCTTTTATGGCTGCTGACGCCGCTAATTGGCCTAAAGAATTAACATTAAATGGCTCCCGAGCAGGTTCAAGTGCTTTAATAATTGAAGGATTGGCAACCCCATAGCCAATTCTTAAGGCAGCGAGACCGTATATTTTTGAAAAAGTTCTAAGGACAATTAAATTTTCATACTTTTGAGCTAATTTAATGGAATCATAGTAATCTTCTGCAACAACATATTCATAATAAGCTTCATCTAGTACGACCAGAATATCAGCAGGAACTTTTTCAAGAAAGGCGTTTAACTTAGATTCAGGTATATAGGTACCAGTAGGATTATTAGGACTGCATAGCCAAATGACATTGGTCTGATCATCAATGGCTGCCAACATGGAATCTAAATCATGGTTTCCGTTTACAAGTGGGATTTCTTTGCAGACCGCGCCTTCAATCACTGCGTTATGCTTATATTGTGAAAAGCTAGGTGTAGCCATAATTGTATTAGCATTCGGATGTAACAGTGCCCTTGAAATAATTTGAATTAAGTTATCTGAGCCATTTCCAAAGATTAATTCTTCTTCATCAACCTGCAAATAGGTTGAAAGGGTCTCTCGTAAAATAGTGGCATAGCCATCCGGATAAATTGCCAAACTTGTTTGATTTGATTGAAGTGCATCCAAGGCCTGAGATGAGCATCCAAAAGGATTTTCATTTGATGCCAGCTTTACTATCTTGTCCAGTTTATATTGCCTCTTCACAGCTTCGATTGATTTCCCTGGTTGATAAGGTGTCAGTTGTAATAACTGCTCTTTCCATCTCATATTAATTCACTCCGTTCGTAATAAGTTATTCTATTACAGCTTTATCGTTTTTACCTATTTTGCTAGACTGCTGCCAAGGTCGGGTCTCAGAACAGTTGCACCTTTTAAGTATACATGAATAATCTCTTCTTGTGACTTGTTCGTATTCACATGCATCATGACTCTGACACACTTCTTTAACGAATTGGGAACAGGAATTTCCTGCATACACATCACAGGGACATAGGTCCACCCCTCAAATTTACGAAGAGCTCTTGCAGGGAATGCAGCGTTAACATCATCTGTTGTAGAAATGAAAATTGACCCAACTTGATCTGGTTGAATATGATTATCTTCAATTAAACGTACAAAAAGTTCTTCTGTTGCAGAGATGATTTCCTCTTCGGAATTCTGGTCAATCGTAATTGCTCCTCTTACCCCTCTAATCAAGAAAAGTCCCCCTTATTAATTACTGTTTAATTGTTCGTATAGTACTTTTTCAGATAGTTCCTTAACAGTAGGCTGACCCAATTGTTCAAGTAGAACAAAGTGAATAGCATCCCTAACTGACTTTTTATCCTGCTTCATTTTGTTGATTAATCTTTCATGGGATAGAATTTCTGGAATTTTAGATTCATAACCTAGTCTTTCAATCCAATTTGTAAATTCTTTTATATCAAAGTTAAGACCTAGTAATTGGTTACTTAGCCTTAGGGCATAAAGCATTCCTATCATCACTGCTTCCCCATGTGTAAAGTTCCCATAACCCATCTCCGATTCAATGGCATGCCCCAGTGTGTGGCCAAAATTCAAGAAAGCCCTAATCCCCGTTTCTCGTTCATCCTGACCAACAATTTTACCTTTTATCCTTATACCTTTTATTAAAGATTCCGATAACATCTCCATTGGTAAGGTTTGAAGGTTTTGCACATTATCTTTTAACCAATTATAGAAATCGACATCATCAATAAGTGCATGTTTAATAACCTCAGCAAAACCAGAACGAATTTCATGAACTGGTAGTGTTTTAAGGAAGGCTAAATCATAAAAAACAGCTTCTGGCTGATGGAAAGCCCCAATCATATTTTTCCCGAGCGGATGATTGATGGCTACCTTGCCGCCAACTGCACTGTCATGAGCTAATATAGTAGTCGGCACCTGAATAAATGGAATGCCCCTCATAAAGGATGCTGCAACAAATCCTGACAAATCTCCAACAGCCCCTCCTCCAAAGGAAAGAATAACAGATTTCCGATCTAGTTTGTTTTCAAGTGCTGTTGAAAGCGCAGCGTAGTATATTTCAAAGGTTTTGGCTTTTTCCCCACTAGGAGCAGTAAAAATTACAGGATTTAACGAATTCAGCTCAAACAATAATTTTTCCAGATGAAGCGCTGCAACTGTTTCATCGGTAATAATTAATATTCGAGTTAGGCCGTCAAAATGTCTCGCTAAAAAAGGACCAATTTCTTTTCTTACCCCTTCTCCCACATAGACATTATAATTTTTTGAATCTGTATGGATTTGAATGGTTTCCATTAAAATTCCCTCGCATATTCCCGCTGTCTTTTAATTTCCTCCGCAAAAGTGTCAAAGCGGTCACTATAAAATTGTTCAACCAAAGCATTGGCAAGTTCCCATGCCACCGCATGTTCTGCAACAACAGCTGCAGCAGGCACTGCACAACTGTCAGAACGCTCGACACTTGCTGCAAACGGCTCTTTTGTATCAATATCAACACTCATAAGAGGTTTATATAAAGTTGGGATAGGTTTCATTACACCTCGGACCACAACCGGCATGCCTGTTGTCATCCCACCTTCAAATCCACCAAGGCGATTAGACTTCCGGTAGTAACCTTTTTCTTGGTCCCATGCAATTTCATCATGAACTTCACTTCCAGGTTTCCTTGCAGCCTCAAATCCAATACCAATTTCGACCCCTTTAAAGGCATTTATACTCATAATAGCGGCTGCCAATTTTCCATCCAATTTACGATCATAATGTACATAACTTCCTACACCTGCAGGCATACCCGTAGCGATTACTTCTACAACTCCCCCTATTGAATCGCCATTTTTCTTTGCTTCATCAATAGCAGCCATCATATCACTTTCCACGGCAGCATCAGCGCATCGTACAGGGGATAGTTCTGTCTTTTCCTTCAATTCATTAATAGAAATGGAGCGATCAATACTAGCTTTAATTCCGCCTATTTCAACCACATGGGACACTATTTCAACACCCACTAATGATAGAAGCTTTTTCGCTACAGAACCTGCTGCAACTCTGACGGTCGTCTCACGTGCAGAAGAACGTTCAAGGACATTTCTCATATCCCTGTGTCCATACTTAATGGCGCCGTTTAAATCTGCATGACCTGGACGAGCACGCGTTACCTTCCGTTTCATCTCATCTTCTTGTCCTTCTTCTAAAGGTTCTGCTCCCATAATCTTTGTCCAATGCTTCCAGTCATTATTTTGAACTACTAATGCAACGGGTGAGCCGAGAGTGTACCCGTGACGGACACCGGAAACAATTTGGGCTGTATCCTTTTCAATTTGCATTCTTCTTCCACGCCCATAACCTTTCTGGCGCCTTGATAATTCTTCATTTATATCTTCCAATAATATTGGCATACCCGCAGGGAGGCCTTCTATAATCGTTGTTAATTGCGGCCCATGGGATTCTCCTGCTGTTAAATATCTCATTCCCATATTACTTTCCCCCTTCAACTCATTAAAGAATTTTGTATCAATATACCATATACTGCGCAATAAACATAGTATAACTATTCAGAAAAAAAGGAATAAATTTTTCATATAAAAAAAGGCATTTGTATAATTTCTTATACAAATGCCTTTCTTTTATTTCAATTAGTAGATCCATTCGTTTACTAGTTTATTGTACTCTACTACACCGGAATCTTTAAAGAATAAGCCAATTTCACGCTCAGCACTAGCAGGTGAATCAGATCCATGGATAACATTTTTCCCAACTGTTAATCCAAAATCACCGCGGATTGTTCCAGGTGCAGCATCTTTTGGATTGGTAGAACCCATCATTTGACGAGCAGTAGCAATCACATTTTCACCTTGCCAAACCATTGCAAAAACAGGTCCAGAAGTAATAAAATCGACTAATTCTCCGAAGAATGGACGCTCTTTATGTTCTCCGTAATGTTCTTCAGCTAGTTCATTAGGAATGCTCATTAATTTAGCTCCTACTAATTGAAAGCCCTTTCTTTCAAAACGTGAGACGATTTCTCCAATTAGGTTACGTTGTACACCATCAGGTTTTACCATTAAAAAAGTTTTTTCCATGAATTCCACTCCTAATAAAGATTATTATGTATATTGAATGTTTTTTAGAAAACAATCCATGAAAAATATTATCATTTTTTCGAAAATTTAACAAGTTGATTTAAAATTTTCGTTTTCCAATGAATCTTGCTAAGTCTTGAAGGGTTTTTTTTGTTCTATTTGCAGGTAACCCTTCTAATTCAGCCAAAGCTTTTTTAAGGTAAAGATCACTAAGAGCGATTGACTTTTCAATTGCATCTGAATCTTTAATAATGGTGATAATCTTCTTTATCTCTGAAGGAGTCATGGATTCATGCACCTTTTCAATTTCTGCGCGTATTTCAGCCTTTTCCATTGCAAAAAGTGCAGGTGCGGTAATATTTCCCTGCAGCAAGTCTCCGCCTGCAGGCTTTCCTAGTTCCTTCTCAGTAGATGTAAAATCTAAAATATCATCGATAATTTGATATGACATTCCAACGTAGTAACCAAAACGGTATAGTTTTTTATGGACAGATTCTTCTACATCAGCAGCAATTGCTCCCAATTGACAACTTACAGCAATTAATAGGGCAGTCTTTCTCTTAATTCTACGAAGATAATCTCGGAGATTTTGATTAAATCGGTATTTATCTTTTATTTGTTGAATTTCCCCTAATGACACTTCAACAATGGTATTAGATAAAATTTTATGAGCAATTGGGTTTTCAATGTTAGTCATTAATTCTATCGCAAGAGCAAAAACAAAATCACCAGTATACATAGCAATTTTGTTATCCCATTTAGATTTCACGGTTGGCTGCCCTCGCCGTAGATCCGCATCATCAATCACATCATCATGGACAAGTGATGCCATATGAATTAATTCAAGGGCAACAGCAACATTTTTCATCACATGTATATCATAATTTCCAAATTTACCAGCAAGCAAAACAAAAACAGGACGAATTCTTTTTCCTCCGGCTTGTAATGTATGCATAGAAGCTTGTTTAAGCAGAAGGGACTCCGCATGTATGGTCTCTTCTAGCTTTTTTTCAATCAAGTTAATATCCGAATTCAAAAATGAATACATCATTTTTAATTTCATTTGTATTCACCCAGCTTTTCATCCTGTCTTCAAGTACAATAAATTAATTTTTTCTGCCAATATGAACAGCTGCTGCGCCGCCGCTATATGGTTTATATTTTACATCTGCGAAGCCCGCTTGTTCAAACATTTTAGCAAGTTCCTTCATCCCTGGAAACTCACGTGCTGATTCATGCAGCCATGCATATTCGCGATAACTTTTTGCCAGTAATTTACCAAACATCGGCATAATATAACGAAAGTAAAAATAATAGAGCTGTTTATAGCCGATTAAAGTAGGCTGTGATGTCTCTAAGCAGACAGCAATACCGCCAGGTTTTACAACACGATGCATCTCTTTTAATACTTGCAGGTAGTCCGGGACATTCCTTAAGCCAAAACCAATCGTCACATAATCAAAACTATTATCTGGAAAAGGGAGTTCCATTGCATTACCATGTACTAATTTCACCTGTTTTAATCCCAGGTCCTTAACCTTTTCAATCCCCACATTAAGCATGTTTTGGCTAAAATCCAAACCTGTAACGTCCCCTGTCGGACCCACTGCCTCAGCTAATGCTATAGTCCAATCAGCGGTGCCGCAGCAAACATCAAGAGCTCGTGAGCCCGGCTTTACATCCATTCTTTTCATTGTGTCTTTCCGCCACTTTATGTGTTGTTGGAAACTGATAACAGAATTCATTTTATCGTAGTTATCGGAAATTTTTTCAAACACATTGTGAACCCGCTGTTCTTTCGATTCCTGCATGTTTTTATTACCCTTCTTCCACAAAAGTTTTCGCATATGGCTGGTATTGGTTTAAGAGCGATATAATTCTAATTTCAAGCAATTCATTTAAGTAAGGAAGTTGCTCTAATCCATTTTCTATTATTTTTTTTGAACTTTCAAGATACTGGTCACAATATTGAAATAAATGACTCTTCTGTTCACTAGATAATTTTTTCAATTTAAAGTTATGGATTGGGAAAACAATTGAGGTCAAGGCTTCGAATAAGACGGATCTTTCTGTTTTAATAAATTGACTCTTTTCATCCAGTAACCGTTTAAACAACATCAAATTCTCAAGAAATTCGTTCCAGAGGTCAACGTTAAAATACTCAGAAAGACGAGCTAGTAAGGAACTTTCTATCCTTTTTATGCTTGTCATTAACTCCTCAACTGAAACAAATTCATGGTGATAAACAGAAATTTTATTTTCATTTACATCCTTAATTCCTTTTGAAAGTGCCTTAATCATCAAAATATCTTCTGCTTCTGCAAGAAGTTTATAATAAAGACCGCTGAAATAATCCCCAGCAAGAACAGTTAATTGACGATTTTTTTCGTCAACAGATGCATCTGAAATATGTTCATGTGTATCAAGGGCGATTTGTATTAACATTGATGATAAGGCGTAATTTTGCATATCGCTGAATGACAATTCGAGGCGTTCCATAATTGAGACCAGGATAAGAAGTTTATCTTCATCAATAATTGGAGTCTCAATATATTTGAGCAGATATGTATCATAAACTCTTTGTTCGACCTGCTCTCGAATATTTGTGAATTTTTGTCGAATGTCCAGCAATTAAATCACCCTTGCTTCCCCTAGTAATGTCTTTATGTATTCTTATTTCCTATTTGCATAGTAAAATTCATGCCGTTTAGCCTTTAATAATGAAAAATAATTAATCATTCATTCTAAAAACAAGGCAAACACCATTATAACATAAAAGGTATTCTTAAGGCAGATATTCACAAAATAATCATTTTAGCTAATATGAAATAAGATGAAAACAGTGTGATTAGAATTATTTTTTTATTTCACTTTCAATTTCACCAAGGTGTGTAAGTATTTTAGCATTTCCCCTGATTTTTATTGCCGAAGTATGCTCTGTAAATTGAGCAATTAGGACTTCTCCTTTATCAAGCTTCTCTGAATGATGAAATTTGGTATCAGAGCCCCTTGTTAAACCGATCACATTAACTCCATCTTCGATTGCCTTAATAACTACGTACTCACTGTTTTGGTTTTCTCTCTTCTCCATATAAACACCTCAAATATTCTTAGAAATAGGACTAATATTTAATTAACGAGAGCACTTCAGACCGTGCAACCGCATCATCTGAAAGAATACCGCGGACAGCCGTGGTTACTGTTTTAGAGCCAGGCTTTTTAACTCCACGCATGGTCATACACATATGTTCTGCTTCGACGACCACCATGACCCCATGAGGCTCTAATTTCTCCATCATACTGTCGGCAATCGTGGAAGTAATCCGTTCTTGAAGTTGAGGTCTCTTTGCTACTGCTTCCACTGCCCTTGCTAATTTACTTAATCCGGTCACACGACCATTTCTTGGAATGTATGCTACATGCGCTTTTCCGAAGAAAGGTACAAGATGATGTTCACACATGGAATAAAACGGTATATCTTTAACCAATACCAACTCTTCGTGGTCTTCACTAAAGATTGTTTCAAAATGCTTCCTTGGATCCTCATTTAACCCGCTAAAAACTTCTTCATACATTTTTGCTACACGTTTTGGTGTGTCATGGAGACCTTCACGATTTGGGTCTTCCCCGATTGCTTCTAATATTAAACGTACCGCATCTTCAATTTGGGCACGATTTACTTGTGACATATAAAAATTCCTCCTAATGTTCAGTCAAGTATATATGACAAATACATATTAGCACAATCATTAAAGTTCAAGCAAAAAAAATAGAAAAAAGGCCATGGACATAGCCATGACCTTTTTGCTTAAGCATTCGCTTAAAGCAATAAATTTATGTAATTATTTTACTGCGTCTTTAAGCGCTTTACCTGGTTTAAAAGCTGGAACTTTGCTAGCAGCGATATCGATTTCCTCACCTGTTTGAGGGTTACGACCTTTACGAGCTGCACGCTCACGTACTTCAAAGTTTCCAAAACCGATTAATTGTACTTTATCACCATTTTTTAAAGCATCTAAAATCGCATCAAAAACAGCATCAACTGCTTTAGTCGCGTCCTTTTTAGAAAGTTCGCTAGCTTCAGCAACTGCATTAATAAGTTCTGTCTTGTTCATGCCATTCACCTCCTCCCAAAGAAATTATCAAGATTCGTAAATAAGATTACTTATCTACATTTCTAAACAATTTTTCTAATTTCTATACGTCATAGCGCGGTTTTATTACCAAAATTACCATAAATGATTAAATTGGTAACTAGAATCTATTTTTTTAGGAAAAACCCTTATGAAATAAGGGTTCAAACGCTATAATGTAATTCAGTTAAAAGATTATCATAATCAAAACAGCTTATCAAGAAGAATTCATGAAATTATGGTAATCTTTTCTTTGTTTCAACAAAATTCTACTTAATTTGATCCTATTTAGTAGATATTTTAAAATAATGGCAATTTGTCATATAATTCAGGCTTTCTTTTCAAAGAAAAAAGACTCCGAATTGGAGTCCATAGCTTAAAGTATAATGGCAATTAGGCCACCTGAACCTTCGTTAATAATTCTCTCTAATGTTTCTTTTAATTTATATCGTGCATTTTCTGGCATTAATGAAAGCTTTGCTTGGATCCCTTCTCGAACAATAGAACTTAAGCTGCGGCCAAAGATATCTGAATTCCAGATGGATAACGGATCATCTTCAAAATCCTGCATTAGGTATCTCACTAGTTCCTCACTTTGTTTTTCAGTACCAATAATTGGCGCGAATTCCGATTCCACATCCACTTTTATCATATGGATGGATGGTGCTACAGCTCGCAGCCTTACACCAAATCGTGCACCTTGACGAATAATTTCCGGTTCTTCAAGGCTCATATCTGAAAGGGTTGGTGAGGCAATACCGTAACCCGTTTGTTTAACCATTTTTAGTGCATCGGCAATGTGGTCATATTCTGCTTTTGCATGAGCAAAATCCTGCATTAATTCAAGAAGATGATCTTTTCCGCGAATTTCGACTCCAACGATTTCTTTTAATATATCATCATACAATTCATCTGGTGCATATAAGTCGATTTCAGCGACGCCCGAGCCCATTTCAATTCCAGCTAAGCCAGCTCGTTCAATGAATTCAAATTCGCTAAAGTGTTGAACAACCCTGTCAACATCTCTTAATCTCTTGATATCTTTTACAGTATCTTTAACAGCCTCTTGATAGCTTTCACGAAGCCAATGGTTTTCTCTAAGGACCATCACCCAACTTGGCAGGTTCACATTGACTTCAAGGACTGGGAACTCGTAGAGTGCTTCACGGAGAACGTTAAGAACATCGCTGTCCCGCATGCTTTCAACACTCATAGCAATTACCGGAATATCATATTTTTCTGCTAAACTCGATCTTAGTGTTTCAGTGCTTGGATGGTATGGCTGTGCACTGTTAACAACCATGATAAACGGTTTGCCAACTTCTTTCAATTCATCAATAACTCTTTCTTCTGCTTCAATATAATTACTTCTTGGAATTTCTCCAATCGTCCCATCAGTCGTTACAACAACCCCAATAGTTGAATGTTCTTGGATCACTTTTCTTGTGCCAATTTCAGCAGCTTCATGAAATGGGATTGGTTCCTCATACCAAGGAGTGGTAATCATTCTTGGACCATTTTCATCCTCATAGCCTTTCGCGCCTGGCACCGTATAGCCTACACAATCAACTAGCCTGATATTAACATTTAATCCATCATCAACATGGACAGTGGCTGCTTGATTTGGTACGAATTTTGGCTCGGTTGTCATAATTGTTTTTCCTGCAGCACTTTGAGGTAACTCATCAAGTGCACGTGACCTCTCAGCTTCACTGTTTATATTCGGTAAAACAACAAGCTCCATAAATTTTTTAATAAATGTTGATTTTCCAGTCCGTACTGCACCTACTACGCCTAAATAAATATCACCGCCTGTTCTCTCGGCAATATCTTTAAAAATATCAACCTTTTCCAAGTGATCCCCTCCCGATCATTGAGTAAAGTGGGATTAAACATCCATTTTAGGTATTTTTGGACACTATATGTTTATGATGTTGTCCTACAATGTTATGACACTTTTATAAAAATTTTTTACCCCCCTTATTAAAAATTCACTAGGTTCTCTTGTATCTGTAGTGTCTGAACATTTGATATTATGGAGGGTTTCAATATATGTTTTCTTTTGGGAATAGCAAAAAAAACCCTTCTCCTACAATATATTTCATCGGAAAAGGGTTATGACTATTTATTCTTCTAAAAATACTGGTTCTTTCGTCTTAGAATCCCAGGTATATGGTAAGGAATATGCAGGCACAAACATGGAATCCTTCACTAAAATTGGCCGAATATCTTCACCGGGTTTTACCTTCATATCCTTATTTTCCATGGCTTGATATAAATCGGGGCGATAATCTACATATACTTCAGCACTGCCTGTAATGACAAAGGATAAATTTTGATTTGTAAATGGACTTGCTACAAAAGGGGGTTTTTTATACCCTAATTGTTTATAATCAAGAGTAAAAACATTCTTTGCAATTTGTTCTTTAAAGGGAGGATACCCTTTTGTTTTGATTCGTAATTTAATATCACGTATGGCTTCTGTTATTCTTAAATCAAATAATTTTACAGTTGGCTGGGTTTCAACATCCACAAGGACATATTGGAAGATCCCACCGCTTTCGTATGCGTTACCAGGAGGCTCAGCGATATATTTTGGTGTTATTTTTTTAAAATCAATAGGATACTTTTGATAAATCGGGGTTTCTGCTTCTTTGGTTTTTATCGGAAGAATCCCGCCATTATCCTCCTTAAAGGTATCTACTGCTATTTGAACAGCTAAAATTTGATCTTTATATGGGATTTGATTTTTTGCTAATTCCTCTTCGGGATACATGCAGCCTGATAGGAAAAGAGCAGTAAATACTAGAAAACAACTGAGTACGTTCCATTTCATACAATCACCTTTTATTATGTATTAACTTCCATTATGTGAAAAAAACAATTAGAAGCGTTATTCCGGCAATAATCATTAATAAGTAAGCGATAATCGCAGTAGCAATTCTGAGTACTCCTTTTAGCTTATATCTACTTAGATAAATTGTGATAATTGCCAAGAACATAAAACCCATTCCTGCAATTGAGATCCACATTTTAAGCATAGCTGGCGACAAACTTAACTCCCCCTTTTTCGAAGATTAATTATATCACAAGCAATAACTTTTCTAGAAAAATTTTAAACAAAAAAAAAAAAAAAAAAACTGAAGTAAAGAGGGGCGAATTCTTTACTTCAGCTTTAACGACTAAATAACCCATACCTGCGTATAACTACTAGGTTGCTTCGTTGCATTGTATGCAATCTAGACACAAAGCGTCTCACCGAACGCCCATTTTTAAGAAAAACTTTTTAAAGCATGAGGCCCTATTTCTCCGCTATGCTATATTTTTTTAATCTTCAATATTTCGTTCCTCTAAGACATTAACCAAATCTTCCATTTCATGCGTCTTGCCGCGGGCCATTAAAACATCTACAGCATCCGCTGCTCTCTTCCCATTAAATAAGACATCATAAAGGGCAAAGGTAATCGGCATGTTCACATCATACCTTTTGGCCAACTGATAAGCAGCCTTGGTGGTTCGAACACCTTCCACTACCATCCCCATATTGTCCAAAACCTCATTTAGGGTTTTCCCTTTACCTAATAGGTTTCCTGCTCTCCAGTTCCTTGAATGGACACTTGTACATGTCACAATTAAATCACCGATCCCTGCAAGTCCAGAAAATGTTAATGGATTAGCACCCATTTTCGTACCAAGGCGAGCGATTTCTGCTAACCCTCGTGTCATTAATGCGGCTTTAGCATTATCACCATAACCTAATCCATCAGTAATACCGGCAGCAAGTGCAATTATGTTTTTTAATGCACCACCAATTTCAACACCAATGACATCTGAATTAGTATAAACACGAAAATTATTGTTGATAAATAAATCCTGTATTTTTTCCGCTGCTTCCATATTCTCAGAAGTTACGGTAACCGTTGTTGGGTGGCGAAGGCTAACTTCTTCTGCGTGACTTGGACCGGATAAAACAACAACATCCTTTAATAAATTTTTCGGCATTTCCTCTTGAATAATTTCAGAGATGCGCAGTAATGAATCAGGTTCAATCCCTTTACTAACATGCGCAATTGTCAATGGTTCTGCACGTATAGTACGAATTTTACCGATTACTTCACGTATTGCCTTTGTCGGGACGGCTAATATAAGTGTATCTACGCCTGCTAAAGCATCACTTAATGATGAATATCCAACAATCAATTCTGAAAGGTTAATCTCTGGAAGATATTTCTTGTTAGTGTGCTTTTCATTAATTTCTTTGACTTGCCCTTCATTATGGCTCCAAAGACGAACTTCATGACGATTGTCTGCTAGCACGATTGCTAAAGCGGTTCCCCAGCTTCCAGCTCCAATAACGGCTATTGCTGATTTAGTATCCTTCACTTTACATCACACCCACCTTATCTTTATTTTCTTTCTCTTGCATAAATTTTGATAGGGGTTCCTTCAAATCCAAAAGCTTCTCTGATTCTGTTCTCTAAGAATCGTTCATATGAAAAGTGTAATAATTCAGGTTCATTTACAAATACAACAAAGGTCGGCGGTTTAACTGCCACTTGTGTAGTATAATATATTTTCAAACGTCTGCCATTGTCTGTGGGTGTCGGATTCATCGCGACTGCATCCATGATCACATCATTGAGCACGCTTGTTTCAACTCTCATTGAATGGTTTTCACTAGCGGTATTGATCATTGGGAGCAACGTATGAACACGTTTTTTTGTTTTTGCAGATAAAAACACAATTGGAGCATAACTAAGAAATAAGAAATGTTCCCTTATTTTTTGTTCGAGCTCTTTCATCGTTTTTTCATCTTTTTCAATTGCATCCCACTTATTGACCACGATAACGACAGCCCTACCCGCTTCGTGTGCATACCCAGCAATCTTTTTGTCCTGTTCAATGATTCCTTCTTCAGCATTAATGACAACAAGAACAACGTCAGAGCGTTCAATTGCCCTTAAAGCACGAAGTACACTATATTTTTCTGTACTTTCATAAACTTTTCCTTTTTTCCTAATTCCCGCAGTATCAATTATGACATATTTTCCCCCATTATATGTATAGGGAGAATCGACAGCATCACGAGTTGTACCGGCAATATTACTGACGATTACACGTTCTTCGCCTAAAATAGCATTGACTAATGATGATTTCCCTACATTGGGGCGTCCTATTAGTGAAAACTTTACTACATCTTCTCCATACTCAACTGTCTTGTTTTTGGGGAAATGTTTTGCAGCCTCATCTAAAAGGTCTCCTAAACCAAGCCCATGTGAGCCTGAAATTGGAATTGGTTCACCAAATCCCAATGAATAAAAATCATAGATTTGATCACGCATTTCTGGGTTATCTATTTTATTAACAGCTAATACTACAGGCTTTTTAGACCGATATAATATTTTAGCCACTTCCTCATCAGCTGCTGTAACCCCTTCACGTCCATTTGTTAAGAAGATAATGACATCTGCCTCATCAATGGCTATTTCAGCCTGTTGTCGAATTTGTTCCAAAAACGGTTCATCACCAATATCAATTCCACCTGTATCAATAAGGTTGAAGTCATGTGTTAACCACTCACCAGAGCTATAGATACGATCTCTTGTAACTCCAGGGATGTCCTCCACAATAGAAATTCTTTCACCGACAATCCGATTAAAAATTGTTGATTTTCCTACGTTGGGCCGTCCTACAATGGCAATAACAGGTTTAACCAATTACAATCGCCATCCTTTCTTTCTTATAATTAAATACGAATTAGTATGTTAGCATAGAGTGAAAATTACATCAGTGGGGGCATCCTCCCCGATAATGAGGGGTCATTCCCTTTGTTCTTATTAAGTAAAGAAACCCTTCTGTGTTCTAGAAGGGCCTAACTATGTTATTTTATCAATGTTAATCCTTTCCCGCAATGGAAAAAACCGAAAAGCGGATTTCTGAAAACCTGACATCAAGAATTTTAAATCACTTTCAAGATGATTTTTGCTTGCCTTTTTCCAAAAAATGAAAATGATTTTGGAGGATAGGTCCTAGATTTTCTAACGCGGTCCAACCTGTAAGTAATAGAGCTGTCAGTGAGCAAACATCAAGGTATGCAAACGTCCCTATTACATATGGAAAATCGAATTTATTTAATATAAACGCATATAAAATGTCCCCTTGCATGGCACCAGCAAAAATGATGAGTAATCTCCCTTTTAAAGATTTCTGCAATAATAAGGCTAAATACCACAAGGTAATCCCCATCATCCATTCCTTTTTAAAAATAATCCAAACCGGATCAAATATCTCAAATAAATGGAAGGTCACGTAGGCAATTGAAATGATGAATGAACAAATGAAAAAATAAATGAGTGCTCCTCGTTTTTCTTGGTTTATAAAAAAATAACAAATGCCTAACATAAATAACCCGCTTGCCTGTATATCAAACCCTCCTACAGCAAACCGGACATTCGTTAATATTACTACTATTAATACTATTGCGGCTAATTTTAATCGATATGGGTTTTGCTTTTCCACAATAAAGGTCAAGTAGATCCAAAAACCCCAAAAGACCCAATAAAAGATTGCTCCTTCCAACTCATACACCTCCTATTATTTTCATTATTGGTAATCTTTATGTACTTTCATACTTCCTTGAATAATATTTTCTGTGTGAATCATCTTATTAAGAGGAGGTGTGTTTAAATGGGAAAAGACCGACAAGAAAAAAAGTTACGTGCGAGTGGAAGAGTGGAATCAGATCGCGATCAGGCATTGCACTATCCAGGTGCCACGAAGCTATCTGGACCTGAAGAGGCACGGGGATTAAACGATGGTAAAAAATAATAAAGCGGATGCGCCAAGGCGCTGGAGCTAGACAGCAATAACAATAAAGCTCTCGCAAAAAATTGCGAGAGCTTTATTTTATGGAACGTTGGGCGAACTCTTTGGTATCGATGCCACGTTGATGTAACCAATGATAAGTTTCACCTGAAATAATTAATGGTGCTTGTTTTAAATCTGAAATCGTTTTTGCACCTAATGCAGTCATGATAATCGACAATTCATTATGAAGGTTTTCAATTTCTTGTTGTAAGACCTCAATCCCTTCCTTAATGAGGATTGGCAAAAAATAGCCTGCCATGCCGATTGCATTCGCCCCAAGAGCTAATCCTTTTGCAATATCATGTCCTGACTTAAATCCTCCTGAACCAATAACTGAAAGATGCTTCGAAACAGATGATGCCTCAAGAATAGAAACACCAGTGGGGATTCCCCAATGATTAAAAAAAGATAATGCTTTATCTCTGCGTTTATTTTCAATTTCAGCAAAATTTGTCCCGCCAGCGCCGCCAACATCAACCACTTTAACTCCAATGGATGATAGCTTTCTGACCGTTTCAAACCCCATACCGAAACCAACTTCTTTTACAATTACAGGCACATTTATCTCTTTTACAATTGTTTCAATCCTTTTAAGTGCACCAGAAAAATTGCGATCTCCTTCGGGCATGGTTAGTTCTTGAATAACATTTAAATGTATTTGCAGAGCGTCTGCTTCTATCATATCAATCGCGGCCTTTGCATCCTCTGCTGATGCTTCGCTGCCTAAATTTGCAATGATAACGCCAGAGGGATTCTCTTTCCGGACAACTTCATATGTGTATTTTTGAGAATTATCCTTTATTGCAGCCATTTGTGACCCAACAGCCATCGTTAATCCTGTATTTTTAGCGACGATAGCCAGTTCTTTATTGATACGATATGTTTTATCACCACCGCCACCAGTCATGGCGTTGATAAAAATAGGCGAACTTAAATAAAGTCCGCCAATTTCATGGTCTATTGCAACATCGAATACACCGATATCAGGTAGGCCCTGGTGAATAAATTTAAAATCATCGAAAGCTGAAGAGTGATTTTGCCTGTTTTCAAGGGCAAAACGAATATGATCCCATTTTCGTTCAGATCTAGACACTTATATCACCATTATTTTCCTAAATTCTTTAATTTATCACCAATAACTTCTCCTAGCTGAAAGCCTTTTGACTCTTCAGGAAGTTCATAGTCTTGGTTTTCCTCATACTCTTTTTCAAGTAGTTCTTTAATGCTTAATGATAGACGTTGATCAGACTCATTTGCATCAAGGACTTTGACGTCCACTTCTTGGCCTTCTTTTAATACTTCATGTGGAGTACCAATATGCTTATGTGCAATTTGAGAGATATGAACAAGACCTTCCACTCCAGGGAATACCTCGACAAATGCACCATAAGAGACCAATCTTTTTACTTTACCTTTTAAGATGCTGCCTTTAGGTGCTTTTTCGGAAAGATTTGACCATGGTCCAGGCAGTGTTTCTTTAATTGATAGAGAAATTCTCTCACTATCACGGTCAACACTTAAAACTTTAACCTGAACTTGTTGACCTTCATGAACCACATCTGATGGTTTATCAACATGATCATAGGATAGTTGAGAAATATGAACTAGACCGTCAATACCGCCAATATCAACAAAAGCGCCAAAATCAGTGATTCTTTGAACTGTTCCTTCAATAATTTGACCAACTTGTACAGCACTAAGCCGACTTTGTTTTTGCTTACCTTTTTCTTGTTCTACCACTGCTCGATGGGAAAGGATTAAACGATTCTTTTCCTTTTCAAGTTCAACAATTT
The DNA here is from genome assembly GCF_002567005.1 of Bacillus sp. AFS073361. Taxonomy (GTDB): domain Bacteria; phylum Bacillota; class Bacilli; order Bacillales; family Cytobacillaceae; genus Neobacillus. Next base: position 48,965 of record NZ_NUZU01000032.1, read on the forward strand.
TAAAAGTAAGACTACGACCTTTATAATCACTAAAATCTTCAACAAAATGTGCTTCAACTAATGATGCTGGTACAAATCCACGAACTCCTAAATCGACTACCAAACCGCCTTTTACAACGTCCTTTACTTCAGTTTCAATAATTTCTCCGTTTTGGAATTGATTTTCTAAGTGATCCCAAGCCTTTTCTGCATCAACTTTTCTTTTTGAAAGAACAATTGCTTCTTCCTCAACCTTCAACACTTCTAATTCTAATTCATCACCCTCAGCAACTGCATCAGATGCCTTTTCAATATGCAGACTAGAAAGTTCACTGATTGGAATGATTCCATCTAATTTGCTGCCTTGGATATCGACTAGTACCTGCTTTTCTTCTACTTTGGTAACTTGTCCCGTTACTTTATCCCCGATTTCAAAGCTTTTCACTTCTACTTGATTTAATTCTTCCGACATATGTATTCCTCCTTAATCCATTTACTTCAAAATTCTATATATGATCTGGTGGATGCCACGCAGCATACAACACATATAAAAATAAAAGCAGTGAATTTTCAAAAAAAACTCTTTCCATTAACTTCTTACAAATAGACTATTTTGTCAAGCAGAACCTATCGATGTTCTTTTCTAAGTTTATCAATTTTTGACATAATCAATTCAGTAACTTGTTCTGCTGACGCTTTCTCTTTTCTCATTTCCTCCAAATCAATAGGTTCTCCATAGATCACCTTTAATTTTCGGAAACTTCGATAGGGACCAATGATGGCGCAAGGAACAACCGCTGCTGTTGACCTTAAAGCAAAAAAACCTGCTCCAGAAAGTCCTTTACCTAGTTCGCCAGTCTTACTTCTTGTTCCCTCTGGAAAAAGACCGAAAACTTGACCATCCTTTAGGATTTTTAAGCCTGTTCTAAGTGCTTCTCGATCGTTGAATCCCCTTTTTACTGGAAAGGCATTACATTTTCTAACTATATTACCCAAAACAGGAACTGAAAAAATCTCTTCTTTTGCCATGTAGTGTACAGGACGCGGAGCCATAATTCCAACTATAATGGGATCAAAATTATGGATGTGATTCGCACAAAGAAGAACACCACCTTCTTTTGGGAAATGTTCTAATCCGATAGCTTCAACTCTATAAAGTGGTTTAAATACTCCAGTAACCACTGATTTGGCAAAATCATAAAACGTCACGCCTATCCAATCCTTTCGTGCACCAACACCATTATTTTTTCTACAACATCTGTAATTGATAGAGAGGTTGTATCGATTTCCACTGCATCATCTGCTTTTTTCAATGGTGCCACTTCTCTCTCAGAATCGATTTTATCTCTACGAGCAATTTCTTCTTTTAATTTTTCTAAGTCAGACGGGAAGCCTTTTTGGATATTTTCCATATGGCGCCTTTCTGCTCTTTCCTCAACACTAGCAAGTAAAAATACTTTTACCTCCGCATCAGGCAATACATGTGTCCCAATGTCCCTTCCATCCATCACAACGCCGCCTTCTGTGGCAAACGCCTGTTGTCTTTTAACCATTTCTTCACGGACCTTTTGGTGTTTAGCAACATACGAAGTCGAATTGGTAACCTCAGCAAAACGAATTTCATTAGAAACATTTCGCTCATCTACGTATACTAACTGCCCTTTATCAGATGGCTGTAATCTAATATCTGTTGATAATAATGTTGCCAATAATGCATCTTCGTCTTCTAGATTCAGTTTATTTACGATCGCCTTATATGTTAAAGCACGGTACATTGCACCAGTATCGATATAAATATATGAAAGTTTTTCTGCCACTATTTTAGCAACTGTACTTTTACCGGCTGCAGCAGGGCCGTCTATTGCTATTGATATTTTTTTGTCCATAAATCCTCCTATTTGTCATCATGAGTTTCTTAGATGTTGTCTATATTTATTTTACCACAAGATAATGGATTGCCTCTTTTTTTACCATGATAAAATATGAAATTTTAACGATCCTATTGTTATTATTGGTCCAATCAAAAGAAAGCAGGCTGGCCTGCTTTCTCAATTACCCTGAAAGGTTTCAAGAATTTCCGTAAATGTATTTTCATTTACTCCTTCGTATTTTGTCAATTGTTTTACTTGAGGAAGTACATTTAGCTGATGAAAAAAAAGTTGTGTTAGAAATAGAAAAATAAATTGGACGATGATAATTTTTATTAAGACTCTTTCTACCTTTTTCATAGCATCCACTCCACCGATTAATATACTTATTATTGGAGTTTTTTGAAAAAAATATAAGGAAAAGCATATGCTTTTCCTTATAACACGTCTTCATAAACAGCCTCAGCATTTTTTAGCTTTTCAACTTTTTCCTCAACACCACTTTTGGCATTAATAAAAATTCGATACGTATCATCATCGATTGTTCCTAGAAACTCATAACAAAGAACTTCCTTGTTAAGATCGTTTATAATAACTGCCTGACGGTCTTCCATGATTTTAGTGTTCGGATTTACTTTTGCTCGAGCTTGCTTCACAGAGAGGGACGGTTTTTCAATAGTTCTTGTATGGAAAGATTTTAAATATTCTTCTGCTGATACACCAATAATATCCCCGTTATCGAGTGCTACCTTTACTTTAATTGATTCAGGATAAATTCGAACGCCATTAATGGATGAAACGAAATTGAATACTCCAATATTGTCATATTGTGTGCTTTCAAAGATTTCTAAACCCTTATAGCCCGTCTCCTTTAAAAATGCTGCCGCCTTATTATCAGCATCATTTAAACTAATAACTTGTCTTTTTACATCACGATGATTAATAAACCAAATCGGATGGCCAGCTTTTTTCGTAATATCCATACTGCCTTCCTCACCGCTTTTCTTATCTTTGATTGAAACGCTATAAAAACCATAGTCGGAACCTTTCCCATTCTCTGTAACCTTTACCTCAGAATTCCCGTCAATCTTGATGTATTTTTTTGCAATTTTAATTGCTTCTTGCTTAGAAATGGTTTTTCCTTTTATTTTGTTAAAATTTTCATCTTTTTGTTGCATGTTTGCAAAAGTAGGACCCAAATTTGATTCAGTGTAGCCGCTTACTGTCTTTTCTACAGCTTTAAAGCCATCAATAATCGTATTATCTGTTTTTTCTTTTCCAGATGCCAATGCAAGTTCAACATCCATCCACCGAAGATTATTTTTTAATACCATATGCTGGACTTTTCTGAGATCATCCTGAATATCACCAGATTGCTTATACAGTACCTTTAACGTGTTGTATTCTTCCTTTGAAAGTGGTTCCTTGTCTAAATCTCTTACAGCAGCACGGTAACTGAAATTCCCAATTTTTGATAAGAATTCCTCCGTCTTGTTAAACGGAAGCAGGGTTAACGGCAATTGTCCAACATCACTATGTGCTTCCGAGGTAAGCCTCCATACCTCAATTAAGGAAGGTGACAATGATTGTTTTGAATTCATTGCAAGGGTTGTACCAATCTTATCGTGTAATAAATCTACTTGATAGTTAAGGTCATGAAATGCCCGTTGATACGTGTTTTCCGCATTTAAAAGAACTGCATTTTTCTCCTGGTGTTCTTGATAGCCCCAGTATGCTGTTCCCGCTACACCAACAGCAAGAACTCCAATTAATATTCCTCTTATCAATTTCATTCACCTCTCTACTTGCAAAAAATATGTTTCCCGATTCGTTTGATTTGTGGTCGTCCCCAGATCCACCCGCTTGTAGCGGTATCTGGGTTAAAATAATAAAGTGCTTCTCCAGTTGGGTCCCAGCCATTAATCGCATCCAAAACCGCTTTCTTTGCATTTTCATTTGGCGTGAGCCATATTTGTCCATCTGCTACGGCTGTGAATGCACCAGGCTCAAAAATCACTCCTGAAACTGTATTTGGGAATGTGGCACTATTTACCCGATTGAGAATAACAGCTGCCACAGCAACTTGCCCTGTATAAGGCTCACCCCGGGATTCTCCATAAACGGCATTAGCCATCAACTGGATATCATTTTGCGAAAAACCATTTGGTGTGTTCGCTGCCGTCGGTTTTTTAGGTGCTGTTTTCTGGGGTGCTGTGTTTTTTTGTGGCACCGTTTGTTTTGGGGCCTGCTTTGCTGGTGCTTGGTTAGCAGGTGCCTGTTTCGCTGGCGCTTGTTTAGCAGGTGCCTGTTTCGCTGGCGCCTGTTTCCCAGGACTTGGTGCAACCTGTTTACTTTGATCAACCCCGCCATAATGTGTAAACTTTTTGCCAGTGTTAATATGTTTTTTTACAAACTGCTCATTGTATTTACTCGCTTTGGCTAGTTTTAATTTTGTTGTCCACCCTGCAAGCCCATCAATTGGCAGGCCGAATTCATATTGAAAATTTCTTAACGCCCAATATGTGCTCCAGCCAAAAACCCCATCAATCTTACCGTTATAAAAACCCAAATACTGAAGCCTCGATTGAAGCTCAATGACATCATCTCCAACCGCACCCTTTTCAATTACCTGATTAGAGAAAGCCTGCACTTCCTTGCTTTCAGAAATCGATGATGTCACGATCAGAAGGATTAGTATAAATAACTTAATTAGGATTTTCTTCTTTTTCACGGAATTTTAACCCCCATTGTAAATCTTTTTAGCAGTAAACCTATTTTTTGTTTTAATGGGTTTTTTATTCCATTTAAATAAATAAAAAAACCCTTCTTTATGATTGAAGGGTTTTTTGGATAGAATATTGTTTTTTCAAATGATTGGCACTTAAGATTTTTGCTTTCTTAACTTTTCTAAGACCAAACCACCAAAGAAAAATCATAAACGGAAAAATAATCATAAGCCAATTTTCTTGTGAGATTAAGATAAAATCGTAGGCTCCATGGAGAATAAATGGCAAGAATAAGGAAAGAATGACCCACTTCGCTTTATTTCCTTCTGTAAATTTTGCCTTTCCAATATAAAAGCCCATAATTACACCAAATAGGGCGTGACTGGATACAGGTAACAATGCACGTGTCATGGCGTGTTCGATTCCATTCGCAATTAGATAAAAGATATTTTCGATTGTAGCAAAACCAAGTGAAACAGCTACTCCGTAAACAATTCCATCAAAGGGTTCATCAAACTCTACATGCTGATAAATAACATAAAAGAGTATAAACCATTTAAAGAACTCCTCGAATAAGCCTGAGCTAAGAAATGCATTGAATAGTTCAGATTTTACTATATGTTCTGTTTCAAGGACATGCTGGATAAACATAATGGGAAACACAAGAAGTGCTCCGTACATAAAAGTCCTTAAAACGAATGAAATTGGCTCTGGTTCATATTCATCTTTTAAATAAAAATAACTTAGTAATGCCAGTCCGGGGGCAAGTCCGGCTGATAATATTCCCAGCATGATGAACCTCTTTTCAAATCCATTTTCTTAATCGTAACATGGTTTCTCTATAAAGAAAATGAAAGATTCATTCCAATTCCTAATAGGTATTTATCTTTTGGTTAATTAAAACTTAAAATCTAATGTCATTCAAATTACTGGCAAGCGCAACGGCCAATTTAATTCTTGCTTTTTTAGAGTCATTATCACTTCCAAGAATTACACCCTTATTAAATAGGTCAAAGGCACTTCCTTCATAGTCATAGGTTGTATAAACTGAGCCTTCTTCTGCGCTTGTAGTTATAACTAGTTTCATTCCTTCTGCAATGGCTGTTTCAATTTCTGTCATCATTTTAGGGGCAACTTGACCACGTCCCACGCCCTCTAAGATAATTCCAGCAATCCCCGCCTCCCGCGCTGCCTTAATAAATTTCCCATCCGCTCCAATATAGCATTTAATGATTTCCACTTGAGGGATGGAAGTTTTAATCTCAAAATACTCTCTTTTAATTGGTTTTTGGAAAACATGAACTTGATCATTATCGATAATACCAAGATATCCAAACCCAAATGAGTTAAAGCCTTGAATATTAGATGCATGTTCTTTTTTTACATAACGTGCTGCAAATATTCGTTCATTAAAAACAACCACTGTTCCAGCATTCCTTAAATCATCGGAACAAGCACAATAAATGGCATGACGTAAATTAATATATACATCGCTTCCTAAATCCTCAGGAGAGCGTTGTGATCCTGTCACTACCACAGTTCTGGAATCATTAATTGTTAAATCAAGAAAATAAGAAGTTTCTTCCATCGTATCTGTTCCATGTGTGACAACTACACCTGAAACCGAATCATCCTTAAAATAGTCTTCAATCTTATTCTTCAATAGTAATAAGTCATCAAATGTAATATGAATACTAGCCTTCTGAAAAACTGATTCAACAACTACTTCGATGTCCTTTGGCAAATTACACATACTTGCCAATTCTTCACCAGTTATCGCTCCTGAGGCCAATTTTCCCGATTCTTTATTTGTCTTGCTTGCAATAGTCCCACCAGTCGTTAATAAAACTACCTTTTTCATTATTTAGCCACCCTTTTTGCATCATTTTCGATAATTGAGCGTGCGATTGCTTCTCCGTGAAATCTGCCATTTTCAATAAATATTTCATTCGCATTATTTCCAGCAGCAATTACACCTGCAATATATATTCCCTCTACATTTGTCTCCATCGAATCCGGACTAAAGAATGGCCTTCCAGATTCTTCATCAATTTTTACACCCATATTTTTTAAAAATTGGTGGTCTGGATGGTATCCAGTCATGGCAAATACAAAATCATTGGGTATTGTATTATCTTCAGCGTCTTTTGTATAAATAACTTGATTCTCTGTTATTTCTTTAACGCGGGCGTTAAATTCCATTAAAATGGTTCCTGTTCGAACTAACGATTCAAACTCAGGGAGAATCCAAGGCTTAATACTTGGTGAATATTTATCACCACGGTATAAAACGGTCACTCTCGCACCTGCTTTTACAAGTTCTATGGCCGCATCCACACTTGAATTTTTTCCGCCGACCACACAAACATCCTTATCAAAATATGGATGGGCCTCTTTAAAATAGTGGAATACCTTTGGTAAATTTTCGCCCGGAACATTCATATAGTTTGGATGATCATAATAACCTGTTGCGATGATTACATGGCGTGCACAATACGTATTTTTATTAGTAAAGATTTGAAAAATTTCATCCTTTTTAAGAACTTTATTCACTTGTTCGAAAGAGTTTATACGCAGCTGTTTTCGTTTAGCGACTTCTCGATAATAGACAAGTGCTTGATTTCTTTTTGGTTTATAACTCTCAGTAATAAATGGCACTTCCCCAATTTCTAACTTTTCTGCCGTGCTAAAAAATGTTTGATGGGTTGGATAGTGATAAATGGAATTTACCACATTTCCTTTTTCAATGATTAATGGCTCTTTTCCTTTATCCTGAATGGCAATGGCTGCTGCCAAGCCGCAGGGTCCACCACCAACAATTATGATATCTTCTATTTGCATCATAGGTACACTCCTTAATACAATCACATGGATGACAAAAAAACTCCTATCGTCTATGATAGGAGTTTTTTAACTATGTTTCAATGGTTAAGTATTATATTTAGCAGCAGCTCGTTATTATATCCAGCCTCTAAAGCGGCTCGCTTCTGCCATTTTTCTAACCCCCACCATATATGCAGATAAACGCATATCTACTCGACGGGTTTGGGCAGTATCGTAAATATTATTAAAGGATTTTACCATTACTTTTTCAAGCTTTTCTTCCACTTCTTCTTCCGACCAATAGTAGCCTTGGTTATTTTGAACCCACTCAAAATAAGAAACCGTTACACCGCCTGCTGAAGCTAAAACATCTGGTACAAGGAGAATACCACGTTCAGTTAAAATCTCCGTTGCTTCGAGTGTCGTTGGACCATTTGCTGCTTCAACAACGATGCTCGCACGAATATTGTGAGCATTTTCTTCAGTAATTTGATTTTCTATTGCGGCTGGTACGAGAATATCGCACTCAAGTTCTAGCAATTCTTTATTAGTTATTGTGTTATTAAATAATTTTGTAACAGTTCCGAAGCTATCTCGTCTATCTAATAGATAATCAATATCTAGTCCATCTGGATCATGCAAGGCGCCATAAGCATCGGAAATCCCAATGACTTTTGCTCCTGCATCATGCATAAATTTAGCTAAAAAGCTTCCCGCATTACCAAAACCTTGGATAACAACACGTGCATCCTCAATTTGGATACCTTTCTTCTTTGCAGCCTCTTGGATACAGATTGTCACACCTTTTGCAGTTGCTGATTCACGCCCATGCGACCCACCTAGAACAAGCGGCTTCCCTGTAATAAAACCAGGTGAATTAAATTCATCTATTCGACTATATTCATCCATCATCCATGCCATGATTTGAGAATTAGTAAATACGTCTGGTGCTGGAATATCTTTCGTTGGTCCTACAATTTGACTAATGGCTCTAACGTAACCTCGGCTTAATCTCTCAAGCTCTCTAAAGGACATATCTCGAGGGTCACAAACGATACCGCCTTTACCACCACCGTACGGCAGGTCAACAATTCCACATTTCAAGCTCATCCAAATTGAAAGGGCTTTCACTTCCGTTTCTGTTACACCTGGATGGAAACGAATCCCACCCTTTGTTGGCCCCACTGCATCATTATGTTGTGCACGGTAACCAGTAAAGATTTTTATGGAACCATCATCCATTCTAATTGGAATTTTAACTGTCATTAAACGTAATGGCTCTTTCAAGAGCTCGTATACCTCTTCAGGATAACCTAACTTTTCAAGGGCCTTATGTATAACTGTTTGTGTCGATTTCAACACATCATGCTTTTCCTCTTGATTAGTCTTTTCATTTTCTCTTTCGGCTACCATTTGTAATCCTCCCTAAAAAAATGCTACGAATGTTGTCATCTTTCAGACACAAGTATACACCTTTCATACATTTATGCAAGAAGAAAAGTATAAAAAAAGTCCAATTATGTAAACGCTGCCATTGGCATTTTTATATGCAATGGCTAAATATTATTGCGCAATATCATTTTCCAATTTAAGGGCGGTGGCGCCCTTTTATTATCTATAAAAACAATTAATTCTACTTAAAAAAATGAAGAATGGTTTCCACCGCTTGTTGTTCGATTATTCGCTTACCGTACTCAGCTAGAACATATGGACTAAGTATAGATGCATTGCCAAATTCGGATAAAACGCAGGCAGCTTTAATATTTTTTTCCGATTCTAAGTTATCCATTATTAAATAGTAGCGGTTGTTCCAAACATAAAGACTCCCGCCGAAAATACTCACAGTGGACAGTCTTTTGGCAAGGCTGATAATATCTTCAAATTCATCAAACTCATACAAGAGGTCCTCATAGCCTTCAACTCTTACTTGCATCTCGATAAAACCATCATACAAAATTTCATCATCTTCTATCACATCATCAACGGTAATAATCAATATCATCCCTTGAGCTTGGAGGGAGAACACCTCTACCGCAACAGAACCTTGAATATCAACATCAAATTCCTCACTTGCCTCTTCCAGCATATCATGGAAAAGCTGATTCCATTTAATGGAGTCCTTCCAAATATCTTCTTTGGAGAGTCCTCTGTCAAATAAATCATCAGAGGTTAGAAAAATCTTTATTTTATTGGCTGTTAAGCGTTCTAAGCGCATGATTTTGCCCCCTGCCGTGACATAACTCTTGTTTTCAGTGTATGCCCCAGGGGTCTGTTGGTGAATTGTCTATATTTATCCTTCGATTACAGAATTCCCATTTAGTGTAATCAGGTGACATTCAGCCGGTGCACCTAACCGGAGTGGAATGGAAGTCGTACCATAACCATTACTTATAAGTAGGACCGTGTTATCCAGCTTTTTTATTTTTCCCCGCTCATGGGGGCTATATCCTAAAATATGAATTTGCCCTCCGTGTGTATGTCCGCTTAACACCAAACGTATTTTATGCTCTGGAAGAATCTTGTCTGTAATATTAGGATAATGACTGGCTAATATCTTAAACCCACTTTCTTCCGCATCTAATAAGGCCAAATCTAGGCGATCTCGTTCTTGGTTTAAATCATCTACACCTAGTAAACAAAATTTTTCTCCTTTAACAGATTCAAAGGTAACTGCTGTATTAGCTAATACTTTTATACCCAATTCCAGGAGAATGGCATCCAATTTATGATAATCCACTTCATAATCATTGTTTCCCCAAACAAAATAAACTGGGCCAATTTGTTTTAATTTCCTCAAGTTTGCCTTTACTTTTTCAAAAGATACACCTTTTTCAGTTAAATCACCACCGATTACAACAATATCCGCTTTCCCCATAACTGGATTTATCACTTTATCAGAGATTGTTCGCCTATGTATATCGGAAATAAAAAAAATAGAAATGCTGCCAAGTGATTTAGGAAAGTCAGGAAAGCTGAATTCATGTTCTATGATATTATTTAAAAAAGCTTCTCGTAACATATATATAAGAAGGCATCCACCCAGGATGAACAAGAATACTAATGTTATAACCATTTCTCTTTTCCCCATTTCTTAACTAACGTTCAATGGAAATCATACCATAAAAAAGACTTAAACTAAAAAATGCAATCGTCTGCACCAAACCCAAATAAAAGAGAAGGCAAAAAACAATCAGAAGATATAGATACTCAATGAGAAGGTCAACACCAATTACTTTTCGTTTTTGCCAAGCTATTTTTGTGCCAACGATAAGTTCTGATAGGACTCTCCCAGTTAAGAGAAATCCGATAAAAAAAACTAACGTGGCTGCAAAAAATTTTAAGGGATTTACGACAAGACTTATAAAGAAATCAGATAAGGCAAAAGGTTGTGGTATTGAAATCCATTTGATGAGTATATACCCACATATAAAAATTACAAAATACTTAATCACTTTAATGAACATAAAAACCCCTCCCATACAATGTATGAGAAGGATTTAAAAACTTACCTACTGCTAGTTAATCATCTTCTTGGATGCTCAATATTCTGAAGCCATGGTCTTCCAGCCTCTTGGTGAATTTATCGATATTGTCTTTCTTCTCTATCTTCATTACGATTCTCCGGACAAGTTTATCTGTTTCATCGAAAGTTACCAGAGAAATAATATGCTCGTGGAATTGATGTGCAATTTCAGACAGGCGTGCGATTCGTCCTTCGGTTTCAACGGATGTAAAGGCAATCCGTACACCTGGACGATTCACCCCAAATGCACTTTCGAAAGAACTAATGACATCAGAGCGCGTAACTACACCAAGGAAGTTTTTGTTAGCATCAACAACTGCTAATAAAGGAAAATCCTTTAAATCAAGAAGTGTTTTCTCAAATAATTCTCCACCTTCTAGAAACTTATCATGATGTGTAGCAATATCTTTTACAAAAGTTTGGGATAAATACTCATTCTTTTGTTTATCAGACTGAAAATAGCTCATATAAATGTTGTATCTTGTCGCCACTCCTACGTATTTATCTCCACTTAAAACCGGAAGTCCATCAATCTGATATTTTTCCAAACTTTCTAAAGCGTCTTTAAGTGTAGTATTTTCCTGGACAGTAAAACATTCATGCTTTGGAATCATTATATTTTTTACGAACAAATCCATCACCTCGAAATATAATCATGCATTATTTAGTATACTTCTATAAAGCTTGGAAAAAACCCTTTTGCATTTAAGATTATGTCATAGAAAAAGGATTATTTCATATTATTAACTGATGTTGAATAAAGGGAGGACTATTATGAATACACATTTCAAAACCTTTCATCCGTATGTGAGTCCCTTTGACCCTTGTCCGCCGATTCTTGAAAAAGCATACTCTACCCCACCAAATTTATATATGGGATTTCAACCACCAAACCTGGAACAATTTACACCACTTGAGGCACTTAGAGCCGGTACACTCTGGAAAGCATTCTATGATCCATGGTTTAGTCCACTGGAGCCTGGCAAAGGAGGATTACCCCAATGAAACAAGTTCCTGCCGAGTACTACCAATTAATGGAACAACTACAAGCTGTTGACTTTGTCTTAGTCGAACTAACCCTATATTTGGATACTCATAATGATGATCTTGAAGCCATCAATCAATTCAATCATTACGCAAAAGAAAGAAAACGCCTTAAAAAAGCATTCGAAAGCCAATTTGGACCTCTTTTGCAATTTGGTAATAGTTACTCAAGTTATCCATGGAATTGGGACGATACCCCTTGGCCATGGCAAGTCTAAAATCGAAGCGCCCGTATTATTTTTTGAGGAGGGATTGGTGTAAATGTGGATTTACGAAAAGAAATTACAATATCCTGTTCGCGTCAGCACGTGTAATCCGAGATTGGCTAAATATTTAATTGAGCAATATGGCGGTGCAGATGGGGAATTGTCTGCAGCACTACGATATTTAAACCAAAGATATTCCATTCCTGACAAAGTAATCGGACTTCTGACAGATATAGGAACAGAGGAATTTGCACACCTTGAAATGATTGCCACCATGGTTTATAAGCTTACAAAGGATGCAACACCAGAACAAATAAAAGCGGCAGGGATTGAGGATCACTACGTAAACCATGACAAAGGTTTGTTTTACCATAATGCTGCTGGAGTGCCATGGACAGCAGCATTTATCCAAACAAAAGGGGATCCTATTGCAGATCTTTACGAAGACATTGCAGCAGAAGAAAAAGCCAGAGCTACCTATCAATGGATTATTAATATGAGTGATGATACAGATTTAAATGATGGTCTACGGTTCTTAAGAGAACGAGAGATTATTCATTCACAGCGCTTCCGTGAAGCCGTGGAAATATTAAAAGACGAACAAGGCAAAAAGAAAATATTTTAACTAAAAAGTGGAAGCTCCTCTAGGCGCTGGAGCTGGATTCAAAAGAAATAAGAAGCAGTTTTGTCCTGCTTCTTATTTTTTTTCATGGTATAGATTAATGTCATATTTTGTTTTCATCATTTCAAAGACAATATGGCGGTTTTTCCATTCTTCTTCTTTTTTCCAGTAATCTTTACTTCGGTCAACAATTTCACAGCGTAATTCATGGTACTCTTTTTCTGCTTTGTCTTTTTTCTCTTTCAATAAGTTCATGGTTCCATACATGCCCACACAAAAGACTAATAGTGTTAAATTATTCGAATCATTAACAAAAGCTGAAAACATCGCAGCAAAGGAATAGGAATAAATGCTGGCAACTGTTAAATATAAATAGACAAAAAAACTTGCGGCCAATATAATTGTTCCCCAGATTGAAAGGATATGCCGCTTTTTAAACCGATCAAACTTTTCTTTCCTTTTTCTCACATTTTCAAGCGCTTGTTTGGTTGCTTGATCCGTATTTTCAAGTAATTGGATTGGAGAATCCATTTTATCACCCTCCATTTCTATATATATACATATGAACTTGTCCTTTCTATTATGATTTCTTCATGAAAAAACCGATCACTAAGGGATCGGCTAATTGTTTATCGGTATTTTCAAGACCTGACCTGCATTTACTTGCTTACTCCGAAGATGATTGGCTTTCATAATGATGTCCATCCCCTTGGGAGATTGGTAGTACTTTAAGGCTATTCTATATAGATTTTCGTTTCGTTTAACTGTATGCGTTACAGTAGACTTTATTTGTGATTCTCTCGAAGTTCCTGTTGTTTTTTTTAAGGGTTTTTTAGTTTCAGAATGTTTTACCTCGTTGCTAGTTTGTTTTGTTTCATTATTAGCAGGATTCGTTTCCTTTGATTGATCAAAATCCTCGGTTTTTGTTTCTTCTTCGTCATTTGACGTTTCTAAATTAATGGTTTCATATCCAACAGAATCCTCGGTGGTATTTGGAACTCCATTAACTTTTTTAGCTCCATCACGGTACGAAATTACACTAAAAATAATAATCGGCAGGAGAATAAAGAACAAAACTAATAAACGGATGACTGGGTATTTTAGCTTCCACTTTGTTTTTTTCTTCTTTCTCCGATGGATATGCTCACGAGGCGGCAAGTCATCCTTGGCGTCCACTTTCTCATTAATTTTTTCTATACGTTGTTTCAAACGTTCCGCCTGGTCCCTGTATGGTTCTTCGCTATTCATAGCCGCACTCCTCCCCGTGGGTCTTCTCTAGTTGGACTTTTACATTTTATATAAACACCTAATAAAAAATCAATAACAAAATGCATAACAATTGTAACCGCTAAATTATTGGTCCATTCAAAAATTACACCAATCAAAAAGCTTAATATAACAATATTTACAAATAAAAACCAATTAAAAAGATATCGATAGTGAATAATTGCAAAAATAATGCTCGCAAAAACCAATCCTACTTTTGTTTGTATGATTCCTCTAAACAATAATTCCTCACTAAACGCTACAAAAAAAGCAATCAGTATGATGTGAAAAAAGTTTCTATTTTTAAAGATTCTTTCATTTAACCCCCCGTCATCATAAAAGGAAGAAGGCAGCCATTTCATTAAAAGAACATCTAACATCACAATGATTACTCCCGCAGGAATCCCAATTATAAAAATGTTAGAGTCATCCAAAATTATATTTTCTAAATAGGAGAAATGGTCAAAAAATATAAACCCCAATAGTAACGAGATGACACAGAGAATGATTTGTGTCATATACAGATGAAAAAGCAAATCTCTATCCGTTAATCCATTTATTAATTCAAAATACTTCTTTTTCATTCCCTCAACTCACTATTGATTAGAATTTTGGCAAGTAATTCTTTCCAGTTTTGTTCCGTTTTTCTCACCAAAGGTAAATCACTAGAATGACTTGTTTGGTAGTCGATTATTTGAAGTCCGCATATGTCACAGCATTTGTTTACCTTGTTTAATAGTGTTTCATCAAAATATTGTAAAATATTTTGACGTCTGCATAATCTAGATTCAGCCCATTTTTTCATTCGATAAATATTATTCTTTTTAATTGCTAATCTTTCCAGAACAAACTCTTTAATGATGTTTCTTAATTGTTTAATACTTATTGTTTCAAGAGAAGTATTTATTACAAAGTCCTCAACAATCCGCCATTGAATTTCCGAGAAACCGCCAAGATCCATTAAATTGATATCTAAAGTCATCTTCCCATCTATTAACATCCGTTTCTCGTCCAGTTTATTAAACAACCAGTCTATTTGCTGCTCAGATGGTAATTCACTCTCCGCAAGTTGAATCGGCAGTTGTTCATCCCCAGGCGTATATAAAAGGATGGCAATACTAGGTTTGCCATCTCGACCAGCCCTTCCAATTTCTTGGAGATACGATTCTATTTGCATCGGCATATGATAATGAATAACAAACCGGATATTGTCCTTATTTATTCCCATGCCAAAGGCACTTGTGGCACATATAACATCTAATTGTCCATACACAAACTGCTGTTGAATCAGTATTCTAGTGGATTGGTCCAAACCGCTATGATAGGCCATCGCTCGGCAGATTCCTTTATCTGATAACAAGGAAGCCATTTGTTCCGCCATTTTTTTACTTGAAAAATAAATAATCCCAGGCTTTTGCAAATTGGCAACAAGCTCACAGACAACCCCTTGCTTTTCGCGGAATTCTAATAATTCTTTAACATAAAAACCTATATTTGGCCTGTCAATTGTGGACTCTATTTTTTTAATTTCATCCAAATCAAGTGAACGAATGATGTCCTCTCTTACTTTTTTGGTAGCAGTTGCAGTCAGCGCAAGTGTGAGTGGATCGCCAAACTTTTTTCTAATTTCACCTAGTTTTGAATAATCTGGCCGAAAGTCAAATCCCCATTGGGAAATACAATGAGCTTCATCGACTACAAACAATGAAACTGTAAGTTCTTGTAGTTTGCGAAGGATAAAAGGAACCATTAACATTTCAGGTGAGATGAAGATATACTTATACTGTTTCAATTGATGAAGTGCATTTTTCCTTTCATCTGCACTAAGAAAGGAGTTTAACGCAATGACTCTCTTTTCACCAAATTTCTTAAAATGTTCCACTTGGTCTTGCATCAGTGAGAGAAGTGGCGATACTATTAAAATTTGCCCCTTTAACATTAGCCCTGGCAGTTGGTAACACAATGATTTTCCTGTTCCTGTCGGAAGCATAGCCAATGTATGATGGCCAGACAAAATTGATGTGATTACCTCTTTTTGTCCAGTCTTAAAACTTGGATAACCAAAATGTTCTATTAATACTTTTTCTAGTTCCATTATCTATCACCATATTTCGCCAATACTAGTCTTATTTGAAAATATGTCGCGGTTACAATCTTTTCTCGAATTAACTTTAACTGTTTAGTTGCTATTTGGTGTGAAATTTCTAAAATCTTATTTTGTAATTCTTTATCTACGTAAGTATCGATGGAGAAATTCTCCATATTTAGGGCTAATTCAACCAGATGGTCTTCTATTGTACTTAATTTTAAGTGCCTTATATTTGCAATCATATCAAGTGTATATCCTTGATTTAATAATCTTTGTGTTTTCCTGGTAGATAACGTTAATTCATCATTTTTCATTAGACCTTTAATTAAAAAAGGCAAAATTTTAAACTTATAACCATCTTCCTCAATTTTTCGCAATAAATAATGAAGTGTATTTGTAAAACCAATTTGGTAGTCGTGAAAATTTATATTTAACTGTTTGGCTGCTTGAAGAGGGGTCAAGCCAATTTGTTGAAAACCTGTTAACCGAATTACTAAGATGGCAGGGTCAAACCCGTTTCCCGCGTCAAGACAATCTTCTAATTCTGAATAAAAAATTGTCCCCATTTCCATCCTAGGCAGATTCATACTTTTTAGAGCGGATTTTAACCAAGTATGAACTTCTTTGTTTTTTTGGATGGGAGTATATCTTGTTTCTCCGAACATTAAATTGGATATCACCTGTACTAATAGGGACAATCTTTCCCAAAATAAGGAGGTCATTTGATGATAGTTCCAGCCATGAATATACTTCGGCAGTTGAGTTTTTTCTAGAAGCTCTTTTCCAAGAAGCGTAACTATAAATCGTTGTTCTCCGATATTTTTTACCCACTTTTTTTCACTCATCGATTGAATTATTTCTTCAAAAGATTCTCTGGATAATTGCTCATAAATCCCAAAAAAACTTTTCAACGAAAATAAATGGGCATCTTGGATAGTTTGCGATGACTTTTTTCCATTAAGAAGGTGATAGACCGAATAAATGGTCCGTTCCTTATTTAATTGTTTTATACTATAAAGAATGATGGATTCAATTTGGAGCATACGAACCTCCCATCACTTATTTCGCACATATTCGACCAAAAACACCATTTTCTCTCTTTATTCTACCATGAAATAAAGGATCTTGATGCCCAAAAATGTGGAAGATTTAGCAAAACACTTGGATAAACTAAAGTGATAAAGGCATTTTTCTATTGAAAAGTTGACGATACAGTTTTACAATAGATATGAGTTATCCGTTTTCATATTAATAATGGAAATGAGTCTTATTTTTTTAATTTACTGGGAGGTTTTTTTCATGGCAAAGTACACAATTGTTGATAAGGAAACATGCATTGCATGTGGAGCTTGCGGCGCGGCAGCACCAGATATCTATGATTACGATGATGAAGGTATCGCATACGTAACACTTGATGATAATGAAGGAATTGTTGAAATTCCTGATGTATTAATCGATGACATGATGGATGCTTTCGAAGGCTGTCCTACTGATTCCATTAAAGTAGCTGACGAAGCTTTTGATGGCAATCCAACTAAATTTGAGTAATATTTAGGATAATACGTTTAAGCTACTGCCTCTCTCCTATTTTAGGTGAGGGGCCTTTATTTTTGTTTACAAAATAAAACAGGAGGAATGATTCCCCCTGTCCTTTAGCTACTTAGGCGCTTTTAATTGTAGTAAATTTATTGATCCATGCTTGCATCCGTATGAACAGAAGCATGAAGATGATGGACATCATGACTCCTTTTAAAAGGTTAAATGGTAAGATTGCTGGCAATACTAAATTCCTCATATCTGGAAAGCCCATTAGAACAGTATATGCAGGTAAAATTACCAAGTAGTTTAAAATACTCATCATAACTGCCATGATTGCCGTACCAAAAATTAATGCTAGCGTCATACCTTTTCTAGTCTTAAGTCTATTATATACAAAATAAGTCGGCAGGATAAAAACAATTCCCGCAACGAAATTGGCTATCTGCCCCACTGGAATTCCTGTTTGACTACCTGTCTGAATATAATTAAGGACATTTTTAAAAAACTCAACTAAAATTCCTGCAATCGGTCCAAAAATCAATGTGGCAATTAATGCTGGAATGTCACTGAAATCGACAAACAAGAAATTTGGGAATAGCGGCAACGGAAATTGTATGAGCATTAACAGAAAAGCAATACTACTCAGCATTCCTATTGACACATAAGCCCTAACGTTCATTTTCCTCTTTTTCTGCATTTTCTTCATCTTCCTCTCTCCTTTTTTTGATCCATCGCGTTAAGGAAGAGAGGTTCAGCAACAGACGAGACCAATGTAAATAAAAACTCCCTCAGCAATAATTCGCTTAAGGGAGTTTACAAAGGCACGCTTAATAAACGTTCATTAATATAAATTTTTTTTGAACGTCTGCAGAACCTCCATCTTCTCCCATCCAGACTATACTGTCGGCTTTGGAATCTCACCAAATCCTGCCATAAAACGGCTCGCGGGCTTATGAGTTTTACTCAAATACCGCCGATCGGGAATTTCACCCTGCCCCGAAGATAGATCGATATTAAATTACAATTTCAATTATACTGCAGAACTTATCTTTTGTTAAGTAAAAGGTTTCACGTAACAAGACCCGCAGAAAATAGTCTGCGGGTCTTGCTGCGTGAAATTAATGTATATTCAATATTTGTTTAGGTTTGATCAAGTCGGTGGAAAGGTGGTTTAACTCTTTAATCCGGGTCACCGAGATGTTTTTTTCCCTCGAAATCGAATACAATGTATCACCTTGTTTGACGATATATTGCTGGTTTGTCACCTTGATTTTATCCTCATGATTGAATTTAATATGTGAGCTCGCTTCTAATACAACGCCATTGCTTGCGGCAATCCCTCCGCGTACTGTCTCCCCTGTGTCAGCTTTTCCTAATATCTTTTCTGGATCCAATGCAAACTTCTTATCATATCTCCATTCTTGCTGATGCGTTTCAAAATGGAGATGTATCCCTGTAGCTTGTCCAGTTTCCCCCATTTTTCCTATTACTGTACCTTGCTTAATCTTTTGTCCTTGAAACACGTTTCTCTTGTTTAAATGTGCATAGACAGTTACTAAATGACTTGGGTGTTTAATAAACACTACGTTTCCATATGTATTAGAGTAATAAGATTTCACCACCTGTCCGTCAGCAACTGCTAGTACAGGTGTATTTAATTTTCCAGCGATATCAATTCCCTTATGCTTACCCATCCTTGTTCCATATGTATCAGAAACTATACCATCTGCAGGCCATATCCATCCATCCTTCATCTCTTTATTAACCTGCATACTAGCTTCGGAATGTTTTCCTCCTAAAAATAACAAACTGACACATAGCGCCATAATTAGGGCTATAATAACCCTTTTTATGTAATCTCGCATTTTCTTTAGTCACTCTCCTTATTTCTTTTCCTCCTCCACACAATATGTAGTATTTTTCACCTTTAGAACATATTCCTTATCGGTGGAGTGATTAGGCATACTTGTTATAATTTGGAGAAATGATAAATAATATTCATTAAAAAATCAACCTTTAACGGTTGATTAAGTAAATTATTGTAATGTCCGTTGATTCGGAGCCAGCGGTACTTTGTTCTTTTTTGACAGGTCAAATGGACCAAGATTTTTTATTGGCGGGTTCGTAATAAAGACTTTTTCTAATCCGAATTCTTTTGCAGTTAATAACAGTGACTCATAAGCGTTGATTGTTGATTGATCATCTTGAAGGCTCGTATTATCCTCTATTGATACAATTAACGTTTTCTCTTTAATAGAAACCTCATTTATCGGAAGTGCAGGTAAAAGTGAACTTTTTAATCCTAGTGTGGGCTGATCCTTTTTCATTTCCTCAACAGCCGTCTTAATATCTTCATATTTTTCTATAGATGGGACTAGGAAGGGTATATCATTACCCTCAGAATAATAAAAGAAGTAGGCATGATTCTTTTGTTGCTTTATCCTCACTTCGTCTTGATGACCATAATTCCCCAATTCAATACCAGGTTCACCATTGGTTGAAAATCTTATCTTTTTAATATCACTATTGGAGGAGATATCTTTTTTCAGTACATTAATGAAATTTGTTTCTGTCGCTGATCCTTGTCCATACTGATGGTTTGATGGAACATCGACTAAGATAGCATTATTTTTTTCATCAAGTTTCAATGAAGCACTAAGAGGATAGAATTCACTTAATCCCCATTCCTGCTCCTTTAAATTCACCATATTTTCATTAAATAACTCTAGCCATTTTTTCTCATTTGAATCATTAATTATTGTTGAAACGGGTACAAGGATTTGTATTTGGGGGTCAGGAATCCAGAAGGTTAATACTTTTCCATCACCCACTTCTTCATCATAAATAGCCGTTTTCGAAGTTTGAGTTTTATCAGCTCCTGAAAATGTCCATGCTTTTGGACTTGCATCCTCCTTTTTCAATGCAATGGTTGAATTTTCATCTGCCTTTTGTATGTCACGCTCTACAGATGATTTTTCTTGACCAGCGTGATCCTCTGAATATTGTGGCCCGACCATTAATTTAGGAATTAAGATAAAGAAGATGAGCAAGGCAGCAACAGTAGCAAGACCAGGTACCAGCCATTGTTTTGGTTTCTTTTTTCTTATCGGAAGATTTTCGTAAATGTCACGAGGATTGCGATCATCTTGTATTTTAGGCATCTGCCTTAATAATTCTTCGAGCTGCTTATCGCTCCACTCTGACTTTTTCACTAGTTAATCCCTCCTTTTCATAAGAAAGTTCCATATGCTTCTTCAATACCTTTAACGAACGGTGTTGTGTAGTTTTCACCTTACTTTCAGTCCATCCTAGTGCTTGGGCAGTTTCAGAAATAGATAAATCTTGTATATACCGTAGAATTATTACAGCTCTTTGATCCAGTGTGCAATATTCGAGGCAATTATATACCCATCTGATTTCTTCCCTTTGTACTGCAATTTCTTCTGGAATCGGATATCCGTCTTTCAGTTGATCAGTTGACCAATCGAATTTTTCCAGTAATCTTCCTTTCCAACCTTTTTGTTTTCGGAAAAAGTCTATAGCTACATTTCTCGCAATCGAAAAAAGCCATGTTTTCTCACTGCTTTTCCCTTCAAAACGACGATAGGATTTAAATACCCTTATATAAACCTCTTGGACAAGATCCTCTGCTTGTTCTTTGTTTCTAACCATATAAAATAGAAATTGAAAAACGTCGTGATGGTATTTTTGATAAAGTTCATCGAAAACGGAGTCCATCCATTCCCCTCCCCGTTCATAATATTAGTCGATTTATATGTATAAAAAGTTTCACCTTATAAATATAGACTTTTTTGTGACAAAATGAAAGGTATTATTTGGAATAGATTTCCTAAAGATTTGACAAAAAACTCATCCTATTTTTATGGATGAGTTTTTGATTGAACAATATTTTTTTCTTAAATGTTCCCCGTGAATCAAGAACAGTCGGCAAAAAACTTGTTCATTTTACTATTTTCGAGGTACTAAAAAGGAAAATGTCGTCCCCTGTCCAAGTTTACTTTGAACCGAGATATGACCATGATGTGCATCAATAATATTTTTTGCTATGGCTAGTCCAAGGCCTGTTCCTGCTCTTCCTCTAGTTCGTGCCTTATCAGCTTTATAAAAGCGCTCAAAAACGAACGGCAAGTCTTCTTCAGGAATACCAGAGCCAGAATCCTTTACTCCAATCATGATTCCCTTTTCTTCAGATCCGACACTTAATTTAACTGATCCACCTTTAGGTGTATGTCTGATTGCATTATCAATTAAATTAGTGAGTACCTGTTCGATTCGATCAGGATCAAAAGAAATAGAGGTGATTCCATTTTCAATCTCCACATACAATCGAATTTCATTATCTTTAGCTAAACCCTGAAACTTATGGATTATACGATTAATAAATGAAGAAATATCAATTTCTTCCATTGTTAGTTGAAGATGACCCGCTTCCATTCGCGCCAGATCCAGCAACTCATTTACAAGCCGGCCCATCCGCAATGATTCATCGTAGATAACCTTTGCCATTTCCTTTTTCTCTTCCTGGGATTCAGCAATATCATCTACAATCGCCTCACTATACCCTTGTAACATCGATATAGGTGTTCTAAGTTCATGTGAAACATTTGCAATAAAATCTTGTCTCATCTTATCTAGCTGCCGTTCCTCTGTCATATCCCTTAAAACAGCAACAGCACCGCGGATAAAACGGTTACTATATAAGGGGCTTACTAAGATGACCCAATGCCTGCCTTGAAACGAAATTTCACCAATTTGTTCAGACTCAGTATCTACTGCTTGTTGAAATAGATCCATTACCTCCGTTGGGATAGCCTCAGAATCAGCACTTAATACACCCATTTCATAATACCAATATTGTAGAAAACGGTCAGCCGGGGGATTAGTAATTAAGATTGTACCATCCCGATTAAAAGTAATAACTCCATCTGCCATACTACTTAAGATACTTGATAGCTGCTCTTTTTCTTGGCTGAGTGCACTCATATTGAATTTCAATTGTCTGCCCATTTGATTAAACGCAGTTGCTAATTCACCAATTTCATCGTGAGTGAGGATTGGAACTTTGGTATCGAACTTCCCTCGAGCCACTTCAAATGCTGCTTCCCTCATCTTTCTTAACGGAGCAGCAATTCTTGTAGATAAAAAGAATGCAAAAATCGTTGTAAGAATAATTGCAACGCCAGCCACAAGTAGAATAAATTTTGTTGTTTCATGAGTTGTTTCCTGCATGACTTCCATTGATTGATAAATAAATACAGCACTATGCTTTTCGCCAGGAAGATGCAAAGGTACACCGATAATCGTAAACTTTGTTCCCTTTCCATCATCATCATTTTCATTGAACGTAAGTGTGGAAACCTTTTCTACATTAACGTCTCTTTGAAAGACCTGTGATAAATTTGGGTCATTCTTAATATCTGTCAATGATAATCTTTTCGTCTTTTCTGTGTTTGGAGAGTAGTAGATTTCATTATCATTTTTGATGATGACAACATTATTTACTTTATCGATAATTTCCCAGGATATCTCTAATCCAAGTGATAATTCCCCATTAGTATGGCCTTCTAAAACGTTAGCAATCTTCTCGGCTGTATTGGTTAAATCCTCTTTCATCCCAAGAGTATTGTAGTTTTGGAAAAATTCGAGAAGCATGATTGTTAAGATGAAAAGCACAACTGAAACTAATAAAAGAATCGTTAACCATAGCTTTCCTACAACACTTCTTAAAAAGGTCATTCATTAATAACCTCAAATTTATAGCCTACACCCCAAACTGTAACGATCATTCTAGCAGCCGGCTCGGAAACTTTATTTAATTTTTCACGGAGACGCTTTACATGTGTATCTACTGTTCGCAGATCTCCGAAAAACTCGTAATGCCAGACTTCTTTAAGTAATTGTTCCCGGTCAAAAACCTTATCAGGCGCTTTCGATAAGAAATAAAGTAATTCATATTCTTTTGGAGTTAAACTAACATCTTTACCATTAGCTGATACTCTGTGTGCATCATTATCAATTGTTAAGTGCGGAAATACAATGACGTCTTTAGTTGTTGTTTCCGTTTGCAGGTAACTAGTTTGTGATGATCTTCTTAACAACGCTTTAACCCTTAAGACAACTTCCCGGGGACTGAATGGTTTAACAATATAATCGTCTGTTCCCACTTCGAATCCTTGAACTCGATTGATTTCTTCCCCTTTTGCTGTCAGCATGATTACTGGCGTTGCCTTTTTTTCTCTTAATTCACGACAAACTTCAATTCCATCCTTACCAGGCATCATTAGGTCGAGGAGAATGGCATCATAATCATTAGCAAATGCTTTCTCTAATGCCTCATTCCCGTCTTCCGCTTCATCAATTATATAATCTTCTCGCTCTAAGTACATTTTTAATAAGCGACGAATTCTTTCTTCATCATCTACCACTAAAATTTTCACGTCTTTATCCATTAATAATCCCCCCATGGAGTTTATTTTACAAAACACTATTGTTTTATGCTATAATTTCCTGCTAATTCACCTGAAAAATTGTGTCAATATTTTGACAAACTATAAACATTTGAGTTTTAAAAAGGCCCTCACTTTAATAAAAGTGAAGGCTATAAAATTTAGCTTTAAAGCAATTTAACCTGCATAGGAATGGAGTCCAGCAATAACAAGATTTACTGCAACCAGGTTAAACATAATTATGACAAAACCAATAACAGCTAGCCATGCGGATTTTTCTCCATGCCAGCCTTTTGAAAGACGTAGATGTAAAAATGCTGCGTAAAACAACCAAGTAATTAATGCCCATACTTCTTTTGGATCCCAGCCCCAAAACCGCGACCAAGCCATTTGGGCCCAAATCATTGCAAAAATCAGGGCACCTAGCGTAAAAACAGGAAAACCGATTAACACAGATCGATAGCTGATTTCATCCACAAAGTCTAGTTTAATATTTTTTACAATCGGCTTAAGTGCCGCTGCAATTCGCTTTCTTAAAATTAATCTAATGACGCCATAAATAACAATCCCCGCCATCAATGACCAAATGACTGTATTTAATTTTTTTGCATTAATAAAAGCTGGAACCTCGAACAAAGGTTTAAATCCATCTTTAGTTACTAATTCTCCTTCATGTGGACCAGAAAGCGCAGGCATTGTATATTCAAGCACAGACGCGTTATCGTGTTTATCAATCCAATTAAATTTTTCATGATAACCCAAACCAGAAAAAATGGAGGAAACAGCAACAAATCCAATGACTGCAACAAGTGCAAACATCACCATTTCAAGCCAAAAGGTTTGTTTGCTTAATTTGGTTTGATCAATTGCCTTAACAAGATAAATAAGCCCAGCAGCAAAACTAATCGCTAAAATAGCTTCCCCAATTGCCGCAGTCGTAACATGAATATGTAGCCAATAACTTTGCAGCGCAGGAATTAGTGGCGAAATATCCTTCGGAAACATACTTGCATAAGCGATAACCAAAATAGCCACAGGCATGGTAAATAATCCAAGTAATGTAGTTCGATAAATAAAATATATAACAATAAATGCACCGACTAGAGCCATTCCAAAGAATGTTGTAAACTCAAACATATTACTTACTGGAGCGTGTCCTGCCGCAATCCATCTCGTAATAAAATAACCTAATTGGGAGATAAAACCAATAATCGTTAAAAAGACTGCTATTTTCCCCCACTTATTGGTTCCTTGCTTTTCTTCCCCTTGCTTTTTGGATTTAATCGACCCGCCAAAAAATAGGGTTGCAACTAAATATATAATAAAAGAAATAAATAATAAATTACTACTTATTGATACCAACTAGACTCCCCCCTTATCCGATTCTTCTAATTGAGTTTGATCAATTGGCATTTTAAGATTCGTATCTGCCAATACACCTTCAATTTCTCGTTTTAATCCATACCAATTTTTATTTGTGTGCGCAGCAATCCAGACTTCGCCGTTTTTATTTTGAAGCCAAATGCGGCGATGATTCCAATAGGCACCTTGAATGACACCAATCATAAAGATGATTCCACCTATAATAATCACCCAAAGGGTTGAATCTTTACGAACAATAAAGCCTGAAACATTTGTTGTTTCGATTCCATTGAAGGACATCTTATATTGGTTATCACCAAATGGTTCAATTGTTTGCTTGATGGCTACAAAACTTGTTTCTCCTTTTGGCTTATCAGGAGTCACCATCCGAAAGACAAAAGCAGGGTTGTTGGGTACCCGTGATTTAGTGGTTGGCTCGCCATTGTCTGCAAATTCAAAGTCAGGAAAATAGTTTAGTATTTCAACTGAGTAGCCCTTTCCGAGGTCATATTTCATCTTCGGATCTCTTAGGTCAACTGTAAGTTCGCCCATGGATTGGTTTGTCTTTTTATTTGTCAAACCAAATGACATTTTATTTAATTCATTCCTGAATGAAGCCTGGAAAACCGAATAGCCTTCATATGTGAGTGGTAAATTTACACGTACCTTATAATCTTCAACCTTTTTAAGGGTTGGTTTCTCTCCAGGGAGATTTTCTCCAACTCGTTTATATAGAACAACGTTAGATTGATAATTTTTTACAACTTCCCCGGCCTTATCAATCGCCTTTTCAAAGGTTTTATCTTTATTTTTATCGTAATGCTCCAGAATGAACTTGTTATTTTGAAGATAGAACTTTCCATCCGTCTCTGGAACAACAGCTGTTTCACCTTCACGCACCCAAAGGTCCTCGTTAACATACATTCCTGGAATAAAGCGCAGCATACCGCCGAATAAGAAAATAATTAAACCGACATGGTTTACGTATGGACCCCAGCGAGAAAAACGACCCTTTTCCGCTAGAATATCTCCATTTTCTTCTCGAATATTGTAGCGCCGTTCTTGTAAATGTTTCTTAACGATTGAAAAATCACTTTCACTTGCTGATTCGTTCACCCCGAAAACACGCTGACGTTTTAAAAAACCTTCATGTCGAGTTACTCTTTGGGCTTTAAGAGCCTTATACAATGGCACAACACGATCAAGACTACAAATGACTAGCGATATTCCAATCATTGCAATCAAAACTAAGTACCACCAAGAACTATATAGGTTATTAAATCCCAATTGGTAATATAATTTACCAAACCAGCCATATTCTTGTTCGTAGTATACATCTGGAGGTAAATCGATATACATTTCTTGAGGCAATATGGTACCAAGTGATGAGGCAATTAAGGTGATTATAATCAGCCAAACGCCAACTTTTACTGATGAAAAAAAGTTCCATATTTTATCAATAATCGTTTTATTATATGTTTGTGAACGGCGTGCACTCCCTTCATAACGCATATCAATAAGCTGTTCTGTAGTAGATTGAACGATCAGCTCTTTTCCACATGCTTCACATAAAACGGTTCCATGGGGATTCACATGCCCACATTCACATTTAACATCCTTCATTCGAAAAAACTCCCTACAACCTTAAGGTTTAATTTTCTCCATAAACTCCCTTACTTTTTCTTCCGTGAGTTCACCAGTATAATAATTTACAACTTCGCCATTTTTATCAATTAAAAAAGTAGCTGGAAGCGGATCAATACCATAAGTATTCATGACTTCTTTATCCGTATCAATCATAATTGGAAAATCCAGTTTTAAACGCTCTGCAAATTGATTAACTGCGAGTTCAGATTCTTGAATATCTACTGTCAAGACTTGAACACCTTTGTCTTTATACTGATGATACTGATTATTAATATAAGGCATTTCCTTTTTACATGGCGGGCACCATGTTCCCCAGAAATTCAGGAATACCCCTTGTCCACGGTAATCTGAAAGCTGATGCTTTTTTCCTTGCATATCGACCAATGCAAAATCAGGAGCCTGTGCACCTACCGCAACTTTTTGTTTCGTATCGTTTGTAAAATTTTGATACAACGTATAAACAACGGCAGCACCTAGTAATAGTAAGATGATGGATCTTATAACTAATCGCCGTTTTTTCATAAGAAAACCCTCCCATAACCACTTGACACAGTTTGTCTAATTATAGCATTTCTCAATATATTCACAGTGTTAACGCAGAACGTAATTTGTGACGGTTTTATGAATTTTTTTTGGCAGACCCCATCCCAAGTGCTCTAAGTTGCTTTACTTCATGTGGTGTCAGTTCTCTTGCGTCACCTGTTCTTAAACCACTTAATGTTAAAAAACCGTAGCGTTCACGCTTTAATTTCACCACTTCATGGCCAATCGCTTCGAACATCCTTCTAACCTGACGATTTCTACCTTCATGGATGGTTATTTCAACGATTGCAGTTTGTTTTTTATTATCTGCCGAGAGTAATTTCACTCTTGCAGGGGCCGTTTTACCATCTTCTAGACGGATACCCCTTTCTAGTTTCCTTAAATTTTCCTTTAAGGGAATTCCTTTCACTTTTGCTACATAAACCTTATCAATTTCATTTTTAGGATGCATCAGTATATTAGCAAATTCCCCGTCATTGGTTAGCACTAATAAACCTGATGTATCATAATCAAGACGTCCAACGGGATAAATTCTTTCTTTTAGATGCGGAAAGAAATCTGTGACTACTTTTCTGCCCTTATCATCATTAACACTTGAGATAACTCCTCGTGGTTTATATAAAAGGAAATAAACAGGTTCTTCTTTCTCAATCTGAATTTCATCTACTTCTACCCTATCAGATGCAGAAACTTTCAGTCCAAGTTCGGTAACAACCTTTCCATTAACCTTTACGCGCCTTTCTTTTATTAGGTCCTCTGCTTTTCTTCTAGAAGCAATGCCCGCCCGAGCAATTACTTTTTGTAATCTTTCCATTGTTCCACCTCGAATTTATCTATATAAAACGATTTGACAGCAGCAAACTGCATCCTATCCTTATGAATTATGACACAATTCCTTCACTTTTCAAAGTAACGGATATTATTACAGAAAAATAAAAATAGCATGTCCAAAGAACATGCTACAATCGTGTTAATTATTTTGTACCAAAGATTAAACCAACAACGGCAATCGCCGCAATAATACCAACGACATCCGCGAGGAGTCCTACTTTAAGGGCATCCCCCATTTTTTTAATACCAACAGCTCCAAAATAAACGGTTAACACATAAAACGTCGTGTCAGTACTCCCTTGCAAAACAGATGCTAAACGGCCAATAAATGAATCTGGACCATATACAGCAATTAAATCACTAGTCATCCCAAGTGCTGCATTCCCAGAAATTGGCCTTATGATTAGTAATGGCACAATTTCAGCAGGTACGCCCATTGTTTTCATGAGTGGGCGAATCCAATTCATTAAAGCATCAAGTGCACCAGATGCCCGGAAGACGGAAATAGCCACAAGCATACCAACTAGAAAGGGAATAATGGATACAGCAATTTTAATGCCTTCCTTTCCTCCCTCAACAAAACTTTCATAGGTAGAGACGCGTTTCATTGTCCCATATAATAGAATAAATCCAATGAGTAATGGAATAAAAGTTAATGAAATTACCGAAATGAGTTCCATGCATCCTCATCCTTTTCTGTTTCTGCGATAATAGAAATAACGGTCAATTAGGATTGCTCCTAGTGCTGAAATAATAGTTGCAATGATTGTTGGAATGACAATCTCCGTAGGAGATGCTGAATGATAGTTCATTCTAATCGCAATGACAGTAGTAGGAATAATTGTAATACTTGCTGTATTAATTGCTAAAAAGGTGA
This sequence comes from Bacillus sp. AFS073361, assembly GCF_002567005.1. GTDB lineage: Bacteria > Bacillota > Bacilli > Bacillales > Cytobacillaceae > Neobacillus. The sequence continues at coordinate 78,377 of NZ_NUZU01000032.1, forward strand.
CCATGGATCTGCTGGCAGAATCCTTTCCCCCATTTAACTTTTTTAATTCTTCCATTGCCTTAATCCCTAAGGGAGTGGCAGCGTTCCCTAATCCAAACATATTTGAAATCATATTGGATAATATATATCCCATCGCTGGATGGTTAACTGGTACCTCCGGGAAAAGTCGTTTAACTAGCGGTCGAAAAAATCTAGAAAGACGCTCTAGAAGGCCCGATTCCTCCGCAATCCGCATCATTCCAAGCCAAAAGACCAGAACACTAATAAGCCCGATACACAGTGTCACCGCTTCTTTCGCCCCATCAAAGATTGCTTTGTTCACTTCAGCCATGGTTCCATTGATTAATGCGAAAATAAAACCAACAATAAACATAAACACCCAGATATAATTAACCATTGTCCTTCACACCACAAAAGATAAGAAAAATTTTCTTTACGAATTCAAACATTCCTTCTTTCTTTACAGGCACGCTTTGATAGTAAATAGGCGTTTCTTGGACAACACGCCCATCTAAGTAAACTGCAGCCTTACCTACGACTACATCATTCTTCTTATCATCATCAAATTTTTGTGTCGGTTTATTCAGTTTGTATTTTATGGAGAATAAATCCATTTCCTCGCTTGTAACCGGATAAACAATTGTTTTCTTTATATATAGGTGATTCTTATAAGCCTTATTCTTAATACCATCAATCTTACCCTCAGCTAACACTTCAGCCATATCAAACCCTTTAAAACCACTTTCATACATAGAAATATGGTCATTCCAATCATCTGGATCGTTTAAGGTGACTGCAATTAAGCTCATATCTCCCTTTGTTGCCGTTGTTACCAAGGTTCGTTTGGCCCGTTTTGTGTACCCTGTTTTTCCACCGGTGGTATATTTATATTTTGTTAGCAAGCGGTTTTTATTTTTCCAAACACGGTCCCAATCTTCCGTAGGATTTGGTGCTCGATAAACCTTTGTTCCAGAGATTTTTTTAAAGGTTTTGTCCTGCATGGCATAACGCATTAACACAGCCATGTCATAGGCTGTGGAGTAATGATTTTCATGATCATCAAGGCCATGAGGATTAGAAAAATGGGTATTTAACATCCCGATTTGCTTTGCTTTTTGATTCATTAGATAGGCAAAACCCTCAACACTTCCACCCACATATTCGGCTATTGCTACTGCAGTGTCATTTCCAGACCTGAGCATCAATCCATAGACTAAATCTTTAAGTTTAATTTTTTCTCCTGGCTTTAAATAAACAGATGATCCTTCCGCACGAGTTGCTTGTTCACTTACTTTTACATATTCATTCATTTTCCCCGATTCAATCGCTAGCTTCGCAGTCATTATTTTCGTAATACTCGCGATTCTTCTTTTTGTGTGGGCATCTTTCTCAAAAAGGATACGCCCTGATTTCTGCTCTATTAAAACAGCACTTGCTGCACTTACGGAAACAGAAGCTTCCACCTTTTGAGGAATGTTAGCAATGAATAGTGAGACCATGAGGGAATACATAACTAGCTTCCAAATCATTCTCATTAGATTTACCCCGTCCCCTTGTAAAGTTATCTTCTCTTTTAGTCAAAGCGGTTTCTGCTTTTCATTTTTCTTGTACAAGTTTATGCAGGACAAGGCTTGTTATGACAATTTGCTGAAGAAAAACGAAAGCAGACGACAACATGCCGTCTGCTCAATTTCATTTCCCTTATTACATTGCTGTCCATTTCATGTCTGCTGATTTTTCAAAACGCATTTCTACATCATGCCAATTGACTATGTTCCACCAATTGTCTACATATTCAGGTCTTTTATTCTTGTACTGAAGATAATAAGCATGCTCCCAAACATCTAATACCAAGAGTGGAATGGTATCCCATTGAGTCAAAAGCATATGTCGTTCAGATTGTAAAATCTCCAAATGTCTTGCTTGAGGTGACCAAACTAATATTGCCCAGCCTACTCCTTCCACTTGTTTGGCCGCTTCAGTAAATTGCTTCTTAAATGCCGTAAAACTGCCAAAGTATTTTTCTATTCCACTCTTCAAGGGTCCATGTGGACTCCCGCCTCCATGCGGGCTCATGTTTTTCCAAAAAATCGAATGAAGATAATGCCCTGACCCGTGAAAAGCAAGCTCTCTTGACCAGTGTTTAATTAATGCGAAATCATTTATTTCCCTTGCTTCTTTAAGTTTAAGTTCTGCTTTATTTAATCCATCAACATATGCCTGGTGATGCTTATCATGATGAAGTCTCATGATTTCTTCTGATATATATGGTTCCAAAGCATTATAGGGATAGGGGAGGTTAGGCAGTGTATGCCCGCCTAGAGGAACTCTTTTCTCTCCTACCCTTATGTCACCGCTCGCTTGTTTTCTATTAAAGTAATGTTCCATTTGCTCATGGATGTATTCAGCCTTAGCTTGTAATGTTAGTAGTTCTTCATTCGATAACTGCGTTCTTGTGCTTTCGATTAACTCAGTAAAACTATCCAGTTGTTCCCATAACTCTGAGCTGCTGCCCTCTTTTTCCGATTGAAGAAACTGCTTCATTTGCTCATTCCACTTAAACATTTCGTTTACATATTGACTAAATTTATCCATACCATCCCTCATTCCTGACCTGTTAAGATGTAATCTACCTAAATGGTATGAGAGATACGGTTTAATAAGAACAAAAACAAAGCTGCCCTTGTAGGGCAGCCGTAAAAAAATAAAAATATTAAGTTTTTCGACTATGGTAACAGTCCAGCTTCAGCGCTATGGCGCTGCCGCTTTTTATTTTGATTGGATCATTTTAGTTCTATAGTCTGTTTCATAATACTCAAGTTCTTCCCTGATTTGTTGAAAGTCACCTTCTAAACTTTTAACCAACTGAGCGATATTGTCTGATACAGTGCGGTAAAACTTAATAGAATTTCTTCCAGTGTATGCTGACCTGCTGTCCTCATACCATGCATCATTTTTCGGAGAGAAAAACTCTTCAATACATTGATGGTAAATTTTGTAAAGCGTCTTTTCCGCTGCAGCTTTTTGAAAAGGGCTGCCCTGCAAAATAACGGAACATGCATCTAACCCTTCCTCGCTATAAACAACTATTTTTCGTAAATTTGCGAAGATCAATTTATTATAGTTTGTATCTTCTTCATTTTCTAAGTTTAATTGTGAAATAGTTGTCTCATTTAAAAAATTCTCTAATGTTGAGATAGATCTTCCTAGAAAACTCTTTACATCATTTAATTGTGATTTTACCAATGTATTCCCCATTGTGTACCCCCTAGGTTTTTTACTTCGTTTATTATACTTATTTTGGCTGCATGATGAATTCAAGCGGAGAACGAAGCTCATATTCTTTCTTTTGATTTAAAGAAAGAAAAATTTCAGGTAATTTATTATAATTGATATCTTTAAAATACGATGCAAATTCCTGCTTAGAATTAATATAAAGTCGTTTCCGGCTGCGCAGGCCTGGGTTTTTCAAGAGACAGACCAACGCTACAATGTCTTTAAAGGCAATTTCATCATCTTGCTGAACAAAAATTGGGTCTTGCTGGTATGGTGTAAATTCATGCCGAATTTCATCAAAATACCTTACGTATAGAACATGAAGTGTTTTTTCCTCTCCATCTTCATAAAAGGTAACGATGCTCCTGTTAAAAAAATCCTCAGAAGTATTTGATTTTTCTTTTTCTAATTCAAACCCTTTACACTCTTTAATTAACAAATAAATTCCACTCCTTGGCCAATGAAAATATGGCAAATAAATCTGATCAACTCACCTGAGAATGAATTACATAATTTACTTAGCTTCATTTTATCATAAATTCAATTAAGTATTTGAAAATTAAGAATTAATCGTGTCCTGAAATCTCTCAAAAAAAAGATCTGCCTCTTCTTGAATGAATTCCTCTTCTCCCTTTTCGGGAAGCTTAGGAAGTTCTTCAATACTCTTTAGACCAAAGTAATCAAGAAACTCTTTTGTCGTCCCATATAAATAGGCTCTTCCAGTCCCTTCCGCACGACCAACTTCTTTGATCAATGCTTTGGCCATCAGGGTATGCAGCGGTCTCTCTGTTTTGACACCACGGATTTCCTCTATTTCCGCTCGAGTTATAGGCTGCTTATAGGCAATAATCGCTAATGTTTCTAATGCTGCCTGTGACAGTGTCGTCGTATGCGGGGAATCAACCAGCTTTTTTAAATAAGCAGCATTTTCTTTTTTCGTGGCAAGCTGGTATGTTCCCGCTAGCTGTACAATCATAATTCCCCTATTAGTATCACGCTCATATTGTTTTTTTAAATCTTCGATGATTTCATTTGCTTTTAATTCACTTACTTCAAGGACCTCTACTAGTTGTTTTAATGAAAGACCTTCATCTCCAGCAGCAAACAAAAGGCTCTCTAAAATGCTATTCCAATTAATGATGTCCAATCATTTCTGCCCCTTCCTTTACCGCTTCAACATAAATATCTCCAAAGTTCTCTCGTTGCTGTGCATCGATTTCTTTTCTTTTTATTAGCTCTAAAATCGCCAAAAAAGTGACTACAATGTGGTCTTTCGTTCGATAAGGAAATAAATCATTAAAGTTTTTCCGGCCCTTTAGCTGCTTTAATTCAGCCATTATTTCTGTCATTCTGGTATCAATTGATATTTCTTGGCGAGCAATCTTCGTAGCCATTGGGCGCTGAAGCTTCTTCCGTCGCATTAATTTTTGAAAAGCCGCCAGCATATCATATAGTGACACATTTAACTCTGCTTTTTCAGGCTGGCTCTCTTTTGCGTACTCTGAGAGATCACTTGGCGGCTTTGTATACATAAGCCCTCGCTCTACTTCCATCGACTTTAAGTCATGAGCTGCTTCTTTAAACTTGCGGTATTCGATTAGACGCTCAACCAGTTCATCTCGTGGGTCTTCTTCATATAAGATGTCAGGATCCTCATAACCAGGAACCTCCTCATGTTTGGGTAAGAGCATCTTACTCTTAATGACAAGTAATGTTGCAGCCATTACCAAAAACTCGCTTGCAACATCTAACTTAAGTTCATTCATTGTCTTAATATACATTAAGTACTGCTCAGTTATTTGGGCAACTGGAATATCATATATGTCAATTTCAAGCCCATTAATTAAATGGAGCAACAAATCTAACGGTCCTTCAAATGCATCAATTTTCACCTGGTATGGCATTGTACTTCACCAAAATTCTTTAAAAATAAGTTGTTGATTATCCACTTCGACTAATAATAGTATAGAGGATTAAATGAGGTTATCCAATAGAAAAATCAACTCCCCGAGGGAATATTATCAAATCATGATGTTTGCCCATAACATTGGACTAGTATCCTACATATGATGACAAGGAAAAGAACAAAACATCATTTTTAGGAGGTAGTGAATATGTCTGAACATGGATTTGGATCCGGATTTGCTTTAATTGTAGTTCTATTTATCTTGTTAATTATCGTTGGTGCTTCCTGGGTATATTAATTAGACAGGAAGGCTGAAGAACTACTAAAAAACCAGTTCAATAAAGCAGCCATTACCGTTAGACAAACTGGACCCGTCTTTCATGACGGGTTTTTTTTATTTATTCGAGACAGCATATAACTGTGATACACTATACATAATTATTGTGTAAGGGGGTGAATTGCTTGTACCCTAGCGAGTATATCCATTTTTTAGCCCATTTTCATGGAGACCGTGATTATTTCGAATGCCATGAACTTCTTGAAGACTATTGGAAAAAAACAGATTCGAGAAACAAAGACTCCATCTGGGTTGGTTTCATATTATTATCCGTTTCTCTATATCATCATCGCCGAAAAAATTTTAGCGGTGCAAAGCGGACGTTAGCTAAAGCAATTAAAATTTTCGAATTACAACCAGATTCTATCACTAAACTTGGAATAACTCCCGTCGGGCTTATCCATTTATTACATGAACAATTATCGTCTCTTCAGAAAGGTGAATCGTATCGAAGCATCTCAATTCCGATTTGTGACACTTCCTTAACTGAATTAGCGAAAAAAACATGTGAACAAAAAGGGTTTATTTGGGGTAATCAAAGTGATATGACCAATAAATTCATTATTGATCGTCATAAATTACGCGACAGAACCAGCATAGTCCAAGAAAGATTGAAGTCATTAAAGACGCGAAAAGGCAGCGAATAAATTATTATTCACTGCCTTTTTGAAGATAAGATTAGCAAAACTCACATTTTTCGATAAAAGCGGCTGTATTTTCATTAGCAGTAATTTCTTTTTCAGCATACATTTCTTTTAGAGCTTTAACCATCTTTTTACCGATTCCCTGATACCGATGTGAGGGATTAACGGAGATGTGTAAGATTTCTAAAGAATTGGTATCATTATGAAATAAGACACCTAACAGACCGATGATATCTTCCTCTTTCCAAAGAAATAGCTGTAATTGATCTTCGGTTTCATATTCCTTCATAGTTTGCTGAAGCTTTTTTAAGTCCTTTTCGGCGGGCATAAAAGACAATAACCCCATGGCTATTTTCTCGAAAGCTTTCTTATAACGAATTAACATTTAGATCCCTCATTATATTAAATAAACCGATAAACTTGATGGTTTAACAATAGTATATTTTTACCAAGTAGCTGAATATTAAACACTATTCATTATATGTATTGGAAGTTATTATGTTTCATCAATCACCATGATACATAATAAACGGTCAATCATCAATGGAAAAAATTAATATTAGTGTTTCGGTCCGATAAAAATCCAATAGATAACTCCCCATAAGATCGACACACCAATAAGAACACAAAATATAATCCAGTTGCTTCTCTTCATTAAAATGTTTCCTCCAAAAGAATATTGAAGATTTGGTACTGTCCTACATTCTACACTATTTTGCAAAAATAAGCTATTCTACTTACATATTTTACATTTTTTCGAGCAAGTTCTACTTTCTATGAAACTTAAAGCTTGTTATTTACGTTATTATTATTGAATTCGGTTATATTATAATAAACAGAGTCACTACATTTTCATGATTACCTGTAAATTCCGAGGAGGAAACTATGAAAAAAACTATTATTTACTTCATGTTGGCTTTTTTAATTTTCAATCCAATTCGCACCTTTGCTGATGTAGCAGAAGGTGACATGATTGTTACATTAGGTCAAAATTTAACTGAAGCTCAGAAGAAGGCACTTTTATTAGAAATGGGTGCTCCTGATGATGTTCAGATTGTCACTGTCACAAACGAGGAAGAACACCAGTATTTAGGGAAATATGTGTCAAAATCACTTATCGGAACAAAAGCCATTTCATCATCGGCGATAACCATCCAACCAAAAGGTGCGGGTGTCACGGTTGAAACGAAGAATATTAATTGGGTCACGGACGAAATGTACATCAATGCTCTAATAACTGCCGGTGTAAAGGATGCAAAAATTTATATAACGGCCCCGATTACTGTTTCTGGAACTGCAGCATTAACAGGGATTATAAAAGCCTACGAGATATCTGCTGATAAGACCATTCCTGAAGAAGTGAAACAGGCAGCAAATCAAGAAATGGTTGAAACTGCGAAATTAGGTGACTCCATAGGTGAAGAGAATGCCGCCGCGTTAATTGCAAAAATTAAAGAAGAAATTGCAAAGAATAAACCAAAAAATGATCAAGAATTACAAAATATTATCGAACAGGCTGCAAAGGACTTAAATGTAAAGCTTACAGATGAAGAAATGCAGCGGTTAATAGACTTTTTTAACAAGCTAAAGGATTTAAACATTGACTGGAATCAAGTTAGCGACCAATTAAATAAAGCGAAGGATCAAATTTCTAATTTTCTTAAGTCAGAAGAAGGGCAAGGTTTTTTAGATAAGTTAAAACAATTTTTCAATTGGCTGATTGATACGATTAAGTCGATATTCTCTTAATAGAAGGCTGTGTTAACCTTGTCTGTTGATTTCCGCTCCAGGTACTTCGCTTTCCGCGGGCGTTTGCGGGGAGCCTCCTCGGCGCTTAAGCGCCTGTGGGGTCTCCCCTGCCCCGTACTCCCNNTCGCACCTTCCGCTCCAATCAACATCGTGCCAATACTATTAATGAGCATTAAAATATAAAAAAACTGCCGCAAAAAAAATTTCTGCGGCAGTTTTTTATTTAAGAGGTAAATCATGTTTTATTAAATCCTCATATGTCTCTCTCTTTACCACAAGGGTTGCGATTCCGTTTTCTACGAATACCACTGCTGGACGCGGGATGCGATTATAGTTATTTGACATTGAATAGCCGTAGGCACCTGTACAAAAAACAGCAAGAATATCTTCTTCCCCTACATCTGGTAACGGTAAATCCCAAATCAACATGTCTCCTGATTCACAGCATTTCCCAGCTATTGATACCGTTTCTTTCGCTTTCGTTAATGGTTTATTCGCAAGAACAGCCTCATATTTCGCCTGATAAAGGGCTGGTCGAATATTGTCACTCATTCCACCATCCACTGCTAAATACTTTCGAACACCAGGAACTTCTTTGGATGAACCCACTTTATAAAGAGTAATTCCAGCATCCCCAACAAGCGAACGCCCTGGCTCAATCCAAATTTCCGGCATTTTTAAAGAATAGCTATCAGTTAATAATTTAACTTCCCGAATAATTTCACTCACGTATTGAGAAGGTTGAATGGGTTCATCTTCTTTTGTATAGCGGATTCCAAAGCCCCCGCCCAAATTTAATACTTTTGCTTCGAAGGAAAGCTCTCTTTTCCATGCTTCCATTTTTCCGACAATCTTTTTAGCTGCTAATAAAAAGCCAGTTGTTTCAAAAATTTGTGATCCAATATGGCAATGGAGACCAAGAACTTCAAAGTTATCATTTTTTAGTGCCATTTTTAATGCATCTTCCGCTTGTCCATTTTGAAGATCAAACCCAAATTTAGAATCTTCCTGCCCAGTTAAAATGTAATCATGCGTATGGGCTTCGATACCAGGGGTTACTCGGAGCAGGATGCTAACATGAGCATTTTTCTCTTTAGAAATGGTTTTCAAAAGCTCCAATTCTGAAAAATTATCCACAACGATGCAGCCAATTTCATGATCCAATGCCATTTCTAATTCTTCTCTGCTCTTGTTGTTCCCGTGAAAATGAATTCTCTCGACAGGGAACCCTGCAGCAATAGCAGTATACAATTCGCCGCCAGATACTACATCTAGTGACAATCCCTCTTCCTCAGCGAGCTGAATCATTGCAATGGTTGAAAAGGCTTTACTAGCATAGGCAACCTGCGCCTTGATCTCTTGTTCTTCAAATGCCCGTTTAAAAGATTGGGCCCTTTCACGCATTAATGCTACATCATATACATAAAGAGGAGTTCCATATTCTTTCGCCAACTCAATAGAATCGACCCCGCCAATTTCTAAATTTCCGTTTTTGTTTACGCCTGTTGTCCCGTAAAAATACATACCCTTCCCTCTCTCCCAATCACTCACTATAGTTTATGCGGACAATCACATAAGATAATAATAAATAGACAGAATCTACAAAAGATACTGCCTATTTTTCATTCTTTATCCCTTTATTTAATTAAAAATACTTTAGCATACCTGTTAGAAAAGTGCAATTATTTCTCGTTTGCTTTAGGCGGCTGCCGGTAACGGTTTCTAGGGTGAACAATACTTGGTCTCAAGATAGAACCTGGTATTGCTCTGCGCACAATGATTTGCAAAAATCCTTTCGGCTCAAAAGGAAGGAATGGCCACAGATATGGTGTATTAAGTGCACGTATTTTTACAAGGAAAAGGAAGAATACTGTCGCCCCAATAACAAATCCCGGCAGATGAAATAACGACACAAGAATTAACAGAGTTAATCGTCCAATTTTGTTTGCTACGCTTAATTCATAACTTGGAGTTGTAAAGGAACCAATCCCTGCAACCGCTACATACAAGATTACCTCTGGAACAAACAGCCCCACGCTAATCGCAATCTGCCCAATTAATACCGCTGCAATTAATCCCATTGCAGTCGAGAGTGGAGTGGGTGTATGTATGGCGGCCAATCGTAAAAACTCAATCCCAAAATCAGCCAAGAAAATCTGAACGATAATCGGGATATTTGTTGTTTCATTTGGTCCAATAAAAGAGAATCTTTCAGGTAATAAGGATGGTTCTAATACAAATAACATCCATAATGGGAGTAGTAAAATAGACGTAAGTACGCCTAAAAAACGGGTCCAACGCAAAAATGTTCCCATTGCAGGAGATTCACGAAATTCTTCTGCATGCTGTACATGATGGAAATATGTCGTAGGAGTGATTATGACACTTGGGGAGGTGTCAACATAAATTACAACATGCCCTTCCAGAAGATGTGTTGCAGCGATATCTGCACGCTCCGTATATCTTACGAGCGGAAAGGGATTCCAACCCTGCTTTAGAATGAATTCTTCTATCGTTTTATCAGCCATTGGAATTCCATCTGTATTAATTGCCTGAATTTCTTTCCTAATCACATTGACCATATCTGGATCTGCAACATCCTCTAAATACCCTAAAGCCACATCCGCCTTTGACCGTTCACCAACCTTTAGCATTTCAAAGCGAAGACGTTCATCTCGAATTCGCCGTCTCGTTAAGGCCGTATTCAAAATAATATTTTCAACAAACCCATCACGGGACCCTCTAACCACCTTTTCTGTATCAGGTTCTTGAGGCTGCCTTCCTGGATAGCTTCTGACATCAACGACAAAAGCTGTATTTTCCCCTTCCAATACTACAGCAACTAATCCGGACAAAACCTTATCAACAATGTAATCAAGTGTGGTAGCTTGTTCAACTGATTGATTGATTAGCCTATTTTCAATTACCTTAAAGAAATCTGATGATAATTTTTCATGGTCATTGATTTCAACTAATTCTTCAATTAATTCAATTACGAAGCGAGAATCACATAAGCCATTTACATAGTAGATATGTACGTCCTTCTTGAGGATTTTTAATTTCCTCACACCAAAATCAAAGCTTTTCCCAAGACCAACCCGTTGTTTCATATAGTTTTCAACTTCATTTACTGATTTAGGGATTGGCCATTTCTGTTCGTTACTTCTTGACATGGAAGCCACTCCTTTCAAGTATAAGCTCCACTGCTTTTTTTGTTATCGGGGAACCTTTTTTGTAGGAGTCATGTCTAGCCATCTTGCCAATATCACCAATTCCTACGATGACAGGAACCTCCAATTCATCAAGGCAGTAAACTGTATCACCATTTATTCTCCCGATTTCAAGCTCAGGTATACCAAATTTATCTACTCCATATGGAGTTAAATTTCCATCACGATCGATACTTACGTCCACCCTTGACCATTCTTCATGTCTTGATTTAGCTGCAACTGCAATAATTCCTAGAACTTCAATGTCTTCATGTCCTGCTACATATTTCAAAGCATTCTCACCAGCACCTTCTCCAACTATGCCACTATCATCAAACATCACTAATACAGGATCGTGAGGGGTCTTTTTTATCAACTGGACTATTTTCTCTCCGGTTAAGGTTGAAGGATTCCCTTGGGAACTAGAAATACATCGGCCACCTATTTCTTTGGCAACATGCTCGACTGCTTTCTTAGCATATTCATCACCGTCAGTAATTAAAATAACACGCCTCCGAATGCTCATAGTGTGCTGTCCTTTCTTGGCCCAAGTTGAAAATTCTTCCCAAAAGGGTTAATGATGTACAAAATAAACCCATTGAAAAATTGAACCCGCAATTTTTCCTAATACGATTGCCATGATTAATATAACAATCTCACCATCTAATCGGATTCTTTTAGCAAGAATTGGCAGAACGTTTAATACCTCAGTGAGGGCTGCAGCTAACATCCCATAAAAAATTCCACCTGTAATTCCGAGAAAAATTAATGAAAAAGAAGGAATATGTAAAATAGGATCCCTCAGACTTGCACCTACCCCAGCGAGTGCTCCTAACACAACTGCCCATTCATAGTGTTGAATCATTTTCATTGTCTTACTTAGTTGTGTAAGTCTCGGGATAATTCCTAATACCGTTAGAAATGCGACAAAACCAGAACCTACTGCCAGTCCACTCGCTACACCTAAAAAGAGGATGGCTATTATCTTAATCGTCACTGATTTTTTTTATACTTTCTTTATTTTCGTGGATAATTACGTAATTATCTAAATCCATTTGATAATTAAACATTTCTACCTCGAGGGGACTGGGCTCTTCATTTATACGTTTCTTAAAGACATGATTAAAAAAAAGAATCATTCCCATGCCTAATCCAATTGAATAGGGAATTTGAAACAGTAATGGTTTTGCATCTTTTTTTCCTGTAATGATCGTATATATTTTTTCGTGGACACTTTTCATACTTACATCATCATGAAAATTCATTATTGCCAAGGCTGAGCCGAAAAATAAGAGAAACCAAATTAAAAGGAAAAAAGGCAGGTGGACTCCCTTTTTTTTATTCATGACTTCAATGATGGTTTGGGCGGGTCCAATTGTTTGGACTTCCATTCTTTCAAATTCATTTTTAATTAAGTGGATAACTTTCATGACATCAATAATGACGATATTCTGATCTGTAACTGTTAATTGATGAATGGTCAAAGTTTGTAGTTGTGAAAGAACTTCGTCAGGTGCAATGACTTGGGCAATATCATTTAACAATACTTTTTCTTGGGGCGGAGCCTGAACTCGATTCCGCATACGGATATATATTGTTTCTTCCAAAACTATCACTTCCCAAACAATGATTTCCTGTATAAATAGTATGAGTAATAAGCACTTTTTTCATTAAATCCAAAAAATACCAAGAAAAGCGAAAGCGCCCTGGTCAGCGGCGTATGGCCTGGAGCGCTCCAACTGAGATAAAGGAAACACGAAGAGCCGAAGGCGATTCGATGTTGACTTATCGTAGGGCGGAGAGCGAAGGACACTAGCCGCTAGGGCGCTTTTGCTAGACAGTAAACTAAGTTCAAAAAACTTTATTTTTATCAGCACAAAAAAACCGTATGAATCAGAGATCCATACGGCCTTTCATTTGCTGCAATATTTTTTTTTCAAGTCGTGATACTTGCACTTGGGATATTCCAAGCCTAAGAGCGACCTCAGATTGTGTTTGGTCCTTGTAATACCTTAAATAGACAATGAGTCTTTCGCGCTCATCTAATTCTCGGATAGCTTCCTTTAATGCAATTTTATCAAACCATTTTCCATCATTTCCATCATCAATCTGGTCCAGTAGAGTAATTGGATCTCCATCATTTTCATACACTGTTTCATGAATGGAAGAAGGTGTTCTGCTGGCTTCTTGAGCGAGAATGACATCCTCTGGTGAGAGGTCAAGATGGGCTGAGATCTCATTAACCGTTGGTATTCTGCCAAGCACTTTTGATAATTCGTCTTTTGCTTTTCGGATTTTGTTTCCCATTTCCTTCAAAGATCGGCTAACCTTAACCGTTCCATCATCACGGATAAATCGCTGAATCTCACCAATAATCATCGGGACTGCATAAGTCGAAAACTTTACATCATAGGAAAGGTCAAATTTATCCACTGATTTTAATAATCCAATACACCCAATCTGAAACAGGTCATCGGGGTCATACCCCCGGTTTAGGAACCTTTGGACAACAGACCAAACAAGACGCATATTTTTTTCAACAATTAGATCCCTTGATTCTTGATCTCCATCTTGGCTCTTTTTAATGAGTTCTTTTACTTCATGATCCTTTAAATATGTTTGACCTTTATCATTCTTAACCTCCACATCCATTGGCAAGTCTCCTTAATTGCAAAGCATTTTGCGGTTTTGTAAATGCTTTCGTAATCTAACTTCGGTTCCTCGACCTGGCTGTGAATGAACCTCTACCTCATCCATGAAATTTTCCATGATGGTAAAACCCATTCCGGATCTCTCTAAATCCGGCTTTGTTGTAAATAATGGCTGACGAGCTTCTTCCACATCTACAATTCCCAATCCTGCATCTTTAATTGTTAGATCAATTAAACTATCTTCGATGATTACTTGAATATAGACAATTCCATTAGGATCATTCTCATATCCGTGAATAATCGCATTGGTCACTGCTTCTGATACAACTGTTTTAATTTCAGTCAATTCATCCATATTAGGGTCTAACTGGGCGATAAATGCGGCCACGGTTACGCGAGCAAATGACTCATTTTGACTTAGTGCACTGAATTGAAGATTCATTTCGTTCTTCATTCAGGCCACCCCCAATCTTTGCAATGCAAATTCTTCTGTCGGTTCCATTTTGATGATTTTAAATAAACCTGACATATCGAATAACCTTTGTATCGCTGGGGAAATCGCACATACCACCATTTCACCGTGGACCTGTTTAATTTGTTTGTATCTGCCTAAGATTACGCCTAATCCAGAGCTGTCCATAAAAGCGAGATGTTCCAGATTTAAGACAATATGACGAATTTCATTTTTTTCAATCACAGTTATCGCTTTTTCGCGAAGTTCATCCGCGGTGTGATGGTCCAATTCACCGCTTAAACGAATGCATAGAACGTCATGTTTTGTTTCCATATCAATATTAAGACTCACTATCCCGTCCTCCTTAATCTGGTATAGTGAGACAATTCTCTTTCGGGCTGTTAATATCCTTCTGTAAATACAAAACTAGTCGCATTTCGCTAAAAGAAGTGATTTATTTGGAAGATTCGACACAGCCGAGGTTCTTCTGCTTTTCTTATTTACCAGCCTTTGTGAACATTCCAAATGATCGTTTATATAGCGTCCACCAACCCGCTTCTTTTACGGTTCCCTTTGCTAATAAAGGACTTTCTACAAAGACTTTTCCGTCTTTTATTAATTGAATGGTTCCAATCTTATCGCCTTTATTGATGGGAGCTTGGAGATTTTTATTTATTGTTATTTTTTGTTTGACATCTTCGGTTTTTTCACCTTTTTTTGTAAGCAGTGAAATCGGCTCGCTTGTTACAGCCTCGATTGACTTCTCCTGTCCTTTACTCAATCTAGCTTTGGCTATTATCTGGTTACGTTTGTACATTGGATGTGTTTGATATTGGTTAAAAGCATAATTAAGCATTTTTGTTACTTGGGCATTTCTTTCCTTTGATGTAGGTGCTCCGAACACAACCGCAATGACACGCATCCCATTCTTTTGAGCTGTGGCTGTTAAGCAGTATTTTGCTTCCGCAGTAAAGCCTGTTTTAAGTCCGTCTACACCTGGGTAAAATCGTACCAATTTATTCGTATTAACAAGCCAGAATTTTTTGTCTGTATTTTCACGAAGATATGCTTCATACATACCAGTAAATTTCGTAATGTCTTCATATCTTAATAGTTCTTTCGCCATTATAGCCATATCATTCGCCGTGCTGAAATGACCACTAACTGGTAGTCCCGTTGTATTTTTAAAGAAAGTATGCTTTAAACCAAGTTCTTTCACTTTGTTATTCATCATGTCAACAAATGCTTCTTCTGACCCAGCAATTCTTTCAGCCATAGCCACAGATGCATCATTTCCAGAACCAATTGCAATTCCTCTTAGCATTTCCTTGGTGGTCATTTCTTCGCCAGGTTCAAGAAAAATTTGTGAACCACCCATCGATGCTGCATACTCACTAGCACGGATTTTTTCATTCCAAGATAGTTTCCCTTTATCAACGGCTTCCATGATTAACAGCATAGTCATAATTTTGGTCATACTCGCCGGCGGTAACTCTTCATTCCCGTTTTTCTCATAAAGCACTTTTCCTGTATCACGTTCAATTAAAATAGCGGATTTTACATTGTTGACGATATCAGCATTCTTTTTTTCCTCAGCAGCAAATGCTGATGTACTCCATAAACTTGTAAGTAAAAAAATTGTCACTATCAAAGAGACAAATCGTTTCATTCGCATAACCCTCCATTCTTTATAGCATCCATTTTTTCCAAAATTAATAACTTTATACAGTTATTTCCTTGTAAACAAAATAAAAATAGGGTGTCAGGCACCATGTGAATTTTTCACATGGTGCCTGACACCCTTTAGAGTTGATTTATTCGGTTATTTCCCCATGTATGAGGATTGGTGAGTCTATTTTTGTCGCGGAAATTTTTATGTTGTTATAAAGTTTGGTTTTTACTTCTTCGACATTTTCGAAATTGCTGTAAATGGTTACTAAGGATTCACCTTTCTTCACTTGGTCACCGATTTTCTTTCTTAGGACGAGGCCCACAGCTAAATCAATGACAGATTCCTTAGTTGCTCTTCCTGCGCCAAGAATCATCGCAGCTGTTCCGACTTCATCTGCCACGATTTCAGATACATAGCCATCCTCTTTGGCTTCCAATTCAATCATATACTTTGCTTGCGGCATTTTTGATGGATCATCCACAACGGACGCATCCCCGCCTTGTGAACTTAAAAATACTTTTAATTTTTCAAGCGCTGAACCGTCTTTGATTACACCTTCAAGCTTGGTCCGGGCATCTGCTAATGAGTCCGCCTTTTCTGCTAAGTAAACCATATGGCTGCCAAGAGTTAAACATAATTCTGTTAAATCCTCAGGGCCTTCACCTTTTAATGTATCAATCGCTTCCTTTACTTCAAGGGCATTCCCAATCGCAAAACCCAGCGGTTGGCTCATGTCAGAAATAACAGCCATTGTTCTTCTGCCGACATTATTTCCAATTCGCACCATTGCTTTTGCAAGTTCGCGAGAATCATCAAGTGTTTTCATAAATGCACCTGCACCGGTTTTAACATCAAGGACGATAGCATCAGCACCAGCGGCAATCTTTTTACTCATGATTGAACTTGCGATTAGTGGAATACTATCGACAGTGGCTGTCACATCTCTCAATGCATAAAGTTTCTTGTCTGCAGGCGTTAAATTTCCACTTTGTCCAATTACAGCAATCTTGTTTTTATTAACAAGCTCGATAAATTCTTCATTTTTAATTTCAACATGGAAGCCTTCTACCGCTTCTAATTTATCGATTGTTCCCCCAGTATGTCCTAAGCCGCGCCCTGACATCTTTGCAACAGGTACATCAAGTGCAGCAACAAGCGGACCAAGAACTAGAGTTGTTGTATCACCAACACCGCCGGTAGAGTGTTTGTCAACTTTAATTCCAGCAATTTGTGATAAATCAATTTGGTCACCGGATTCAACCATCGCCATAGTCAAATCGGCTCTTTCCTGTTCAGTCATCCCTTTAAAAAATATAGCCATAGTTAAGGCGCTGACTTGGTAATCTGGTATTGATCCGTCGGTATATCCATTAATTATAAATTTAATTTCATCTGATGATAATTCTTGTCCATCTCTTTTTTTCTCTATTAAGTCAACCATTCTCATCTAAATCACCACTTTTCCGAAAAATATTTACCTAGCAATTGTTTTCACAATCTCTTTTATATACTGAAGGAAGTCAGCTTTTACTCTCTCTGTTGTTTCAATCACTTCATCATGGGTAAGCGGCTGGTCAAGAATACCTGCTGCCATGTTTGAAATACATGAAATACCAAGTACCTTCATGCCACTGTGACGGGCTACAATTACCTCTGGGACAGTAGACATTCCGACTGCATCTCCGCCCATGGTTCGTACCATTCTAATTTCGGCAGGAGTTTCATACACAGGCCCAGGATTACCAAAGTAAACTCCTTCTTTAACATTAATGTTTAGACGGCTAGCAATCTCTCTTGCAGCAACTCGTAATTCTTTCGTATATGCCTCTGACATATCAGGGAATCGTACCCCAAGTTTCGAATCATTTGGTCCAATTAACGGATTTGTGCCCATATTATTAATATGATCTGAAATAATCATTAAATCACCTGCAGAGAAGCTTTCATTAACTCCGCCTGCAGCATTGGTCACGATTAACATGTCTACGCCTAACTCTTTCATAACGCGAACAGGGAAGGTTACTTTTTCCATACTGTATCCTTCATAGAAATGGAAACGTCCTTGCATGGCGACAACTTCTACACCGCTTAATAGTCCAAACACTAGTTGACCAGCATGGCCCTCCACAGTTGAAATAGGGAAGTCAGGGATTTCATTGTAAGGAATTTTTACTGGGTTCTCAATTTCGTCCGCTAAAACACCAAGTCCTGAACCTAGAATTAATCCTACCTTAGGTGTATTTGCATATTTCTGTTTTAAAAAGCTTGAAGCATTTTGAATTTTTTCAGTGTTCATACTTAATTCCCCTTTTTATTTCAATTCATTTAAAAAGCTTTTTCCGTAGTTAGGTAATTTGACTTTAAAGTTGTCTGCAACAGTTGCACCGAGGTCAGCAAACGTCTCTCTTAATGGAAGTTCCTTACCTTCCGTCATACCCTTGGAGTAAACTAATAAAGGTACATATTCACGTGTATGGTCAGTACCTGGTGCTATTGGGTCATTTCCGTGATCGGCTGTAATCATTAATAAATCGTCTTCTCTCAACTTCGCAAACACTTCTGGGAGACGCGCATCATATTCTTCCAATGCTTTCCCATAGCCCTCAGGGTCCCGGCGATGGCCATATAAAGCATCAAAATCAACTAGATTTAAAAAACTGATTCCAGTAAAATCCATTTCTAAGGTTTCTACAAGCTTATCCATACCATCCATATTAGAAACCGTTCTTAGAGATTGAGTCACGCCTTCGCCATCATAGATATCGGATATTTTTCCAATGGCAATAACATCGAAGCCGCTATCTTTTAATTCACTCATCACCGTCCGATCAAATGGTTTTAGCGCGTAATCGTGCCGGTTCGAGGTACGTTTAAAGTTTCCTGGTTCACCTAAGAAAGGGCGTGCGATGACGCGTCCAACCATATACCTTTCATCAAGCGTTAATTCACGAGCAATTTTACAAATTTTGTATTGCTCTTCAATTGGAATAATTTCTTCATGTGCAGCAATCTGAAGAACTGAATCAGCGGAAGTATAGACAATTAATGCCCCTGTCTTCATATGTTCTTCGCCCAACTCATCGAGTATTTCTGTTCCGCTTGCCGGCTTATTCCCAATAATTTTCCTTCCGGTACGCTTTTCTAATTCCGAGAGAAGCTCATCTGGAAAACCATCTGGGAACACTTGGAAAGGTGTTTGAATATTTAAGCCCATAATTTCCCAGTGACCGGTCATGGTATCTTTACCATTGGATGCTTCCATCATTTTTGTATAAAACGCCAAGGGTTTATCTGCTTTTTCAATACCTTTTATTTCTCTAATATTGCTTAATCCTAACTTGCCCATATTTGGCATGTTAAGACCGTTCATTCTTTCGGCAATATGACCAAAAGTATCAGCGCCTTTGTCACCAAACTTCTCTGCATCTGGTGCTTCTCCAATCCCCACCGAGTCCATCACGATAATAAAAATACGTTTATATGTATTTGCAGCCATTAATTCTTCCTCCTTCATCCGTCGAAAACGTTTGCAAATATTAAAATCCTACAAATAGGTTGCCCTCATTATATAGGTTTATGAAAAACTAATATAAATCTATTTGTCAGAAGTCTGACATCTCTATTGTACTAAATGTTTCAGAAATTACAAGCAAAAAAGCCGCCAAAATTTAGGCAGCTTTTTGACAATTTATGTTTTTTTAGATTCTCCTACTCTATTAAGCTCGTGGATGAAATTTACTATATGCGTCTTTTATCTTTGTTTTCGAAACCTGTGTATATATTTGAGTGGTCGAGATATCTGCATGACCTAACATTTCTTGGACAGCTCGTAAATCCGCCCCATTTTCTATCAAATGTGTGGCAAACGAATGACGAAGGGTATGTGGGGTAAGTTCCTTATGAATACCTGCTTCTTTTGTAAGCTTTTTTAAAATCTTCCAAAATCCTTGCCGCGTTAACCTTCTCCCTTGATGGTTTAAAAACAAAGCATGTTCCTGATGCTTTGTCGATACAAAACGTGGTCTTCCTTCCTCGAGATAATGCTTTATTGCCTCAGAGGCAGTTCGTCCGATTGGGACGATTCTCTCTTTATTCCCATTACAACGCACAAATCCCATTGATAGCTGGACATTATCAATCTCAAGACCTATTAGTTCACTAACTCGGATACCTGTTGCATATAACAGTTCAAGCATCGCCTTATCCCTTATTCCAAAATGATCAAGTGGTTGTGGTGTCTCCAGCAGGACTTCTACTTCCTTCAGACTTAATACCGTTGGAAGGGACCTTTCAAGCCTCGGTGTTTCAATTTGAACGGAAGGATCTTGGTCTGTTTCCTTTGCCCTTAATAAGAACTGATGAAATGCCCTTACGGAAGCGATGTGTCTTGCCAAGGTTTTCATTGATTTTCCTTGTTCCTTTAAAAATCTTAAAAAGTGAATGATGTGGACCCGTTGTATATCATTTAAAGTCATGACCGATTCCACATTTTTCAAATAATGAAGATAGCTTTTTAAATCTCGCTCATATGCCACAATTGTATTATTGGATAAACCTTTTTCAACGATTAAGTAATGCATAAAATCCTTTAATTGCTCGTCCATCGCATTTACTCCCCATTTAAATAAAACAACATCAGCCGATCGAACAAAGAAGAATTATCCTCATTTACTGCGTTCGAAACCTTGAGAGAGGCTCCTTCCGGTTCATCATAGCGATGATAATTTTGATATTCTTCATTTACCAACATGATACCATAATAGAAAAGAATCGTGCATCCTGTGAATATAATAAAAACTTTTAAGGTTTTCAGTACAGCTTTAATAAATTGGCCCATTCTACTTCCCCCAATTTTAAGGTTGTCTAGTAAAATGTATGCCAAAACGGACAATTTTTATACCTAGTCATTGGTATTAAAGGAGAAAAGAAAAAAGCCCTTTTCAAAGAGCTTCATTGGTTAATCCGTTTTTTCTTCATCTTTCACTTTATCCTGGCATCGGTAACAAATTCCATGAAAAGTAAGACGATGGTCTTTTATTTTAAAATTCCATTTACGTTCCACGACTGCTTCAACATCTTCAAGTAAATCCTCTTGAATTTCATCAACGGCACCGCATTCAATACAAACTAGATGGTGATGAAAATGGGCTGCACCTTCCTGCCTGAGGTCATAACGAGAAACCCCATCCCCAAAATTTATTTTATCAACAATTTTTAATTCCGTTAATAATTCCAACGTTCGATAAACAGTTGCTAAACCAATTTCAGGCGACTTTTCTTTTACGAGGAGGTATACATCTTCCGCACTTAAATGATCCTCTTCATTTTCTAATAAAACACGAACGGTTGCCTCACGCTGAGGTGTTAGTTTATAACTTGCGGAATGCAACTGTTTTTTTATTCTCTCAATTCTAGTTTCCATCCTGAAGTCCCTCCCTCGCCACTGTTAATTCTCATTATAACAGATGGCAATTGAGAATCAAAATAAAATTATTATAAATAACAATAAACAATTATTAGTAATAATTATTATAAAGTAATTACTTTAAACTAGTAGAAGTTACAATGGTTTTCATTAACCATGGCGAAAGATAAGCCTCAATTCCGGATGCAGCAGATATAAATATCACGGCTATAATCAAGGCAAAAATATATCTCTTAAAAAACGGAAGGATTGGCTGGGCATATTTTTTCATAAATTGTTTTTTTATCATTCGGAGTGAGAAAATTACTGATAATGCGGCCATAAGGATAAAGACGGGAATAATAATCAAGTTCTGCGGCAATATGGAAACAAAAGCTAGCATAAATCCCTGCCAGCCCATTTGACTGACTAGGAAACCAACAGTAAATCCCACTACCATACCTTTAATAAATAATAGAATGAGAATAACCGGCAGGCCAATGATTGAAATACCTAGAATCCACATGAGCCCAATAAACTTACTATTATGGAATAAACTCTGTAAGAATAAATCACTGTCTTCGGCATCTTTTCCACTTGAGACTTGGCCAAAAAATTGGGATAAATAGTAGAATAAATCTTCCTTCTGGGTAATGCTCATACTATTTACGACAATGGCCCCAAAGATGACTCCCATCAAAAATAAAACGACAATAAACAAAAATATTGAGGAATGCTCACGGAAATAACTAGCGGCATCGGACTGGTACAATCGTTTTTTCATTTGCGTTTCCTCCCACTATTCTCGATTCAGTTAATACATTGTATGCCAGTCTAGTATTTCTATGCTCAAAAATTAATAGATTTCAGAAATTAACCCCGATGGCTTTTGCTACCGGGGTTGCTTTACTTAATCTGAAATTTTTCCGTATTTCCCGCCGCCGCCAGCTGCTAGATTTACTTTCCCCTCTCTAGCCTTCAGGATCAGTTCAGCAATTCTTTCAGGGACGACCTCTTTCAAACCATCATATGGAACATCATGTAAAATCGCCATTTCACTCCCAAAATGATCGACCAGCTTCTCCAATAAGCGAGGTCCTAAGCCAGGGATGAATTCAAGCGGGACCTGATGAATATAGGGCGGACGATCTTCTGGCCCTTGTTCAGCTGTTTTCAGTTCAAGGATTCTGTCAGCTACACCTTTAATAATTTTGGTATTTCCACATTGGCTGCATATTTGATCGTCATCTGCTGCAGGATTGAGGCACTCTGCACAAACTGTCTTATGATATTTACCAAGTAATGGATCAAGACCATAGTTTGCGATAATTTTCCGTCCATCTTCCTTCTTTAATGCTTTCTGCAATTCTAAAAATGTTGGTTCCTTCATCGCGATAACTTGGTATTCTCGAGCTATTTTTGCAAGGGAATGGGCATCGGAATTCGTTACAAAAGTAAAATCATGCAACTCTTTGATTTGATCTGCCATATTCGTGTCGGAACTTAATCCAAGTTCAATGGCATCAATCAAATCCGGGTCCAATACCTCAGTTAATGATTGATTGACACCTTTCCCATATAAGCTCTTAAAAGGCGTAAATACATGAGCAGGAATAAAGATTCCACCTAACTCTTTCACCTTCTTTTGCAAAGTGAGACCCGAGGCATAAATCCTTTGAGAGCTTAGTTGAATATTTTTCAAGTGACCAGAAAGCCATGTGGAGAATTCCCTCATGACGGAAAGATTAGGAAAGTAGCACAATAGATGGATTGGACCATTGCATTGCTCATCGTAAATTTCTAATTCCGAACCAGGGATTACCGTTAGATCACCAAATACTAAGCCCCCGTCTGGATGCTCGACTACATCTCCACTTTCAATAAGACTCTCCATTTCGAGAATGACTTCAGGTGAATGACTATCGATGATTCCCACCATATTAAGCCCTTTCTCATGTCGTGCGTGTTCAATGATATTCGTAAACGTTAATGACTTGGCCCCAGTAATTTTTACCGGCTTTCCGGTCCAGGTCCGGCCAATATGAATATGTAAATCTACATAGTAGCGATTCATTTACTCTTCAAAGCCTCTTGTAACTGTAAATACTGTACAGCGAAAATCGTTTTGGCATCATAGATCTTTTTCTCATTCACATATTGAACGGCTTCTTCAATGGTTAATTCCTCAAGATTCACAAACTCGTCTTCGTCGAGTGTGGCTGCATTTTCTTTCTTAGTCAGACCTGTTGCTACATAGACATGTACGATTTCATCGGCGAATCCTGGGGAGGTGTAAAAAGAGGTGAGCCACTCTAAGCTCTTACACTCATAACCTGTCTCTTCTTCCAGTTCACGGCGCGCACAAAGGGCTGGTTCTTCGCCCTTTTCCAGCTTTCCAGCAGGAATTTCGACAATGGTCCGTTCCAGTGCTTTTCTGTATTGTTCCACCATAAGGACTTTTTTGTCATCAGTCAGCGCTAAAATAGCGACAGCACCGGGATGTTTAACAATCTCCCGCTTGGATTGTTTCCCGTTCGGAAGTTCGACATCCTGTAAGTGAACACTGATTATTTTTCCAGAGTAAATCTCTTCGCTCTGGAGCGTTTTTTCTTCAAGATTGTTCATATGGGTCACTCCTGTTCTATTCCTATTATCTGCTCATACATTTTACCATACTTTAATTGGAGGGTATGAGATGAAGGTGTACGTTCACGAAAAGGGAATCATTCTTGTTGGAAAAGGGTGGGAAATAGTTCAGAAACTAAAAGAATATAACAAAGATCATCTCACCGTTTCCGAATGGGTTGAAAAGGTCAATCAAAAATAATGCCTTTCGATTGTAGTCTGTCCTTTTCTTTATTAAAATTGTAAAAAAAGGACAGGTGATTTTTTGAAAAAGAGAAAACTTGGAAATTCAGATTTGTATGTAACAGAATTAGGGCTTGGCTGTATGTCAATTGGTACCGAAGAGAAAACGGCACGAAATATTATTGAGACCGCACTTGAGGAAGGTGTTAATTATTTTGATACGGCTGATTTATATGATTTTGGGGAAAACGAAAGAATTGTCGGAGCAGCATTAAAGGGTGTACGTGAAAATGTAATTATTGCCACCAAGGTTGGAAACCGCTGGAGTCAGGATAAAAAAGGATGGTCATGGGATCCATCGAAGTCATATATAAAGGAAGAAGTCAAACAAAGTCTTAAACGACTAGGCACGGACTATATCGATCTCTATCAGCTGCATGGCGGTACAATTGATGATCCTATTGAGGAAACGATTGAAGCATTCGAAGAATTAAAAGCAGAAGGCTTTATCCGTTATTACGGGATTTCATCGATCCGCCCCAATGTCATTAGGGAATATGTGAAAAAGTCGAGTCTCGTTTCCGTGATGATGCAATATAGTATCCTAGACCGCCGTCCTGAAGAAGAAGCACTTCCATTACTGCAAGAGTTTGGTGTAAGCGTTGTAACCCGCGGCCCGCTTGCTAAAGGCCTTTTAAGTAATAAAATGCTGGAGAAAGCAGCCGATAAGGGGTATCAAGACTATAGCTTAACTGAGCTGAATGAAGTTTTGCCAATGCTAAAGGAAAGACTAGCGGACTCACGCTCCTTTACAGAGATCGCCCTCCAGTATAATCTCGCAAATCCTGTTGTTGCTTCTGTTATTGCCGGGGCAAGCAGTCCAGAGCAAATTAGATGTAATGCGAAAGCAGTTAGAAGTCAGCCACTTTCTGCTGAAGAAGTTTCTCTCATTAAAGAATTAACGAAAGTAAGTATCTATAAAGAACATCGTTAAAGGAGAGCGTACAACCGCTCTCCTTTTTATCAGTTCTTATTTGGCTGTGTTAAAACTAGTCTGTTGATTTCCGTTCCAGGCACTTCAATCAACAGAGTGCCAAAATCAAAATTAACCTTTAACACAGCCTTTTATTTAAACTCTTTCCAATTCATGCCGCTTTCATTTAATAGTTCTTCAAATGATTTGTTTTTTTCTTTTAATCTTCTTTCTTCCCGTTTTCTTTGCTCTTCTTCTTCTTTTCTTTTTTCTTCTGCTGCTTTCAGCTGTTCCTGTTGATCTTTTAATTGTTTAAATAAATTTGGATTGATCATATCGGCAAGCGTGACCGCTGAATCATCCTTTTTGGGTTTCGATTGATTTTTTTGTCTGTTTTGCTTTTTCATCAAAACGCCTCCGTTGTCAAAATTCATTTATATTATATCATGTCATCAAAAATGCCCACAGAAAAAAGCAGGCTTTATTTTCTTGCAGCCTGCTATTCTATATTATTGGCTCTTTTAATTAGTCTGTTGATTTCCACTCCAGGCGGCTTCGCTCCAATCAACAGAGTGGCTATCTCAATAAGCTTCAATTTTCACATTTTCGTCCACTGATAATGCGGCTTCTGTAGAATTGACGACTTCCTCAATTGTAAATCCTTTTGCTACTTCCACCAACTTAAGACCCGCGTCCGTCACATCCATGACTGCGCGCTCGGTGATAATCCGATTGACTACCCCTTTACCTGTAAGAGGAAGCGTGCACTCCTTCAATATTTTTGATTCCCCCTTTTTATTAACATGCTCCATGATTACAATTATTTTTTGAGCTCCATGGACAAGATCCATCGCCCCGCCCATGCCTTTAATCATTTTTCCTGGGATCATCCAATTCGCTAAATCACCCGTTTCGGATACTTCCATTCCACCAAGGATCGCCAAATTGACATGTCCTCCACGTATCATCGCAAACGATTCGGCACTATCGAAATAGGCGGCACCACTTATCGCCGTAACTGTCTCTTTACCAGCATTGATTAAATCAGGATCCACCTCGTCCGCACCTGGATATGGCCCGATGCCAAGAAGACCATTTTCAGACTGCAAGACCACTTGTTTATTAGCTGACATATAATTGGCAACCAGGGTTGGCATACCAATGCCTAGGTTTACATAAAAGCCATTTTCAATTTCCTTCTCTGCCCTGATTGCAATTCTCTCTCTGACAGAGACTTTTTCATCCGCCATTGTACTCTCTCCCTTCCCCTACACTATTTGCTCACTGTCAATCTCTCGATTCGTTTTTCCTGTGTTCCTTCAATGATTGTTTGCACATAGATGCTTGGAGTATGAATAAAATTAGCATCTAATTCACCAATTTTATAAAGCGCTTCCACTTCTGCAATCGTTACTTTCCCAGCCGCCGCAATCATCGGGTTAAAATTCCGTGCCGTTTTGTGGTAAACAAGGTTTCCCATTTTGTCACCCTTCCACGCCCTCACAAGACTAAAATCGGCCGTTAGTGCCTCTTCTAGCAGGTATTCTCTTCCGTTAAAAATCTTCGTTTCCTTCCCCTCTGCAACCGGA
Organism: Bacillus sp. AFS073361; assembly: GCF_002567005.1. GTDB lineage: Bacteria > Bacillota > Bacilli > Bacillales > Cytobacillaceae > Neobacillus. The sequence goes on from NZ_NUZU01000032.1 coordinate 105,049, forward strand.
GTTCCTACTCCAGCAGGTGTATAAAATGCTGGAATCCCAGCCCCGCCTGCCCTGATTTTTTCAGCGAGTGTGCCTTGAGGCGTTAATTCTACCTCTAGTTCACCAGTTAAAACCTGTCTCTCAAACTCTTTATTTTCACCTACATAGGATCCAATCATCTTTTTGATTTGTTTATTATTTAGGAGCAACCCTAACCCCCACTCATCAATCCCACAGTTATTTGAAATGACCGTTAAATCCTTCACGCCTTTTTCTGCTAAGGCCAGAATCAGATTTTCCGGTATTCCGCACAACCCAAATCCACCAACCATCAGGGTAGCCCCATCATGAATATCGGCAACTGCCTCCTGGAAGGATGTACAAATTTTCTTCATCCAGTTTTCCCTCCTTCATCCATCCTTTTTTCCATTATTATTTCTAGTAAAATACGAAAAAATCCTTTTATTTTGTCAAAATTTCTATTATTCTTGCTTTTTTGAAATTAACACCACTACAATGAAAGTATGATTATCGGAGGTGGAAAATGAATGCTAAATTTACCTAAAAAGGTCACGATCATCGAGGTAGGTCCTCGTGACGGGCTGCAAAATGAAAAGTTATTTGTACCCACTGATATAAAAAAACAATTTATCAATGGATTAAGAACTGCTGGTCTTCAGGAATTGGAACTCACGTCGTTTGTATCACCGAAATGGGTGCCTCAAATGAGCGATGCCGCTGAAATAGCAGCCGACTGCCTTGATGCTGATTCCAGAGATATTGTTCTAGCCCCGAACCGTAGAGGGATTGACAGGGTATACTCTACCAATTGTCAAGCTGTTGCTGTATTTGTGGGCGTCAGCAATAGCTTTAATCTTAAAAATATTAATAAAACAACAAAGGACAGTATGACAGAACTTGTACCGATCATTTCTGAATTAAAGGAGAAGAATTATTTTGTCCGGGCCTGCATTTCTACCTCCTTTTATTGTCCTTATGAGGGAAAAATCAATGAAAGTGATACGATAAAGCTTTGCCAAGAATTTGTTGATGCAGGTGTCGATGAATTAAGCGTCGCTGATACCATCGGGATGGCAACTCCTGATGAGTGCTTTGCTTTGTTTTCCCAATTGAAAAGTCTTTTTCCTCATACACTTTTAACTGCCCATTATCATGATACACGAAAGCTTGCCCTTGCGAACATTTATGCCTCTCTCCAGGCAGGAATTGACCGATTCGATACATCTGCCGGCGGGCTTGGCGGTTGTCCATTTGCACCTGGTGCCTCTGGAAATGTAGCAACAGAGGACGTGGTTTATATGCTTGAACGGATGGGAATTGATACCGGGGTTGATTTGAATAAATTGATTGATGCGATTGAAGTCATTCGCCCTCATCTCTCCCGGCAAATTGAAAGCGGATACTATCGCCTGCATGCGCAAACTGTCTAAATTAACTTTCAGTGAATAATCATTCTACTACTAATGCATCTTATTAATTGAGACTAGCTTGAAGGGAGACTGATTATTTTGAGCCAAAAACGCGATAAAGGTTCCAGTCAAAAAGGAAAAAACTATGCGGAGACTGCTGGTGGAGGACAGCGAGTGATGGCTGCTGAAGAAGTCGAAAAAGCAATCCACCCTACCAAAAGACAAAACGCTGAGCAATAAATTATTTTGGTCAACTCAGGAAGCCGCTCGTTAGTGCCAGCGGCTTTTTTTATGCTAAAATTAAAACTGTTAATTTATGGGCGCTTGGAGATTATTTTTTCATACCTTATATTAAAAAACACAGGAGGTGCCATTGGTGAAGAAGACATTCCGAACCTTGATTGCCTTGTTGTTATTCTGGTTATCTCTCGGTTTGTATTTTACAAACCGCCTTATGTATATGAAAAAGAAGGATGAGGATTTAATTTTAAGACGTGAAAAAGAGGCTGGCAGATATAATCCTGAGGAATTTGAATCCTTGCCGAAGCGGGAAATAGATATCCCTTCCCCTTTTGGTTATATGATTAAAGCTCTGCTCGTTGAACCACATCAGACCAATCGTTATATCATTATCTCTCATGGTGTAACCGAAACAAAAGTTAATTCGATTAAATACGCTAATCTGTTTTTAGCGCGGGGGTTTAATACATTAATTTATGACCATCGCCGCCACGGGGAATCCGGGGGCAAAACCACTAGCTTTGGTCATTATGAAAAATTTGATTTAAAAACTGTCGTCGATTGGCTCAAAAAGGAAAAAGGCTCTCAGCTGGAACTGGGAATTCATGGTGAATCGATGGGGGCCGCTACCATGCTTCTCTATGCTGGGCTTCTTGAGGACGGTGCTGATTTTTATATTGCTGATTGTCCATTTTCGGATTTTAAGGAGCAGCTTGCCTATCTCATTAAAAAAGATTTTAAGCTCATCCCTAGCCTTTTATTGCCGCTTGGTGATGCACTTTTACGTCTGCGGGATAAATATTCGATTCGAAATGTATCACCTATTTCGGTCATCGAAAATATCAAACATCCGATTTTGTTTATTCACAGCCAAAAGGATGATTTTATTCTCCCGACCATGTCAAAGGATTTGTTCGAACATAAAAAAGGGCCTAAAATGCTCTATTTAGCAGCTAATGGCCGTCACGCTCAGTCCTTTAACGAAAACCGGGCTGATTATGAACGAGTAATTGATGAATTTTTACAAAAGTATGTTGATCATGCCTTACCAAGCTAAAAACAGACTGTCCAAAATGGATCAGTCTGTTTTTTCTTTGATTAGTAAGCTCATATGACCATTAAGGATCTGCTGTGGACTCTTTAGTTGAAAGCAATTGGCCGCATTAGAAAAATCAATTTTCATTTGCTCATCCAAAAAAACTATTTTTGATTTTTCCACATACACCGTTCGATCATTTGTTTCAATCGCAATATCATCTGAATCTAGATTCGGGACAAACCACAATGCCACTACCCCATTAACCGCACAACCACAGCCGTCGGTATCATATTTTAGCTTTAAGTAGCCTTCTCGACCATGAACTCTTTGATTTATTTTTTCAGCTGCCGCTGCCGTTATATTGATTTCCACGTTGATTACCCCCTCTGTTTAGCATATGGTGATTGTACCACATGTTACGTGAGGTTGACTCAACTTTGCTCATAGTTAAGTCTCCGTCATCCGAATGTCAGCAATGGCATCCATCGGAATCCGGTGCACCTCTTCAAAGCGGTCCAATACATGAAGCCTTTGGGTTAGTTCATCCCAGTAATGGATTTTGCCAATCACGATTTCATAGTTCCGATTTCGGTAATGGGTAATTGTTACGTACTGATTATACTCAATCGCTTCGGATAAAATCTCGTTCATGAGTTCCAGCTGCTGTTCATCCATCTCTCGTTTCTGTTCATACCGATCTTCCTTCACCCAATCCCTGAGCAATTTCACATGCTCTGGAAGCATCATCGACGTCCATTTGATTCTTCCGCGGTCACGAATCATACCCCTCTCCTTCTTTCCTATCTTTTATGTCCGCCGACAAGTGTGGCCCGGTGTTTAGCCGTTCCGGCTGCCGTATAAGAAACAGCGCGCAACAAAGCACCTGAGCCAAAGCGTCTGCGCACCGTATCTACCACATAGCCAAGCTCACGCCGCTTATAAGCACCCATGTCGAAAAGGTCAAGCTGAAGCTCGAGGTCGTCAACAATATTGCTGATGGCAATCGAAATTTGCCGTACCGTCTTTCCGGTATAATGCTCATGAAATAATTCAAGGCAAACACGATAAAGCTCCATCGTCACATTTGTTGGCTGTCCGATCGTTCTCGAGCGATGAAAACCGCCGCCAAATTCATCCTGGCTATAGCCGACTCCGAGACTAATCGTTCTCCCTGCCTTTCGATGCGTCCGTGCCCTCCTTGCTACCTCCTCACACATTTCTAAAATGACCGTCTTAATTTCCGCTTCCTCTTTATAGTCCCTTAACAGAATTTGACTTTTTCCAAAGCTAATCTGCCCTTGAATAAGCGATGCACCCAATTCAGAGAGATCAACACCCCAGGCATGATAATAAAGCTGGTTTCCCATGATGCCAAATTTCTTTTCCAACGTTTCTAAATCATAGCGAGCGAGTTGACCGACAGTAAAAATGCCCATCCCATTTAATGTTTTTTCCACGCGCCTGCCGATCCCCCACATTTCTCTAAGCGGAGACAGCTTCCAAAGCTTGGTTTGGACATCTTCATATGTCCACTCGGCCACTCCCTTTTTCTTGGCATCAAGGTCGAGACATAGCTTCGACAGTAGCATGTTCGGGCCAATTCCAACGGCACATGGCAATTGAAACTCCCGTTCAATATCATTCTTTATTTTTCGGGCAATCGTGTGGGCATCCCCCCACAACTGCATCGCACCATCCACTTTAATAAAGCTTTCATCGACGCTATAGACATGAATTGCTTCTTTTGGAACATAGCGATTAAATACACGCGAAATTTCTGTCGCAATTCGCAAATAGGTTGCCATTTTCGGTTCCACAATTTGAATCCTCGGGTCATTGGGAATCTCAAACATTCGCGAACCCGTTTTGATGCCAAATTCTTTTTTCATTCGCGGTGAAGCAGCCAGGACAATGCTTCCCTGCCGCTCTTTTTGACCGACAACGGCTAAATAACATTCCATTGGGTCAAGGCCGTGCATGACAGCCGAACAACTGGCATAAAAACTCTTCATGTCCACACATAAAATTTTATTTTGTGGCAGTACGCTGTAATCCACCATGACTGATCCCTCACAACTTAAATATCGAACATTCGTTCCTTTTTATTATATTCACTATCATAAGCGAATATGCGTTCGTATTCAATGGAAATTTTTCGGCATTTATTCATTTATGGAAACTGGATAAAAAATAGTATAATGTGAGTGAGGTGCATGTTTATGGATAAAAAACTAGTCGCGAAGATGATTAAAAATTGTTTTAAACAATATTACGAAGCGGACTCCATGCCTATTGGTGAAAAGGATTTGGAGATGCTCACAAAGCGAATTATCCAATTAAAAGAGGACGAACCAACTGCAGACTTATACGAGGTCATCAATGATACAGTGTATGAATTTTTAACAGGCTAATTATGCCATCAAAACAAAAAAAGCCCCTGATGAGAGGCTTTCTACTTCATTGTTTATTTCTGATTAAAAGCCCGTCTGCCAATCCGTTCAAACAGTCGGGGGAAGAGTACGTACACAACGCTCCCCATATTCATCCAACGCGGCAAATTAATCTCCCTTGTTTTCGTCAGCATACTGTCAATGACCTTCTCGGCGACATACTCGGGCTTGAGCATAAATCTCTGCACATTTTTAACATAGGTGCCTTTTTCGTCAGCAATATTAAAAAAATTGGTAGCGATTGGACCAGGATTCACAGAGGTTACAAGTACATTAACATCTGCTAATTCCATCCGCAATGAGTTGGTGTAACCAAGAACCGCATGCTTTGAGGCCGAGTAGACACTTGATTTGGGTGTGGCAATTTTCCCAGCTTGAGAGGCAATATTAATAATATGGCCAAAACGCCTTTCACGCATTTTCGGCAGCACCATGCTTGTGCAGGCCATCAGCCCAACCACATTGACATCAAACATGCCTTTAATTTCATCCAATGTCGCCAGATGGGCTTCACGGAAGACTCCAAAGCCGGCATTATTAACAAGGATATCAATATCCCCGATTGTATCGAAAATCCGTTGAAAAACCTTCTTTACCTCAGCTGTTTCCGACACATCCAACTGATAAACAGCAACTTTAACGGGATGCTTTTGCTGGAGGTCCATTCGCAATTGCTCGAGCTTACTAATACTTCGTGCTAATAGCACAAGATTGGCCCCGCTAGAAGCACAAAGTTTAGCGATTTCTGCTCCGATACCTCCTGATGCACCAGTAATCACGATATTTTTACCTTTTAATTGTTCCCTAACCATTTCTACACCTCATCTGAGTTGATTCCAACTAAATTTTAGCCTGAAAAAGAACAGGATTCGTCCCCTTACTACTAATCTCCCCAATAGATGATAAATAGTCAAGTTGTGCGACGGTTTCGGAAATGGTCAGCATCAGTTCGCGCTGGTAAACCGACGGAAACAAGCGTTTACAGATTTCAAATACGGTCATCTCTTCTTCTTTTAACCAGCTATGAACCGTCATGGCCCGCTCGTGCTGCCGCACCAATCGTTTATCAACCAACTCTGCTAACTTATAAACTTCCTCCCCATGCCCTGTGTAGACACATTGAATGGGATACGAAAGCAGCTTCTTCATTGAGTCATTATGCTGCAGCTGTGGCTTCGGTCTCTCTGTTTCCCCAGGGGCTGGCGGCTCTAGCAATGGGTTGGGTGAGATATGTGCTAAAATTAAATCTCCGCCAATTAAAATTCCATCCTTTTCCCGGTAGAGGGCAATATGGCTTTGGGCATGCCCCGGTGTTTCAATGACCTGCCATTCATTAAGCCCAGGAGGTCTCATTCCCTCAACAAGATGGCCAGTCAATGAGCGGTTGCAAGAATATTTCAATGTTTTTCTTAAATCTGAAAGCAAAGGAAAGTATTCTTCAGGCAGACCGAATTCTAGAAAATACACACGAAAAAATTCTTCTTGCTCTTGAAAAAAAGCTTCAGTGGGATGAATCCATCGTTCATTCAGTTGATGACCATATACTTCTAAGGTGTCTGGAAAGTAATCAAGCATACCAACATGATCAGGGTGATGATGCGTTAGAATCACCTGCTCGATATCACCAGGACTTAAGCCTAAATCCTCTAATTGCTCCTTAAACGACAACCAGGACTCTTCCGTTTTCACTCCCGCGTCAACAAGTGTTAAGCGCTCGTCTTTAATCAAATAAACATTGACATCCCCAACCGCAAAAGGAGTCGGCACCGTAATTTTTGCTATTCCGTCTTTCCATTTTGTCATTCCTAAAACCCCTTATCATTATTTTTGAATAAAGAATCCAATGGTATAAATACGAACATTATGTGACATTTATTATATATACTAAAGTGTAGCGACTTTTTAACCAATTGTCATTATTTCTGCATAATTTTTTAGAAAAAATAAAAAATTCGCTAAATTTATCTATTGACAGATAGGTTGTTTATCTTGCATAATCTAGTAAAAATTTGATTCGCTAAAGCGATGAATAAGGCCAGTAAATGAGAAATGGCGAAAGAGAGTGAAGTTCGATGGCTGAAAGACTTCACCGCCCTCTTAATCATTGAACCTACCTTAGGAGCACTTAGGAAAACCTAACGCACATCCGGCGTTATCGGAGTCGAGTGAACCCTTCTTGAAATTTAAGCAAGGGTAAATGAAGGTGGTACCACGGAAGCGAAACCTTTCGTCCTTTATGGATGAAGGGTTTTTTTATGTTTTCGGTAAAATAAAGGAGGAATAAACATGAAAAAAATCGCAATTATTGGCGCAGGATCGATGGCTGAAGCATTCATTTCTGGAATTCTTGAAAATGGTTTTATTGATAAAAAAAATATTTGGATCACAAACAATTCTAATCAAGAAAGATTAGCAACATTAGAAACACGTTATGGAATTCGAACGACTTATAATTTGAATGAACTGTTTGATCAAACAGACATTGTGATGTTAGCCATGAAACCAAAAGACGTCGCGACTGCTATTCAATCGATTCGTGAACACTTAACTGAGGAGATGCTTGTCGTCTCTGTCTTAGCAGGTGTATCCATGGATACCATTGAAACATTGGCAAGAATCCCACTTGCGATTGTAAGGTCCATGCCAAATACCTCGGCAGCGGTTGGAAAATCAGCCACTGCTGTTGCCGTGAATCATCGTGTTACCGATTCTCAGTTAGAAACAACTAAAACCTTATTTGGAACCGTCGGCATGGCTTCCGTTGTGGAAGAAGAACAATTAGATGCCGTAACTGGACTTTCCGGCAGCGGCCCTGCCTATATTTATTATCTAATTGAAGCAATGGAGAAAAGTGCCGTTGAAGTTGGTCTTGAAAAAGATATGGCCAGTGAATTGATTGTACAAACACTGCTTGGTGCAGCAGAAATGGTCAAAAACTCAAGTAAATCTTCTACCCAGTTGCGTAAAGATGTAACAAGCCCTGGAGGAACAACAGAAGCTGGGATTCGAGTGCTTGAGGAACACGGGGTACAAGAGGCCTTCATTTCATGTATCAAAGCAGCAACGGCCCAATCTAAAAAAATGGGAACTGAATTAAGTTCTAAGCTTCAAACTGCCGACCAACCTTCCTAAATTGGATTTTTGCCTTTATTACATTAAACTAATAAGAAAAGCGCAAGCGCCCTGGTCAGCGGCGTATGGCCTGGAGCTAGACAGTAATCTAAGTTCAAAACTTATACTTTCTTATTAGAAAAGAAAAGGCTAGGGAAGTGTCATGCATGCTAACGATTTTATTTTCATTAGGAATTCTAGTCTGGATTATCTTTCTTATAGACGGAATGATTGGGCTGCGAAAAATAGATCCATTAGAAAAAGAGGAAGACTTAGCGCAAGGAGCATTGTTGACTGTAGTAGTTGCTGCCCGTAATGAGGAAAAGCAGATTGCTGCAAGCATCCTCAGCCAGTTAGAGCAAACCTACAAAAATGTGGAATGGATTCTCGTCAATGATCGGTCCACTGATGCCACAGGTACTATTATGGAAGAATTAACAAAAAGAGACCCACGCATAAGGGTTATCCATATTGAGAAATTACCTAAGGGCTGGCTTGGGAAGAATAACGCCTTGTACACTGGTGCATGTCATGCTTCAGGTAGATGGCTATTGTTTACAGATGCCGACATACATTTTGAAAAACAAGCATTCGCAAAAGCGCTCCATTATTTTGAAAGAAATAAATTGGATCACCTAACTGCAGCGCCAAACTTAAGCGCTAAACGGTTTTGGTTAAAATCATTTGTTGCCTTTTTCCTGTTTGGCTTTTCATATTTCAAACGCCCGTGGTTAGCTAACAACCCCAAATCAAAGATTGGAACAGGAATCGGCGCATTTAATCTTGTTTTAAAAGAATCTTATGAGTCATTCGGAACACATGAAAGAATAAAAATGCGCCCGGATGATGACTTACAGCTTGGGATGAAGATGAAAAAGGCTGGTTATCGACAAAGAATCATAACTGCATTACATTTAATCGAAGTAGAATGGTATGGAAGTTTAAAGGAGGCCTTCATCGGGCTAGAAAAGAATACATTTGCCGGATTACACTACCGAATCAGTATGGTAATTTTTGCAATCCTCGGTGTATTTATCACCAACGTTCTGCCCTTTTTGATGATTTTTTCCGGGAACAAGACTGTTGCCCTATTATCCATCGGAAATATAATAATAAGTGGAATACTTTATGTAATGGTCATAAAAAAACTAACCTTATTCTCTCCGCTCATGTTTTTGGTTTTGCCAATCACTGCCTTACTATTTATTTATTCAATTATCCGGGCAAGCCTTCTAACCTTTAAGCGCGGCGGGATTGTTTGGAGGGGAACCACCTATCGGTTAAGCGAACTCCGAGAGAAAGAATAGAAACTGTTTTTTTTCAATAAAACATTCCTTTTGTTATACTAAAAAGGAATGTTTATTATTTAATTTTATGGAGGCTTCTAAAATGGCAGTAAAACTATTTTCCCCCTATACCATAAAGGATGTCACATTTAAAAATCGAGTTGTCATGGCACCCATGTGCATGTATTCGAGCCATAACGAAGATGGACATATACAAAACTGGCATCGCACTCACTATACAAGCAGGGCAGTTGGCCAGGTTGGGCTGATTATTGTTGAAGCAACATCGGTAGCACCTCAAGGGAGAATTACACCTCGTGATTTAGGTATCTGGAGTGATAAGCATGTAGAGGGCTTCACTGAGCTTGTAAGTCTAATGAAAGAGCATGGAGCCAAAACAGGCATTCAACTCGCCCATGCTGGCAGAAAAGCAGTGTTAGAAGGTGAAATTCTTGCTCCATCTGCATTAGCTTTTAATGAGAAAATGAAAACGCCAAAGGAAATGTCCAAAACAGATATCGAAGAAACAATCGAAGCATTTAAAAAAGGCGCAGAGCGTGCTGCAAAAGCTGGTTTCGATGTAATCGAAATCCATGGTGCTCATGGATATCTTATCAACGAATTCCTTTCGCCGCTATCCAATAAAAGAACTGACGAATACGGGGGATCAGCACAGAACCGCTACAGATTCCTCCGCGATGTGATTGATGCCGTAAAAACCGTTTGGGATGGTCCATTATTTGTGAGAGTTTCCGCACATGATTACCACGAAGAAGGATTGTCTCCAAATGATTACATACATTATAGTCAATGGATGAAAGAACAAGGTGTCGATTTAATCGATGTAAGTTCTGGTGCGCTTGTCCCTGCCCATATTGACGTATATCCCGGATACCAAGTAAGATACTCGGAAACCATTAAGAATGGTGCCAGCATTCCCACCGGTGCGGTAGGATTAATCACTACGGGGATTCAAGCGGAGGAAATCTTACAAAATGAAAGAGCCGATTTAGTCTTTTTAGCTCGTGAATTGCTTCGTGATCCGTATTGGCCGAGGACTGCAGCGAAGGAGCTTGGTGTAAATATTGAAGGACCAAAACAATACGAACGCGGCTGGATTTGAACCATTTAAATCAAACGCACTTACCTATAACTTAGGTAAGTGCGTTTTTATATTATTTAAGTGGCAGCTTTATTTCTTTAAAATCCTCAGCAATATCCGTATTCGGAAATACTTCTTTCGCCTCATCTACTAACTCTTGCCATGCATTGCGGTCATAACGAGAGCTTATGTGTGTAAGACACAACAATTTACTATGGGCCTTCTTTGCAACATCTGCAGCCTGATGTGTGGTTGAATGAAAATAGTCATGGGCCAGCTTTTCTTCATGAGCAGAAAAAGTCGCTTCATGTACCAAAAGATCGGCATTTATAGCCAATGAAATTGCATTTTCACAGTAGCGGGTATCCCCTAAAATCGTCACAACTCTCCCCTTCTGTTCAGGACCAAGAAACTCAGTTGGATCAATCGTTCTGCCATCATCAAGAGTTACAGCTTCACCATTTTTAATTTTTCTAAAGATTGGCCCCGGCTGGACCCCTGCTTCTTTCAATTTATCAGCAAGTAATGTTCCAGGCCTGTCCTTTTCTACTATCCGATACCCATAGGAAGGTATACCGTGGTCTAGCCGGCGGGATTCCACTAAAAACTGCTCATCCTCAAAAATAATTCCCTCTTCAATTTCAATGACAACTAAAGGATATTTCAAATAAGTCTGGCTTATTGATAGACTGACATGAATATAGTCTTTTATCCCTTTGGGGCCATAAACGGTTACCTCTGATTCCCCTCCTTGAAAAGAGCGGCTCGATAATAATCCTGGCAGCCCGTAGATATGATCACCATGAAGATGTGTAATAAAGATTTTTTCTATTCGCCGTGGTTTTATGGGAGTATGCAAAATTTGATGCTGGGTAGCCTCACCGGCATCGAATAACCAAACCGCCCCCCGCTCCTCAAGCAATTTCAGTGCAATGGACGTGACATTGCGGAGTTTTGCCGGCATTCCAGCCCCTGTTCCTAGGAAAAAAATATCCACAATCATAAACTCCTCTCAAATTCCGTTCCTTGGTTTCCAATATTGATAATATAGCACAAAAAAATATTATTTTCTCCTCCATGGGCAGCTAGTAATTAGTGAATATCAGGGATTATTTTGTGAAAAATAAAAAAAATTGTCAAATTGCGTTGTATTATTTTTGCGAAGTCTAGTCGAATGAGATAAAATCAAACAATATAAACATAAGAGCAATATACATTTTTACATAAACAGAAAAGAGGTATTTACTTTGGAGCAAACTGGAAACATGACTTCATTAATTATGATTTTTGGTGCGACTGGTGATTTAGCAAAAAGGAAGTTGTTTCCTTCCCTTTACCGGTTATATGAGAAAGGAAAATTAACTAAATTTGCGGTGATTGGGGTTGCAAGAAGATCGCTATCCAATGATGAATTTCAGCATTCAGTCAAAGACTCGGTCATCTCAGCCTTAGGAAATAAAGATAAGATTGATGATTTTATCTCGCATTTTTACTATCAATCGCATGATGTTAGTGATTCCAACTCTTACGCTTTGTTAAAAAATTTAGCGGATGAGATTGATGAAAACTATCAATTAGAAGGCAATCGTATCTTTTACCTTGCAATGGCTCCTGAATTTTTCGGAACGATTGCTTTACACTTAAAATCAGACAAACTTACAGAGGTAAAGGGCTATAAACGCCTTGTCATTGAGAAACCATTTGGACATGACTTAGAATCTGCCATCGAGTTAAATAGACAAATTAGAAGTGCATTTAAAGAAAAAGAAGTCTATCGTATCGATCATTATTTAGGAAAAGAAATGGTGAGGAATATAGAAGTAATACGATTCGCCAATGCTATATTTGAACCGCTTTGGAATAACCGTTATATTTCAAACATCCAAATTACCTCAAGTGAGATACTCGGGGTTGAAGAACGGGGACGCTATTATGAAACAAGCGGAGCCCTTAGAGATATGCTTCAAAACCACATGATGCAAATGGTAGCCTTGCTTGCGATGGAACCTCCAATCAACCTCTCTACCGATGAAATTCGTTCCGAAAAAGTTCGTGTGTTTCGTGCACTTCGATCGGTTGAAGGAGAAGAGGTTAATAATTATTTTGTCCGCGGCCAATACGGCGAGGGTACGATTGAGGATGTTCCAGTTCCTGCCTACCGTGATGAAACGATGGTGGACAAAGAATCGAATACAGAAACTTTTGTTGCCGGTAAAATCATGATTGATAATTTCCGCTGGGCTGGTGTTCCGTTCTACATTCGGACAGGAAAAAGAATGTCAACAAAATCAACCAAAATTGTGGTTCAATTCAAAGATATTCCAATGAATTTATATTATCAAACGGAAAAAATGTTAAATCCAAATCTACTAGTGATTCATATTCAACCTGAAGAAGGAATTACGTTGCATCTAAACGCTAAGAAAGCTGGCGGACACTTAGATGCACAGGAGGTAAAACTTAGCTTTGCCAACACCGGCATCCATGCGATGAACACGCCTGAAGGCTATGAAAAGCTTCTTTACGATTGCATGCGGGGCGATGCCACGAATTTTACGCATTGGGATGAAGTTGCCTATTCTTGGAGTTTTGTGGATAAAATTTCCGCAGTCTGGGAAAATAACAAGGCTGACAACTTTCCAAATTATCAATCTGGAACCATGGGACCAAAAAAGGCGGATGAGCTTTTAGAAAAAGACGGCTTCTTCTGGTGGCCGGTAACAGATTTAGAAGTAGATATTTGTAAATAAGAAATTCAAAAAGCACTACTTTTGTTATGAAAGCAAAAGTGGTGCTTTTTAGTCTGGGTCATTATTTTTTTTGGGAAGAGTTTGGAGAAAGTCTTTATTAAAGCTCGTTCCAGTACCGATATTATCCGAGGAAGGGGCTTGATGTTCCCCCGCATTTTCAATGATTTTTTTTCCGTATTTTTCACGAAGACTAGATAGAGTATTTAGTAAAGGCTCTTTTTTGGCATCCTTTTCATAAGAAAATAAATCTAGCTGTTTAAAGGCTCGGGTATGCTCCACTAAATCGGTGCCTGTGATTCCTAACAGTCGAACAGCATCGCCATTCCAAGCTTTCAGGAAAATCTGCTGAGCAAATGAAGATATCTCATCTTTATGATTAATAGGGTTCGGAAGTTTTTTACTTCTAGTAATCGTTCTTCGATCCTTATATCGGATGGTGATTCCAAGCGTTCCTGCAAGGACCTTCTTTCGCTTCAGTCTAACGGAAACCGTTTCAGCTAATGATGTTAATACACGAAGTAGTTCCTGTTGATTACTAACATCCCGAGGAAGGGTTGTTGAATTTCCAATGCTCTTAAATTCCTCAATTGATTCCGGATCAACTGGGCGATGATCAATCCCATTGGCTCTTTCTTTTAATCGAATTCCATTAATCCCAAGCAGTGTTTTCAGTTGAATCTCATTTCCATTTGCTAACTCACCAATGGTATGAATCCCAATTGTTTGTAATTTTTCCGCTGTCTTTTTTCCGACGCCATGCATTTCGTTTGTGTTCAACGGCCAAAGATCTATGGGAATATCACGTTTTCGAAGAATGGTAATCCCCATTGGCTTTTTCATATCGGATGCGGTTTTCGCTAAAAATTTATTAGGTGCTATCCCTATACTGCAAGGAATATCTAATTGTTCCAATATCCTTTTTTGAATACTTTCAGCGATTTCAATTGGACTCCCCTTTTCAAAGCTTTCTGTAATATCTAAGTATCCTTCATCAATCGAAACAGGTTCAACAATTTCCGTATAATGTCTGAGAATTTCAAACATAGCAATAGAAACTGCACGATAGCGCTCAAAATTCGGTTTCATGACGATTAACTGGGGACATAGCTTTCTCGCTTCCCAAAGCGCCATCGTTGTTTTGACACCGAATTTTCTTGCCTCGTAATTGCAGGTGACAATGATTCCTCTGCGTTCCTCGACATTACCAGCGATTGCAAGTGGTTTCCCCTTCAGATTAGGGTCATAGGCCATTTCAACGGATGCATAAAAGCTATTCATATCTACATGTAAAATAACTCTTCCGTTTTTCGGGTACATTTCCTTCATGCTCGCACTTCCTTAACTCACTTTTTCTTCTCTTAGTATATCAAAAAGGAGAACCGCGGTTAGGTTCTCCTCCATAAGATTATTGATTTGCCACTTCATCGATTATAGCAAGTGTCATTTCTGCCAGCTTATACAATTCTTCCACTGGCATGCGTTCATTGGTTGTATGAATTTCTTCATAGCCAACAGCTAGATTGACAGTTGGAATATTAAAGCCAGCAAATACGTTGGCATCACTGCCGCCCCCGCTATGCTGAAGCTCACAACTACGGCCGATTTTTGCAGCAGCCTTACGAGCCACTTCGACAACATGATCGCCTTCGCCAAACTTAAATCCTGGATACATGACTTCCACATTAACCTCAGCTCTGCCGCCCATTTCTGCTGCCACTGTTTCAAATGCTTCCTTCATTTTGCTTACCTGCGCTTGCATTTTTTCAGGAATCAGAGAACGGGCCTCAGCTAAAATATCCACACGGTCACAAACGATATTGGTTGCTTGACCACCCTCAAAGCGTCCAATGTTAGCCGTTGTTTCGTGATCGATTCTTCCTAACGGCATCCTCGCAATCGATTTTGCTGCAATCGTAATCGCGGAAACACCTTTTTCAGGTGCAACACCTGCATGAGCTGTTTTTCCGTAAATAATGGTTTTAACCTTTGCTTGTGTTGGAGCAGCTACAACTACATTACCAACTAGGCCATCGCTATCCAATGCGTAACCGAATTTTGCTTTCATCAGTGAGGAATCAAGTGCTTTTGCACCGACAAGACCTGACTCTTCCCCAACAGTAATCACGAATTGAATTAGACCATGCGGGATGTTTTGTTCTTTTAACTGACGGATGGTTTCAAGCATAACAGAAATTCCAGTTTTATCATCGGCACCTAAGATTGTTGTGCCATCCGTAACCACATAGCCGTCTTTTATAGAAGGCTTTACACCTTTAGCTGGTGTAACAGTATCCATATGGCAAGTAAAATAAATCGGGTCAACGCCCTCTTTAGTTGCCGCTAGCGTACAAACCAGATTGCCTGCACCATGCCCTGTCACCGCAGTCGTATCATCTTCAAACACTTCAAGACCAAGTTCTGTAAATTTTTGTTTTAACACCTTGGCAATTTCGGTTTCAAATTTTGTTTCTGAGTCAATTTGCACAAGTTCTAAAAACTCATTCAATAGACGTTCCTGATTAACCATTATATTGAACCTCCAATTATGTACTCATTGTCCAGCTCTAAGCGCCAATGTCGCTTTTGCTTTTCCTATTTTAGTATACCTTTTAATAAAAGTATCATCAAATGATAGAGAGCACATCCAAAAAGGTTAAAAGAGAGGTTAATTACAGCGGGATGTTCCCATGTTTTTTGTATGGCCTTGACTCTTTTTTGGTTCTAAGCATTTCTAAGCCTTGGACAATTTTCATTCTAGTTTCGCGTGGGTCAATCACATCATCGACCATTCCTCTGCTCGCTGCCACATAGGGATTGGCAAACTTTTCACGGTATTCATCAATTTTCTGCTGTCTTGTCAGTTCTGGATTCTCACTATTGTTAATTTCCTTCGCAAAAATAATATTAGCGGCTCCTTGAGGTCCCATAACTGCAATTTCAGCATTAGGCCAGGCAAATACCAAATCAGCACCAATTGATTTACTGTTTAACGCAACATAGGCACCGCCATAAGCTTTTCTTAAGATCACTGTTAACTTCGGAACGGTCGCCTCGGAATAAGCAAATAAGATTTTTGCCCCATGGCGAATGATTCCACCGTGTTCCTGCTTGACTCCAGGGAAGAAGCCTGTCACATCCTCAAAAGTGATGATTGGGATATTAAAAGAATCACAGGTTCTGATAAATCGCGCCGCTTTATCAGAAGAATCGATATCCAGGCCGCCAGCCATCACCTTTGGCTGATTACAAACAAGACCTACAGATTCACCTTTAATTCGCGCAAATCCAACCACGATATTTCTAGCAAAATCCTTTTGAACTTCCATGAAACTGCTCTCGTCAACCACCTGCTCGATGACATTGCGGACATCATACGGACGAACCGTATCAAATGGAATAACATCCATTAAATCCGGACGATAATCTTCGTCATCCTTTACCTCAAACCTAGGAGCCTTCTCTTCATTATTCTGCGGAAGATAGCTTAACAGCCTGCGGACGTTTTGTAACACCACTTCTTCTGAATCAGCCTGAAAATGGGCATTTCCACTAATGGAGCTATGGACATTCGCCCCACCCAATTCTTCTGCTGAAATCTTCTCACCTGTCACTGTTTCAATGACTTTAGGTCCAGTAATAAACATTTGACTCGACTTTTCCACCATAAATACAAAATCAGTAATCGCTGGTGAATAGACAGCACCGCCCGCACATGGACCCATAATTACCGAGATTTGCGGAATGACACCGGAATAAATTGCATTTCGGTAAAAAATATGTCCATACCCATCTAATGAGACAACGCCTTCCTGAATGCGTGCCCCGCCGGAATCATTTAAACCGACAAAAGGGGCTCCATTTTTCGCTGCTAAATCCATGACATTAGCAATCTTCTTGGCATGCATTTCCCCTAATGCTCCGCCAAAAACAGTAAAATCTTGGGAAAAAAGATAAATAGGCCGACCATTTACTTTTCCGTAACCAGTCACCACTCCGTCCCCTGGCCCCTTTTGCTCATCTAGACCAAAATCATTTGTACGGTGCTCAATGAAAGGATTTAGTTCAAAAAATGTGCCTTTGTCTACTAAAAGATCGATTCTCTCCCTAGCAGTCAATTTGCCTTTTTGATGCTGTTTCTCAATTCTCTCATCGCCGCCGCCCAACTCAACCTCACGACGTTTATCATACAACTCATTTATTTTTTCATAGATGTCTATCATTTTACCCCTTCATCCCTTTCTTCTCACAAAGCTCGAATAAAATCCCAGATGTCGATTTTGGATGCATGAAAGCAATATTTGCCCCACCAGCCCCAGCTCTTGGCTGCTCATCAATCATACGTATCCCTTTTTCCTTCATTTCGCGAATTCTTTCTTCGATCGAATCCACCCCAAGGGCAACATGGTGGATTCCCTCACCGCGTTTTTCGATAAATTTGGCAATGGTACTTTCCTCTGAAGTGGGCTCAAGCAGTTCAAGCTTAGTACTTCCTGCCTGTAAAAAGGCAACTCTTACCTTTTGAGTATCCACCTCTTCGATCCCTACCAAAGGCAGATTTAACACATCGGTATAAAAAGAAAGCGTTTTCTCAAGAGACTTCACTGCAATCCCAATATGGTCGACTTTTTTAATCATTTTTACCCCTCTGTTCTAAAAATTAAAATTTATTCGACAATAATCTTATTCGTTAAAAAGTTCATAAATCCTTCCTTAATTACTTAGTTGTTCCGTTGTTCATTTTTGCATTTCCTTGTACAATATAAGTAAAGTTTCAAAATGTTAAGGGAGGTACCCATATTGAATAGTAAGAAATCGAGGAAAATCATTGTTTATTTAATGTTATTTGCTGTGCTTGCCTCAACTCTCCTAATAGGAATAGGTTCATTTCTATAGATAGAAATAGGAAAAGGGACTGTTCGGACAGTCCCTTTTCCTATTTTATTGCTCCATGATCTTTTGCTAGTGTCTCATATGATTTTTTTGAAGAAATAACTAATACTTTTGTTCCTAATGGAATGATCGGATATAGTGAGGTAACCACTTCATTTTGGGTGCGGATACAGCCTTGGGAGACATATTTGCCGATTGAAGCAGGCTGATTTGTTCCATGGATGCCATAGATTCTTCCATCTGTTCCCTTTGCATCAAAGCCAATCCACCTCGCTCCCAGTGGATTCTTAGGATCTCCTCCAGGGATATTCCCTTTCCGAAAATAAGGTTCTTTGGCCTTTACTGTAATGGTGAAAAGACCTTCAGGTGTCAGCTCTTGTGTTTTTCCCGTTCCGACACTTACAACCGTTTGTACTTTGTTTTCATTAATAAAAGCCATTTCATTTTTACTTTTATTCACAATAAGAAATGGATCACCTGGCATAGGGTTTGGCCCCAAAGGCCAAAGTGGTGACATGAAAAAAGCAATCAGGATTGGCGATAAAATTTTTATCAAAGCAGCCACCTGCCTTTTTTTCCCTAGTTTGCTTCAATCTCCTTCTGTTCATTCACTTTAACCCCTGTTTTTATTCCCTTAAATGAACTTTTAATAATTAGATATTCGTTCATTTCATTTACCAACTGCAGCAGAGCTGCCCTCGTTACAAATTCTTCTCTTGTCTTTGGGAGCTCCATTTCCTCAAATTCCTTTTTCATTTCTCTTAATTTTTCAAGATATATATAAGCTGTATTTCCAGGATGGACATTTTCAGAAAGTTCTTCCAGAAACTCCGCTACCATATGCCCTTGCTTTACCGTCCGGGTAAGGGAAGTGACAATTGGTAAGACACGTTCGATAATTTCAAATTGCTTTTGTCTCATTTTAAAATAATGAAAATATATATTCTCATCTCGTAAAAAATGATTTTCAACATCCTGAAGGGCTATGGCTATCGCTTCATCAAGTAGACGCGCACCAACCGTAATCTCTTTACCATCCCAATTACTATCCCCAGTCCGTAAATAACGTACCATTTCAACGAAGATGATTCTAAAATTCTCCTCAATCTCACTTTGATAATCCTTTAGTTTTTTCTCAACGCTCGGCATATAAAGATTAATAAGTAATGCGACCCCAATACCAATCGTGATTACCCCAAGCTCATTTAGAAAAATGGCCAAGGTTATTTTTTTTGCCATATAAATATGTAAAATAATAACACTGCTTGTCACAATTCCGTCAGGAGCCTTCAACATGACAATCGTTGGGATAAAGAAAAATAACATAATCCCAATTACAATTGGATGATAAGCGATTAGTTCAAAAAAAACGGCAGAAAAAGGCATTGCTAATACACAGGCTAAAAAGCGAGCCCATGCTGTTCTGAACGACCTCCGCTTTGTCACCTGGATACATAATATGGTCAGTATTCCTGCAGAAGCAAAGTTCTGCAGTCCTATTTGCTGAGCAAGTAAAATTGAAATGGCTGTCCCAATAGCTGTTTTAATTGTCCGATATCCAATCCGAAATTTCATAGGTACCTCTCCAAATTATTAAAAAATAGGCTGTGTTAAAGATTAATGTTGATTTTGACACACGGTTTCTCTTCGTTCCAGGCACGAAGACTCCTGCGGGNNGGGAGTACGGGGCAGGGGAGACCCCACAGGCGCTAAAAGCGCCGAGGAGGCTCCCCGGCACGCCAGCGGAAAGCGAAGTGCCTGGAACGGAAATCAACAGACTAGTTTAACACAGCATAAAAATAAAAAGATGATCGTTAAGACCATCTTTAGCATATCCTTATTAAAGCATTCTTTTGCAAGAATGTCTCATATTTAAGATTGTGATTTTCTACAATACTTTTTCTAAAAAGTCCTTCGCTCTGCTAGTCCGAGGGTTATTAAAGAATTCCTCTGGAGATCCTTCTTCTAGTAGTACCCCATCATCTAGGAAGATTATTCTATCAGAAACTTCGCGCGCAAAGCCCATCTCATGGGTAACAATGGCCATGGTCATTCCTGATTGTGCAAGATCCTTCATAACATAAAGTACTTCTTTTACCATTTCAGGGTCAAGTGCGGATGTTGGCTCATCAAATAACATTAACTTCGGTTCCATCGCAAGTGCTCGAGCGATCGCTACGCGCTGCTTCTGCCCACCTGATAAATTATTCGGAAAGGCTTTCTCTTTATCAGTAAGACCAACGCGTGCAAGCAATTCCCGGGCTTTTTTCTCAGCAAGTTCCCGCGATTCGCCTTTTACTTTCATCGGTGCATAAGTTAAGTTATCCAAAACCGACAGATGTGGAAATAAATAAAAGTGTTGAAAAACCATACCGATTTGTTCACGGGCTTTCATGATATTCGTTTTGCTATCGGTAAGCTCTTGATTATTAATCCAAACTTTCCCTTTGGTTGGTGTCTCTAATAAATTTAAGCAGCGAAGAAAGGTAGATTTACCAGAACCCGAAGGCCCAATAATCGAGACAACTTCTCCACTATCAATATTTGTTGAAATATTTTTTAATACTTCGTGATTACCGAACTGCTTATAGAGGTTTTCCACTTTAATCACTGTACTTCAGCCTCCGTTCAAACCGTTTACCTGCCAAAGTCAGCACCATTACTAAAATCCAATAGATAAAACCGACAAAAATTAGTGGTTCAAAATTCCGATACGTATCCGCTCCAACAACCTGCGCACGGCGCATCAAGTCTAAATAACCAATCGTCGAGACGATGGCTGATTCTTTGGTTAAGGTTATAAATTCATTCATAAGTGCAGGTAAAATATTTTTTAGTGCTTGTGGTAATATCAAGTCCTTCATCATAAGACGATAAGGAACTCCTAATGCTTGGGCTGCTTCGGTCTGACCTTTATCAACTGCTTGAATTCCGGCTCTGATAATCTCTGAAACATACGCTGATGAATTCAAGCCAAACGCAAGGATGGATGATAAAAATGGTGAAATGTCATAACCCGTTAATTGCGGAATGGCAAAGTAGATTAACATCAATTGTAAAATTAATGGTGTCCCGCGAAAAATAGATGTATATAGATCCCCAAACCAATTTAATCCTTTAATTCGTGATATTTTACATAGAGCTAAAATTGTTCCAAGAATAAAACCTAATATAATAGAAATAATAACAAATTTTAATGTAACCCATATTCCCTCTAAAATAAAAGGAATATAAGGCACAATTTGGCTAAAATCCAAATTCATGCCTTACACCTCACTTTATAATTTTCTTTGCAGCACTAGTCTTGTTGAAATTAAGTTTATGCTTATTGCTGGTCTTTTAACCACTTGTCCTTTAATTCTTGAAGTTTTCCATTTTCTTCTAAGTCTTTAAGAACTTTATTTACTTTTTCAGTTAAGTCACTGCCTTTAGGAAAAGCAACGGCCATTCCTGGAGAGCTTGTTGTCGGATCATCAAATCCGGCTAAACCTTGTTCCTTGATATATCCTGTTGCAACAGATTTATCCATATAAGCAACCTGGATTCGATTTGATAATAGTTCTTGAATTAAAGTTGTTGCATTATCTAATGGCTTCAGTGTAAAATCAACCTTTTTTTGAAGAGTTTTTGCACCCTCTTCTTGAATGGTTCCCAACTGTACTCCAACTGTTTTTCCTTTAAGATCATCGATTGTTTTAATTTTAGAATCTTTTAGCGTGATAAACATCTCACCTGAATGGTTATATGCTGTTGAGAAATCAACATTTTGCTTACGCTTTTCAGTTGCAGACATACCAGCAAGTACCATGTCCACACGTTTTGCCTGTAATGCACCGATTAACCCATCAAACTTCATGTCTTTTATGTCTAGTGTGTAACCTAATTCTTTAGCAATGGCATTAGCTAAATCAATATCAAAGCCCTCGACCTTACCTGATGGGTCTCTTGATTCAAATGGAGCAAAATCTGCTGAAGTAGCCATCGTTAGTACTTTCTTATCAGCTGTTTTTTCTCCATTTGCCCCGTCTTTATTGCTCTGACCGCAAGCAGCCAAAGCCACTAATGTTAAAATCATCGTAAAAAATAATATTGTTTTTTTCATGATTTATCCTCCTATGATATGTAATATCTGCTTTCTTTGATTTGAATTTTTATTCAACAAAACGAATATTAACACATAGAATTTATTTTGAAAAGATATTTTCCTAATATAAAAATATTCTAAAGATTCTGTACCTAATTATATTAAAATAATATTAATATACATATAAAAAAGCACCTCAATGAGAAAGAGATGCTTTTAAAAATACAGTTAACTTAATACTGTTTGACTAAATTCATTTTTCATTTTTTCCAATGCTTCTTTGTTAGTTATTAAATCATATCCAGTTAAAGCGAGGGCCAAAGCTCCTCTTGAAAGAATCTCGTGGGTGTTATCGGTGATGGTTAAGTCAGCAAACTCCCTTGTGTGAGCAATTAATCCAGGTGAATCAAGACCAATATAAGGATGAATGGCTGGCACAACATGACTGACATTTCCCATATCTATGGAACCGTATGAGTCTTTCGCTTTCTTTACTTGCTTCACACCGGTAGTTAACAGATTGGCAGTAAATAGCTGGGAAAGTGTTTGATTGGTCACCATATTATCATAGCTAAGTTCATAATTTTCGATGTGAACCTCTGCCCCTGTCATCGAAGATGCCCCTTTTGCAATACCAATTACCTTTTGAACCACTTCATTTAGATAGCTGCGATCTTTGGCACGAACATAAAACTGTGCTACGGCTTTATCTGGGACAATATTCGCTGCTACTCCGCCTTCTTTAATAATTCCATGGATTCTAACATCTGAAGTCACATGTTGACGGAGCGCGTTGATCCCATTAAATAATTGAATGACTGCATCAAGTGCATTAATTCCCATCTCTGGGGAAGCCGCCGCATGACTGGTCCTGCCTCGGAAATCGAACTGAATCGCATCCATTGCTAGAGATTCACCACTTTCATAGGATTCATCAGCAGGATGTAAAATCATTGCAGCATCGATATCATTAAAAATGCCCTGTTCAGCCATCGGCACTTTGGCACCATTTGTTTCTTCAGCGGGTGTTCCTAAGACAACCACACGTCCGCCAATTTCATCTACCACTTTACTTAAAGTCACTCCAGCCCCAGCACTCATGGTTCCTATCAAATTATGGCCGCACCCATGCCCAACCTCAGGTAACGCGTCATATTCAGATAAATATGCAATTGTTGGTCCATCCTTTTTGCTATCATAAACGGCTTTAAACGATGTCGGCCTGCCAACAATTCCCTTTTCAACGACAAAATTATGTTCTTCTAGGAACTCTATTAACCGTTTACTAGATTCAAATTCTTGATCACCTAATTCAGGATGATAGTATAGTGTATCACTTATCTCCCATAATCTATTTTGAATTTTTTCTAAATAATTTTTTAATACATCCTTCATGATGAAATACTCCTCTTTATTATGATTAAAATTGCGAAATAATTAATAAATATACATTAAAAAATTCATTTCGACAAGAAAAAAAGCCAAATCTTATGATATGGCTCTTTTCGTATTCATTTATTATACCTCTTCACAATGTTGATCAAATTCATTTTGAAGTTTAGATACAACGGTTGCAGGGTCATAGCCCTCTATTTGATGTCTTTCCACCATTGATATAATCTTACCGTCCTTTAAAAGGGCAAATGAGGGTGAGGATGGTGGATAACCAGTGAAATAGCTTCTAGCTTTTTCAGTTGCTTCCTTATCCTGTCCTGCAAAAACAGTGACAAGATGATCAGGGCGCTTATCATAATGCAGGGCATGTGCTGCTGCTGGACGCGCCACGCCTCCAGCGCAACCACATACGGAATTAATCATGACTAAAGTAGTCCCTTTTTGATCAAGTGCTGCTTCCACTTCCTCAGGTGTTGTCAATTCTTTATATCCGGCAGACACGATTTCTTGTCGTGCCTGTTTCACAACATCATTCATAAAGAAATTAAAATCCATGCTCATTAAGTTCACTCCTTAGATTTATGCCTATACTTACATATTAACAGTAAAAATATGTTTTTTTCAAATGAAGCATCTTAATACTTTAGAAGAATTTAATGACCGCTTCACTTTTATTTCCAATAAATAGTCAATAACTCATCTACAGCTGTAGCCACTGTCTTTTCTCCAGCAATTACTTCATTTTCTAAAGTAGATAGAGCACTTTTCACTCCAATATGATGAAAGAAATGAAATTGAAGTTGGTCAGTAATCATCGAATAGAGCCATTCCTTCGCCTGAATTCTTCTTCTTTCAACTAGCACACCTGATGTTTTACCTTTTTGCTCAAAAGACTGTATGACATTCCATACCTCACTTATCCCCTCTTGAGTCAACGAAGAACACGTATAAGCTTTAGTAGCCCAGCCCTTTGTGGCTGGATGAAGAAAATGAAGGATACGGTTATACTCTTTTCTCGTCTGCTCAGCGATTGGTTTGTTCTCCCCATCTGCTTTATGAACTAGGACGGCATCAGCCAATTCCATAATCCCTTTCTTCATCCCTTGCAATTCGTCGCCCGCACCGGTAAGAACTAACAGCATGAAAAAGTCTACCATACCTCTAATAATTACTTCACTTTGCCCAACCCCGACAGTTTCGATTAAGATGACATCAAAACCGGCTGCCTCACAAATTAACATCGCCTCTCTCGTCTTCCGATGAACCCCGCCTAGTTTTCCTGCAGTTGGAGAAGGACGAATAAAGGCGCGAGGGTTCCTTGCTAAATGCTCCATCCTTGTCTTGTCACCAAGAATACTGCCACCGCTTATGCTTGAGCTTGGGTCAATGGCTAATACGGCTACTCGATGTCCTAAGCTGCAAAGGTACGTACCAAAGGTCTCAATAAAAGTACTTTTCCCTGCACCGGGGACACCAGTTATTCCAATTCGAATAGCTTGACCACTTTTAGGCAGGAGTTTCTGCAGGAGTTGCTGTGCTTTTTGAAAATGCTGTTCTGCATTGCTCTCAACAAGCGTAATCGCCCTAGCTAAAAGACTCCTATCGCCCCTTATTACTCCTTCATAAAGCTCCTCTACCGTCGGTTCAGAATTTCTCCGCTTTTGAAAACGGATATTTGGTTGGATGGATACCGTTTGTTCTTCAAGCTCCTGACCTTTTCTTATCACACTTGAACAATTATCTGGTTGGTTTGGATCGCTCCATTCTGGCTTTTGGTCAAGAGTCATTATTGTGACACTTCCTCATAACCGAGTTTGTGATAAATCTCTTTGATGACTTTTTGTGCGGCAACTGGAATAATCGTCCCCGGTCCAAAAATAGCTGAAGCACCGTGATCATATAAAAATTGATAATCCTGGGCCGGAATGACCCCGCCAATCACGACCAAAATATCATCTCTGCCGAGTTTATTTAATTCCTCGACTAATTGCGGGAGAAGCGTCTTATGACCTGCGGCAAGTGAACTTATCCCAATCACATGAACATCGTTTTCAACCGCTTGCAGCGCTGTTTCTGCTGGAGTTTGAAATAAAGGCCCAATATCGACATCAAAGCCAAGGTCAGCGAAGGCCGTAGCAATAACTTTGGCACCTCTGTCATGGCCATCCTGACCCATTTTGGCAATCAGTATTCTTGGTCTTCTGCCTTCATTTTCTAAGAATTCATCCGTCATTTTTTTCACTGCATCGATTTCTTCTTCATTGCTAAAAGCTGTGCTATAAACGCCGCTGATCGAACGAATTACTGCCTTATGTCTGCCAGCCACTTGTTCAATTGCATCGGAAATTTCTCCAAGTGTGGCTCTCGCCCTTGCTGCTTGGACAGCCAATTCTAATAAATTCTGTACACCCGTTTCCGCCGCATTCGTTAATGCAGTAAGCGATTCTTTTACTTTCTTCTCATCTCGACCAGCTTTTAATGTATTTAATTTTTCAATTTGTTTTAACCGAACTGCTGTATTATCGATATCCAAAATATCAATCGCTTCTTCCTTTTCTAGTCGATAGCGATTGACACCGATAATTGTTTCCTTCCCAGAATCGATTTGTGCCTGTCTTCTGGCTGCAGCTTCTTCAATTCTCATCTTTGGAAGGCCAGTTTCAATGGCCTTGGCCATACCACCTAGATTTTCAATTTCTTCAATGTGTGACCAAGCTCTATTAACCAATTCATCGGTTAATTTTTCAACATAGTAAGAACCTGCCCAAGGATCAATGACATTAGTAATCCCCGTCTCCTCTTGCAAAAATAATTGTGTGTTACGGGCAATCCGTGCAGAAAAATCGGTTGGCAGTGCGATTGCTTCATCCAAGGCATTCGTATGCAATGATTGGGTATGTCCCATTGCTGCAGCATGTGCTTCTATCAAGGTACGAGTGACATTATTAAATGGATCTTGCTCAGTCAAACTCCAGCCGGATGTTTGCGAATGTGTCCGTAACGCTAATGATTTTTCGTTTTTTGGAGAAAATGATTTCATCATTTTTGCCCAAATCAATCGAGCAGCGCGCATTTTAGCTACTTCCATGAAGTAATTCATCCCAATTGCCCAGAAAAAGGACAATCTTGGTGCAAATGAGTCGATATCAATACCTGCCTTAAGACCTGTACGTACATATTCCAAACCATCTGCAAGAGTGTATGCCAGCTCTAAATCAGCTGGTGCTCCCGCCTCCTGCATATGGTAACCGGAAATACTAATACTATTAAACTTTGGCATGTGTTTGGACGTATATTCAAAGATATCTGCTATTATTTTCATAGACATTTCAGGTGGATATATATAAGTATTTCGAACCATATATTCTTTTAAAATATCATTTTGAATGGTACCAGCCAGTTTCTCCTGACTTACACCTTGTTCTTCAGCAGTCACGATGAAAAAGGCAAGGATCGGCAGAACTGCCCCGTTCATGGTCATTGATACAGACATCTGGTCTAATGGTATTCCCTCAAACAATGTCTTCATATCAAGAATGGAATCGATCGCAACACCTGCTTTACCGACATCACCAACTACCCGTGGGTGATCGGAGTCATAGCCGCGATGTGTGGCTAAATCAAAAGCAACTGATAATCCCTTTTGTCCCATGGCTAGGTTTCTGCGATAGAATGCATTGCTTTCCTCAGCTGTTGAAAAACCAGCATATTGTCTAACTGTCCAGGGTCGGTTGACATACATGGTTGGATACGGACCTCTTGTATAAGGAGGGAGCCCGGGAAGATCATCAATATGCGGAAGATCATTACGATCCTCTTTTGTATAAAGCGGTTTTAGACTGATTTGTTCATTCGTCTCAAACAGTAAATCATCGATCGCACCATTTATTTCTTGATCGACTTTTTGCTGCCACTCTTCTTTGGTGATAAATTTCTGTTCGTCAAATAAGGATATATTTTGAAAATCAGGCTTTTGTTTCTTCAACCTTACCCACCTCCAACTCACTTAGAATGGACAACAGCGTTTCATAGCAATTGCTTTTCACATTGATAAACTGCTTAATACCTTCGTCCATCCACAGATCCTGTTTTTCTTTTTCTGGCAGTCCAGCTAAGTAAAAAGACCGCTCAGGATATTCAGTTTTAAGAATCTTTAGAATGTCATGTCCCATTATTTCATATTGATCATTCGTTCCGCATAAGCAATAATGGCTTGCAGGATGTTCTAATACGAATTGTCTGGCATCCTCAATAGTTATAACGGAATTACTTATAATTGCTTCCAAACCTCCGGCTGCGAGAAACCCCTTCATAAAATCAAGTCTTGCTTTATGCTGTTTTAGTCCCCCGAGACAAATCATACCTACAGTGGGCTTAGATCCTACTTTTCCTTCGAGATTTGCTGACTTTTTTCGTAATTCTTCGAATGGTTCTGCCAATCTACGATTTGGAATAGCCTCTATATTAATTAATGAGTTTTCATCATTTGCAAAATATGAATTTTTCTCTGGCAGGTTTTTATATGTAACCACTTCATCAAGATTGGCGTAGACATTTGTTCCCACAATACTTTTCCTTCTTGTTTGGATATCACGGATCTTTTTTTCAGAGACCGCTTCAATTTCTTGTTGCAGCCATTTGGATTTTAGTACTTCTAACATGCCTCCATGTCCGTCAATATGTTTAAAAAATCCCCATGCTTTTTCGGCAAGTTCATTGGTTAGATGCTCCACATACCAAGAACCTCCTGCAGGATCAATAACCTTTTGCAGATGTGCTTCTTCTTTCAAAAGCAATTGAGTATTTCTAGCAATTCTATCCGAAATCGACGTGACACATGTGAGTTCATCGAAAGGACTCACATGCAGGTATTGAATGCCCCCAACCACGGCCGCAAAAGCTTCATTTCCAGCCCTTAGGAGGTTAACATATGGGTCATGTATAGTTTTTGTGTAAGTGGAAGTTTCAACAGAAATATTCATCCTGGAACTATCTTCATTCGCTCCATAAACACTGCTTACACGGCTCCATAGGACTCGGGCAGCTCGAAGCTTAGCGATTTCCATGAAAAAATTGCTGCCAATGGAGAATTGGAAAATCATTTTTGTAAAAATTGTATCTAAATCCATGCCTGAATCCTGAAGCTGTTCGAGATAGAATATCCCCTCAGCTATTGCAATTCCCAGTTCTTGAGCTGCACTTGCACCACCATTATGATAGGCACTTGTATCAATTAGAATTGTACGTAAATTAGGAAACTTTACAGCCGATTTACTAATGTTTTTACCCCAGTCTTTTAGAAATGCTTCTGAAATAACTCCTTCTTTAGCAAAAATGGCAACTGGATCTGAACCAATGTATCCACTGATTTTTTCTCCAGCATCTTCTTGTTCTACTATTCCTTCTAATTCAGATAGAAAAGTGGATTGTAATTCTTTAGCGTCGATTGAAAATGGATATCTCTTATATGAATCTCCTAAAACTTTTCCTAGGTTTTGCTTCCCACCTAGGACACTGTTCGAGACATGGAATGAAATGGCTGTTTGTCCTTTTATAAATGCTTGTTTGAGTCTCGCCTGCAGATCTTCTACCGATTGATAGGAAAGTATTTGGGCAACCTTCCAATTATTCGTCAAGTAACCTAATGGATAAATCCCTCTTCTAAAATCCGAACCTCCTGGGTATTCCGGTACCTGACACTCATCTTGACGGGTATAAAGCGGTTTCAAAATAATGTTTTCATATGTAGTAGTTTGTAAAGATTCAACCGATTTTCCTTTTAAGGATTGCTCTGCCTTTTCTGTCCATGCTTGTTCTGATATTGAAGGAAAAGACTGGTTCTTTAAATTATTCAAACTTCTCATCCCCCTCTCGACTTAATTGAATTAAAATTCAAATAATTCTACCTACAACTATTTTATGGCACAAACACATTTCAAGCAATCTAAAAACAAACAACCGCTGCCATGCCTGGTAGCGGTTGTTTTGTTTTAATAAATCGAAGTCGTTGATTTTGAAGTATTTTCTAGTATTTCCTTCACTCGCTGTAAGAAACGTCCGCAAACGAGGCCATCTAATACTCTATGATCGAGAGACATACATAAATTTACGATATCACGAACAGCAATCATTCCATTATTCATGACGACTGGCCGTTTGACGATAGACTCCACTTGAAGAATAGCTGCTTGAGGATAATTGATGATACCCATTGATTGAACAGATCCAAAAGAACCCGTATTGTTCACCGTGAAGGTTCCGCCTTGCATGTCTTCAGATCTTAGTTTCCCGGTTCTCACTTTGACTGCAAGCTCAGATATTTCACGTGCAATCCCTTTAATCGTTTTTTCATCGGCCTGTTTAATGACCGGAACATATAGGGCGTCATCTGTTGCCACTGCAATGGAAATATTGATATCTTTCTTTTGAATGATTTTATCCCCTGCCCACATAGAATTGATTTGTGGGAATTCTTTTAACGCTTGTGCAACAGCCTTCACAAAGAATGCAAAGAAAGTTAAATTAAAGCCCTCATTTTTCTTAAACTCATCTTTTATTGAGTTACGGAACTCCACCAAATTCGTGGCGTCCACTTCAATCATTGTCCAAGCATGCGGTGCTTCGTGTTTGCTCCTAAGCATATTTGCGGCAATTGCTTTACGAATACCTGTGACTGGAATCTCAATGTCGCCAACGGCTACTGGGATATTCACAGCTTGAGCAGGTGCCGTTGACTGGACCACTGGCTGAACCGTTGCTTGTTTTGGTACCTTGGTAACTTCAGGCTCAGCTTTTGGTTTAACATCTTGTCCTGCCTCAGGAATATTACCTGATTCAATTAGTTTTAAGAGATCTTTCCGCGTAATTCGCCCGCCTGCACCGGTGCCTGACACCCTAGTTAAATCAATGCCATGTTCTTGAGAAATTTTAAGGACAGCAGGCGAGTAACGTGCTTTGTTGCCATGATCAGCTTTTTCCACATTTTCTGGAGTATTTGATGGTGTGCTTATGCCAGCTGCAGCAGGTGCTTCTTCGGAAACCTCTTCAGTTGTTCCGCCTTCCAACGCTATCGTGCAAATTTGCTCCCCAACGGCTAAGGTATCCCCTTCTTCAGCAATTAGTTCCTTTATTACACCTGTAAAGGAGGATGGAATTTCCGCATTTACCTTATCTGTCATCACTTCTGCCAGGGGGTCGTATTTATTTACTTTATCTCCTACAGATACAAGCCATTTGCTGATCGTACCTTCGGTTACGCTCTCCCCTAACTGAGGCATTTTAATTTGTTCAATTACCACTATTTACACACTCCTATTGTCAAGCACTGGCGCCTAACCCCTTTCAGTTGCCAGGGCTTTCGTTTTAATACTCAGCTAGTTCACGCATCGCTTTTTCGACTTTATCAGGATTTACCATAAAGAATTTTTCCATTGTTGGCGAGTACGGCATAGCCGGTACATCTGGTCCAGCTAATCTCATAATTGGCGCATCTAATTCGAATAAACAATTTTCTGCAATAATTGCAGCAACCTCACTAATGATACTGCCTTCTTTTGTGTCCTCTGTAACAAGGAGAACTTTACCGGTTTTCGATGCCGCCTCAATGATGGCTTCTTTATCCAGAGGATAGACAGTTCTCAAATCAAGAATATGAGCGGAGATACCATCTTTCGCTAATTTTTCCGCTGCTTGAAGGGCAAAATGAACACATAGCCCATACGTAATGACGGTAATATCTTCTCCCTCGCGCTTTACATCTGCTTTTCCTATTGGCAGGGTATAATCATCTGAAGGTACCTCACCTTTAATTAATCGATACGCCCGCTTATGCTCGAAAAATAATACTGGGTCATTGTCACGGACAGCGGCCTTTAACAGTCCTTTTGCATCGTAAGGTGTGGATGGCATAACAATTTTTAATCCGGGCTGATTTGCAAATACTGCCTCAACGGATTGGGAATGATAAAGTGCACCATGAACACCACCGCCATAAGGAGCACGAATAACCATCGGACAACTCCAGTCGTTATTGGAACGGTAGCGGATTTTCGCTGCTTCTGAAATAATTTGATTCACTGCCGGCATGATAAAGTCAGCAAATTGCATTTCGGCAATCGGACGCATGCCATACATCGCTGCACCAATTCCTACGCCAGCAATAGCTGATTCAGCAAGTGGTGTATCAATGACTCGTTCTTCCCCAAATTGGTCATATAATCCTTGGGTTGCCTTAAATACCCCGCCTTTTAATCCAACATCTTCCCCAAGGACAAAAACTTTTGAATCTCTTTCCATTTCTTCTCGCATTGCCATTGTAATGGCATCAATATATGAAATTATCGGCATGTTTCATCCCCCTTACAAGTCCGCATAAACAAATTTCAGCGCATCTTCAGGTGCAGAGTACGGTGCATTTTCTGCATATTCTGTCGCCTCATTGACAAGCTTCATTACGCGGTCATTAATTTCTTTTTCTAACGCATCATCCATGACACCTGTTTCCTTTAAATATGCCCCAAAGGTAATAATTGGATCTTGGGTTTTTGCTTTGGCAACCTCATCTGGTGCACGGTAGGAACGGTCATCATCATCAGAAGAGTGCGGCGTTAGACGATAAGAAATGGTTTCAATTAACGTTGGTCCTTCACCGCGTCGACCACGCTCTGCTGCTTCCTTCACTGCTTTATAAACCTCTAGTGGATCGTTTCCATCAACAGTGAACCCTGGCATACCATAACCTATCGCACGGTCGGAAACTTTTTCACACCCCAATTGTTTTTCAATTGGAACGGAAATTGCGTATTTGTTATTTTCACACATAAAAATAACAGGAAGTTTATGTACACCTGCAAAATTGGCGCCCTCATGAAAGTCCCCTTGGTTAGAAGAGCCCTCTCCGAAAGTTACAAAAGTTACGAGATCTTTTCTTTCCATTTTCCCGGCAAGGGCAATTCCAACAGCGTGTGGAACTTGAGTTGTTACAGGAGAAGAACCTGTGACAATCCGATTTTTCTTTTGGCCAAAGTGACCTGGCATTTGCCTGCTGCCTGAGTTAGGGTCTTCCGCTTTTGCAAAACCTGAAAGCATCAATTCCCTCGGAGTCATACCAAAAGTTAAGACCACACCCATATCACGATAATACGGAAGAACATAATCTTTTTCACGATCAAGCGCAAATGCAGCCCCTACTTGTGCTGCCTCCTGCCCTTGACAGGATATAACGAAGGGAATTTTCCCGGCACGGTTTAATAACCACATCCGCTCATCAATACGGCGGGCCAATAGCATAGTTTCGTACATTTCCAATACTTTTCCGTCATTTAAACCTAAAGCATCATGACGCTTTTCTGTCATCTATTTCTTACCTCCTAATGTTCGAATGAAAAAAATCACTTAAGAATGAATCGCTTTCCCATCAACGGCAAGTGCTGCCTCACCAATGGCTTCTGAAAGAGTTGGGTGTGGATGAATTGTATGAGCAATTTCCCAAGGGGTCGCATCTAATACCATCGCAAGTCCTGCTTCCGTAATCATATCAGTTACATGTGGTCCAATCATATGCACCCCTAGAATATCATTGGTCTCTTCATCCGCAACAATTTTCACAAATCCGTCCGATTCTCCAAACACAAGCGCTTTCCCAATCGCTCGGAAAGAAAACTTCCCTGTTTTGACTTTATGACCGTTTTCTATCGCTTGGTCTTCTGTTATTCCCACACTAGAAACCTCAGGGTTGCTATAGAT
The DNA here is from genome assembly GCF_002567005.1 of Bacillus sp. AFS073361. Lineage (GTDB taxonomy): Bacteria > Bacillota > Bacilli > Bacillales > Cytobacillaceae > Neobacillus. The sequence goes on from NZ_NUZU01000032.1 coordinate 138,549, forward strand.
ACATCTAGAAACTAAATGATACTGCATTGGCGAAGGATCTTTTCCGGCAATATGTTCGACAGCAATGATTCCTTCATGCGATGCCACATGGGCAAGTTGTAATCCCCCAATTACATCGCCAATCGCATAAATATGTGATTCTTTTGTTTGGAAGAATTCATTTGTTGCAATAAAACCATTCTCTACTTGTATTTCTGTATTCTCTAAGCCAATTCCTTCTGTATTTGCCCGACGACCTACAGAAACAAGAATTTTTTCAGCTTTATATTCTTTCACTGTACCCTTTACTTCTGCAGAAATCGTAACACCATTGTCCTTTACCATTGTTTCAGGGAGGACTTTTGCACTCGTTACCAGTTTAATTCCTTTTTTCTTCATTAAACGCTGCATTTCTTTTGAAATTTCTTTATCTTCTGTCGGAATAATACGGTCAGCATACTCAATAACTGTTACATCAACACCGAAATCATGAAGCATGGACGCCCATTCTATTCCAATTACGCCACCACCAACTATAATAATAGAATTAGGTAGTGTTTCTAAATGCAATGCTTCATCAGATGTCATGACATATTCACGATCAATCTCAAGACCTGGAAGGGTCCTTGGTCTTGATCCTGTTGCAATGATCACGTTTTTAGGAAGAAGCATTTCGTTTTCTTCCCCGTTATTCATTTCAACTGAAATAGTTCCTGGCATAGGAGAAAAAATGGACGGTCCTAAGATTCTGCCTATTCCTTCATAGACATCGATTTTACCCTGTTTCATTAAATGTTGTACACCTTTATGAAGTTGGTCAATAATTTTATTTTTTCTTTCTTGTACTTTACCAAAATTTATTGATACATCACTAGTAATAACCCCGAAATCCTCACTATTCTTTGCAGTTGCAAAAACCTCAGCACTCCTAAGCAGTGCTTTACTTGGTATACACCCTTGATGCAGACAGGTCCCGCCAAGTTTCCCTTTTTCAACAATCGCTGTTTTTAAACCAAGCTGTGAGGCCCTAATAGCGGCGACATAGCCGCCAGTTCCCCCGCCAAGAACTACCAAATCATATTCTTGTGCCACTCTTTTTTCCTCCCCATAACCTTAAATTTTAACTGTTTTAAAATTCCCAGGATAAATTTTCCCCTCTTCTTCGCCTCTTAAGACCCGAAGCGCACCCTCAGCAAGTGCTTGTAGTTCATTTTCACCCGGTTGAACCATTACATCAGCAATCCAATTGATTCTATCGGTAATAGATTTCACAAATCCTTTCCCGTATGCGAGGCCCCCAGTTAGAACAATTGCATCCACTTTTCCAGAGAGAACAGCACTAGCAGCCCCAATTTCTTTAGCCACTTGATAAGCCATTGCGTCATAAATAAGCATTGCCTCTTTGTCGCCTGCTGCTATTCGCTGCTCTACCTTTACCGCATCATTGGTGCCAAGATAACCTACAAGGCCGCCTTGACCAACCAGCATCTTCATAATTTCTTCCCGATAATATTCTCCAGAATAACAAAGGGACACTAAATCCCCAACAGGAACGGTACCGGATCGTTCTGGACTGAAGGGGCCATCCCCATGAAGACCATTGTTTACATCAATGACCTTCCCTTGCTTATGGACACCCACTGTAATACCGCCACCCATATGGGTTACAATTAAGTTTAAGTCGATGTATCTTTTTCCTAACTCCTTGGCAACTCTTCTTGCAACGGCCTTCTGATTCAATGCATGGAAAATACTTTTCCTTTCAATTAAGGAAAATCCAGATATTCTTGCAATTGGTTCAAGCTCATCCACAACAACTGGATCAACGATATAAGAAGGAATATTTAAACCAGAAGCAATTTCATAAGCAATGATTCCGCCAAGATTGGATGCGTGCTGCCCTGAATAACCAGATCGTAAATCTGCTAACATCACATCATTAACTGCATAGGTACCCCCTTCGATCGGACGCAGCAATCCCCCACGTGCACATACAGCCGATAGTTTGGAAAAATTGATCCCTTCATTATCCATTGTTTCCAAAATTGTTGTTTTTCTAAATTCATATTGATCAATAATATTTGCAAAAGAGTTGATTGTCTCAGAATCATGACGAATTGTTTTTTCAAAAATAGAAATATCATTATCGAAAACCCCAATTTTCGTGGATGTCGAGCCTGGGTTGATGACGAGTATCCGATATTCATTATCGTGCAACGTATTTGACCTCCAATTTTATTTTTCAACCTAATTGCCCCATGAAAGGCAAAGACGCTGAATTCCCATTCAGCGCTTTCCAAATACTATTTTTTGTCAAAGGTTGATTATCTTGATATTCTATGACTTAAAATATGATGACCGTTTTGGAGAAATTGGCTTCTTGAATTACGAATTCTTGCAATTCTTTCTTCTGCCATCCTGTCTGCCGCTACGTATGTTGGAATGCCGTCACGTTTAGAAATTTCAATTACTTTTTCAATGGTAGAATAAAGCTGTTCAACCTTTTTCATTGCGCGCTCTTGGTTATAACCATACAATTCATCTGCCACATTGATTACGCCTCCAGCATTAATTACATAATCCGGGGCGTAAACGATACCCATTTCATGAATAATATCACCGTGACGGGTATCCTTTAATTGATTGTTCGCTGAACCAGCAATCACTCTTGCTTTTAACTGTGGAATGGTTTCGTCATTAATCGTTGCTCCGAGTGCGCATGGGGCATATATATCACATTCCACACCATAAATTTCATCAGGATCAACAGCTAGAGCACCAAATGCTTCAACCGCACGGTTAACTGCCTCTTTATTAATGTCAGTTACAATCAGCTGTGCCCCTTCTTCATGTAAATATTCGCAAAGTGTATAAGCAACATTTCCAACACCTTGAACAGCCACTACTTTTCCTTCAAGAGAATCCGATCCAAATGCCTCTTTCGCAGCTGCTTTCATACCGCGGTATACACCAAATGCTGTTACTGGGGATGGATTACCAGATGAACCAAACGCTGGAGAAATTCCAGTTACAAAATCTGTCTCTTCATGAATTAAATCCATATCAGCCACTGTTGTACCGACATCTTCTGCAGTAATATATCTGCCGTTTAATCCTTGAATGTAACGGCCAAATGCACGGAACATTTCTTCATTTTTATCTTTTCTTGGATCGCCGATGATAACAGTTTTACCACCGCCAAGATTTAGCCCAGCCGCTGCATTCTTATAAGTCATTCCTTTAGCAAGTCTGAGAGCATCTTCAATGGCAGCCTCTTCAGATGCATACGTCCACATCCGTGTTCCACCTAAAGCCGGCCCTAGGGTTGTATCATGAATAGCAATAATTGCTTTTAATCCTGATTGTTTATCCTGACAGAATACCACTTGCTCATAATCGTATTGTTCTAGGTATTTGAAAATTTCCATGTAAAATTCCTCCTCAAATGATTGACTATCTATTTTGATGTAGCACAGCATACCGCTAGTGCAATTGAATAAAGCTTACTTTCAGCAGAATCTGATCTGGATGTTAACACAATTGGTACTTTTGCTCCGGCAATAACGGCGCCCACTTTTGCATTTGCAAAATAAATTAATGATTTATATAATACATTGCCAACTTCAATGGTTGGTACTAATAAAATATCTGCATTTCCAGCTACATCACTATGAATCCCTTTATGTTCTGCAGCTAGCATTGACACAGCATTATCTAATCCTAATGGACCATCCACAATACAGTCCAAAATCTGTCCTCGTCTATTCATTACCGTTAATGCAGCAGCATCTAATGTAGCTTGCATAGCCGGATTTACTACCTCCACCGCAGCTAGAGGTGCCACTTTCGGTATTTCTATACCAATTGACCTTGCAACGGAAACTGCATTTTTAATAATTTGTGCTTTCATTTCTAAATCTGGGGCAATATTCATTGCAGCATCTGTAATGATTGTAAAACGATTGAAACCAGGAACTTCAAATGCAGCAATATGTGATAAAACATTTCCTGTCCTCAGTCCATGCTCTTTATTCAGGACTGCCTTTAAAAAAATATTTGTGGGAATATTCCCTTTCATCAGGACATTTGCTTCTTTATTAAAAACTGCCTTTACAGCTAATTCTGCCGCTGCAGCAATTGAATCAGCATTGACAACTATTAAATTAAGATCGCTAATGTTTGGGTGTTTTTCTTTTATAATGGATTTGATTTTTTCTTCGTTACCGAAAAGAATAAATTTTGCAAGATTTTGTTCTAAAGCAGCGATAACTGCTTCAATGACTTCTATATCTTCTGCCGCAGCAACTGCAACGGTGTTTATACGTTCTTGGGCTGCTTTGTCAATTAGTGAATCAAGCAACAAGTTGTCATCAACCCTTTCTCCTTTACTGCAACTCCCATTCTATAATATGCAATTTCCATGCCAAATCACAGTTTATGAAAACGCTTTACTATTCACATTAAAGCGTGCATTTTTTTTCAAACATGAAATTTATTGCATGCTATTTTTTTCAATCTTGTATTTTTCAATCTTATAATATAAATTCCTTACAGACAATCCAAGCGTTTTTGCTGTTAATGTTTTATTCTCATTTAAACGAAGAAGTGTCTGCTTAATAATTTTAGCCTCAAATTCTTCCATCATATCTGATAATGTACGATCCATAACTACGGAATCAGTATGATTGCTTACAGATGATTCCGTTAGGTTTTGTTGATTTTTTAATTCCGGTAAGTGCTGCACATCTATAAACTGATCATTAAATTTCATAAAAATGATTGCTCTTCCAAGAATATTTTCTAATTCTCGTACGTTTCCCGGCCAGTCATATTCCATTAATTGCTTCAATGCAGACGGGGTAATTCCTTCTACATTCCTTCCATAGTCCTGACTTATTTTTTGAATTAGCCGCTCATTTAAAAGAGGGATTTCTTCAATACGTTTTCTTAATGGCGGAATATGAATTGGCATACGATTTAATCGATAATATAAGTCTTCCCGAAAGGAGCCTTTAGCAATACCTTTTTCTAAATTGACATTAGTTGCCGCAATAATCCTAACATTAATGGAAATAGGCTTTGTTCCGCCTACTCGGATGATTTCTTTTTCTTGCAGAACCCTGAGCAGCTTTGCCTGCGTATTCACTGGAAGCTCACCGATTTCATCAAGAAAAATACTCCCATTATTTGCTTCTTCAAAAAAGCCTCTTTTTCCGCCTCTCACTGCACCCGAAAAAGCACCCTCTTCATAGCCAAATAGTTCACTTTCCAACAAGGTTTCCGAAATGGCAGCACAATTGACCCTGATAAATTTGTTATATTTTCGGTCACTGGCATTATGTATGGCATGAGCAAACAGTTCCTTCCCTGTACCCGATTCACCTCGCAGGAGGACGGTTGCAGGGGTTTTTGCTCCTAATTTTGCTTGTTCTATCGCCAGCATCATTTCATCGGATTGGCCAATGATATCCTCAAAGGTGTATTTCGCTTCAAGTTTGCGAATGAGTTGGCGTGCACGATTTAATTCCCTGCTTAAAGATTTCATCTCAGACATATCGTGGATAACACCAACACTGCCTTTTAACTTTCCTTTTACAATAATTGGAGCAACATTCACAATAACTTCTCGTTTACTGGGTCCCACTCTCATTGGTACCCCGCGAACAGCTCTTCTCGTTTGCAGTACTTTCATGTGCATACTTTCGCCCTCAGAAATATCGGCTGTGGCAGGTTTGCCTATTACTTGTTCCTGTGTAAGACCTGTAATCCGTGAGTAAGCAGGATTAATAAGAATTCCCCTGCCATTTTCATCCACAACAGAAATGGCATCATCACTAGAATGAATAATGGCCTGAAGCATCGTTTGAATTTCCCGTAAATCTGTAAGTTCCTCTGCAAGATTAACCACTTCAGTGATATCTTTGAAGACAGCAAACGCTCCTATCAAGGTGCCATTTTCCTCGATAATAGGAATCCTCGTAGTAATAATTTTTCGATCATTTTCTAAAACCAGTTCTTGGTTTGCTTCTGTTCTTCTTGACTCAAGGATGAAAGGGAGCCTGCTTGTAGGAATAACTTCGACTACATATTTGCCAATTGCCTGTTCCTTTGTGACACCGATAATTTCTTGTGCGCGGGTATTAAATAAAATGACCTTACCATATTTATCAATAACAACCATTCCGTCATTAGTTGCATTAAAAATAAGTTCTTGCTGGTAGGATTCATTTTTGTGCTTTTCAATGAGATCTTCTTTTTCTTCCATAATCTTTGCAACTAGAAAGGCAACACTTCCTGGAATCAAAACGGTCTGTTTACTTTTTGTATTTCTTAGCTCTTGGAATACTACCTCATTTCCAGTAACTTCGATAATAATATCAATCTGGTCAGTTAAATAAGGCTGCCAGTCTGTCCCAGTATTTATCCCCTCTTTGCGGGCTAACAACATGCCAGGTGCATTTAAATTCCGATCAACGACAACACTTACCTTTAAAACCTCAGATTCTTTTAGGATTTTTAAGATTGCCGTACCACCTTTTCCTGCACCAACAATCATTACGTTTTGCATTTAAATACCTCTCATAAGAAATTTTTTTCATAATATTTAGGAAATCCATGCAACTTTTTTCATATTCATTTTAACTTCAATCACAATTATTGACAAATTATTTCTATGTAATAATATTTTCTTGAGATATAATCAAACTACGGCTTTCACTTTGCAAAATTTAATATTGGAAGGATTTATTTATGAAGCGAATTATTGCCCTCTTGATTGTATTAATTCCAGGTATCCTAGCTGCTATTGGCATTAAATTAATGCGTGATATGTTATTCGGAATAGTACAAGCACCATTTCCTAATTTATTACTTCAATTTCTAACTGGATTAATCTTTTTTATCGGAGGACTAGGCTTCGTCGCAGGATTTATTTTCCACCGCGATCGAAAAAGAAGCAAAGTTCAAAAGAGATTTAAAAAATAGGCTGTGTTAAAGGTTAATGCTGATTTGTTGATTGGGAGTGGAAGGAGCGAAGACTCCTGCGGGAGTACGGGGCAGGGGAGACCCCACAGGCGCTGAAAGCGCCGAGGAGGCTCCACGCAACGCCCGCGGAAAGCGAAGCTCCTGGAACGGAAATCAACAAACAAGTACAACACAGCAAAAAAATAAAGAGAGGCCCCTACGGTCTCTTTTCAAATTGCTTTCGTATTGTTAACGCCTTAACCGGGTCATCAGTAATAAGTGCCGTACAATTAATATTAAACAGACGCTGCATATCTACTTCTTTATTTACTGTATAAGGTCGTACAGCAATCCCATTTTCAATGGTTTTAATGATAATTTCATCAGATATCGCAGAATGTTTGGGATGAATCCCTTTTGCTCGAATCGCTTTGGCATAGACCCATGGCATGTAGATTCCCTCAAGAAATAGAGGAGCTGTTTCTATTTCCGGTGCGATACTGTAGGTATAGACAATACTATAATGATTAAAAGAGGAAATAATAATTCTATCCACTAACTTATATTTGTAAATAAGCTGAATGACTTTTTCTTCCAACCCTCTATAGGGAATAAGTCCATTTTTGAGTTCAATATTACATAATAATTTATTTGTAGATAGCCACTCCAACACTTCCGTTAATGCTGGAATTGGTTCCATTTTGCTGTTTTTATTATTCGCATTCAACTTTCTTAAATCTTTATATAAAAAATCTTTGACAAACCCTTTACCATTCGTAGTTCGATCAACTTTTTCATCATGAATGACAACTATTTCGCCGTCCTTAGTTAATTGTACATCCAATTCTAATCCGTCAGCTCCGGCTTTTTCTGCTTCTATAAAGGCTGTTAGTGTATTTTCGGCAAAAGAAGCGGAATAACCACGGTGCGCAAAAATTTGAGTCATCTTTTCACTTCCCAACTTCAATATAGGAGGATTACTAATGAAACCCTTACAGTTATCACCTGAAACGACCATAAAGCTTTCCCAAAAGTTAAATGTTCCGATAGAACAGCTTATGCATATGCCTCAACATATTCTTATTCAAAAACTAATGGAACTAGAGAATGAAAAGAAATAATTCTCTAAAAAGCTTGATTCAACTTTAAAGAATGAGAAAAGCCTTCATTTTTGTGATGAAGGCTTTTCTCATTGTTATTCTGTTCAAGACGCCTTATGTTCTAGACGAAGCTTGTCAGCAACCATTGCAATGAACTCGGAATTGGTTGGCTTTGCTTTAGACATACTGACCGTATAACCGAACAGCGAGGAAATAGAATCAATATTTCCACGGCTCCAAGCTACTTCTATCGCATGACGGATGGCTCGTTCCACACGGCTTGCAGTCGTATTGTATTTTTTGGCGATATCTGGATATAACACTTTCGTAATGGAACCTAAAAGTTCGATATCATTATAAACCATGGAGATGGCTTCTCGTAAATATAAGTACCCTTTAATATGGGCTGGGACACCAATTTCATGAATAATACTTGTAATACTGGCATCTAAGTTTTTAGGTTTTTGTTCAGTTTGAGTACGGTAGGTGGAGGATGTAGATTTTCGGGTAAAAGAGTTAGTATTTCCACTAACTTGTCTAATATGGCTGCCTAGATTCTCCATATCAAATGGTTTCAAAATAAAGTAGGATGCACCAAGTTCAACCGCTTTTTTCGTAACATCTTCCTGTCCAAATGCGGTTAACATGATTACATTCGGCAAAACTCCTTTTTTAATTTCACGGAGGCGCTCTAATACTGCTAAGCCATCTAGGTGGGGCATGATTATATCTAAAACTAGAACATCAGGATCCGTTTGCGATAACATTTCTAAACATTCCTGACCATTGTGGGCAATCCCTGCAACTTCCATATCATCCTGGGACGAAATAAAGTCCTCTAATAATCCTACTAGTTCCCTATTGTCATCAACGACACATACTTTGATTTTCTTCACTTCCAGTTCCTCCTCAGGGTTCAAATCATAACCTCTATTTCAACTTACATTCCTAATCAGTTGTATTCTCCTAATTATATTCTAAATTAGAAATTCGACAATGCAACAAAAATTCCTCTCATTTTTTTAATATTTCTTAAAATAGTGATAAAATCTTATCTTTTCTTTGTTTTTCTCACCTTTTCGACGTAAAACGCGTTTTTTCCAATGTTTGGGTTATTTTTGTCGAAAAACTTTTATGTAATAGCTGTGTTAAACTTGGCTGTTGATTTCCGTTCCAGGCACTTCAATCAACAAAGTGTCAAAATTCAACATTAACCTGGAACACAGTCAATGTAAAAAAAGCAAAATAGGGATTTTTCCTATTTTGCTCCCAATTGTTAACTTGCTTTATTTTTTGGCATTTCATATATGTTAATTCCAGCTTCATCTAACATCCATTCGATGTGTACTCCGTATCCGGAGGTTGGATCATTAACAAAAACATGTGTAACAGCGCCAATTAGTTTTCCATCTTGAATAATTGGGCTACCGCTCATCCCTTGAACAATTCCTCCTGTTTTTTTAAGGAGTTTAGGATCGGTTACTTTGATTACCATGCCTTTGGTTGCTGGAAACTTTTGCGGAATTGTGCTTACGATTTCAATATCAAATTCTTCTACTCGGTCATTATTTACAACCGTTAAAATTTTAGCAGGTCCTTCTTTTACCTGATGCGATAAGGCAATCGGCAGTGGTTTATCCATAACACCATTTTTTAAATCTTTGACCATCTCTCCAAAAATTCCAAATGGACTATTTTTTTGGATATTCCCAACTATCTCACGGTCCGACGAAAAGCGTGCAAGCTTTTCACCCGGGTCTCCGTTACTCCCTTTTTCAATAGAAGTAACCGTGGAACGGACAATTTGGCCGTCCTCTACAACGATCGGTTGTTTTGTATCCATATCAGATATTACATGCCCTAGGGCACCATATTTTTTTGATTGTGGGTGAATAAATGTCATTGTTCCAATTCCTGCTGCAGAATCCCTAATATACAAACCAAGCTTATAATTGTTTTCCCCTTTTTCTTTTAATGGGGTAAGTTTTGTAGTAAATTTTCCACTTTCTCGACTAATAACCATATTGAGCGCTTTACCTTCTTGTCCAGCAGTTTGCACATATGGTGCCACATCCGTCATTTTTTCTATTTTATTACCATTTATTTCTGTAATGATATCCCCAATTTTTATCCCTGCAATTTCACCTGGAGACTTTTTTCCCGATATGGTATTGATTAAATGGTGGCCCACTACCAATACACCTACGGTATTTAACTTCACTCCAATCGACTGTCCGCCTGGTATAACCCTAAAATCTTTTAATACACGTACATCTACCTTCTTGATCGGTATCCCCGCATATTCTAACAGCATTTCATTTTTACCATTTTTAGATGCCGCCATTGAAACCGTGTGTTTTCCTTCATCCAAAGTGATATTTGAATTTTGAGAAACCAAAGAGGCTGATACCGGTACAGCCTTTTGAAAAGTATAGTCTTGTCCTTCGAAAACCGTAATAGTCTTGGGTATCGCGAGATATTGCTGTATAGGCTGAAAAAAAATAAGGCTAATTAATGAAACAAGGAGAATTCCACCAATAATCTTTCTAATTAGTTCTAACTTCAAATTTTTTCACTCTCCTCGCTTCTTTTCATTAAACTTAAATGGCTACATCTTTAATTTTGCCTCCTTGACAATCATTTATAACTTGGTTCAACATAAAAAAGCTACCCGAAATGGATAGCATTACAATTTTTATTAAAAATATAGTAAATATAGCTTTTCTGAATGGAAAAATGTCTAAAACTAACGATGAAGTCGGGTCAGTGCTCCACTGCCGCTTTTCTTACTCTCTGCAGCTAAATATAATAATTCTTCAGCATGTTTTTTAGTGAGGTCGGTTATTTCGGATCCAGAAATCATCCGGCCGATTTCATTAATTTTATCTTCAAGCTGCAATGGAGTAACAGAAGTCTTTGTTCTTCCGCCTTTAATAAGTTTGGAAATAAACAAGTGTATATCGGCCATCGCAGCAACCTGTGGCAAATGCGAAATACATAAAACCTGGGAAAGGCTTGCCACCTTATAGATCTTCTCAGCAATAGACTGAGCAACCCTGCCGCTCACCCCTGTATCTACTTCATCAAAAATAATTGAAGTCACGCCTTGATGCTGAGAGAAAATACTTTTTAATGCCAGCATAATTCGTGATAATTCCCCTCCTGAAGCAACTTTTGATAAAGGCTTTAGTGGCTCACCAGGATTAGTTGATATGTAAAATTCGACATGGTCCACCCCATTTTTGGTAAACTGCATTGGGTTAGACTCAAAGCGAATTTCAAAAACGGTTTTCGCCATATACAACTCTTTTAGCTCTTTATGTATTAACTTTGTAAGTTTGTCAGCCCATTTTAGACGAATTTCCGTTAATTGTTTTGCTTCTAGCATTAAGTCTTTTTTTATCGAGGCTAATTCTTTTTCTAATTCGCTTATATGCGTTTCTTTATTTTGTAATGTTTCAATTTCTTCTTCAATATTTCTAGCGTATTCTAATATTTCATCAATGGTTTTACCGTATTTCCGTTTTAGGCGATTAATTTCATTTAGGCGATCTTCAATTTCGTGCAACCGCTGCGGATCAAACTCTAATGCATCTAATTCAGTTCTTAAGGACCGTGCAGCATCCTCCAATTGGTAGTAGCTGTTTGAAACCGCTTCATACATGTCCTTATATGCGCTATCAATGGCAGCAGCATCCTCGAGATGCCCCATTACCATACTAATCCAATCAAGCCCCTTTTGTTCCCCTTGTAAGGCGTTATGACTCGATTGAAGAGCTTCGAACACTCGTTCAAAATTATTCAGTTTTCTTTTTTCTTCAAAAAGTTCTTCATCTTCATTTATCTTTAAATTTGCATTTTGGATCTCATCCAATTGAAACGAAATAAGATCGAGCCGATGGGCAGTCTGTTGGTCATTTTCACTTAATGCTTTTAACCTTAGCAATGTTTGCTCATAACGCCGAAAAACCTGCTGATATTCCCCTTGAGAAGGATAAATATCATCCGCACCAAATTGATCTAACAAGGTTAAGTGTCTCGACTCATCCATTAATTCCTGATGCTCATGCTGACCATGAATGTCAACAAGTGTTGACCCAATTTCCCTAAGAGTAGCAATCGTCACTAACTTCCCATTCACCCGGCAAATACTTTTACCCGACTGGGAAATATCTCGTCGTAATATAACCATTCCTTCATCAATATCGATGCCAAATTCAAGAGCTTTAGCAATAACAGGATGCTTACTATCATCCAGCTGGAAAAGTCCTTCAATTTCGGCACGCTCCTCGCCATGCCGAACAAACTCTGCAGACCCTCTGCCGCCAACTAATAAATGAATAGCATCAATAATGATTGATTTTCCTGCTCCAGTCTCTCCCGTTAAAACCGTTAATCCCTTTGAAAAAGTTACAGACAAGGTTTCGATAATAGCGAAATTTTTAATAGATAATTCTGCTAACAAGGAACATTCCCCCAATTAAAGCATATCTAGGAACCGATTAGTGATTACTTCAGTATCCTCTGGAGTTCGGCAAATAATTAACATCGTATCATCACCGCAGATGGTTCCTAATATTTCTTCCCAATCCAGATTATCAATTAATGCGCCTATGGCCATTGCATTACCTGGCAAGCACTTCATGACAAGCAAGTGACCTGCTGCATCGATTCGCACGAACGCATCAATTAATGATCTTTTTAATTTTTGTAATGGATTAAATCTTTGGTCGGCAGGCAGGCTGTATTTATACCTTCCGTCGCTTAAGGGAACTTTAACAAGATGTAACTCCTTAATATCCCTTGAAACCGTCGCTTGGGTTATATTGTAGCCCGCATTCTTCAGTTCATCCACTAAATCATCTTGTGTCTCTATGTCATTACTTGCAATAATTTCTCTTATTTTAATATGACGTTGGCCTTTATTCATTATCTCACCCCATAATCATTAAAAAAGTTTATCTATGTATTATGTACTAAAACGTGCTTCTACCCATATGTTAGCCGATTTTAATAAACTTGTACATTTTTTCTTTAAAAAATGGCTGCGGATTAAGGGCCTTGAATACGAAGAGAAGGATAAGCCTCTGCCTATCCTTCTGAATTTTGTTTTGTTTTAAATTCCAAATGGGAGTCCTTTACAATTTCAACAGGTGTGACAGGTAATTGATTGTAGCCCGTTTCCCGTTCGCCTTCCCATTTTAAATGAAGCAAGTATTCAATATTCCCATCACCACCTGTAATTGGTGAAAAGGATAAGTTTTTAATCGTGTACCCTTGTTGGACCGCAAAATTTATGATTTTATCAATTACTTGAAGATGCACTTTCTCGTCTCGGACAATTCCCTTTTTCCCAACCTGTTCACGGCCTGCTTCAAATTGTGGTTTAACCAGAGCCACTACATCACTTCCAGTAACTAAAAGTGTTTTTAAAACTGGCAAGATTAAAGTTAACGAGATAAAGGAAACATCTATTGTGGCGAAATTCGGCATTTCTCCAATTAAATCAGCAGGTGTGACATAGCGGAAATTGGTCCTTTCCATCACTACAACTCGTTCATCCTGTCTAAGTTTCCAGGCGAGTTGATTATAACCTACATCCAAGGCATAGGACATCTTTGCTCCATTTTGAAGTGCACAATCTGTAAAGCCTCCTGTAGACGATCCAATGTCTAAGAGTACTTTATCTGCAACACTGACATCAAAAACTTTTAAAGCCTTCTCAAGCTTTAATCCCCCGCGGCTGACATATGGAAGCACTTTTCCTTTTATAGAAAGCGGGATATCAATTTTCACTTTCTCTCCAGGTTTATCCAAACGCTCTTCATTAGAATAAACAAGCCCTGCCATAATTGACCGCTTTGCCTTTTCCCTTGTTTCGATTAATCCTCTTTCTACTAGTAATACATCTAACCGTTCTTTATTTTTCATTTTTTAAGCCCTTTGTTGTTTTTTTCTAGCTAGAATGGAAACTCTTTTGACTACCTCTTCGGTTGTTAAACCAATCTCTTCAAGAAGGGAGTTAACATCCCCATGTTCGATAAATTTGTCTGGTATTCCGATTCTGTCAATGTGTGAATGATAAAAGCCATGGTTTTGCGAAAACTCAAGAATTGCACTCCCGAAACCGCCTTGTAATGCAGACTCCTCAATGGTGAGAATCGGCATATGTTTTGAAAGGAGATTAGTTAGCATTTTTTCATCCAATGGTTTAATAAAACGGGCATTGACAACCTTGACAGATATCCCCTTCTTATTAAGGATCTCAGCAGCTTTTAACGCCATCGGTATGGTAGTTCCAAAGGTTAAGATTGCTGCATCATCACCATCTTTAAGAACTTCCCATGTACCAATTGGAATTTTATGATATTCCTGATCCATTGGAACCCCAAGTCCATTTCCACGCGGGAATCGCATCGCAATCGGTCCGTCATCATAATTCAGTGCGGTGTATACCATATGCTGGCCTTCATTTTCATCCTTTGGCATCATTAATACCATATTGGGAATATGCCTTAAAAAAGCTATATCAAACACACCTTGATGGGTTTCTCCGTCTGCGCCAACCAAACCGGCACGGTCAATTCCCATAAAGACATTTAAATTTTGCCTGCAAATATCGTGAACAACTTGGTCATAGGCTCGTTGTAAAAAGGTTGAATAAATAGCAAGAAAAGGTTTCATATTTTGTGTAGCTAAACCAGCTGCAACTGTCGCAGCATGCTGCTCAGCAATCCCGACATCATACATACGCTCAGGGAACTCACTTGCAAAGCCTTCAAGTTTGGAACCAACAGGCATCGCTGGTGTAATCGCAACAATTCGGTGATCAGTGCGAGCAAGCTTACGAACGGTTTCACTTACAAGACTGCTCCAGGCTGGCGGTGGTGTTTTTGCTGGCTTAACAAAAGCACCTGTGTCCATTTTATAAGGTCCAGTTCCATGCCATGTCCCTGTTTTGTCACTTTCCGCTGGCTGGTAACCTTTTCCCTTTTTAGTAATGACGTGCAGAAGGATTGGTCCTTCTGTCTTTTTGGCATAGCTGAAGTTTTCAAATAACGCTTCAAAATTATGACCATCAATTGGACCGAGATAGGTAAAACCTAGTTCCTCAAAAAACATTCCTGAAACAAATAAATATTTAAGGCTGTCTTTCACTCGCTCAGCAGTTGCGGCTAATTTCCCACCCACTGCAGGTACTTTTTTCAGTAGTACTTCCAATTCATCTTTAACCCATTGGTACTTTCCAGCTGTGCGTAATTGGCCAAGGATATTATGAACGGCACCAACATTAGGCGCGATTGACATCTCATTATCATTTAAGATAACAATCATGTCTTTCTTCTCGTGTCCGATATGATTTAAGGCCTCCAACGCCATTCCACCAGTTAACGCACCATCACCGATCACAGGAATAACAAAAGATTTTTCCTTTTTTAAATCTCTAGCTATAGCCATCCCCATCGCCGCTGAAAGAGATGTGGAACTATGACCAGTTTCCCATACATCATGCTCACTCTCAGTTCGTTTCGGGAATCCGCATAAGCCTTTATACTGCCGCAATGTATCAAACTCACAAGCCCTGCCAGTTAAAATTTTATGAACATAGGATTGATGTCCCACATCCCAAATAATCTTATCCGTAGGACTGTTAAAACATTTATGTAAAGCAATAGTTAATTCAACAACACCCAAATTTGGTCCAATATGGCCTCCAGTAACAGACAGCTTTTCAATCAAAAACTTTCGGACATCTTGACTTAAAGCCTCTAATTCGGTATTCGACATGCCTTTTAAAAAGGACGGGTCTTTTATTGATAATAGATCCATTTTTGGACCACTCACTTTCATACGTTTATGCATTCTCTGTTTAGTAGCTGTGTAAAAAGGACACATTCAGAAAATTTAACTCTGATTAAAAAATAGCCGCTAACACTTGAGTGATAACGGCATTGACAACGTTTTCTACAATGAAAATAATTATAACACACTTATTTCAATGCCTCAAATTCCGTATATTAATGGTCTCTTGAAGCAACTAAATCAGTTATTTCCAAAAGTAGGTTTGTATTCAATTCTGTCAGGCTTAAATACTTCTTTGACAGATTGATTTGTTTATGCAATGCTGCAGTTGCCCCTTCTAATGTTAACAACTGCGGATAAGTACTTTTATGATTATTAGTATCGCTGCCAACAGGCTTCCCAATTAATTGTTGGTTCCCAACTAAATCAAGAATATCATCCTGAATTTGAAAAGCGAGACCTAAGTGATGGGCAAATGATGAAAGGTTCTCTAATTGATCTTGTGTTGCATTTGCCATAATCGCACCTGCAAGAACACTAAACTTTAGCAATTTTCCTGTTTTATGTATGTGTATATACTCAAGTTCTTCTAAAGTTAAGGATTTCCCTTCACCCTCCATATCGGCCACTTGGCCGCCAACCATTCCTTCTGTGCCTGCAGCCTTTGCTAATTCAATCACTAATTTTAGTTTCGTTGCATCTGATGCAATCTCAGGGGGAATGTTCCCTATTACCTCAAAACTATAAGTTAATAATGCATCTCCAGCCAAAATAGCTATTGCATCACCAAAAACTTTATGATTTGTCGGCTTTCCTCTCCTTAGATCATCATTGTCCATGCTGGGCAAGTCATCATGTATGAGAGAATATGTATGGATCATCTCAATAGCCGAAGCAGCAAAAAGCCCTTTTTGCGGCTCAACTCCAAATGAGTCTAAAGTAGCGAATAGTAATAATGGGCGTATACGTTTGCCACCTGCTTCAAGGGAATAAATCATCGATTCCTTTATGATTGGGGGGGCATCAAGCTTATTAACTAGAGTCAGAAGCTCTGAATCAAGCAGAAGTTTATATTCTTGTGCAAATGCATCTAGTAACCCGGTTCCCAAGTCTTATACCTCCTCGTCAATAGTAAAACTCTCTGTTCGACCGTCCTCCGTAATAATCTGTGTTAATTGGTCTTCAACATTTTTCAATTTATCATGGCAAAGTTTGGACAACTCCATACCCTCTTTATAGAAGATAATCGCTTCTTCTAAAGGTACGTCACCTTCTTCAAGCTTATCCACTATTTGCTCTAGTTTAGTCATCGCTTCTTCAAAGGATAGTTTATTTTCAGTCTTCACGTTTTTCACTCTCCTTAATATTCTCGACTTTGCAAAATAGACTGCCATCCGTTAATTGAATCTGAACTTGCTCATTCATACTCACTTGATGAATACTTTTTATCAGTCTGTTCTCTTCCGAATATGCTAAACTATAGCCACGTTCCATAATTTTTAAAGGACTTAATGCCCCTAAGGTGGAAAGAATTCGTTCAAATTCAGTTTGTTTTTTTGAAAATACCTGGAGCATGGCACGTTTCATTTCTTTATTGGTATGATCTAATCGTTTATTTGCTTCGTGTAAAGATTGGCTCGGATGGTTCCTTTGTAAGCGATTATGAAGAGTTTCGTGTTGCCCTTTTTTAATTTGAGACAACCTAGACGCACCACGGACAAGCAGTTCAGTTAGTTTATCAACCTGCTCTAGTTTTTGTTCATATAGTCGATGTGGATAACGAAAGGCATAGGATTTCTGAACACGTGTTAACCGTTCTTTTTCTAACTGATATTTCCCTTTCATTGAACGAAGAAGGCGAGTCTGCCGCTGCAAGACTCTTTCCATTAACTCATCAATATGCGGAACTGCCAGTTCAGCTGCACCAGTTGGTGTAGGTGCACGTAAATCTGCGACAAAGTCGGCAATGGTAAAATCAGTTTCATGTCCAACGGCTGAAATGATAGGAATATCTGAAGAAAAAATTGTACGTGCAACGAGTTCTTCATTAAAGGCCCACAATTCCTCAATGGAACCTCCGCCTCGTCCAACTATTAGCACATCAATTCCGGTCATACTATTTGCTTGAGAGATAGCCTTGGCAATCGATGGTGCAGCATTTTCACCTTGTACAAGGGCAGGAAAGACAAGAATATTTGCAATAGGATATCGCCTTTTAATGGTAGTAATGACATCTCTAATGGCAGCCCCTGTGGGCGAAGTAATCACACCAATTGTTTTCGGATATAATGGTATCGTCTTTTTTGTTTCAAGCGCAAATAACCCTTCTAATTCAAGTTTTTGTTTAAGCTGTTCATAAGCTAAAAACAATTCCCCAATTCCATCTGGAAGCATTTCTTTGATATAGATCTGATATTGACCACTTGGTTCATATACCGAAATTTCACCTTTTACGATCACTTTCATGCCGTTTTCGGGTGTAAATTTCATAGTACGAGAGTTACTTGAAAACATAACGGCAAGAATTCGGGCCCTTTCATCCTTTAAGGTAAAATACATATGTCCGCTCGAATGCTGTTTAAAATTTGAAATTTCACCTCTTACATGCACATCTCGTAAATGCGGGTCTGCATCAAATTTTCTTTTTATGTACTTGGTTAGAGCATTCACAGTTAAATATCTTTGTTCCTGCATATGTAACTCCTTTTTTTACCCAATAATAAAGAACACTTCGATTAGCGAAAAACAGTCCTTATCTAAAATAACAGATAAGGACAATTTCCCCTCTAATTGCGGTCAAGACTCTCTGCAGCTGATTTTAGGGTATTATACATAAGCATCGTAATTGTCATCGGACCCACACCTTTAGGAACAGGTGTAATGTATCCGGCTTTTTCGGACACTTCAGCAAAATCAACATCACCACAAAGCTTTCCGGCTTCATTACGGTTAATACCTACATCAATGACGACAGCACCATCTTTTACATGCTCAGCTTTAATAAAGTTAGCTATACCAACAGCAGCAATCAGGATATCCGCCTGATTTGTATGAAACTTTAAATCTTTTGTTTTCGAATGACAGTATGTAACAGTTGCATGCTGATTAAGGAATAATTGTCCCACCGGCTTGCCTACAATATTACTTCTCCCAACCACAACAACATGCTTCCCAGCTATTGAAATACCTGTCTCTTCTAGGAGGACCATAATTCCGTAAGGAGTACATGGGAGGAAGGCATTCTGCCCTGTCATCATTCTGCCAATATTTATTGGGTGAAATCCATCAACATCTTTAAGAGGGGAAATCGATTCAATCACTTTTTTCTCATCAATATGTTTAGGAATAGGTAACTGAACTAAGATTCCATGAATATTAATATCATTATTTAACTCATCAATTTTAGACAGTAACTCCTCTTCAGAAATCTCCTCTGGCAATTCAATTAAAACAGAATTCATTCCTAGTTCTTTACAAGCTTTTTCTTTATTTGTTACATATGTCCGAGAAGCGTGGTTATTTCCAACAAGGATAACCGCAAGTCCTGGTGTTACCCCAAGTCTTTTTATCCTGCTAACTTCTTCAGCTATTTCGATTCTTTTCTTTTCTGCAATTTCTTTTCCATTAATAATTATAGCGGTCATTTTCTCTTCACCCTTCACTTAATTCTCAAATCATTAATTGTTTTGCAGCTTATTTTTTACTTTTGAAAGGACACCATTAATAAACTTACTTGATTGGTCATCACCATATATTTTTGCTATTTCGATGGCTTCGTCTAAAATAACATTTTCTGGGACCTCTGTTCTAAAGAATTTCATTTCATAGGCAGCTATTCTTAATAAATTTCGATCAACTGTCGCTAAGCGGTCCATCGACCATTTTTCTAGATTTTCACTGATTAAATTGTCAATTGCGGCTTTTTGTTCGATTACCCCTAGAACGAGACTAGTAAGATATTCGTCCCCCGCCTCCCCTTCCAGTACATGTTCAATTGCGGCTGAAGGCTCAGTATTACTTATATCAATTTGAAAAAGTGCCTGCAATGCCTTTTCCCTTGCTGTTCTTCTTTTCATTATACATTTAACTCCTTTAGAGAAATTAATTAAATTTTGTCTATTTTTCATACACATCAATGGTAATAAGTCATAGAATAGGTTTCACATTAACGATAATAGCATAACTAAAAATGATTCGCACTCTAACCTTGTTATTTTTCCATTATGTAAGCACTTTTATTTAAAACTATATTCCAAAAATAGAAAAACCAAAGGAATAAACTCCTTTGGTTTCCATAATTTAGACTTCCGTGTCAATAATCTCTGGTTCATTCTTTTGGTTTTCAAATTGTATGCCCACTACATGAATGTTAACTTCCTCAGCATCGAGAGCAGTCATATTCAGCAATGCTTGCCGAATATTATCCTGAACTTTACTTGCAACAGATGGAATGGATATTCCAAACTTCATCATGCAATAAACATCAACTTTTATTCCTGACTCGGTTAGTTCCACTTTAACGCCTTTTCCGTGGTTTTTTTTCCCTAACCGTTCAACCACACCTGTTGCGAAATTCCCACGCATCGCAGCAACACCTTCCACCTCAGATGCAGCAATACCTGCAATAACTTCGATTACTTCAGGAGCAATTTCAACTTTCCCATGTCCGTTATTGCCTTGTTCCATTTCCAAGACACTAAATTCACTCATTCATAGCACCTCCAATTTTTAATGAGACTTCATCACATCATGCAATTCCAAGAATTTTGTATTAAAGCTGCCTTCTACAAATTTTTCATGATCGAGCAGTTTTAAATGGAATGGAATGGTTGTATGGATACCTTCTACAACAAATTCACTTAAAGCACGTTTCATTCTTGAAATTGCCTCTTCCCTGCTTGCGCCATATGCAATGACTTTTGCAATCATGGAATCGTAATATGGCGGAATCGTATACCCTGGATATGCTGCTGAGTCAATTCGTACACCAAATCCACCTGGTGGAAGATACATGTTGATTTTTCCGGCTGATGGAAGAAAATTCTTTTCCGGGTTTTCGGCATTAATCCGACACTCGATTGCCCATCCAGTGAAAGTTACATCCTTCTGATTCAACTTTAGTTTCTCTCCAGAAGCCACTCGGATTTGTTCTTTAATGAGATCTATTCCGGTGACCATTTCCGTTACAGGATGCTCCACCTGAATTCGTGTGTTCATTTCCATAAAATAAAATTTCCGATTGCGGTAGTCATATATAAATTCTACCGTGCCGGCACCTGAATAATCAACTGCTTTCGCAGCTTTTACAGCCGCATTTCCCATCTCTTCTCTTATCTCTCCATCTAATGCTGGAGATGGGGTTTCTTCAAGAAGCTTTTGGAGTCTGCGTTGAATGGAACAGTCTCTTTCTCCTAAATGAATAGTGTTACCATAGGAATCAGCAAGGACTTGTATTTCAACATGACGAAAATCCTCAATATATTTCTCAATGTAGACACCAGGATTTCCAAAGGCTGTCATCGCTTCCTGCTGTGTGATACTAATGCCTTTTACTAATTCTTGTTCGTTCTTGGCAACACGAATTCCTTTGCCGCCTCCGCCAGCTGTGGCTTTAATAATTACTGGATATTGGATGTTTTTCACAAGTTCAAGCGCCTCATCGATGTCGTTAATAATCCCAGTTGACCCTGGGACAATTGGAACACCGGCTTCCCGCATGGTTTCCCTTGCAATATCCTTTGTACCCATTTTTGTAATCGCTTCAGGGCTTGGACCGACGAATGTAATATTGCATTCCCGGCAAAGCTCTGCGAAATCAGCATTTTCGGCTAAGAACCCATAACCTGGGTGGATAGCGTCACAAGCTGTTAACCTCGCTACACTAATAAGATTGGTTACATTTAAATAACTGTCTTTTGATGAAGTTGGTCCTATGCAGTAGGCCTCGTCTGCCAGCTGAACATGTAATGCTTCGCGGTCTGCTTCAGAGAATACAGCTACGGATTCAATACCCATTTCTCGACATGCACGAATAATTCTAACTGCAATTTCCCCTCTGTTTGCAATTAACAGTTTTTTTATCATCCTGTTATCGCTCCTAACTTATGGCTTTACTAAAAATAAAGGCTGGCCGTATTCTACTAATTGTCCATCTTTAACGAGGATTTCAACGATTTCTCCGTCAATCTCCGCTTCGATCTCATTGAATAATTTCATTGCTTCTACAATGCACACAATGGAATCTTTTGTGACGTTCGATCCCTGTTTAACATAAGCGTCAGCATCTGGTGTTGGTGAAGCATAGAAAGTTCCAACCATAGGTGAGACAATTTTGTGAAGATTTGTTGTATCGGCTTGCTTTACAGGTTCTTGCTTTTGATCTTCTTGGCTTACTTCCTGAACGGCAGCCGATGGTGTTGCGGTTTGAACGATTGGTGCTACTGAAGTTGGTACAGTTTCAATTACAGATGGAGCAGCACTAACTTGTGAAACATATGTAGCAGAAACATTTTTTTTCATTTTAATTTTTGAACCTTCGTTTTCATATACAAACTCATCAATACTCGATTGGTCCACCAATTTTATTAATTCGCGAATTTCTTGAACTTTTAACATTGAGTTACACCCCTCATACAACAAAATTATGACTAACTACTATAACTATACGATAATATCTAGTGAAAGTTCAATGATGTATATTTTCACCATAGAATATCCCACCCTCTGCCTTATCCCTCAATCTTAATATTTTTATGAACAAAAGGAAATTTTGGACAGTGGATGTCTCACAACATATTATTTTACCCTATATGAGGGTCCACAATCAAAAAAAAGGAAAGTCAGTGACTTTCCTTCAGACTGTCGACAAATC
>NZ_NUZU01000214.1 GCF_002567005.1 Bacillus sp. AFS073361
CATTATTGCTGCGGTGGAGGAAATAGAGTCCCAACCCGCTGGAAAGAATGAGCATAAGCGTAAAAGTCGTCAGAACGATCAACAGCCCGACTCTGATTTTAATATTTTTCACAGTAAACCCCTTTATAACCTGTAACGAAATACCATCAATGTTGGAAGGGTTATCGGCAGGGGTAAAAGGGGCTTGATTGAGAGAAACATCAAAATCAGTCCAAAACCAAAATATGATGTTTACTGTTTTTTCTGAGGGGAAACG
>NZ_NUZU01000215.1 GCF_002567005.1 Bacillus sp. AFS073361
TTCTTACCCACTTCGGCCAGGCCGTTATAGCCTTTGTCGCCGTTAATCCAGATAACCAGCTTACCTTCTTCAATTTTGGCGAGAGCCGGTGCGGAAATCATCATTGCTGCCAGGGCGGACAATGCGAAAACGCGTGCGCCAGTCTTGATCTTCATATCTGCCATCCTTTTTGGTGATGTGCTCGTGGATACACTGAGGTGGTTCAACGTGAGCCAGTTTCCTTATATGACATCCTCTTTCCATCCTCCTTAGGTCTACGCCCCACCCCCGCTTTGTGTGATCTG
>NZ_NUZU01000216.1 GCF_002567005.1 Bacillus sp. AFS073361
GAACTGTTCCGTGCCACTTACGAACACGAGCAGCTGATCACCCAGAAAATTAACGAACTGACTCACGCGGCGATGATTGGCCAGGATTATCCGACCTTTAATTTCCTGCAGTGGTATGTTGCAGAACAGCACGAAGAAGAGAAACTGTTTAAATCCGTACTCGATAAATTATCGCTGGCGGGTAAATCAGGCGAAGGTTTGTACTTTATTGATAAAGAGCTGTCGACTCTCGAC
>NZ_NUZU01000217.1 GCF_002567005.1 Bacillus sp. AFS073361
CGGCATTATGCCGGGCGCGGGCGGCACCCAGCGCCTGATTCGCAGTGTCGGCAAATCCCTCGCCAGCAAAATGGTGCTGACGGGCGAAAGTATTAGCGCGCAGCAGGCGCAGTCGGCGGGGCTGGTGAGCGACGTATTCCCGACGGGGCTAGTGCTGGAATATGCCCTGAAGCAGGCCGCACTGATGGCGCGTCATTCTCCGCTGGCGTTGCAGGCTGCGAAACAGGCGCTGCGCCAGTCGCAGGAAGTGCCGCTACAGGCC
>NZ_NUZU01000033.1 GCF_002567005.1 Bacillus sp. AFS073361
CTTATTGCAGTGGCCTCTATGTTGAGTCTGTTTTTTATGCTTCTATGCTTCTTTCTCCTCTGAAGACCAAATATATAAATCTTCAATCCGGCAATTCAATTCTTTGGAAATGGTCATTGCAGTATTTAAGTTCATTACTTTCTTTGACAGATAGTCGTTGAGTTGAGTTTGAGGAATATTTGTATTCCTTTCCAAACTTTCCAAGTCCATACCGTTTTTAGCTAGTAATTCTTTGAGGTTACTTTTTCTTGCCTTATAATTTGTCAAAATGACACCTCACTTTCTTTAAAGCATAACACATTACGTTTTGTTTTGAAAGGAAGTGGGCTTTATGATTTCCAATTGAGTTTACTTATCCAATAAGATAGCAATAGGATTAAGGATTTTATGATATACTTAATAAGGAATAGGTAAAGGGGTGTAAAAGTGAAAAACTCAACCAATCTATACAAAAACGGACAATCTGTAAATATTATTGAAACTGGCGAAGTCGTCACCATTCTAAAATCACAATATGTAAAAAACATGAAAAGATATTCTTATATCGTTAAGGAACACCCGGAAACATTCTTTTTCGAAGAGGAATTAAAGGATCAATAAATTAGAAAAGCGTAAGCCCCTGGTCAGCGGCGTATGGCCTGGAGCGCTCCAACTGAGATAAAGGAAACACGAAGAGCCGGAGGCGCATTCGATGTTGACTTATCGAAAGGTGGAGAGTGAAGGACACTAGCCGCTAGGGCGCTGGAGCTAGACAGTAATCTAATTTCAAAAACTTATACTTTATTGTCATTTCAAAAAAGAGAAGACCAATTCGAAAACTGGTCTTCTCTTTTTAATTAAAACTCTGCATTCCCTGTTGTTCTTGGGAACGGAACTACGTCTCTAATATTAGTCATTCCTGTTAGATACATAATTAAACGCTCAAAACCAATACCATATCCTGAATGTTTCGTACCGCCATACTTCCTTAATTCCAGGTACCACCAGTAATCTTCTTCAGTCATGCCAAGTTCATTTATTTTACCTGCTAAGATTTCTTCACGTTCTTCACGCTGACTTCCGCCAATCAATTCACCAATACCCGGTACTAATAAATCTGTTGCAGCAACTGTTTTCTTGTCTTCATTAAGTCTCATATAGAAAGCTTTGATTTCTTTTGGATAATCAGTAACAAAAACAGGTCGTTTAAATACCTTTTCACTTAAATAGCGTTCATGCTCGGTTTGCAGGTCAAGGCCCCATTCTACTGGATAGGCAAACTTTTCACCAGACTCCCGTAAAATATCAATCGCTTCTGTATAGGTCACACGGCCAAAGTCTGCCGTATAGGCATTATTTAACCGGTCTAGTAAACCTTTTTCAATAAAGCTGTTAAAGAAATTCATTTCTTCAGGAGCCTGTTCTAATACATAGCCAATTACATATTTCACCATTTCTTCTGCTAAATCCATGATATCCGGCAGTTCAGCGAAGGCAACTTCAGGCTCAACCATCCAAAATTCCGCCGCATGTCTTGCGGTGTTAGAGTTTTCTGCTCTAAATGTTGGGCCGAAGGTATAGACATTCCGGAATGCCAAAGCAAACGCTTCTGCCGATAACTGCCCGCTTACGGTCAAATTGGTTTCTTTGTTAAAGAAATCCTTGCTAAGATCCGTTTTGCCCTCTTCATTTTTCGGAAGATTGTCCATATCTAAGGTAGTTACTCGGAACATTTCCCCTGCACCTTCTGTATCACTTCCGGTAATAATTGGTGAATGAACATACACAAACCCTTTATCTTGGAAAAATTTATGAAGCGCATAGGACGCAAGCGACCTTACACGAAAAACGGCTGAAAATGTATTAGTCCTTGGCCGTAAATGGGCAATTGTTCGTAAGTATTCAAACGAATGCTTCTTCTTTTGCAATGGATAATCCACATTTGACGTACCTTCAATCACAATGTCAGTCGCTTTTATTTCAAAAGGCTGCTTTGCTTGAGGAGTATGAATAAAATCCCCTTTTACCCTAATGGATGAGCTGATTGGAAGTTTCGCGATTTCCTTAAAGTTCGCTAACTGCTCATCAAAAACAATCTGTACACCTTTAAAAAAGCTGCCATCATTTAATTCAATGAACCCAAAAGTTTTGGAATCACGAATGGTCCGAATCCACCCAGTTAATTCTACTTTTTGATCAATATAGCTTTCGGTATTTCTGTATAAATCCTTGATTAAGGCCTGTTTCATTGGTTTTCCTCCTAAATCTTATGTAAAAAGGTAAAAAAACCTCCCATCCCATTGGGACGAAAGGTAATATTCCATAATACTATCATCGTTTTTCTTTTATCCCTTCAATATTATATAAAAGTCATATCAAATTAGCAATATTCAACAAGATTTCCGTTTTAAAAGTAATTTTTTAGTCAGCGTCGATTCTTTTAAAAGCTTGGATTTCTGCCCGGAGAATTGCATATTCAGCCATTCTATCCGGTCATAGAAGGCATCTTCGCAGTCGGAAAATTCATGATTCGTATCATACCAACTGATTTTTTTTGGAGAACTAGCAATTGAATAAAGAGAATTAGCATGGTTTCGACCGATATATTCGTCATTTTCAGCAAATTGGAAAAAGATCGATGCTGGCGAAGCATTTTTAACATAATGAATCGCATCCAATTTCTTAAGACTCGAAATAAAAAATTCGAAGCGTTCAGGTGGTAGGAAACCACGAATTAGCACGGCTAATGGATGCTCACTTGTCATTTGCATCTCTGACACCTGTCCATATCCTGAGATCAGAATAAATGTTTTTATGCGATTTTCAATACCAGAAAGAATACCACCCCATGCTGCCCCCATGCCTTGGCCGACAAAGGCGATCTTGGATTCATCCACCTTTCCTAGTTCTCTAAGCAACGTGACTCCCCTTTTTATATCCATTACTGTTTGAATATATTTTTGAATATTTGCCATTTCCTCAATCGTTTTTGTAAACTCTTTCTTTCCTCGCAACTCTAGTTGTTTATTCCCTCTTAAGTATTGGGCTTCAATGAGCAGGGTTATATAGCCCTGGGTTGCTAGCATTTGGGCCTCACAGAAAAATGTTTTTCTATCTCCTTGACTTGGGTGCATATAAATGACTGCAGGTAGAGGGCCTAGTTGATCCGGTATGAATAGGTAGGCTGAAACCTCTCCTTTGAAAGGGCTTTCATATTTTACGTCATTAATATGATATCCATCTTTGGTAATTGTTTTAACCACCGCAAAACCAGAAAGTTTTTCTTCCTTATACTCAAACATTAACAACCGCCCCCGCGAAGATTCTTTATTATAATTTATTTGAATTTTCTAATTAATAGACCGTTTTCATACAAGATTCTTATATAAAAACAAAATCTCTAGAGTTTTAATAAGTTTTCAGAATATTAGCAGGAAAAAAGTTGCTTCTCGTCGAAATAGTAAAAAAATGTTATTTTTGATTATAGAGGAGTGATAATTGTGGATAAGGTAACATGTATTGCCTATCTATTATACAAGTCATCCAAGAATCAAGACATTAGAGAAAAAGCAATCCTTTTATTAAACGGCGATTTGTCCATACGAGATTTAAAAAAAGATGCGTCTATTCAGGCACATGTGATCATTGCTGAATCACTGCTGAAAAAAAATCAAATCGATAAAGATCAAGTTCAGCACTTTGCCGAGCAATTCATGTATTTAGAGGTGTAACATTCAATTTGATGTTATTGTCCGATTGATTTTTCGTAACAAAAAATACCACTTCCATTTTGCATGGTTGTTGAATTATAATAATTAAATCCTAATGCTTCCCAAAAGCGTTGTGCTCTTAAGTTCTCTTTTAATACACCAATTCTAACGATTTTCTTACCTCGTTTCAGCATCTCATTTTCGTAGACTGCAAATGCCTGTGCACCGAACCCATATCCTTGATAATCACCATGCAGCAGTAATAGACCCAGCCACGGGTAATGGTCCTTCGGATTTTCTAATAAATAATCAAGGATACCAATATACGTGTCATCTAGCTTAATAAAGGCACTAATTGAATTAGGATTTAAGAATTCTTCTTCCATGTCAGCAAGTGTTCTAGCCTCTTTACCATTTTCAAAAATATTATATTCGGGATTCGAGTTAATCATCTCAAGTGCAATATATAACGTTTCTTTTTTAACCTCTTCAAAATACATTGAAATTAGAAACCTCCATTTTATAGATACTCTAATATGATTATATCAAAACTAAATACTTTAGAAATGTTCGATGAACAATTCATGTCATAATTTTTCAAATTGCAAATAGGTTTAATCGTTGTGTAATTTTTAATTACATATTAAACCAATAAATTTTATTATTGAAAAGGAGATTTTATTTATGGTACAAGTTGAAGTAACTGTTACTTTCGAAGGAAAAAGCTATTTAACAAACGTCATCACCCACCGTGAAACTTCAGAGGATGAAATATTCCAACTTGCTTTAGAACAAGTTCAAAAACAATGGAAGAAATAAAATTAACCAGCAGATGGATTCTGCTGGTTTTTGATTTTTTCAGATTATTCACTCGTTACAATTTTTTGAATCTGCCGCGAATGAATGATACGTAAAGTAATGTAGGAAATAATACTGCCAATTAATGCTAACAGCATGTCCCATTGGGTATCCCAAACATCACCTTGGGTTCCAAGGAAAGCCTCTGCTGCTTCTCCTGTCAACAAAGCCACAGTGAATTCGACTAATTCATAGGTTGCACTAATAGCTAAACATATACAGATTACCGTAACGGGCAGCCATTTCGAATCTCGCAACGGAGAAGTTCTTATCAATAATTCACGGATAATAATTGCTGGAATAAACCCTTGTGCGAAGTGACCAAGACGGTCATAATAATTGCGGTCCAAGTCCCAAATATCTCTAAACCAATTAAACAACGGCATTTCTGCATATGTATAGTGACCGCCAATAAATAAGATTGACGCATGAACAAGGACTAAAAAATAAACCAGTGTTGTAAATTGAAAGAAACGATAGGTTAATAATAAGATAAATACACCTAAAAGTGCCGGAATCACCTCTAGCCACCACGTGAAACGATCATGGGGATGAATCGCTGACCAAATAAGGACAATAGAGAAAAGCAGAAGAAAAATAATAAGACTTCGATGTTCCTTTAGCAAGTGAATACCTCGTTTCCAAGTTTGTTGTAGATAGCATGTATAAAAGTTGGTAAGAAAATACTTCAATTATAATCTAAAAGAAACTGTATGTTTCTAAATGAGACATACAGTTTCTTTATTGTTAGATTACATTGGTTTTTTCGAATAAGTAGGTATCGTTTGGCGTTTTCTCCATTAAAGGGCTAATCCCTGACGTGGTAAGCATATGCAGCTCATGCATGGCCCTTGTGCAGACGGTATAAAATAATTTCCGTTCACTTTCATCCTTGTACCCAGAACAATCATACAAAATTACTGCATCAAATTCGATCCCTTTCGCTAGATACGAAGGAATGACAAGAATCCCTTTTTCATAGGAGATTGTTCCCTTCTCAATTAGATGCAATGGAATCTCGTTTTTAAGTGCATGATAGGCCCTTATGCTTTCATCAGACGTCCTGCAGATGACTGCAATAGTACGATGTCCTTCATTTTGAAAATCTTTTATTTTCCTTACAATTAATCCTGTTCTGCCATCCTCATCAATGACTGAAACTAACGGCTTCCTTCCCCTGCGATTAAAGGGTTCAATCTTTTCCCCGCCCTCAATCAACGTACTGGTAAAGTCGACAATTTCCTTTGTCGATCGATAGGTTTTGGTAAGGACAAACGATTCGACCTCCTCCCCTGCTTTGACTTGGTTAGTTAGAACAGTTTCCGCACCCGTGGCACCAGAAAATATTGCTTGATTAAAATCCCCAAGCAATGTCATTTTACTATAAGGAAATAGAGTTTGAATAAAAGCAAACTGAAATGGTGAATAATCTTGTGCTTCATCAATAAAAATATGCCGAATCGCCGTATTAGACTTACGCCCCTCAATTAAATCCTGGAGATACACATATGGAGTGGCATCTTCATATGGAATGATTTTCTCATTTAACTTATCCACCGTCTGTCTGCAAATATTCTTCCAATCAATCGGCAGGCTTTTATCCATATATTCAGCTTGCTTAAATAACTGGCAATAAACGCGTGGAGCATCAACAAACCGTAAACTTTTTACGCGTGTAAATAATGGCTTGAACTTCTCTTTTACGACCATTTCTGCAAGAAACTTTTGCTCCTGCTCAAAATCATCAAATGAATTACCGGAAAATTGATTCTTTTCCTGAAGCTTTTTGAATGCCTCCATAAAATCTTCTTTTTCGAGGTATTGGATTTCATCCTCCACCCAACTCCTTGATCGCTCTTGTCTAACTTTTCGCTTTAGGTCTCTTAACAACCATTCTTTAACAAGCTTCATTCGATTAGGAATGGTAATGTGATCCTCTAAGGAATAAAAATAATCATGAATCTCCTTTTTAGAAATTAATACATCGCCTCTAAATTTTAAATCCCTAAAAATTAGGCCCTTCTGAGATAAACCCTTTGTGTACTGATCGATAATATTCTTAAAGTCCAAACTTGCTTTAAAGCGAATCCCCTCAACTCTTTCATGATAATCCTTTTCATCCTTTCCACTTAGCAAATATTCCATCTGGGTAAAAGGATCTTCCACATCAAATTCCTTCCCTAATCGAGAATTTAGGTATTCCTGAAAAGTGGATTGCTGCATATTTTCTTCCCCAAGCTCAGGTAAAACTGTGGCAACATAGCTATTAAATAGCGGGTTAGGCGAAAATAACATAATATTTTCTGAATTTAAAGTCCCACGATAACGATAGAGCAGGTAGGCAACCCGTTGCAGGGCTGCAGACGTTTTCCCACTCCCCGCAACTCCTTGAACGATCAGTATTTTTGCACGTTCATTGCGAATAATTTCATTTTGCTCCCGTTGAATAGTAGCAACAATGCTTTTCATTTGAGTGCTCGCATTGTTCCCAAGGACCTCCTGAAGCATTTCATCTCCAATCGTTACCCCTGTATCAAACATCCCTTTAATCTCTGAGGCTTTTATAATAAATTGACGCTTTAAGCTCATATTCCCCTCAATCGTTCCTTCTGGGATTTTATATTGAGCTGGGCCTGGTGAATAGTCATAATAAAGGCTCGATATGGGTGCACGCCAGTCATAAATTAAGAAATTTTCATCATGTTCATCCATCAACGACGCAATTCCAAGGTACACGTGGTCCGTGGCTGTTTCTCCTTTTTCTAAAAAATCAATCCGTCCAAAGTATGGGGAATACTTTAATCTTGACAGTGTGTTAAGCTGTTTATCCAACTGATTATGTGTCCTCTCACGTTCAGAGAGGAGTTCAACCTGCTGTTTGATACTCGCCGCTGTTTCAATTACATCATCAGGTTCATCTAAATTGACAGTTACATCTTCCCAAAATTCCTTTCGAATCTCAAGAACATCAGCACCAACTTTTCCTGCATTTGATTTTAATTTATTTATTTTTTTATCGATTTCATTTACCACTGAAATGACTCTTGTTTGTTCCACTTGCCAGTCTTTGCTTAGTAAATCGCTCATCCAACCACTCTCCAGGTAAGTTTTGGTCAATTGTTGACAATTGAATCGAATTGTGTTAATGTTATAATAGGTATTTTTTAAACTATCGCATAATATTCAATTTATGCCAACTGTCATTTTATCATGCTCCCTCTACATTTTCAAGAAGATTATCACTACGAATCAAAAACGCCTTTTGGGCGTTTTTTTATTGTCTATTTTCCTTAAACCGCACTCAATATGCTACAACCTTTCCCTTATAGAAAATTCAATCTGACATTTTTAACTTATAAATATAGTATGAGAAAAAGCTTTTAAAAAATTAATAAAATATAATTGACAATATATTTGTCCGCATCATATAATTTATCTCGAATTAAGTTATTTCGATTTCAAGATAAAATAATTAAAAATAAACACTGGAGGAATTTAAAAATGACTAAAACAAAATGGGCTATTGATGCATCACACAGTAGTGTAGATTTTTCTGTTCGCCATATGATGATTGCAAATGTGAAAGGTACTTTCAACAAATTTGATGCGACAATCGAAGCAGATCCAACAGATTTAACAACAGCAAATATTGAATTTACCGTTGATACAGCAAGTGTAGATACAAGAAATCAGGATCGTGACGGACATTTAGTTTCTGCAGATTTCTTTGATGCAGCCAATCATCCAGCGATGACATTCCGTTCCACAAAAATTGAAAAAACGGACGATGGTGAATACAATGTTACTGGTGATTTAACACTTCGCGGTGTAACAAAGCCAGAAACCTTTGCAGTTACTTTTGAGGGTCAGGGAAAAGATCCATGGGGAAATGAAAAAGTTGGTTTTAGTGCAGAAGGTACGATTAATCGTTCTGAATATGGCCTCGTTTGGAATGCTGCTCTTGAAACGGGCGGTGTCCTTGTTGCTGATAAAGTAAAAATCAATCTTCAAATTCAAGCAGCAAAAGCAGAATAATTAAAGTTGGTCACATAAAGATAAGGCGTGAAGAAATTCACACCTTATCTTTATACCTAAACTATACTATCAAACGTTCTAGCTCTCCTTTCAAAAACTTAGCAAGCTCCAACATTCCAAATTTTCCTGCCCTTGCTTCAGCCTCTGAATTATAATTGGTATTTGTATTGATGTCATACGTATAAATTTCGCCTGCTCCATTACAGATAAATTCAATGCCGGCTACTTGAATCTGGTTAGCAGCAAGTACCTGTTCATACTTTATAATTATAGGGTCTGAAAAACCAGCAATGATTTCAAATTTTGGTTTCTCTTCCTTCTCTTCGCCAACTGGACAAAATAAATCACCAATCTGGCAGGCATCTGCCGGGCATAATTGAAATCCTTCCGACGTATCTACCTTAACTGCATAAACGAATTTCCCGCCAATAAATTCACAGCGAGTAATAAAACTTTCCGGTGCTTGTATGTAATCTTGAATTAATGTTATCCCGTCCACTGGTTCTTCGAAAGAAGGTCCCTCTACATAATTTTTTAATCCCTCTAAAGATTGAAAAAGCTGTACACCCAACCCTTTCCCCGCTCGGTTATGTTTTGTGATAAAAGGTTTACCCATAAATTCAACTACCGCCTCAAGGATTTGCTCCTTCCCTACGGCTGCAATGGTTCGAGGTGTTTCGATTCGGTATTTATTAAGTTCCAAGTATTGAATTACTTTACTAACTTCCAAATGTAGTGCTCGCGACCCGTTAATAATCTTTCTGCCGTGCGCTTCTAACCAGGAAAGGACTTGTCCAGCAAATTCGGGCGCAAACCGATGACCTCTTGTATGTGAGGACGCACTCATCCGGTTATAAAAAACCCCTTCTGGCGGTTCTTTTGAAAGGTCCAGACGGCCGCTGTCTAAGTGCCATTCTTCATAAGGCACACCTAATTCGTCTAACCGCTTTGTAAGATGAATGGTCCAGTCGCTATTTTCATGGATGATATATACTTTTGTCAATACAAACGTCTCCCCTCGGTCTCATAATTGCCTTTATATTAAAAAATTATAATTTTGATTGGTTAATTTGTGAAGATTGTGAAATTAATTAAACGAATTCCAAGGATAAATAAAAAAGGCTGATTCGAAAATCTGCCTTTTCTCACTTAAGGACGTATCAATACGCGAGTTCCATTAGGTACCATCTCTGCAAGTTGTAATACATCCCGATTATACATTCTTACACAGCCATGAGAGACCGCTTTCCCTATCGAACTTGGGTTGTTGGTACCATGAATACCATAGCCCTGTTTTGATAACGACAGCCACAATACGCCGAAGGGGCCCCCGGGATTATATTGCCGATTAACAATCACGAAATCCCCAGTTGGTGTATTTGTCAACATCTTCCCTACGGCGATGGGAAAAATTTTCACTAGTCTGCCATTATTGTATAATGAAAGTCTTCGTTTACCAACAGAGATTTGAATGGAATATGGAATCGTAGAAGGCTCTGGCAGACCTGGAATTTGAATTTTTTGTCCCACATGTAAATGCCCGACCCCAGGATTAGCTGCATAAAGGCTTTGGAGACTTACGCGATAATTTGCAGAGATAATCCCCAGCGTTTCCCCTGGCTTAACTGTGTGAATCATATGACCCCACCTTTCTCTTGACAGCATATGCCCAAACAAGTTTGTGGGTAACCTTATTCATTATTCAAATCGAAATAGCGGAGCCATGTCCTCTCTTTGGTGGTGGACATAAAAGTAATCATTACTTGCCTTATCATAAAGATAATCATTCTTCCATTCATTAATGTTTAAGATAATTTCTCTTATAGCATTTACAAACAACATAATTTCTTCATTGGTCATAATCGGATGGATTGAGAACCGTACCCATCCTGGTTTCTGCGACATGTCCCCCTGGTTAATTTTCTCAGTAATTTGTAAAGAGGATTCTTTATCAATATGAAGGAGATGATGCCCGTAGGTCCCTGCACAAGAGCACCCTCCTCTTACCTGAATTCCAAACCGATCATTGAGCAGGCGAACAATTAAATTGTAATGGATATTTTCAATATAAAACGAAACAATCCCGAGACGATCGCTTTTATGTCCAGCTAATATATGAACACCCGGTATGTCACCTAATTTAGGTAATAGGATACTTAACTGTTCTTTCTCACGTTTCAATATATTGTCTACACCCATTTGTTCTTTCAAATTCAAGCATAGGGCGGTCCGAATCGCTTGAAGAATACCGGGTGTCCCGCCATCCTCCCGCAACTCGATGTTAGAATAATATTGGTGCCCTCCCCATGGATTCGTCCATGTCACCGTTCCACCCCCTGGATGGTCTGGAACATGATTTGAATACAGTCGAGTATCAAAAACCAATACCCCACTAGTACCCGGTCCTCCTAGAAATTTATGAGGAGAGAAAAAGATGGCATCAAGTTTTTCTAAGGGATCCACTGGATGCATATTGATCGTTACATACGGAGCTGATGCTGCGAAATCCACTAAGCAGATCCCGCCATGTTGATGCATGATTTTGGCTAATTGATGGTATGGGGTTTGAAGCCCCGTTACATTCGAGCATGCTGTAAACGAACCAATCTTCATTCTTCTATTTTTATAATGCTGAAGCATCTGGACCAACTGATTACAGTCCACATTACCATCATGGTCTGGAGGTAAAATAACTACATCCCCTATTGTTTCAAGCCACGATGTTTGGTTGGAATGATGTTCCATATGCGTAATAAAAATAATGGGTCGCTCACTCTCGGGAAGTGCCAGCCGCGATTTCCACTGTTCATGTACTCTAATACCCAAAAGTCTTTGAAACTTATTCATAACTGATGTCATCCCAAATCCATCGAGGATCAGTGCATCATGCTCGTCGGCATTTACATGGTCCTTAATAATTTGTTTGGATTGATTATATATTCCCGTCATCATTAAACTGGTTATATTCGATTCTGTATGTGTATTGGCCATAAATGGGCCAAATACCTCTGAGATCTTCTGCTCGATGGGGCGATAAAGACGCCCACTGGCCGTCCAATCCGCATAAACAATTTTCTTTTTTCCAAGAGGAGATTCAAATTCCTGGTTTATCCCAATTACTTGTGAGCGAAACGGTTGAAAATATTCCTCAAGGTTATCTGGGATTCGATAGGTTTTGCTGCCAATCGTAGCGGTAATCATTTGTTTCACACCTCAAAATTAAACTCTTGCTTCAATATATGCATGACATGGATACACTGGTCCTATACAACAGCCAAATAAAAAAAGCAGCCTAATCACAATGATCAGGCCGCTAATTGTAGGATGAAGTTAATGTTAATAAGTAGTAATTTTCGCTGATTCTTTTTTGGTTACTTCCTCAATCTTTTGAATAAACATTTGAAATACACGCCTTTTTTCTTCTAAGTCCTTTATGTATTCTTTAAGCTGATTATAGCTTTCTTCAAAAGGTTTATGATACATATCACGAATTTTTTCAATAATTTCTTCGTTTACTGTCGATTGAATCACTTGCTTGGTGATTCCATATTTGTAGGAATATACTTTTAATTCCTGTGCTACCTCATCGTACTCATTCGCAATCTCAGTTAAAACTAGTGAGATATCATCCTTCCACTCATCTAGTGATTTTTGTAAGTAGGATTTTACCATTGTCTCTTCCATATAAACACCCGCCCTAATAGAGTCATGATTATGTTTTACTATTATAGCGTTGTTTGATTACATACAGATTGCGGACAGTTTACAGTGTCTTTTCATTATCTGCTTACTCTACCTTCACCGCTTGTTCAAAATCAGCGAGCATAGTTGAATATTTTATATAAATCCGTGGTAAATAGTAGAGTTCGTTTTTAAAGCCCGTCAGAGAAAATGGACCTGGCGTAGTTGTGAGTCCAAATTGATAATATTTTTTTGTTTCTGCCACCACATGTTCATTCGTATTTCCATAAGGGTATGCGATTGCAATTACCGGTTTCCCTGTTATTTTCTGAATTTTTTCTTTCGATTCCTTCAGTTCGTATTCTAGGTTATTCACTTTGGTTAAATCAGGATGTGTCGATGTATGTGACTGAACTGAGATTAATCCTGTATTTACTAGCATCCTTAGATCCGAATTTGTTAAGCGGTTCGTTCTACCGATAAAATCGGAAATCACAAAAAAGGTAGCAGTCGGATGAAAATTTCTATTTGACAGCTTTTGTAAAATTGAAAACGCATGGAGATTGTTTTTATACCCGTCATCTAAGGTGATAAATATTGGCTTTGGGACTGATTTTATATCCTGCCAACGCTCGAAAGTTAATAAGGTATACCCATGGTCTCTTAAATAGGTCATTTGTTTCTCGAAGTTTTCTGGTGTCACATATAGCTCCTTAGAGCCAGTCCCACTATATTGGTCGATGGAGTGATAGACTAGAATCGGAACTTTTTGCTTTGCTGCCACATTTTTTGGAAGTCCTAAAATGAGAAGAGACAGGAATAGAAGGAACATCTTTTTCATAATTTTTTTGCCTCACTTTTTCATATTGATGTCTATTCCCTCTATTATTCCTCCAAGCTTGGAAAACAACACAATTAGATGAATGTGACTTCCACTATCGAAAAGTGGTAGACTAAAACCAATAATTTTTGAAGAAGGAGCTGCGGACGTGACCAATTACAAAGTTTTATTTTTAGATATTGATGGAACACTACTGAGACCTGATGATACAATCGAGGATTCTACCAAAGAAGCCATTTCACAAGTTCAAGCAAAAGGGGTGGAGGTTTTCTTAGCAACCGGCCGGCCGCTTCATGAAATAGATGAACTTGGCAAGGAGTTGAATATTCATTCATTCATTGGTTATAACGGAGCCTATGCCATTTATAAAGGGAAGGACCTCTACCAGAAACCAATGAACAGCTCAACCGTTACAAAATTCTTAGAAATTGCAAAGGAAAATCAGAATGAAGTGGTCCTTTATACAAATAGTAAGAACGTTTTTACCAATATAGAAGCAGAGATTAGCACTGAATTTATGCACAAATTTCACTTACACAAAAATGAACCGTATTCACCGGCAGTCAATAACGCTGTATTAGGGATGACACTGGTGAATTTAAAAAAAGACGATCCTGCCCTTTATCAGGAAAATGAAGAGGAAATCCACTTATCACAAGTCAATGTCGACGGAATGCGCCATTGTTATGATGTCATTCAAGATAGTGTGAACAAAGGTTTTGGAGTTCAAGTAGTATTAGAGAGACTTGGAATCGATAAGGAAAGTTCAATTGCATTTGGAGATGGAATGAACGATAAGGAAATGCTTCAAACTGTCGGGGAAGGCTTTGCGATGGGAAACGGACATCCTGATCTTTTTCAATATGCCAAACATAAAACGACAGAGGTCACTAATTCTGGTATTTATAATGGATTGAAAAAGCTTGGTCTCATTAACTAAAGTCTGAGCTAAAAAAAAGTGCAGAACCTTTCAATTAAACTGAAAGGCCTGCACTTTTTTATAACTTCGTAAAAATGATCCCAACTATGGCAGTAAGAACGCCAATAACTTGATACCTTTTAAGTTTTTCTTTATAAAGCAAAAATCCAGCTAGAACAACGACTAGACAATTTAGACTTACTACTGGAAAGACGATACTAGCTGTCCCTGTTTTAAGTGCGTAGAAATAACAACTATAGCCTAAAATACTAATTAGACCTACAATCGAACCCACATTGACTTCTGATCTCTGCCATTTTTCCTTTGTCAGGACACTACAAATGATTAAATAAATACTTCCGCCACCATACATAGAAATGAGGATATTCAATGAATTGAGATGCAAATAAGAGGTTGTTTTCATTAAAATCCCTAATATTCCAAAGGATACAATCGCTAGGCCCACACGAATCATCCAAGGAAGATAATTGGTCCTTCGTTTTTTTTCCGTTGAATATTGAATTGCCATGGCAGACCCAAGCATAAATACAATCCCTAACCACTGAATCAATGTAATTTGTTCATGAAAAACAAAGGCTGCACAAATGATTGGAAATATAGTATTCGTGCCTATTAATGGTGAGGTTAAACTAGCAGGCCCTTTTTCAAAAGCCTTTGACATTTGGATATTGCCGTTTGCATTTAGTATACCAATCAATGCTCCCAGCAGAATAGTCATTACGTTTAGATGAACGGTTTCATTAACAATCGCAAATCCTAATGTTAAGACAAAGGCAACAAAATAAAAAAAGAACTGTATATGTACCTTCGAGACCCTCATCCCCGTACTCCACTTAAAAATTGTATTATTTGCCCCGAAGCAAACCATAGTAATAAAGGCCGCTGCAATCCACATGTTGCTCCTTCTTTCTTTATCTTTTTCACTTCATATAATAAACCTCTATATCATTTCTCTCAATTGTTTTTTTGCAAATATTTATTTTAGAAAATGCTTTTCGCAAAAAAAATGTTGTTATTTCATGGTTTCCGTCTTGTTTTGATAGCTTTTGTCATCTTGCAGGAAAAAGTAATACCAAATGGTGAATAACTTACAGAAGATGAATTATTTCCTAGATAAATAGAAAGGAATGACTGTTCTAATGAAGACCTATACCTTAAAAGAAGCGGCAAAAAAAATAAATATCAAACCAGGCGTTCTCCGTCAGTGGGAAAAAGATTTAGAGGAATTACTCGAGATTCCCCGAACAAAGCAAGGGGCAAGGATTTATACAGAATTAGAAATTGAAAAACTAGTAGAAATTAAAAGAATGTATGAAAATAAATTAACTAAGGAAGAAATTAGAGAAATTATGCATAAGAAATTACATCCTGAAAGTGAATTAATACAAGAGATTACTCAAGTTTCACTCGAGGTCCTTTCAGAACCCTCCGCGCAAATTACTATACAGGATGCCATTGATGCGCATCAGTTTTTCGAAGCAATGGATACGTATAAGGAAACTTTCTTAAGCGAAGTAAAAAATGAAATACGTAATGTTGTGCGAAAGGAAGTAGTGGAAGAAGTAAAGAAGGAAATAAACAAAGGGACCTATACAACCGTTAAGTCAATCTCTGACTCTATATATAAATCGTCTGCTAACACACAGGCAGAAATCCAAGATTTATCAAAGAGCTTAGAAAAAGCATCTGAACTCTCGGCAGACTCCTTACACTACCTTTCTAACAATATTACCAACGCAGCAATCGAAACTTCTCAGGAAATTTATACACTCTCCAAACAGTTATCAGAAACATCAGAGGAATTATCCCACTATGTAGATGTTACAAACAACGAAATCTCAAGTTTAACGGAGGCT
The DNA here is from genome assembly GCF_002567005.1 of Bacillus sp. AFS073361. Lineage (GTDB taxonomy): Bacteria > Bacillota > Bacilli > Bacillales > Cytobacillaceae > Neobacillus. The sequence continues at coordinate 15,901 of NZ_NUZU01000033.1, forward strand.
ATGCACAAAGAGCGCGAATTCTTCCTTGAAGAGCGAGATCAATACCGACAAGAAATTACACAACGAGAAATTGCCTTTCAACAAATGTTGAACAGCTATCGGGATGTAGCAGCAACAAAAGAAAAGAAATGGTGGAAATTCTGGTCTTAATTTGGGTTAAGATTTAATTAATTCATTGGAGGGATTCGAAATGAATACTAGTGAAGTAGCAAAATTATTAGGTGTTTCTACCAGTACTATTCAACGCTGGGTCAAACAGCTCGAGTTACCAATGGAAAGAAATGAGCGCGGACATTATCATTTTAACAACGAGGATATCGAAGTATTAAAAAAAATCCATGAACAACTCCAAAATGGAACATTAATCCATGAAATCACACCAATCAAAGAGAACAAAATTCCTAGAAAAGGTGCTGTAAAGGCCGTAGAAAACAATCACGCATTAGAAGAATTGACTGCAAAAGTTAGTAAATTAGAAATTGCCCTTCATTCCAAGGCAGATTCTGTTGTTTCATATCAACTCTTACAGCACCGGCGTGAAATAGAAGAATTACAATCTCAAGTAAATGAATTAACTAGGCAACTTGAACAATTCCAAAAGCTTCTTAGTAAAGTGAATATACCTTCTCAATTAGATGACCCTATGGTATTTGATTCAAGTAAGGGTAAAAGAAAAAAGAAAAATATTGTCAGCTCATTATTTGGATTCTTATAACATTAAAAAGAGCCGAACAGGTATATGTTCGGCTCTTTACGATTCCCTTAATTACTTAAATCTTTAATTCCACAATAGGACGCGTATATTTTTTAGTGACGTAGCTGCCAAGGATTAAACAGATGACGAAAGAAAGGATAATCAGTAAAAGATATTGTCCTGAGAAATTAAATAAATTTTGGTCAATAACGGTTACTTCAAGTGATTTGATAATAAAACCATGGAACAAATAAACATACAACGTTCTTTCACCTATTTTCGATACCTTTAGTGGGTTGGAAGGTATAACCGTGAGAAATCCATAGACGACAATTAATGTCAGCAGATATTGGAAGCCTCGATAAAGTCCATCCACCCATTCTTCTTGACCCATATTGGCATAGGAAGTATCTCCCAAGAGCCATGGCACGACGTTATGCGGTAAACTGAACCCTAAAGAAAACAGCGTTCCGAGAATAATAACTAATCCAACAGGACGTGAATATTTTGAACGAATCGCTTTTTTCAACTGATCGCCATTTAGTAAAAAACCCAATAAAAAATACGGAAAAAAGACAAATGTTCTAGACAAGCTTAGATAGCTACCCACATCATCAATAAATCCAATGGCTATTCCTAATACGATGGAGAAACAAAATCCGACCCATCTAAATCTGGCAAAAACATAAAGTAATAAATTCCAACAAAACAAACTCAGCAAAAACCATAGTGACCAATGTGGATGTAAAAAATCGAACTCCAGACTAGCTTCCTGACCATTTAAATAATAATAAACCGAATAAATGATTTGGAAAATGAAATAAGGCAATAATATTTTTTTAATTGACTTTACAATATAGCCTTTCTTTTTAAAACCCTTTGCAAAGTATCCAGAGATAAAAATAAATGCTGGCATGTGAAAGAGAAAAATGACTGTATATAAAGTAAATAGAATCCCGTCTTCCTCTTTTAACGGACTTATTAGGTGCCCAAAGACAACCAGAAAAATCAAAATAAATTTGGCATTGTCAAAATACTTACTCCTTTTTGAAGTTGAAGCCATCCTATCACCCCATTATTTTTTATCAAAAAGGTATTTTGAAATAATGTTAAATTTAGTACTCCATTAATTCCTCTTATCCAAACCATAAAATATAGTGTCTAAAACCATTATACCGTTTGAATATTACAGGCGGATGTTAACGGAATTACTTTCTGTTTCACGATAATTACGATACTGAAATAACACTAACAAATACCTACGATTATACTACCATTCACGCCTTAACGGAATCTTAATTTTTAATAATCCCCAATTTATGACGCAAAGAGAGCTTGGGAATCCCAAGCTCTCTTTTACTCCTAAACTATATCGACTAAGTAATTGCTGATAATCTCCGCATGGTTATCCTTTATCTTATCAATTGGCATCTTTAGTGCGGCAGATAACTGATAGAGATAATCTTGGTCATACTGAAGCCAAGAAGAAAAATTTCTTTTGAGATAACGCTCAGCAGTCTCAAATGTAGCAAAGGTTTGATCGAGTTTCTTCTTATTGTGCACAATAAAATATTCACTCTCACCGCTTGGGATGATGTATGTAATATCACCCATTTGATTTTGAAAAGCTGTCCCAGAATGAGAAGTCTTCACGTTGTATTCATTCCGATCGGCATCCGGTTTAAGCGGCAGACTTCCAAACACATCCACCACAAATTGCTTAAACGCCTCACTTGTCATTTCAGAACCAGATGCTTTTGGATGTCCACCTCCACCGTATCTCTTTGCAAATTTTGCGACATTTACTTCATCATGAATGGTTCGAAAACCCATTTTCTTTCCACTCATATTCAATAGAATAATCATATCCATATGCGGATATAAATTATTTAGCGCATTTCCCAACTCCGATAAATATTGTTCTGCGTGTACGATCCCTACACAATAATCATCAATAAAGGTTTGAACAATTTGTCGGCTTTTTGAATAAATATATCGATTAATCTTTTGCTCCTCAATATCTAGAAGCATATTCTCCGTTTCAGATAACATAAACGATTCGGTATTTTCCGTTAACCTTTTCAGCATTTCTTCTTCAAACTGCTCTCTATTCCGTATGTAAAATAAATCATTTAGGCGTTTCGCCGTTACATTATTGTTTTCATCCCATTCCCACGTATCGTATTGGCGGACTAACTCAATAAATTCCTCAAGCGCCTTATTTCTCTCCATGATTCCATTTGAAATCAAGTGATCATAAAATAATGAAGTGGCACATGTCTTCTTGCCCGTTTCATACTCGGGAATAACGCTTCCCCATTTATATTCATTAAAATGCAAGGCTGTCACATGATGATCAATCATTTGTACAGGTTTGCCTTGTTTAAACCGCTCCTCGAGTTTTTTTTCCACATGTTCATTTACCGCCAAGTCGGTAATATATATTTCTACATTATTATTCTCAGGGTTTTTAATCACTGCTTCCACTCTTTGATTTAAATTCCTGTAAGAACAGTAAAATACATTCGCTTTTTCTCCAAAAGCAAGTTTCGCGATTAGCCCGCATCCAAGCCCATCAAGGTCTATATCAGTAAATAAAATCATGACAATTACCACCATCCATTTTTAACTTCATTTCGTATCGTTTGGTTTCAACAATTTTTTTATACGGAATGTTGTTATGAAATAACATCAAGTTTATTGTAACATATTAGAAAATCATACCACCTGCCATTATGACCTGGTGATAGTAATCACAGACATCTCTGAAATGAAATGGTATGATGCATGAGAAGTTTCTACAAAAACAATGAAACGGGGTAATAAATTGAACTTTCCACAACTTAAAATAGGTCATATGATGCCAAAGGTTCCGATTATGCAAGGCGGTATGGGTGTAGGTATATCACTTAGTAAATTGGCATCAGCTGTCGCAAATGCTGGCGGTATTGGGATTATCTCTGGAACAGGGATTTCCACGGACGAAATGAGAGCACATATTAGAAAGGCGAAAAGTCTGGCTAAAGATGCTGGATACATCGGTGTTAATGTTCTATTCGCGATGAATGACTTTGCTGAAAAAATGAAAGCTGCCCTTGAAGAGAAAGTTGATTTTATTATCTCGGGTGCTGGAATTTCTAGAGATATGTATGCATGGGGAAAACAAGCAGGAATTCCAGTTATTTCAATCGTCTCATCTGCTAAATTAGCGAGGATTTCCGAAAGACTTGGGGCTGCAGCGGTTGTCGTTGAAGGCTTTGAAGCAGGTGGTCACCTTGGCACCGACCGCCCAATGTTTGATATCCTACCTGAAGTGGTTGAAGCAGTTTCCATACCGGTTATTGCTGCAGGAGGTATTCTGACTGGCGGAGATATTGCAAGAGCGATTGCTTTGGGCGCCTCAGGAGTACAAATGGGGACACGTTTTGTGGCCAGCGAAGAATGTGATGCCCCATTAGCTTTTAAACAAAAATATGTGGATGCAAGCAAAGAGGATTTGGTTCTAGTTAAAACGACAGTAGGTCTCCATGGAAGAGCAATAAATAATCATTTTGCTAAATTAATTAGTGGACAAGACAAGTTAAAAATCGCTAAATGCATTGATTGCTTAAAAAATTGTTCCTATCGATTCTGTACTATGGATTCTTTATTGGTTTCGATGGAAGGCGACGTCGAAAATGGGCTTGTATTTGCTGGAGCGAGAGTAGGCGAAATTCAAGATATTCTTCCTGTACAACAAATCATCAACAGGCTTACATTAGAATACTTCGAAGCAATTTAGCAATTTAGAGAGCCAACCGAATTGTTCGGTTGGCTCAACACTTCCTGTTATGGTAAATTACTTATTTTATTCTTAATCGGTGTTCGTGGTTTTGGCTCCGGAATCACTTCGGGATATCCTACTCCAAGTACGCCTATTATGTCATATCCGTCCGGTACTTGAAGGATAGCCCTGTTTTTTGGCGTGATGCCGATAGATGACCAAAAGGTCCCAACCCCTTCTGACCACGCAGCTAAATTAAAATTTTGAATAAAGCACGCCGTTGCCATTGCATTTTCTTCAGTTTCTACTGTTGTTGCTCCACGCTTTGATAAGACCATCATAACAATTGGTGCGTTTCCAAAATTTGTTTTATGGTTTAGCTTTTCTCTCGTTTCTGCTCCAATAAAAAAAATCTCCCATGGTTCCGTCATGCGGTGATTGGGTGCCATTGATGCAGCCTCTAACCATGTATCGATTAAATTTTGGTCAATCTCCATGGATTTAAATTTTTTTATGTTTCTACGTGTTTTAATTGCATCTAAAGTATCCAATTACATACTCACCCTTCCATTTTAGCTGCTCACTATAATAGCTTATGCTTCCATTCTTAACTTTGTATTAAAAGGGAGTAAAAAGTTCTCCCTTGCACAAAATAAGCTCCGAGGTAACTAAAAAGGAGGCTTACGATGACTAACAAGAATGATAACAGAGAACGAAAAAATAAATACCCTAACAACAAAAATCAAGATACAGAGTTTTCAAAAGAAAAAGATATTCGCAGTGAGATAACGAAAAAAGATTTACAAAAATAATCTGCACAGGCCCGCAGAAACCAGGCGGGCTTCTAATATTAGCTTAAATACTTCAACTCCCAAGCTTGTAATATCCTCTTTTTAACCCATAGATACAAAACCACAGAGCCTGAACCATGAAGAAAAGCCCCCAAAATTGTGCTGGAAGGACTCCTGTGAGCCTGGCTAGATTTGCTGCATCCCCTGCGGCCTGTGGTTGAAATAAGCTGATGTAAAAGATTTCATACGCACTTTGGACGGAATCAACCATTAATATCGAGGCAATCAGGAGTAATAAATGATCCCTGAAATTTTGACTTCCCTTAATGAGCAGGAACAAAAAAACAATGGCAAATGAACATAACCAAAACAAACCATATGGATTTCTTACCCAAAAAATAAGATTCAAGGCAATAAAACCTAACAATAGATCAACCAGAACAATTTGTTTCTTCTTTCCAATTAATAAAAATGATATAAATGACATAAAAGAGGCAAAGGTGTATCCACCTAGGCTTGTTAACAAACTGCCAATCCAGGTTGACTGATTACTGTAGGTCGCCCCTTCGGAGTTCATAAATAACGATATTCGTTCGACATTCCCGCCAAAAAGAGCAATTAATGCATGACCAGACTCATGGATAAGCGTATTGATGACTTTTACATAGTTTCCTAGAATGGGCACATGAATCAACAGAAAAGCTAATACGAGGAAAAGGAAAAACTTCGCACTGAATTTGTTCCGAACAAAGCTCATAATAAATTCTCCTCTTTTGGTATTTAGTAATACCTCCATTTTAACATCTTTTGTTAATTCTTTTGCACAATTCAACTTTATCTTCTAAAAAGCTAGCAATCACTCAGACTTGTTCCCTTTCTCCATAAGTTGTCCATCCTTCATTACGTAAATCCGATCACATAGCGGCAGAATCTGTTCATCGTGAGTAACAATGATAGCAGATTTGTTTTGCTCCTTAACAATTTTTGCGATTAACTCAATTATGGACATGCTTCGATTTGAATCCAAACTGGCTGTTGGTTCATCCGCTAAGATGATTTCCGGATCATTAATAAATGCTCTAGCAATGGCGACTCGTTGCTTTTCTCCACCCGATAACTGGTGGGGATAAAATTTAGATCGTTGCTCCATCCCAACTGCAACTAACATGTCGTTAATCTTTCTTTTACTTTCCTTGGTCCACTGGTTCGCCATTTTTAAAACAAGGCTCAATTGCTCTTCTACCTTTAAATAAGGGACTAAGTTTGATGTTTGAAAAATATAACCTAGGTGATTTAATCTAATGTTTGCTTTTTCAATATCGCTAAAGGTTGCAATGTCTGTGCCATTTACAATGACTTTTCCCTTATCAGGAGATTGCAAGGCACCTGCAATCGATAAAAACGTGGATTTTCCCGACCCTGAAGGACCAATAATCGCAACCACTTCGCCCGTTTTTAAACGGAAGGATAAGTTTTTCACAATATGATTTTCCTTATCGCCATCTTTAAATGATTTTTCAACCTGTTCTAATATTAATGGTTCCATCATCATATTATTCTACTCTCCCCATTGCTTGAATTGGATCGGCCTTCACAATATTAAATACCGATAATAATGAGCCGAATATCGACACAATAAATAATAACCCTGAGAATTTAGCAATTTGCACAAAATCAAATATAAACGGGATATCATCAGGAAGAATAGACATAAAGCCCTTAGTAAAGGCTACAGCTGCTGCAATACTAACAATAGATAACATAATCACCTGAAAGATAGTTGGTTTAACCAATTGACTCGATTTAGCACCGATGGCTTTTAAGATGCCAAATTGTGCCGTTTTTTGTATGGTCATAATATAAAAGAATGCGGCTAATACAAACACAGCGATTACGATTAAAAACGATAACATCATATAAAGTGAATTTTGTTCAGCCGAATACCCAGGAATGCCCTTGACCACTTGATCCTTTTTTACCCATTCCCCATCTTTATATAAACTAGAAATGGATTTTTCCAATCCTAGATCCGCTTTGTTTATGGCAATTCCGTTATATTCACTTTTGTTTGAGCCGCCAGCGAGTTCCTCCCAAGTGTCAAGGGAAATAAGCGCAACTGGTGTATGGCTAAAAGTTTGATCATCCAAGAAACCAACAACCTTTAAGCTTATTCCACTTCGTGCATCTTTTACGATCATTCCTTTCTTAATTGTTTGAGATAACGAACGGTCTAGTAAGACAGAATTTCCCCCGTTTGTTTCTAAACTCTTACTATCTGGCTTTAAAAAACTACCTGGCTTTACAGACATAAATGTAATATCTAATTTATCCTCAGAATTGACTTTGGAAATGGCCCCCATTTGAATACCAATTGGCTGAGCCTCACTTTTTGCTGTCAATTTCTCTAAATCAAGGGTAAAGTGAGATCGATCAATGCGCCCCTCAGCACTTTTTTGCAGATAAATAGAATGTACTGGCATGTTAATGATCGCTGAAGCATTGTTCATAGATAAGCCATTTGCAAGTCCACTGATGACAAAAACAAGGATTGCTACGAAAAAAAGAATAAAACTGATTAACAAATATCTCACTTTAAAAAATGTCATTTCCTTAAATGGTAATAAGTACATTAAAAAATTCACCTTCCCTTTCATTTCACAAACAGAATACTGTTCGAATATGAACGGAAGATGAACGTTACTTTACAATTTAGGAAGGTGCACAGTAAAAGTAGTCCCTGTTCCTTCTATGCTTTCTAAATCAATTTTTCCATGGTGCAAATCAATAATGGATTGGACGATTGACAGGCCTAAACCTGTTCCCTCAACTGAACGTGCTCTAGAGGCATCCGCCCGGTAAAAACGGTCAAAGATTCTATCGAAATCCTTCTGACTTAATCCCACACCAGAATCTTTAATAACAACTACAACTTCCTTATCCGCTTTAGTCAATTCAATATCAATCGTACCATTTTCACGATTATACTTAATCGCATTCGTCAGCAGATTTTCCCAGACAGAATATAGTAATGCTGGGTCCCCTTTAACCCTGGCATCAGAGAGTGAGTAACTCATCATTATTCCTTTTTCCAGGGTGCTCCATTCGTATTGGTGAATAACAGCTTTGAGCTGTTCAGCTATATCTACGCTACTAACTTCCATTAAATCCTTTTTACTCTCAATTGTGGATAGAAGTAATAACTGTTTGGTCATCCTGGAGAGTCGGTCTACCTCGAATTGAACCACGCGTAAATATTGTTGTTCTTCTTGCTCCCTTTTTCCACTGTTTTCCAATAAGTTTAAATACCCTTTTATATTGGTTAGTGGTGATTGGATATCATGAGATATGTTAGAAATTAGTTCTTTTCTTAACGAATCTACTTGTGCTAATTTTTCTGTCATCCTAGTAAAACTAACTGCTAAATTTCCAAGTTCATCGCTTCGGGTAATATCCAACTTGATTGAAAAATTTCCTTCCGCAATTGCTCTCGTTGCGAAATTTAGCTTTCTTATCGGCTTGACTAAATATTTGGTACTAATAAGAACCAATATTACGCTTAATAAAATTGAAATGATTAACAGCCAGCCAAAAAGAATATGCATCTCGTTAAACATAAGCTTAATATCTGGCCTGATAAAAATGGCGTATTCTTCACCCTTACACTCAAATGGGACACCGACTGAGTTTTTTAATTCATTGGCAAAAAATCCGGTTACAAAGGTTTTATGAGGAAAATTGCGAATCCCATGATAAACCTCTCCATCTAAAACTTTTCCTGGAATATTTGCTGGTAAGTTCTTTACTCTAAACGACGATCCGAAATAATTCTTGTCCCCCTCTTTATTGACTAAAAGTATTTGGTAACCAATCGTACCGATATGGTCAAAATAGTCCTGGAGACTAATCAAAGGGTGCTTACTAGCAAAGTCAGCTATTTCAATGGCAAAATTCATGATTTTTTCATCATTTTGCTGTTTTAATTTGAATTGGTAATAAGCATTGGAAAGAAAAAAAGAAATAATTCCACTGACAACCATAATCATAATCGTAATAAAGGCGAATTTACTATACAAAGATTTCATGATCATTAGTTAAAGAACCTCCAGGGAATATCCTACCCCTCTAATCGTTTTGATGATAAAATCCTCTGCAATATTCGCAAACCTTTCGCGTAACCGTTTGATATGAACATCCACGGTTCTTTCATCTCCTTCAAAATGAAGACCCCATATTTTTTCAATCAAGTGACCGCGGCTAAACACTTGATTAGGATGCGTAGCAAGAAAAGATAAAAGTTCAAATTCCTTTAACGGAAGCATAAAGGTCTTGTTATTAATTTTAACCTCATAGCTTTTTTTGTTTATGAATAAGGTCCCAATCTTAATATTCGCTTCCCCAGATTTTCCATATCTTCTTAAAAGGGCATTGACCCTAAATATTAATTCTTTGGGTTCAAACGGTTTAATTAAGTAATCATCCGTGCCGGATTCAAATCCCTTTTCCTTATCTTCAATCTGGCTTTTTGCCGTTAATAAGATAATCGGAATATCATACTCTTTTCGGATTTCAGTTGTTAAGAGGTAACCATTCATGACGGGCATCATGATATCTACGATCGCTAAATCACAATCCTCTTTATTTAAAAGTTCAAGTGCTGTGCTCCCATTTTCCGCTGCAATTGTTTTAAATCCCTCTCTCATCAGCAAACTTATTACAAGATTGCGGATATATTCATCATCATCAACAATTAAAATTGTTTTCATCTCATCACCTGCTTACTCCATAGCGCTATATTCCTCACCTCATTGTACTTAATGGCTCATTAATTGGAAAGAAGCAAAATTGTGATGAATTAGACAAAGTAACAACTTATGTGTTAGTATTAAGTTGTCACATTGACGACCGGTTCATTTTTATTGTCAAAGGAGGAAGAAAAATTGATAGAGTTTAAGAATATTGTTAAAAAATATCGATCAAAGACAATTATTAAACCTTTTTCGTTAGATATCGAAGCTGGCCAGCTGGTTGTTTTTATTGGACCAAGCGGATGCGGAAAAACGACATTGTTGAAAATGATTAATAAATTGATTCAGCCAACGTCTGGGCAAATTTTTGTAGATGGGGCGGATATTTCGACCATGAATCCGATTGAGCTGCGTAGGAATATTGGTTATGTGATTCAAAATACGGGATTGTTTCCTCATATGTCTATTAAAGAAAATTTAGAGTTGATTCCCAAACTTAAAGGAGAAGATCCTGATTCCATAGCGAAGAAAACTGGAGAACTGCTTGAATTGGTTGGATTAGACCCGAAAGAATTCTTAAATCGCTTTCCAAAGGAATTAAGTGGTGGTCAGCAGCAAAGAATTGGGGTTGCAAGAGCTTTTTCAACCAACTCCGATATCATTTTAATGGATGAACCATTTAGTGCGTTAGATCCTGTCACAAGAAGTTCGCTTCAAGATGAACTCTTCCAAATGCAAAAGGAACTTAACAAAACGATTATCTTTGTTACCCATGATATGGACGAAGCTATTAAAATAGCAGATAAGATTTGTATTTTAAAAGACGGGGATATACTTCAATATGATACCCCTGAAAATATTTTAAAGAATCCTGCCAATGACTTTGTTGAAGACTTTATTGGTAAAAGACGGGTTTGGAACAATCCTGAATTATTAATGGCTGAGGATATTATGATTCCTAATCCTGTGAAGATCACCTCCATGCGCACAGTGCTACAGGCGATTGAAATAATGAAGGACCAAAAAGTCGATAGCCTAATGGTTACTGATAAACAAAATGTCCTAAAAGGTTTAGTGACATTAAAGAGCATCCAATTGCTCAATCGAACAATCTCAATCGAAAAGGTAATGGAACAAAATGTCCTTTCGGTTTCACAGGATGCCAATTTGATATCAGTTTTAGCAACAATGAATGAGCATAAAATTGGTTATGTGCCGGTTGTGAACAGTCATAAACAGCTGATTGGACTTATAACTAGAAGTAGTATTCTTTCTGCACTAAGCAGCCAGTTAATTGATTTGGAGGTGGCCTTTTAATGAGTGGATTTATGAACTATTTAACCACTAACTATGAGCAAGTATTCAGTCTACTGGGCCAGCATCTTTACTTAAGCGTAATTTCTGTCCTAGTAGCAATTATTATCGGGATCCCACTCGGTATATTAATCTCTCGAGAGCAAAAGCTTGCAAAACCGATAATAGGAACAACCAATGTGATTCAAGCAGTACCTAGTTTGGCCTTACTTGGATTTCTTATTCCATTCGTTGGGATTGGCAGTACCCCAGCGATTATTATGGTCGTTCTTTATTCATTGCTTCCTATTGTCAAAAACACGTATACAGGTCTAACGAATATTGATGGAGATATTCTGGAAGCCGCCAGAGGTATCGGTCTGACCAAGAGTCAAACGATGAGAAAGGTTCAGTTACCACTAGCCTTCCCGATGATTATGGCGGGTATCAGAATTTCAGCGGTTACCGCTGTTGGATTAATGACAATCGCTGCCTTCATTGGTGCTGGCGGACTAGGATATCTCGTTTTCTCAGGTGTACAAACGGTCGATAATTATATGATTTTAGCAGGAGCGATTCCCGCCTGTATTCTTGCCCTAGTTATCGATTTTATCGTAGGAAAACTAGAATCCTCACTTTCCTATACTAGCAAACAATCTTCAGCAAAAAAGACCGGGAAAACCACTAAAAAAATGATGATTAGTTTTGCAAGTATTGTTATCATCATTGCCGGTGCATTTACAGTTTATTCAAAAGTGAACGCAGAGGATAAAATTGTGATCGGTTCTAAAAATTTTAGTGAACAACTAATATTAGGGAATATGCTTGCAGATTTAATAGAAAATAAGACTGATATACAAGTAGAGAGAAAATTAAATCTTGGCGGCAGTCAGGTGGCCTTCAGCGCCCTTAAAAATGGGGATATTGATATGTATGTTGAGTATACCGGGACAGGGTTAGTGAATATTTTAAATCAGCCGCCCCAAAGTAATCCGGACAAAGTCTACAATATTGTCCAGAAGGAATTCAAGCAAAAGTATGGTTTTGAATTGTTAAAACCGATTGGATTTAATAACACTTACGCCTTAGCTGTTCGTCAAGATACTGCAAAGGAATTTAACTTAAAGACGATATCTGATTTAACCAAAATCAGCAATGGATTAACCATGGGTCCAACCATCGAATTCCCTAATCGTGAGGATGGACTAATCGGACTGACAAAAACGTATAATATGAAATTTAAAGAGGTAAAACCCGTTGACGGCGGATTGCGCTACACGGCATTAGCCAACCGTAAGAGTGATGTCATCGATGCCTTTTCAACGGATGGTTTACTTGAAGCGTTCCACTTAAAGGTATTAGAGGATGATAAGAACTTTTTCCCTCCTTATTATGCGGTACCGATGTTAAAAGAAGAAACGTTAAAGGAACATCCAGAACTTAGAAAAGTGATAAATTCCTTGGCTGGTAAGTTAACTGATGAAAAAATGAGGAAACTGAACTATAAGGTCGACAGCCTTAAACAGTCACCAGCCAAAGTAGCTAAGGAATTTTTAGAAAGTGAAGGATTATTAGAAAAATAGTGCATTTAAGAAAAAGCTGGTCCTCAAAAATAAAAGGTTCCGTTTACGGGTGCTTTCTTAATAAAAAGACACAAGAATTGACGTATGCATTAGCATACGTCTTTTTCTTTATTTATGAAGTTCCTACTACTAAAGCTTTCTTAAATTTGAAATAGCAATTGACATCATTATTGAGGGTCCGCACTTATCTGTTTGGGCATCGGGTTAAGTACCCGAGCTGATAAATAGACGGAAATTTTCCGCTTAATTCGTAATTATTATTAAAAAAGGGGGTAAATAGACGGAGAAATTCCCCCTATTTACTCAAAAAACGTGAAAATGGGAGATTTTGCTTTGCATAAACGGAAAATCTCCCCTTATTTCCCCCGAAACGAGCGCCATTCTGCATTTAACCGGAAAATCTCCTCTTATTTTTCCTTTGCTGGTTACTCTATTTAGAACGAGTCATTAAGCACTACAAAACGGAACCCTTTACCTAAAAAGCCGGCTTTTTTGCATCTTTCAATCCCTTCTTACTCTGCCATAAAATGAAGGACTCGGTCATATGTTTCATCAGCACCTATGACAAGGAGGACATCCCCTTCTTGTATTACGGCATAGGGGCCTGGTGAAATAATTAATTCTCCCTTTCGTTTCATCCCGATAACAGTTCCCCCAGTATTTTGCCAAAACTTCACTTCCGAAATAGTTTTGCCAATATGTATACAATCCGAAACTACCTCTACTTCGATGGGTGCAAGTGGGTTCGTATGACGAAGTTTTCCTGAATAGTCCATAATTTTTCGGAGCGTATCAAAAAGCTGTTCATCGAGCTTGTCTCTTTCGGAAATGAGGGAGTTCATTTGCTTCTCAAGATCTTTGATGCTTGCAAGATTTGAAAACCGTTGAATATATTTATAAGCATTCTCCCGAGAAGAAATAACAATTCCACTGCCTTTTGTAGAGTGGACTATCTCAACATCTTCCAAAATTTTTATAGCTCTTCGGATAGTTTCTGGAGAAACCTTATATTCACTGGCTAAGGTTGATCTCCCGTGAATTTTTTCTCCCACCTTAAATTTCCCATCATATATTCTATTTGCTAAATCTATCGCAATTCGCTCGTAAGTTGGTATTTGTGCCTTTTGCATAATATCCTCCGCAACCATCTTTATCTTGGTCTATTCCTACATTGTGCTACCTTTCCAATATACTCTTTTGTATGTGCCTATGCGAGTTTTCAATACAAAATTATCGGAGTGATTTCAATTATTTTTATTGGATATAATTGTAATGAACGATGATTAATGAGGTGAGTCATTGAAACGGAAAATACTTATTCTTCTAGGTAGTATATTTGTGTTATTTATGATTGTCTTATTTATTTTTTTCCTTGTTAAAGGGCAGCCTTCAAAATGGCAAGTAGCCCTCGGAGGGATAATCGTGTGCTCGTTGCCCATTCTGTTGATTTTTAAGAAAAACATACCATTTAACCTGCCAAGCATCGTTGGGTTTTATCTATTTATCTTTTGTACCACGTATTTAGGGACTATAGGGGATTTTTATCTTAAATATAGATGGTGGGATTCGACCATACATTTTTATAAAGGTGTATATGTCGCTTGTGTTGGCATAACATTATATAAATTAATGATACCTGAACAAGTAAGAAAGGATACCTCACATTGGATTATTTCAATTTTCGTTCTATCCCTTTCTGTCCTAGCAAGTGTCCTATGGGAGATCTATGAGTTTATTGGGGATTTGACCTTCACACACATCATGCAGCTTGGTGGAAATAAAGATACGATGTATGACCTGTTGTGTGGGTTTTCCGGAGGACTCTTAATTGCCATTTACGCCTATTTTCGAAAACCAAAAGTTTAAAGAGGTGCATTTTGTTGAATCGAAAACTTGTCATCACTTTAAGTGCCATTTATGTCCTTTTCATGGCAGTTTTAGCGGTCTATTACTATTCAAAGGGAGAATCCTTTGAAGGCTCAGTCGCAATTGGCGGTATTGTATGCGGTGCGATTCCGTTATTATTGGCATTATTCACCAAACTACAATTCAATTTACCAATTGTCATTTCCTATTTAATTTTCTTAGTTGGCTCTCAATATTTAGGTTCTATCCTAGGCTGGTATGGCCTTGGTTGGTGGGATACTTTTATGCATTTGGTCAGTGGAGCTATTCTCGCTTTTTCTGGAATTGCTTTATATGAACGATTGATTCATCGAAATGCTGGGGATAAGATTTCGCCATGGTTTGTGTTTTTATTTACGTTATCCTTTGCGGCACTCGGTGGCGTATTATGGGAAATTTATGAATTTAGCTCCGACCAATTTTTCGATATGACCTTACAGGGCGGGGGAAATAAAGATACAATGACCGATTTAATTGCTGATACAATTGGGGGGTTGATTATTGCAGTACTTGCCGGAATCCGTACTCGGAAAAAGTTAAAAAACCTGTAATAAAAAGGTACGTCGTTGGACGTACCTTTTAAAATATTGATATTAAACCGTGACTGCCACAAAAAATTCCTCATAAAGTGCTTGAACCGCTCTCTTTTCATCTACTTCTTTTACCCCGAACATCATACTAACTTCTGACGACCCTTGGTTAATCATTTCAATATTGATATGAGCTTTCGCCAGTGCCTTAGAAGCTCTTGACATGGTCCCAACATTATGGCGCATTCCCTCGCCAACCACCATTATAAGTGCAAGACTATGCTCAATCTTTACTTGATCAGTATGAAGTTCTGTTTCAATCCGTTCCTTAATCGCCTTCTCCATTTTCGCATCCATTTGATTTTCTCGAAGGATGACGGAAACATCATCAATGCCTGAAGGGGTATGCTCATAAGATAATCCGAAGTCTTCTAAGATACTTAATAGCTTCCGTCCAAAGCCTATCTCTCTATTCATTAGGTATTTGCTTACGTATATACTACAAAATCCTTGGTCACTGGCAATACCAATCACTGGTCCATTTGTGTTGTCTCGTTCATAGACAATCTTTGTTCCAGGTGCACTTGGATTATTTGTATTTTTGATGTGTACAGGAATTCCTGCTCTGAACGCCGGAACAAGTGCTTCATCATGTAATACAGTAAATCCCGCATATGAAAGTTCACGCATTTCCCGGTAAGTCAGTTCTTTTATTTCTTTCGGACTTTTTACAATGAAGGGATTGACGGAATACACTGCATCGACATCAGTAAAATTCTCATAAAGGTCAGCTTTAAGGGCATTGGCTAAGATGGATCCAGTAATGTCGGAGCCGCTCCGTGAAAAGGTAAACACCTCACCTTGCCTGCTATAACCAAAGAAACCTGGAAATATTAGGATCCCCTTTCGTTCGTTCAACAAATATAATTGATTATAAGCTTCTGGCAGCACCTGAGCGTTACCAGGCTCATCACTGACAAGCAGCCCCGCTTCTTTCGGGTCTATGTAAGAAGCTTCTACGCCCTGCTTACGGAAATAGGCAGCCACCAATTTGGCATTGTTATCCTCACCACTTGCTTTTAACAAATCCAGAAAACGATCAGGTTTTGTTTTATCTGCACTCAGCCGATTTGCTAAATCTTCTTGAATTTCGATAATAATGTCATGTGACAGTGATAATTCTTCTGCGATTGAGCAGTATCTTTCAAGGACTGCCTCAAATGGTTCTCTTGGGTCTTTATTTTGTAAACAAAGTTCTCCACATTCAATCAATAAATCTGTTACCTTATCATCCTCTGCAAACCTTTTCCCGGGGGCAGAAACGACAACCACTTTTCTTTCGGGGTCTGAAACTACAATCTTAAATACCTTCTCCAGTTGTTTTCCTGATGCTAGTGAGGACCCACCAAACTTTACGACCTTCATCCCTACATCTCCCTAATTCTAAAAATATAATCTTAATTTTAATCATATTCAGAAAATAATCAAGCTTTTTCTTTTATAGAAAGACATTTGTTCACCCCTGGCGTACAATCAAAAAAAAGAGTGGATCTTGGCTAGAAATCCACTCTTTTTTTCGGAACTAAAACTAACGAAGTAAATCAATAAAATGGGCAAGAATCTTGGCCGTAAGCCCCCAAATCACTTTTCCATCATAACGGTAGAAATACTCCTCAACCCCACGTGTCCGCCAATTATAATTTTCTCCCCCAACAATAAGGTCAAAGGGAAAATTCACCTCGGGTTCTGCCTTAAATTCTATACGATAAATCTCTGGTTCATTTTTTATTAAAAATGATAGCGGCACGGTAAAAATCTCACCAACTTCTGAAGGGTTAGGAACAATTGGATTAGGTGTTTTAATGTAGCCAACAAAAGGATAGATGATCATTCCAAAAGGTGAAATCATAAAATCCAATGGGAGTACATTTGATATACTCTCCTTGCTGACACATAATTCTTCAACGGTTTCACGGATAGCGGCTGCTTTTTCGTCGGAATCCTGGGCATCAATCCTCCCCCCTGGAAAACAAATTTCACCGGGCTGCCTTCTAAGTTCCAGGGAACGAACTTCTAACAAAACGTGGACCCCGTCTTCTTTTTCAATGAGTGGGACCATAACAGCATATTTTGAAAACTTTTCACTGCCAAGGATCTTTGGTGTGTGGTTTTTTAATTTAGATAGTATTGGTTCCAACTCCATGACTTCACCTCATTTCATTTTCAAATAACTTAATATTACAATACCACTTTTTACCTAAAGATAAAAAACAATCCAATTTAATTTATTGGATTGTTCGCTAATTAATTTATTCCTATTTCTCATACCATGAATACATATAATTAACATCCTCAATTTCTTGTGCGGTTTTTACGATTTTTAAAGGATGGAAGGTGTCAATCATAACGGCAAGTTCTAACGTTTCCTTTTTTCCAATACTTGCTTCTGTTTTCCCAGGATGCGGCCCATGTGGGATACCGCCTGGATGGAGCGTAATGGAACCTTCCTGTACTCCTTTACGACTCATAAAATTACCCTCCACATAATAGAGAAGTTCGTCGCTGTTCACATTGCTATGATAATATGGCGCCGGTATGGACTCTGGATGGTAGTCATAGAGTCTCGGAACAAATGAACAGACAACAAAATTATTCCCTTCAAAAGTTTGATGGACTGGCGGCGGCTGATGGACTCTCCCGGTGATTGGTTCAAAATCTTTGATATTAAAAGCCCAAGGATATAAATATCCATCCCAGCCCACTACGTCAAGGGGATGATGTCCTAAAATATGCGAGGTTATCTTCCCTCTTGATTTTGTTAAGACCTCAAATTCACCCTTTTTATCAAATGCCGTCAGTTCTTCCGGGCCACGAAGGTCCCTTTCACAAAATGGGCTATGTTCTAATAGCTGGCCATATTCATTTCGGTACCGTCTTGGTGTGGTGATTTGGCTGAAGGATTCAACAAACAGCATTTTTGTCTCTTCATTTTCGTTTGGTATAACACGGTATATGGTCCCAATCGGAATAATTAGATAATCTCCCGGCTGGTATGAAAGGGTCCCGAACATCGTTTCCAGTTTTCCCGTCCCATAATGGACATAGAGCATTTCATCTCCATCACCATTCCGATAAAAGCTTGTCATCGGTGCAGTTACATAGGCTGTTCCAATTAATAAATCCTGATTCCCCAAAATATACTCCCTAGCATGGAGGCCATCACCTTTGGTTGAAACTTTACTGGTAAAAAAATGACGGTGTTTGAGTGGCTGCTGGTTCTCATATTCTGGCAAATAATCTCTAACTAATTCCGCTCTCACCACTTCTGTGGGCATATATTGATGATACAAAATCGATTGGGTTCCTGAAAACCCCCGTGTCCCCATTACCTGCTCTCGGAATAGGCTCCCATCTGCCTTTTTAAACATCGTATGCCGTTTGTGCGGTATCTTCCCCATTTGCCGGTAATACATGTTTTCACCTCTCTTCAGCGATTATCTCATTCTGTAACACGCCAAGATGATCAATTTCTAATTTAACTCGATCACCAGGTTTTAACCAACGATGCACTTGTTCACCAAGTTCAAGAATACATCCAGATCCGACAGTTCCTGAACCAATCATCTCACCAGGGTATAAGGTAACACCCGCAGAAGCCCTCTCAATCATCTCTCCAAATGAATAAAATAAGTCTTTCATATTTCCTTCGGAAAGAAGGCATCCATTTACAGTAGCTTTCATGGTAAGATCAAAGCCTTTTCCTGCTTTTAATGGTTCAAACTCATCCTTTGTAACAATCCATGGTCCTATTGAAGTGGAGAAATCCTTCCCCTTAGCAGGACCAAGGCCAACTTTCATTTCTTTCCTTTGCAGGTCTCTTGCGCTCCAATCATTTAATATACAGTAGCCAAAAATATGCTCATCCGCTTGTTCTGCAGAAATATTTCTGCCTTCTTTACCAATGATGCAGGCAATCTCAAGCTCATAATCAAGCCAGTTACAATCTTTTGGCTTAACAATGGCGTCTCCTGGTCCTTTAATAGCAAGATGATTAGAGAAATAAAAGACAGGGATTTCGTACCATTCTGGAATCATTCCAAGACCCCTATTTTCCCTTGCTTGTTTTACATGCTGTTCAAATGCATAAAAATCACGAAAGCTCCTTGGGTATGGCAGCGGCGCCTTTAAACGGAACTCTCTTAATGGATACACTCCTTTTTGCTCCTTTGTAAATGAGAAACTGGACACTTTTTCTAGATTAGCCATACTATTTTCTAGAAAATCCAAGAGATTACTAGGCAGCATTCCACCTGATGCTTCATGCATATCAACCACATGTTCCTGATCCAATAACCATCCTGCCCTATTTGTCCCATCCTTTTTTTCGAAGGTTACGAATTTCACAACATTCACCTTTTTTCTAGGTTTTTCTCTTCATTTCAAACATTTTTGCTAAGGGGTCTGTAAAGATGTTTCCTGCCATTCTTCCTATCGGCATTAGTTTCGCAGAGTCAATCCGTCCCTTATCAAACAGTTCATCGGTTACATGGACATGCACTACTTTTCCAATTACTAGACTTCCTGCCCCAGGCTTTTCACCAAAATGCAATACTTGTTCTAGTTCACATTCTAGGTGGACAAGGGATTCTTTAATGCGCGGCACCTTGACCTTGATACTAGGTTCTTTCGTTAAACCCACTTCCATCATTTCGTCGACATCCGGACTAAATTCAATTGCACAATCATTCATTTGCTCCGCCAAACTGTTACTAACAATATTAATGACAAATTGACCTGTACTTTCAATGTTTACAAGCGTATCTTTTTTAGCTCCATCTGTTCCTCTTCTCATTGGTGAAAAACAAATGAGCATAGGGTCCGCACAAATGGCCGTGAAAAAACTAAATGGTGCCGCATTAGCAGTCCCCTTCTCATCCACTGTAGAAACAAAAGCTATTGGACGGGGGAGAATGGACCCAACTAATAATTTATACGCCTCTCTCCATTCAAGTGTTTTCGGGGAAATCTCCATTACATTTATCACCTCACTTAGTAGAGCTTTAAATAAGGGAGAGATCACTCTCCCTTTAGCCCTTCTAAACTATTAGTCTCTATTCATTATAAATTTCCTCGTCTTTCCTGCTCCCGCTCAATCGACTCAAATAATGCCTTAAAGTTTCCTTCCCCAAAACCACGTGCCCCTTTTCGTTGAATAACTTCAATAAATAATGTTGGACGGTCAACAATTGGTTTAGAGAAAATCTGCAGTAAATACCCCTCATCATCCCTGTCTACTAAAATATTTAACTCACGCAACTTTTCTATTTCTTCATCAATTTTTCCAATCCGTTCACCTAAGGATTCATAATAAGTATCAGGAGTTTTTAGGAATTCCACTCCATTTTGCTTTAATATAGCTACTGTTGAGACAATATCTTCAGTTAGGATTGCTAAATGCTGTACACCAGGCCCATTATAAAATTCTAGAAATTCCTGAATTTGTGATTTTCGTTTCCCTACCGCAGGTTCATTGATTGGAAACTTGATCCGTCCTCCGTTATGCATAACTTTCGACATAAGTGCAGAGTATTCTGTGGTAATGTCCTTGTCAGAGAAATGTTTCATTTCTTTAAAGCCCATTACCTTAGCATAATACTCTACCCATTCCTCCATGCGCTCAACATTCCCAACGACATGGTCAATCCCAATTAAACCCGCATCTTTCACCGGTAATTCCGCTGAATATGGTTCGAATCCCGGTAAGAACACACCCTGATAATTTTTGCGTTCTATTAACGTATGGATTGTGTCCCCATATGTACCTAGAACAGCTTTTTTAACCACCCCTGATTCATCGCTCATTTCAAATGGGGCCGCAATGGCAATCGCGCCTCGATTCACAGCCTCTTCAAAAGCTTTTTCAACATTATCAACTAAGAGTGCTATATCCTTCACACCGTCTCCATGTTTCTTAACAAATTGGGCTACTGACCCATCCTCACTATAAGAACCTGTAAGCAGGAGACGAATATTCCGCTGCTTCAAGCAGTAGGAAGCGGTTTCACGATTACCTGTTTCAAGACCCGAATATGCTACTGGTTCAAAACCAAATGCTGTACAGAAAAAGTGACATGCTTGTTTGGCATTACCTGTGTAAATCTCAATATAATCCACGTCTCGAACCGGAAAGAAGTCATTAGCTAATTGGTCTGCTCTTACTCTATTTTCTTTCATATAGAAACCCCCATTAACCAAATGTAATAATATTCAGAATTAATTCTAATTCAAAGAATCTTGTCCTATCAAGGATAGGGTGTAAAGCAATAACGCTTTTTGGTGCTAAAGAAATCAGGATAATTTTTGCGTTATTTCCCGAAAATGCAAAAAGAAACTTACCCGTTTCGGGAAGTTTCTAATTTAATCATAGTGGAAATATTGTTCACTAGTAGAATAGACATTCAAAAAATTTTTTTCGATTAGGAAAGAATCGCCCGATCGCTTGCCATATGTTCACCACGGATCCGTTTAAACTCTGTTAATAAACTTTCAATTGTCAGCTGTTTCTTATTTTCCTCACTGACTTCTAAAATAATCTGCCCCTTGTCCATCATAATTAAACGATTTCCTAAATCAATCGCTTGCTGCATATTATGTGTCACCATTAAGGTAGTCAGTTTGTATTTGTCGACGATTTCTCTCGTCAAATTTGTAATTAATTCCGCTCTTGACGGATCAAGTGCCGCTGTGTGTTCATCAAGAAGGAGGATGGATGGTTCTGTGAAAGTTGCCATTAATAAGGATAATGCTTGGCGTTCTCCACCTGATAATAGCCCCACCTTGGCACTAAGCCGGTTTTCGAGTCCTAAATGCAATGATTCCAATACCTCACGAAAATAATCACGGCGCTTTTTAGTTACCCCTTGGCGAAGGGTTCTCATTTTGTTACGTGAATACGCCATCGCAAGATTTTCCTCAATTGTCATACTTGGAGCCGTTCCTGCCATTGGGTCCTGAAAGACACGGCCAATCATTTTTGAACGTTTGTACTCTGACATATTGGTAACATTTTTCCCGTTTATTTGAACCTCACCGACATCTGGGATCAATACACCGGAAATGATATTCATTAGTGTAGATTTCCCCGCACCGTTACTTCCAATAACAGTGACAAAATCCCCAGGCTGAAGGTTCAGATTCACATGATCGATGGCGATTTTTTCATCCGGAGTCCCTTCATTAAAAATCTTATGAATTTCATTTAAGTGTAGCATGATTGTCCCCCTTCGCTGAAGCATTCGCCTGGATGATATTCCTTCGCTCTGATCTACGTCGGGCTTTACGCTTCTTCTCCTTAGAACCTTCAATGATTTTCGGAGCAGTAAGTGCAATAATAACAATAAGTGCAGTAATCAGCTTCATATCACCTGGGTCTAAGAAATCTACACGCAAGGCTAACGTTACAACGATTCGATAAATAATGGAACCGCCAATCACAGCAAGTGTTGTCCGAGCGATTGTTTTTGTACCAAAAAGGGCTTCACCAATAATAACGGAAGCTAGGCCAATCACAATCATCCCGATTCCCATACCTACGTCTGCAAATCCACCTTGTTGGGCAATCAGAGCACCTGAAAATGCTACTAATGCATTAGATAAACCTAAGCCAAACACAACAAGAAGATTGGTATTAGCAGAAAGGCTGCGAATCATACGTTTATTATCTCCAGTTGCTCTAACAGCAAGACCAATTTCCGTCCTTAGGAACAAATCCGTCAGGAATTTAATCACAAATGTAACGATAATCATAAAAAGAAGAATTCCCCATGTTTCCGGCAGGCTGTCACCGAGACCGACCATGGAAAGAATATTATTGAAGAATGAATCAATTCCTGTCTTTTCAAAAAATCCACTGATTTTCGTAAAAGCTGTATCTGTATTTAATAAAGGGATATTGGAACGTCCCATAATTCTCAGATTTATTGAATAAAGTGCAATCATCATTAAAATACCGGAAAGCAAGTTGTTAATCTTTCCAAATGTGTGCAGAAGTCCTGTCAAACATCCTGCTGCAAAACCTGCAAATAATGCCATAATTGTGGCTAAAAATGGATCGGTACCATTCGCAATCATTACCGCTGAAATTGCTGCCCCAGTGACAAAACTCCCATCAACCGTTAAATCCGGAAAATCCAGAATACGAAAGGAAAGATATACGCCCAGTGCCATAATCGCGTAGATGATACCTGCTTCAAATGATCCAAATATGGCTGTAAACATTGAGATCATCCTTTCTTTAATCATTAAGCATCCGTCTTAGATGCAAAATTTTATGTAGTGACAAAGAGGCAGCCTTCTAAATGAAGGCTCCTCATTGAAAAATATTATTTATTTACCTTCGTAGAACTCACCTAAACTACTCCAAGCATCATTGACTTTTAAACCTTGAGCTTCAGCAGCCTTCTTGTTAATTACAAGCTTTAAGCTGTTAGGAAGTTCAACAGGAATTTCAGATGCTTTCTTTTTGCCGCTTAAAATGTCAGCTGCCATAATACCAGATTGATAGCCAAGATCGTAATAACTAAATCCACTCGCAGCAACCGCGCCTTTTTTCATAGAATCTAGTTCACCAACGAACAACGGGATTTTCTTACTATTTGCAACGGCAATAACTGAGTCAAGTGCAGTAACAACAGTATTATCAGTAGGAATGTAGATGGCATCAACGCGTCCAACTAATGATTCTGAGGCTTGCTTCACTTCTGCTGTAGTAGAAACAGATACTTTTACTAGCTTAGCACCCTTCTCTTTAACAATCTTTTCAACTTCTTCCACCTGAACAACTGAATTTTGTTCCCCTGAGTTATAGATGACCCCAACATTTTTCGCTTTCACTTCGTCTGTAATAAAGCTGATTGTCTTTTTCGTTGCTTCTGGATGGTTATCTGTTGTTCCAGTAATGTTTTTGCCTGGTTTATCAAAAGCCTCTACCAATCCAGCACCCACTGGGTCTGTTACTGAAGTGAAGATAATCGGAATATCTTTGGTAGCATTCAATGCAGCCGTTGCACTAGGCGTAGCATTAGCAAAGATTAAATCTACTTTGTCTCCGACAAAATTATTCGCAATTGTTTGCGTGTTGTTCATGTCTGCTTGAGCGTTTTGTTCATCAAAGCTAACTTTAATTCCTTTATCTTTTAGAGCCTTTTTAAAACCCTCTGTCGCTGCATCTAAAGATGGGTGTGGTGCAAATTGGGTAATACCTACTTTGAATTCCTTATCTGCTCCCCCTTTTTCAGTTCCGCCTGCGGATTCTTTACTTCCACACCCTGCAAGCAGCATCATTCCTGCTAAAGCAATTGAAAATACTTTTCCTTTTTTCTTCACTAGCTAAATCCCCCTCAAATACTAAAATATTAATTTTCAAAAAATTGAATATATTAAAAATTATTCTAGTATCTTTTTGAAGGAAAATCAATAGATATCGCAAAAATATTTTTTCGCTTTAAAGCAACATAAATGGAATTCTATTCTTTCCTATTATTATTAACCGATTTCTTTCTGCAAAAAATAAAATGCCTCCATGTTAAATGAAGGCATTTTAAAAATTATCTTATGAAAAATATTATTTTTACCAATCTCGGGTATTTTCAAGTAAAAGGTCGATTTCAACTTTTTTAACAATATTATTATTTTTCTCAGATGTTAGATTTGACGTTGCTTCTAGTAATTTGTCTATGTCGATTAGTTCAGTACCCATTTCTAACCTCCTGAATGTTAGTTTGTTATTATTTGATAAATCATTCGACAACATCAATGAAAATAATGGGGTACCTTTTCAATTAATCTCAAAAAAAATAAAAAAGGGCTAATACTTATGATAGATACCCTAGTGAAAGTATGATATTTTTCACTAATTTCTCATAAAAAGGTGTTTACAATGGAAAATGAAATGAAACAAGCGGTTGGGGGACTGCTTGTTTGATTATTTTTTTATGGGAGGGTTTACTATGTACCAATCTATTGCGTGGTACGCTACATTATTTTTCGTATTCCTTATCGCACTAGCATTTTCGTTTGTGTACGGGGAATCGAGAAAACTAAAAGAGTATGGATCTATTCAGGAAAAAGGCTATAAAATTCGTAAATTTTATTTTCTTGGATTACTAGCCATTATGGGATTTGCTTCTGCAATTTCACTAAGCAAACTACCTTACCACGACCAGCACGTACAGGCAAAAGAAAATGGCAAGGTTGTTGAGGTTAGTGGGATACAGTTTGCCTGGGAATTAAGTAATGAAAACTTTACTGTGGGGGAGCCTGTCCAGTTTCGTGTTACAAGTAAAGATGTCACCCATGGGTTTGGGCTGTATGATGAAAAACTGCATTTGATCGCACAAACTCAAGCGATGCCCGACTATACAAATATTGTCTCTATTACATTTAAAAAACCGGGAACGTATAAAATTATGTGTTTAGAATATTGCAGCACTGGCCATCATGTCATGATTAAAGACATTGTTGTCAAGCCAAAGGGAGGTAATTAATATGGAAAGTAAAGCTCGGAAACAGATTAAAAAAGGCGTTGCATTTTCATTGATGGTTACCTCTGTGGTTCTGGTTTTCATGATGGTTTTCGGAGTGATGATGTTATTAAATCAAGGAAATGTCGTAAAAATTTCTGCTCAATTGTTTTATAAAGTAATGACCATTCACGGAACAGGAATGATCGGTATCGCCGCACTGGGCGGTAGCGCCATCATGTGGTATTATTTATCGAAATATATTCATTTGAATCCAAAGGTTTTCTTTACCAACCTCATCTTATCTTTGATTGGTGTGGTTATGATACTTGCCGCTATTTTTGTTTTTAATTTTTCTGATGGTTGGACATTCCTTTATCCCCTTCCATCTGCCTCAGCAAAACTAAATGGATCAGCAGGTGCACTATTCTTTTTATTTGGGCTGTTACTGTTAGGCATTGGCTATTTGGTCATGTATTTTTATTTAGCAGCAAGGCTGATCAAATAATATGGCGGTCTAGGTAAATCACTAGGCTGGGATTATATTTTCAGGGGCAAAAAGGGATATGGACCACCTGCTGCTGTTGTTGCCACAACGATGGTCATTATCGCTAACTCCACTGGAATCTTAGCAGGTGCTACAGCCATAGTTGAATCAATTGTTAATATAATTAATCCAAAGTTCACCTTCGATCCAATGCTCGCAAAACATTTAACCTATGCATTTGGCCATATTTTTGCTAATTGCACCATTTATATGGCAGTTATCGCCGTCTATGAAGTGCTCTCTGAATATACTGGACGTCCCTGGAAATCCAATAAAGCCTTCCTAATTGCATGGAATTTTTCCACTCTGTTTACTTTAATGATTTATACACACCATTTGTTAATGGATTTTGCAGTCCCAAGATGGATGTTAATTATCGGTCAAATATTTTCTTATGCAAATGGTTTACCAGTCATGGTTGTCACTGCATATGGAGCATTGATGATTGTGTTCCGCTCGGCTGTTAAATGGGACTTTGCTTCAAGTATGATGTTTCTAGCAATGTTCGGCTGGGTCGCTGGTGCAGTACCTGCAATTATTGATGCTACAATCGTAGTGAACCATGTGATGCACAATACAAAATGGGTGCCAGGCCATTTCCACACGTACATGGGAATGGGTGTTATTGCGATGATCTTCGGTTTTATGTATTATTTCACAAAAACGGAAGGAACACAAAAGCAAAAGGGAATCGATAATTTGGCTATCTCTACCTATTTTTTCTTCTTTACGGGTTTAGCAGGCTCCTTCCTTTATGCTGGAAAAATAAGTACTCCGCGTCGCTGGGCTGAACACTTACCAGAGTGGACAGGAGCGGATCAAGTTGGAGCACTGTGCGGGGGCTTAATTATCATCGCTGCAGTCATTTTTACCATAAGATTTATTATTGGTTTAAGAACTTTAGGTAAGAACTCTGAGACTAATTCATTAAAGTCGGTATCATAAGTAAAAATCCAGCCAAAGCAATCTTGGCTGGATTTTATTAGTCTATTAATAAGTTTCTATTTATATCATGCGGTGTTTTTCATGGTTGTTCGTTTACTACTTTGGTTGAAAAAGAACTTCATCATTGGTGGTGTAACAATGGTTGTCACTAGTACAACAACTACTAATACAGCAAAAAGTTCCTCTGTGATTAATTTAGTTTCTAAACCTATTGTGGCAATAATTAACGCAACCTCACCACGTGAAACCATGGCTGCACCAATTCCTAGGGAGTTCTTCCAAGAAAAGCGTGCCATTTTTGCACCTGCTGCTGCACCAATTAATTTGGTTAAAATCGCAAGGATACTAAGGCCCAACATAAGCCCTAAATGTTGAGAGATTCCATCAAAACTTACTGACAAACCAATCGAAGTGAAAAATACTGGAACGAAAATAGAATAACTAATGGTCTCCACTTTCTTAAATATTTTATGTTTATTATCTGTCTGACCAATCGCAACCCCAGCGATATAGGCACCAATTATGCCCGCAACACCTGTTAATTCCGCAGCAAAAGAAAACAGGAAACATATAATTAATGCACCTGTGACAAGTGATTCTGTAACCTTTAGTGGAGCAAATTTCTTTAAAAGCCATGGTACAATCTTCCAAGCTACTAAAATAGCAACCGTGAAAAAGAGGACCTTTTTCATAATCATCATATTTAAATTCACTTCGTCTCCAGCCATACTCATGAGGAAGGCTAAAGCAATGATTACAAGGACATCATCAATGACTGCTGCACCTAAAATTGTTGTTCCTTCTTTAGATTGAATCTTATTTAACTCTTTCAGTGCTTGAACGGAAATACTTACACTAGTTGCGGAAAGTAATAATCCTAAAAATAATGCTTCGATGGTTGTCATATTAAGCATAATTCCTGACAGATAACCTGCCAATAAAGGAACAATGATTCCGCTGATCCCTACAAAGGTTGATGCCTTCCAAGTCCGTCTAAATTCATGGATATCAGTCTCCAGCCCGGCGATAAACATTAACAAGATCACACCAATTTGGCTTAGGTCTGCAATGGTTTTCGTTTCTGAAATTAGCCCCAAGACCGCAGGTCCGATAATAACCCCAATTAATAACTTTCCTAAAACTGAAGGCTGGCCTAATTTAACACTAATATCACCAGCAATCTTTGAGGCAAATAAAATAATCGCTAATTCTAAAATTAATTCCATCCAATCCTCCTCCTTAAAAAAATAATAGGGTCCGTGTTTTAACAGACCCTTTTTAAATACAAAAAAGCCCGTCAACCACGGGACATAGTAATCCCTTGGTGACAGGCTCCTCCAGATACAACAGTTATTTTATTAAACTCATTATAACATTTTTTATATTATCAATCAATTAAAATTGAATTGAACGTTAGATCCCTTTTAATCCCATTTTTTCATTGTACCAATTACTTTCTCCTTAAGAACCATAATAAAAGTGGTTTCTCCTTTATTCGCTTTTTGTTTATTCCATTCATTAAAGCTGGCAACCGTAATTAAGATTAGGCCGGCAATTAATAAATAGAACCACCACGGCATATTCCCCCAGTACGGTCTTGTTTGCAGGAATACGTTTAATAATAAAACGCCAACTCCTACAAAGAAATATGATTTAATTTGTAAGAACATTCCTGCCATCAACGACAACAAGGAAAGTGTTCCGACAATGATTGCATCATAAATTGTGTTGCTCGCCAAACCATCTTGAATTAATAATAATGAAACGACGAGCAGGACCCCCCATTGGACAGCTTTTGTTATTTCCGCATATCGCCCCTTTAAACAACGTCGAATGAAAATTATCAATATTATAAAGGGAAGAACAATTACTTCCCGCTCCCATAATGCTGGAATATTAAGTTTAGCTATGATTGAATAATATGGTTGTAATAAATAGGCTCCTCCAAGTATGGTCATTAGGACCGATAACCTTTCAGGCACTCTTTTTCTTTGCAGAAAAAAAGAAATGGCGATCAACACACCCGGTATTGGACGACTCCAGATAAATGGATCCTCGAACATATACATAAGACTAAAAAACATGAATGAAACTAGTGTAAAACCATCTAATTTTATTTGCTGAATTTTTTGTCCATATTCAACTAGCTGTTTGTAAACCAATTGGCCTATTATCGAAAGGACAATTCCTGCCACTCCAGTGACTAGCTGTCTAGCAATATCACCTATGTCCCCCATATAAATAAATTCTACTGTAGCAATAAATACTAAAAATAACGGAACAATTCCTAAAACATCCCAGTGGATTTTATGCAAATAAACCACTGTTCCTAAAGCATAGGCAAGCGTAACAAGATATGGAAGCAAATCAAAGGGATAAGTAATCAACGTTAACACAATTCCAATTATTGAAAAAGGGACTAAATAGTAAGCAGTCCGTTTTTTATATTCATCGTTTGTGAAGAAAACAAACAAGAGAAGTAGCGCACTAGTAAACACAAACTCATAGTTTCCAAAAGATTGATTAATTAGTAGCTCTTGGCTAGATGAAACTATAAAGAATACGGAAGTAAAACTCCCATAAAGAAAGGCTTTAATTTTCCATTCGACAGTCATCAACTTTGTGCTCATTGCATAGACAAACAACGCCAAGATAAAGCTGTAAATAGCGTCTGTCTGAAATGCGAACCATGTGAATAATAGCGTCAGTGGATAAATGCTGTGTCCTACCCAACCAAACGCAAATGATAGGTTCAAATCATTTTTCCGTAAGAGATAGGCGATCACCAGCATGATCACTGCACTAGTAGAAGTAATTAAAGAATGTATGGTATGACTTAAAGTAAAGGATAGCATAATCGCCTGGATGATTGAAAAATAGGAAATCAGTGCCGTAATACTTACTAAAAAAGGAACCCACTTCGTACCATGCTTTTTATACAAATAATAATACATTCCAATTCCAACTAACAAAATAAGCGGTTGAACCCAAACATGGTTTATGTGATTAAACAATGCTTGGAGGATGGCCACAGTATAAAGTGCATGGGATGTATACAAAGAGATTTTATCCAACCTCTTTTCCCCTACAGCTCTCCACACAAAACTAGATAATAAAACAAGGATGGCTGCGATAGCAAAATTAACTCCATACCCAAATTCTCTAAGATAAAAAGAAAAATTACTATTAATTTCTTCTCCAAAAGCAGAGATGGATAGACCAAGTAAACTAGGAGTAATCCATACAGCAGCTTCCTTTAGGAAAATCCTTGCTTCTCTCTTATAAACTAAATAGGAAGCAACCATAAGTAGGCATAAGAGAACACCTAATTCCCACCATAATAACAACGAAATAGCCATCATTATAGCAAGTACCATGACCGATAACCCAACATCTCTGGAGGCAGTCTGAATGTTCTTTACGTGCATTGAAAGTTGCGCAATACCTAATATACTAAATAGGATAAACCCTGTAATAGATAATTGTAGAGCTAAATTTATTGCATCAAAAGGCTGGCTTAGTAATGCAATAATTTCATAAATGCTGGAGGCTGCAAAAACAGCGCTTAAATACGGAAATAACCTTCTTGAACCGTGCTGGGACAAATAAACAAAGTTAGCTGCAATGATAAAATAAGCGAGCATAAGAACTAACGACGGATTCCCTGCACGCAGGAGAATTCCTTCGAGACTAATATAAATAAATGCCATTCCGGATATTATTGCACTTGTATATTGAAATGCTTTATTTAATGAAAACTGGTTATTCAAAGCCCTTGGAACAAAGACCATTCCAAATCCGACCAGAGCATAAATGATCGCCCCAAAAGAATCCAGGAAACTGTGCTCAATTAACTGATAAGCACCGTAAACAATCATGATACTAAAAATGAAATGATATTCCTTTCTGCCGCTCACATACATCATTGATAAATATATAATCGCTGTTAATAGCAAATTGAAGCTGTATAAAACCTTGTTATCATAGAGAAAAAGCATAAATAGTGTACACAAAACGAGATTCACTTGGACATACGGGATAAATTCCTTCGTGAAAAGTTTGATTGATTCCCTATTCTTTAACTTATGATAAATAAAAATGAAGATGGCATTGAAAATCATCATACCCAGGTAGAAGAAATCAATTTTCAGATGGAAGCTAGCTAAAAGAAAGGCCATCCCTAGAGATACCGAAACAAAGGCGAACCAAACAAATAATCTTGATGCTAAGCTTTTTGCAAAAAAATAGTAAACAATAACTGGCAGCCAGCTGCCCAGCATTCCGAGTAAATAACGCCCTTCCCCATAAATTGATAAATAGGATCCCAATAGACCAAACCATCCCAAAGAGAGAATAAATATTGGTAAAAACAAACTACCTAAGACACTAAAGGCAAAAGCAGTTTTTTCTATTTTTAATATTTTTTTCGTTAGAAAGGCAATTCCATAAAATAAGATAGCAACAATTGCAATGGACCCACTTTTCATGAAATTTGTCATAGATTCCCAATTACTTGTAGCAACAAACAATCCTCCAATAAGTAAGAAGATTACTCCAATGTTTAATAACCACGTAATATTTCTTTCACGAATCTCTTCTGGTGTTCGTGTCTTCATCACTTTCGCAGGTTTTTTTGGCACTTGCGAATGGACTTGTAAGTTTTTTTCATTTATAGGAGGCTTTGTCTCCATTTCAATTAAATCTAAATGATATTGGTGATGTGCTCTTGAAACTATGTCGACTATTTCATTGGGAAGGTATCCCTCCTTTTTTAATGTGTATAACTCTTTTCTAAAAATTTTCCGATGCTCTTCTCGTATATTCAAATCCATAAAATCTCCCCACAATCATACAAAAATGTAAATTATACCATTTTTCTTCATGGTGTAATTTTACACCATTTATGAATATTTTCCAATACATATTCAAAAAAACGTATTCATACGCGTCCTTTCGTAAAAAATTTTACCTTTGGGTAAAATATCTGTATGATGTAAGAGGATTTACTTAAATAGACGGAGGAAACTATGCTTACATATAATGAAAAATTAGCGATTATCGAATCATTTCCTGAATTGGAACGAAAAAATGTTTCACTAGGACGAGTCAATTTTCAGTTCGAAGGCAGTGTCTCAGATAAAAAAAACATTGTTTATCACTTACACCCAAACGGGAATGGATTTATTTATGCTGGACAGTTGGACAATTATGATTCGGATGAAAAAGGAATGGTCAATATCCGTGATTACTCCGAAGACCAACTCCGTAAATTGTTAAAACAATCGATTCAATCCCTATCTCCAGTAGAAAAAACAGCTGCAGAAGAAGCGATTATTGGTGATTCAAACGAAGAGCGTTGGGTAGATAGTGAAAACAGTGTTCTAATTCTAGTGGAAGAAAATGAATCCTGGAATATCTATTACGGGTTAAACCTGGATGCAACCTTTGATACCTATGAGGAAGCTGAGATGTTTTTAAAAGAGGAAGGTTTTTCAAGGCAGTAAATGAATGAAACATGGCGGTGCAAGTGCACCGCCATTACTTTATATACATTCTTTGTCGATCCATTCGTCTAAGCGGATAATGCTTTGTCTGGCTCGTTCATATTCAATCGTCCGATAATGATGCATTCCGCCCTCTTCTTCATCCTTTTCATCGGCCCATTTAACAATTTGCTGTAATGGCGTTCGAACAATATCGTTGGATGGCAAAAATGAGTCGGTATGAAACAAAATAGCAAGTGCGATTGTCTTGGCTTTGATTGGATTCTCACCTAGGCGAATCAATAGCTTATGAGCCCTTTCCGCCCCTTTGATTGGGTGAATATCATTTTGTTTGTATAAGTCATAATCCCATTTTCCATTTTTATACCATGTATAATGACCCATGTCATGGAGGAGTCCTGCTTTTGCAGCAATGTCTACATCCAGTTGATGTTCCTTCCCAAGTTGAAAAGCATGGTAGGCAACCGCAATCGCATGGGCAAGACCTGAACGATTCAAATATTTTTGGGCAATATGATGTTCAAATATATTCAATAAGGTAACGTCTCTCATGCGATCTCTCTCCTAACTTTTTTAAAATAATATATTTTATTTATTATATGCTAACAATTGGTGCATGGCTATTTTTTTATTATTAGGCTGTGTTAAACTAGTCTGTTGATTTCCGTTCCAGGCACTTCGCTTTCCGCGGGCGTGCCGGGGAGCCTCCTCNNATCAACAGAGTTCCAAAATCTACATTATTCTTTAACACAGCCTATTATTAAAAAGTAGCAAGCATGTAAATGCCTGCTGCTGCCTATAACCAAATTATTTTAACGCTTGGACTTCCGATAGCCTTGATCCTGTGCTTCTTTTTCTGAACAGAACCAGACGATATTGTCTGTGGTGGATTCGTAAAAACTACCACCAGGTACATGATAAATATGGGAATTAGCATTCCCTTTAATTTTCCCTTTACAATCCAAGTTAGTTTCTTGATCATCATTTGGGTTATTTTCACAACTTTTTCCAGATGATGTGCTTGGATTTGACTTTTTTTCATCAGCGCTCTTAGTATTATCAGTGTTATACCCATCCTCTTGGGCATAATTTTCAATGGACCAAATGCCTATACCCTTTTATTGTGCTTTCTTTTGGATCGCATAAAATTCATCAACATATTGAGTATTGGGTGCATAGATATAGGCTACTCGTGCAAGTCCTTCCTCAAGCAGCATTTCATTAAACATTTTTCCATTTACATAAAAATAAGCAAGTAACCGGCCATATTTATCCCGTCCCTCACCAATTCCAGGTTCTATTTCGACTTTTGTACCGACAGCGAGAATCTTCTTAGTATACTCAGACGCTTCCGGTCCAAATGGTTGAACACCTAATCGGAGGTGGTGTGTCTCTGGTGTATCCACACAGAGCATTCTGACCTTTTCGACGGTCCCATTAAGATTAATCTCAACGGTATCCCCATCGACATTCTTTACAATGGTAGCAGGAAGCAATTTTTTATGAGCAGTTTTCTGCTCTGGGACTTCTAATTGAGAAGGTGAAGAATCACTCGTTTCATTCGTATTCACTTCTTTATTCTTGATAGTAGAAGTCGGTCCTGTGTCATTCTTATCCTTTAAGGTTTCGCTATCATTACATCCAGTAAGAATAATAGCGATAATGACGAGTAATGAAATGATTAATTGGTAATTTCTCTTGTACATTGCAAGTTCCCCTTAATTTTATTTCCTATAATGTTTGCAGCAAAAGAAAAAGAGAGAAGTATCGCTTCTTCTCCCTTTAACAGTGTTATTCACCTGATGTCTCAGTGTCACCTTTTGGACCTAAATATTCATAATCGTTAGGGTTAATTGGTGTGTAACCTTCTGGCTTATAGAAACGTAGTAAGTCTTTGTAAACAATCTCATCAGACATATTAAGTTCCATATTGACTTTGCTATCTACATCCTTACATGTAGTATTATCCTCTAATAATTCACCCGTTACAGAAGAATAGCATTTCTCATTAATCTGGATGGCATTTGAAGTTACAAAATCACCATTTCTAAATAATGCCCAATTACGGTGTTGTTTAGAAAGTAAATCTGAACCAAATTCCATATAATCTTTCGTATCTATACCTAATAAATGAAGAACGGTTGGACGAACGTCGACTTCCCCGCCAACTTGGTGTTGTATACCGCCTTTCACACCAGGTACATGAATAAATAATGGAACACGCTGTAATTTTGCATTAATTGCAGGAGTGATTTCGTCTACACCCATAACCTTTGCCATTGCATCGTTATGGTTTTCAGAAATGCCGTAATGGTCACCATACATAACAATAATGGTATTATCATACAAACCGTTTGCTTTTAAATCATTAAAGAATTGCTCGAACGCCTGATCCATATAGTTTGCCGATTGGAAATATTGGTTTACAACCGTATCTCCATAATCACCAGCAGGAAAATTTGTATCCTCTGGATCCATTTCAAAAGGAAAATGATTGGACAATGAAATGAACTTTGTATAGAACGGCTGCTTTAAGCTTTCAAGTAATGGGATAGATTCCTTAAAGAAAGGCTTATCCTTCATTCCATAGTTTTTTGTATTTTCATCTGACATGCTATAGTACTCTGCATCAAAGAATTTATCATAGCCAAAAGCTTTATAGATCACATTTCGATTCCAGAATGTTTTATAGTTACCATGTAATACTGCAGAACTATATCCTTGTCCTTTTAAAATCGATGGCATAGCTTGATACGTGTTTTGGGCTTTGTTAACAAAAACTGCACCTTGTGCCATTGGATAAAGTGAGTTTTCCATTAAGAATTCGGCATCCGATGTTTTTCCTTGACCTGTTTGATGATAGAAATTATCAAAATAGAAGGTATTTTTATCATGTGTCAATGAATTTAAAAATGGTGTTACTTCTTGTCCGTTAGGCATTTTATAATTAATCATAAAACTTTGAAAGGATTCCATAGAAATATAAATTACATTCATACCCTTAGCTTTACCAAAATATTTTGGGTTTGGGGCAGCATAATTTGCTTTACGGTAGTTCTCCACATCTGTAATATCACTGCTATCAGCCAACGCACGCTGACTAGAGGACTTAATATTTTGGATAACATCATAGATAGTAAAGTTGTACGCCCCAAGGTATTTTACTAAATAATTTCGGTCAAAAGATCGTGACAGTAGTTGTGGACGATCCTTTTCCGCTAAACCTAAATTAAATAGAAAAGTAGTGATTGAAAATAATAGAACAATTTTATAGGTTTTTCTGTTCGATACCGTTACTTTTTTGAAGACTGTTAATGCTAATGCAATTAATATAAACATGTCTGTAAAATAAAAAATATCAAAAGGAGACATTAACGAAAGTGCACTGTCACCAAGCTGACCAGCATTCGTTTTGGTTTGCATCAACACTGGCACCGTAATGAAATCATTAAAGAAGCGATAATAGGCGATATTCGCATATAATAAGAATGATAAAAGGAAGTTAATTAAAATCATAATTAACTTTGAACGCTTCTTAAACAGCAGTGCTATACCAAAGAAGAAAAGTGCTGAACTTAAAGGATTTATCAAAAGTAGAAACTTTTGTAAATTATTTTCAATACCTAAGTTAAATTCAATTTGATATGCTGCATATGTTTTGATCCAAAATAAAACAACTGCAGCCGCAAAAAATGTAATATGACTATTTTTTAATGTTTTAGGTAGTCTAATTTTATTCATTTAAAAATTTCTCCCCTCACTTACCAATTAAGCTCCGGTAAACGAACCTCAATTACTATATCACATTTCTTCTCAAAATAAAAACAAAAATCATGTTATATCTTCCAATTCTTATCAACATAAATCTACATTATTTGCTGATACTTTAGCCATTTTTACATTGGTCATTTCTATTTCTATGTTATTTATTTGTTGGACATGACTATTTTCAGGTCCTCATTTATATAAGACGAATAAGTCTTATTTTAGTTTCAAATTTTTATTTAATACGTGATACGTTCCATTAAGTTTCCATTTCTACATATAT
Organism: Bacillus sp. AFS073361; assembly: GCF_002567005.1. Taxonomy (GTDB): domain Bacteria; phylum Bacillota; class Bacilli; order Bacillales; family Cytobacillaceae; genus Neobacillus. The sequence continues at coordinate 52,769 of NZ_NUZU01000033.1, forward strand.
TAAACCTGAATGAATTTGGGAGCAATATGAATTTAGCCTTATCTTTTACAAAAATGGAGCCATGTTTACTTGAATGAACTTTGTAAACATTGGAAAGTATATACACAGAGGAAAGAAGAACATTTAGAAGGAGAATCCCATGCCCAGAATAAGGCCTGACTTTACAAAGAGCCCATATTTTGTTGATGAACCAGGAAATTGGCATTTAAAGCCTGGTGCACCGAAGGAAATGCAGATAGAACTCAATCATTATCTAAATAGCCTGGAAGAGGTGGATGAGCCAGGAACGATCAATGGTGTACATATTGACTACCCTTAGAATGAAAAATTGCCCACTAAATAATAGAAGAATGCGATTGAAAACCTTTTTGAATTACCTAATAAATGACTAGGAGTGAATCACATGCATATTAACCGAGTTAAGCAGATTTTGTCTTCTTCAGCAGATATCGAAGTCAAGTATAATGGTGCATCAGTATGGATTGATCAATTAAATGAAGACGGACATACTGCCACAGTTCATTTACGCGGTCCATTGGAAGAACGATCAACTGTTGACATTGGAGAGTTAGTAGAAGAATAAATTTTTTGGTGAGTGATGTGAAATCAAATAACGATTTTTTTATACACAATAAAAAGGCAGGATAGGATTCCTGCCTTACTCCATGTTTTGGATACTATGCTTTGCTAATAATTGTAGAGTCATGTCATCCATCGGAGGATTATGAAGTCCAGCTCTTACATCCCGATAATATCTTTGCAATGGATTACTTAATGAAAGACTTTTTGCTCCCACGATACGCATGGCTAAGTCAACAATTTCAATAGCTAGATTGGTCACAGTTAATTTAGCTGCCCCTAAATGAGCGCCCATTTTTTCTCTATCCTCAGTGTTTGAAGAATCCCACTGTTTAGACGCCCCATATAAAAAGTACTCGGACTGCATGACCTTTAGTTCCATCTCACCCAGTTTTTGTTGTACATTTGGTAAATCGATGATCGGCCCTACGATACTATTAGGAGAATACTCCTTTGCAAATTGAATAGCATACTTTTGGGCGGCTTTTGCTATACCAAGATAACAAGCTGGTATATGTAAGAGCCATCCATTCACTTTTCTTCCTGTGGTACTAAACTCTTCGACAAGATTTTCAGCTTCCACAAAACAATCCTCAAGAATTAAGTCATGACTGCCTGTCCCTCTTAAAGCGATACTGTCCCATGTTTCTTCAATCATTATCCCTTTTGACGTTCGAGGGATTAGAAAATTGGCCACTTCATTTGTATCTTTAATGGTCGCACTAACGATAAAGTAATCAAGGACAGGAGACATCGTCGTAAACGTTTTTCTTCCATTTATATTCCAGCCGCTCTTACACTTTTCCGCTGTTGTTTCCGGTCTTCCACCCCGAGTAGGACTACCTGTTTTTGGTTCGCTTTGAGCACTATTTATTAATGCACCTTTATTCACCTGTTCACAAATTTCCTTAAAGACAGGCTCCTTCCATGAGTTTTTTTCATTGAGATTCATGATAATGCCCATATGCCATCCGATGGAAAGAGCAGTTGCCCCATCACCTTCGGCTATCTTTTCTTGGAGTCGAATGAGTTCGTAAAGTGCAATTTCCTGTCCGCCATATCTAGAGGGGACAGTTAATGTAGTGTATCCAGAACTTTTAAGGTCCAGAATATTTGCATAAGGAAAGGCGCCCTCAATGTCTATTTGATGTGCACGCATTTTAAACTGTTTCGAAAGGCTACTCATAAGTTCGATTCGTTCATCCAATGTTCGTTTTTCAAGAAAATTCATTATCTATCTCTCCCATTAAAAATATTTGTGTCAAATGTGTGTCATACCTCACTGAAAGTCAAATGCTCGTTGTTCTATAATACAAGAAGAAAATTCTTCCATGCCTATGAACATATTTCTTAATATATAACGTAAGATTGAGGAAATAATAAGATGGCATGGGAATTAAAGGAGGATTTTTATGAAACAAGGATCAAAACAACTTTTTATACAAACTGGAAGCCTTGTTGCTGGTTTTATGGTTTGGGTACTTATATCATCACTTATGCCTTTTATAAAAGTAGATATTCAACTTACTTCCTCACAAATTGCATGGGCAACAGCTGTCCCTGTTATCCTTGGCTCACTTCTCCGTGTGCCGATTGGCTATTGGACAAATCGCTATGGTGCTCGTCTTTTATTTACAATTAGTTTCATTATACTACTTATTCCTATTGCATTGTTAAGCTATGCAAATTCCTTGAGTACGCTTATCATTGGCGGGTTATTACTTGGGATTGGAGGTGCAGTCTTTTCTGTTGGTGTAACTTCTCTTCCAAAATATTATGAGAAATCAAAGCATGGGTTTATTAATGGAATATACGGAGCAGGTAATATTGGAACGGCCATTACTTCCTTTTCAGCACCTGTTCTTGCTACCGCATATGGTTGGAGAAATACGATAAAAATCTATCTGCTCGTTGTCCTTCTCTTTGCCCTTTTAAATTTTATATTAGGGGACAGAAAGGAACGAAAAGTAAACATTTCCTTAACTGACCAAATCAAAGAGGTGTATAAAAATCCTAAACTATGGTTTCTAAGTTTATTTTATTTTATCACGTTTGGTTCCTTCGTAGCCTTCACCATTTATTTACCATCGTTCTTAGTCAATCACTTTCAATTGGATAAAGTGGATGCAGGACTTCGAACAGCCGGTTTTATTGCCTTAGCCACAATTTTTAGACCTATTGGGGGATGGTTAGGCGATAAAATTAATCCGTTTCTTATTTTAATGGCTGTTTTCTTTAGCCTAACTTTTGCAGGATTTCTATTGTCATTTACTCCCTCGCTTCCAATTTATTCATTTGGCTGCTTATTAGTTGCTTTCTTTGCAGGGATTGGAAATGGAGCGATCTTTAAATTAGTCCCATTATATTTTTCAAAGCAAGCTGGAATTGTGAATGGTATTGTTTCAGCCATGGGGGGACTTGGTGGTTTTTTCCCTCCAGTTATTCTTACCATACTTTTTAATTGGACTGGACATTATGCAATAGGGTTCATGTCCCTCTCGGAGTTTTCTTTAGCAAGTCTGGTTATAGTAGTTTGGCTATATTACCAAGATAAGTTAGATATTTCTGCTAAGATTGTTAATCATGCTTTAGACGGTATTTGTGTAACCGATGTTCACGGAATCATTCAAAGTGTAAATCCTGCATTTACGAAAATTACCGGATATAGTCAGGCCGAAGTTGTAGGTAAAACCCCAAGTGTACTTCAATCCGGGGAACATGGGCATGAATTTTACAATCAAATGTGGGAGAGTCTAAAGACCAATGGCGTTTGGGAAGGGTACATTTGGAATAAACGTAAAAATAATGAAATTTACAGAGAATGGCTTACCATTACGGCCATTAAAGATGACGTTGGAGAAACAAAAAACTATGTAGGTATGTTTTATGAAGATAATGAAAAATCTTAGATAAGCATAACAAAAGGAGACCTTCCGTGTGTGGAAGGTCTCCTTTCGTATGTTAAGGATCAAATTATTACAACTTTTTGTCATCCGCCTTGAGTTCACAGTTCGTTCACCATTTTTGTGACGTACGTCACAAATTTCATGTTACCATCTGATTTATATTAATAACACAAACACAAATACTTTGAAAATAAAAATTAAAGCACTTTAGGGGGAATAAATAATGGCCCGAATTAATTACTGGAACCCAGAAGATGAAAAGTTCTGGAAAGCAGAAGGAAAAAAACATGCACTTCGAAATTTATGGATTTCCGTACCATCATTGATGATCGCATTTATTGTCTGGCAAATTTGGTCCGTGGTTGCTGTTAGGCTTAACGACATTGGCTTCCATTTTACTGAAGAACAACTCTTTACACTTGCAGCTGTGCCTGGTTTGGTTGGGGCAACACTTCGTTTTGTTTATACATTCGCTGTTGGCTCAATTGGTGGTAAGAACTGGACTGTGATTTCAACAGCTGTCTTAGCCATTCCTGCGATTGGAATTGGTTTTGCAGTTCAGAATCCGGAGACACCATTTTCAATCATGTTGTTACTAGCAGCTCTTTGTGGTCTTGGCGGTGGAAATTTCTCATCCTCTTCAGCGAATATTAGCTTTTTCTTTCCTAAGAAAGAAAAAGGAACAGCACTTGGTATTAATGGTGGTTTAGGTAACATGGGGGTATCTGTTGTTCAATTTGTTACACCGTTAATTGTTACTTCAGGAACTTTTGCACTAGTCGGCGGCAATCAAGTGTTAGCAAATGGTGAGAAAGTTTGGTTACAAAATGCAGCATTTATCTGGGTTATTCCAATTGTAATTTTAACAATACTAGCTATGTTTAAAATGGATAATGTTCCTGGTGCAAAACAATCCGTAGCGGATCAATTTGTCATCGTAAAACGTAAACACACTTGGATTATGACAGCTCTTTATATAGCAACATTTGGTTCATTCATTGGCTATTCAGCGGCTTTCCCGCTCCTTTTAAGATCACAATTTCCAGAGCATATTTCACTTGCCTTCCTTGGAGCCTTAGTAGCAGCGGCGGCAAGACCTGTAGGCGGCTGGTTGGCTGACAAACTCGGTGGTGCAAAGGTGACTTCATATGTTTTAGTTATCATGGGAATTGGAGCAGCGGGGGTTATTTACTTCCTAAATGGCAAACAGTTTGCTGGATTCTTAGTAGCTTTCTTAGTACTTTTCATTGCTTCTGGAATTGGTTCAGGTTCAACGTTCCAAATGATTCCTAACCTGTTTATTCCGAAAGAAGCAGCACCAGTTATTGGCTTTTCAGCAGCATTTGCAGCTTATGGATCATTCTTTATACCAAAGTTATTCGGATGGTCAGTTAACGCTACTGGCACACCAGTTACTGCTTTTTACTTCTTTATCGGTTTTTATGTTATATCCTTTGTGCTTAACTGGTATTTTTATCAAAGAAAAGCAACTGCAGCTAAAGCTCTTACACAGCAAGTCGGGTAATCCCGGCTTGTTTTTTATATAATAAAGACGCAGTTAAAAAAACTGCGTCTACAATAGTTTATTTAGATTTTTTCAATTGCAACTGCGCATGCTTTGTATTCGGCGGTTCCTGAAATAGGGTCGTATTCATTTAATGTTAATACATTTGTTGGTGTTTCACTCCAGTGAAAACTCATAAAGACCAAGCCTGGTACCACCTGTTCTGTAACCTTTGCCTTTACCTCAAGCTCCCCTCTTCGTGAACGAACCCTGACCACTTCTCCATCCATAATTCCTAGTGCAGCTGCATCAGAAGGAGAGATATCTAGGGTCTCTTCCGTTTGTTTCACCTTTACACCAGAAGCATAATGACGAGTCTGAGAATGGGTATTATAAGATTCATAGCGACGGCCAGTCGTTAGTGTAAATGGATAGTCATGATCTGGTAACTCTAACGGAGCTGTGTAATCTACCGGAACAAATGGTGATTTTTTCGTTGGCACTTCATGCTGATGAAACCTCTCATGCATGATAAAAGTTCCAGGATGATTTTCGTCCGGACATGGATAGTGGATGCTATACTCTTTTTCGAGCCTCTCGTAAGAGATACCACCATACATCTCCCAAGCAAGTTTCCTCACTTCATCCCAAATCTCTTCACTATTTTTATAGGTTATCGGATAACCCATAATTGTGGATAATTCACAAAGGATTTCCCAATCCTCTTTCACATTTGGATGTGCCTCAATTGCTTTGCGAACCCTTTGAATTCTTCGATCTGTGTTGGTATAAGTACCATCTACTTCTCCCCATGAACGAGCTGGTAAAACAACATCTGCCATTTTGGCTGTTTCGGTCATGAAAATATCTTGAACAACTAACAAATCTAATTTCTCAAGCAATTTTTTCGTATGGTTCATATGAACATCGGCAAGTAGAGGATTTTCACCAATAATATATAGTGCCTTTAGTTCACCCATTTCTAAGCGGTCAAATGTACGCGTTTGTGTATCGCCTGCCTGCGGATTTAATTCGACTCTCCATTCTTTTTCATATCGGCTACGGAATTCGTCATTTGCTAAACTCATTGCTCCAGCTAATTGGTTTGGCAGGCATCCCATATCCCCAGCACCTTGGACATTGTTCTGGCCCCTTAATGGCATAATTCCAGTTCCTGGTTTTCCAATATTTCCGGTTAATAAAGCAAGATTGGCGATATCAAATACATTATTAACACCACAGTGATGCTCTGTAATACCAAGTGTATATGCTATCATTGAACAGCTTGCTGAAGCATACTCCCTAGCTGTAGCGACAATATCTTCTGATTGCAAACCAGTAATGCTTGCAGCAAATTCAGGAGTATATGGTTCAACTTGTTTTTCAAGTTTCTCAAAGTCGACCGTAAATTGTTTAATAAACTCAGGATTATATAAGCCTTCTTTCAGGATAATTCGAATGAATGCATTGATCAGTGCAATATCTGTACCGACATTAATTTGCAGATGACGGTGCGCAACTTTCACCATATCAATCCTTCTTGGATCAATAACGATTATTTTCAGGCCGGCTTTTGCCGCCTTTTTAATGCGATTAGCGATAATTGGATGTGCCTCTGTTGTATTCGACCCCATTAAAAGCAGCACCTCTGCCCGCTCAAAATCTTCCAGAGTATTTGTTGGGAAACCGCTACCAAAAACAGTTGCCAGACCGGCAACGCTAGGAGCGTGTCAGGTTCGATTGCAGCCATCAATATTATTACTCTGGATGACCGTTCTCATGAATTTTTGTGTTATATAATTGGATTCATTTGTACTCCGTGCACAAGCAAACATAGATATTGCATTTGGTCCCCATGATGTTTTGATGCTTAATAATTTAGTGGCAATGTATTGATAGGCTTCATCCCACGTCGTTTCAACCAACTTACCAGCTTTACGAATTAATGGGGTTGTTAACCTATTCTTAGCATGTACATATTCATAGGCAAATGCACCTTTTACACATGTTTGTCCTTTGTTGACAGGTGCATCCTTATCACCACGAATTTTCATGATTCGGTTGTCTTGAACTTCAAGGACTAGGCCACATCCCGTTCCACAATATCCGCAGATCGTTTTGACTAAATTAGAATCTCCCAACATGTTCACTCCTTTATAAAAACATTTGTAACTATATAATAATAATAATCTATATATTTTAATTGTAGATTCTTTTTTCGCAATATATGTGTCTATTTTTTGAAAAATTTAGCAATAAAAAAACGAGAGAATTGTTCTCCCGTTTTTTTAAGCAGTTTTGGCAGGCAGTAAGATATTAAAGGTGGTCCCTTTATTAGGTTCGCTTTCTACAAATACCTTCCCATTATGACTTTCAATGATTTTGAAGCTCACCATTAATCCTAAACCGTTCCCATTCTTCTTCGTAGTATAAAACGGCTCGCCAAGTTTCTTTAATTTTTCCTTAGAAATGCCCACACCTGTATCTTGAATAGAAATTTGAACATTATTATCGTGGATGATTGTTTTTACATGTAGTTCCCCGCCGTTTGGCATAGCTTCAATTCCATTTTTGATGAAATTTAAAAACACCTGTTTTAAACGATTCTCATCACATTCAATTTGAATAATTTCCTGATTGCAATCAAATGTTAAACCGACATTTTTCTTTCTTGCTTCAAATTCAAGCAATGCGACAACATTCTTAATTACAGGAACTACATTCTTTTCTTCTAATTCCACTGCTTTTGGCTTTGCTAATACCATAAAGTCCTCAACAATTGTATTAACTCGTTCAATTTCATCGAGAATAATGCTTAAAAACTCAATTCGCTCGGGATCCTTTTCATCCAGCTGTAAAAATTCCGCGTATCCCTTCATTGAAGTGAGTGGATTACGAATTTCATGGGCAACACCCGCAGCTAATTGACCAACCGCAGCCAATTTATCCTGGCGATGGAGGATTTCCTCAGATTTCTTCCGTTCGGTTATGTCATTTCGGATGGCAAGATATTGATATGGCTTTCCTTGATCATTTAAAAAGGGAACAATCGTTGTGTCCACCCAATAATAAGTACCATCCTTTGCTTTATTTCTTATTTCACCCTTCCATACTCCTCCAGAACCAATGGTCTTCCAAAGATCTTTGAAAAATTCTTTTGAATGGAAACCTGAATTTAAAATATTATGATCTCTGCCAATTATTTCTTCCCGCTTGTATTTCGAAATCTCACAGAATTTTTCATTTACACTGGTGATAACTCCTTTTGCATCCGTAAATGCAACAATCGAGGATTGGTCAAGTGCAAATTTTATATCAACATTCTCTTTAACGGTTTCTTTCAGATGGCCTTCAGCCCTTTTTCTGTCCGAAATATCCGAGCGAATTGCAACATATTGGACAGGTTTCCCTTTTTTATTCAAAAAAGGCACAATCGTGGTATCAACCCAATAAAAAGACCCATCCTTGGCTTTATTACGGATTTCTCCACGCCAAATCTTTCCTGACCGAATCGTGGACCATAAATCTTTAAAAAATTCTTTAGAATGGTAACCAGAATTTAAGATCCGGTGATTCTGACCCAGAATTTCTTCTTTTGTATACTTGGAAATCTCTTCAAACTTATCATTTACAAAGATAATCGTTCCATGAGGGTCTGTTATAGCAACAATGGTCGAGGCATCGAGAGCAGCTTTAATGTCCTTTAGGTTTGCATCGGATGTTACAAGTTGTTTACTAATTAATGTACTTGATGCAATTAGCCCTCCAATAATGAGAATGGTCAAGAATAATACCAAATAAATAAAAAAGGGACTATCTGCACTTGACCCATTCAGCCTATCACTTATTGACGTGTTCAAAGCTCGAGTCAATAGAAAATGACCTTCAATAATAGCTAACGACATAATAATCGCACTAATTGGTTTTAAGCAAACCTGGTTATTTCGAGTAAAACTTTTCGAAGAAGAAATAATCCATAATGAGAATAAAAAAGAAGCAAAGATTAAAAGCCCTGAAAAAAGAATCAATATTACGTGATATTTTATAACAACATTCATGGCATATAAACCGATTAGATGGGTTGCAAATACGGCCATCGTTAGAAATAAACTTCCTAAGATCAAATGATAAAACATCATTCGTTTTCCTAATAATGATAGGAAGGCCATGCCTGTGAATGCTAACCCGATGATTATTGACAAAATCGTTAGTGGAATATGATAACTGGCAAACCTGTTTGTATCTACGGAAATAAGTCCAATAAAATTCATGATCCAAATCCCGATACCTATTGAAAATGTGCCACCTAGGACCAGATGTGGCTGATTTTTTTCTGTAGACTTTATTAAAGTAAAAATATCTAATGCTGTAAAAGATGCCATGATGGTTAAACCAATGGCAATTATGATTAAATACGGTTGAAAAGTCCCTACCACTGCATTCATTTACGAGCATCCCCCCATATCTATAGCTTTTCTACTATGATTGTAATGGAATGAGAATTGTTATGGAAGTACAAAATTCACATGTACCGTCAATTTCCTATTATTTTAACCTACACATCTCCAATCCATGAATGAGGTAAATGGATGAATGAACATTTATGTGATAAAAGATTTTTTTTTAAAAAAAAGGCTGATTTTTCAAAAAAAAGTCTACACATTTTAATAAATTTCGTCTATACTGTACTATAACAAGAATGAAATAAATAAACTGTATTAATAAAGGAGGAGTTTTATTATGTTAATCAGTCCAGTTGAGTTTTTCCGTACTTTACCTAAGAAGCAATGTTCAGAATGTGGTCAGCACATGGAGGAACAAGCAGAGAGCTATTTTATGGAATGTGAAAAATGTTTAGCAAAAAAAGAAGAATAGCTTGAAAAGCTCTCCGCTTGGAGAGTTTTTTTGTTATTTCAAATGCCATGTAATGATTAATTTTTTCCTTTTAGGTGAGATTTAGGAAGGCATAATCCCTTTTCTTCATGCAAAACCTTTACATAAGGAGATGATATGCATGGCTATAAAGACTGATTCCCAGAGTTATCGAAATAGAAACGTAATAAAAGAGACTGTTATCAATAATACGAAAACAGTTTCGGGGGATTCTGTAGATGAACTTAGAAACCTAGAAGAAGCAAACACCTTGATCACCGGCGATGAAATTAAACAGCAAAATGAAAATCTGTAGAAAGAAAAGAAAAGACTGTCAATCATCCTTGACAGTCTTTAGTGAAGAGTGGTTTCTTAAATTTGCGGAAGTTCTCTCATTTCTTGAAGCATTTCATTGCCACACATTGGGCATAGTAAGTCATCTGCAACGAAGTCTTTTCTCATCCACCCTATGCAGGCTTCGGCAATGCATGAATAGATCTCAGTATTAACTAGGATCGTTTCAACTTCTTCTTCTTTAGCTCTTTTACCGTAAAAAATGGGAACCGCCTCCTTTTTTATTAGTATGCACAAAAAAGCAGCTTTTCATTTCCAGAATTCTTTAGGAGTTGTGAAAAAGATGACCAATCAAAAAAGATATACAACAGTGGGAACCGATATTGACGAGGTAAAGCGGTTAAACCTCCAATCTGGTTTGAGTTATAATGAAGTAAAGAGATTACTTGCGGAAAGATATCTTGATATTAAAAAGGAATAGAGGATGACTAACCCTCAAGCAATTGGGCTTGAGGGTTTGATTTTTTTCCTAATGATTTCCTTCTCTATGTTCGATTGATATATTTTCCTGATGTCCTTTTGAGAGCAGTTTATCTTTTTTCCGGTTTTCTTTGGATTGAAAAATAATATCAAAATCGTAATCATCAGGATATAGCTCTTTTGCTGCGATATATAAGGTGATTCTTTTGTGGTTGATTGCTTGCTTTTCCCCTTTTATTTGTACAACGTAATTTCCGAGAGGGTCCGGACCTGAATAGATAATCCCAAACTCATTGGCAGGTGAAATTTTTACATTGTCTCCCTGTTGGAAGAGCGGGATTTTCACCTCCATTTTCGTTCTTTTCTTTACGTCCTTATGTTTATTAATAATTACCTGTTTTTCCATTTCCTTTAGCTTCCATGCATCTGTAATATCAGTTGTAAATTGCTTTTCTTCTTTATAAGTGATGGTATGAGCCCTCTCAAGAATTCTCGGATGCATTCCCAGTTTTAATGCGATTGCAAAGGCCTGACTCTCTCCTCCTTTCCCGATGTGTAAGCGGTATGTCGGACTTAAAGTGGTTAGATCAAACTCCATTGATCCATTAATAAATCCAGGATGTGTTTCAGCAAGAACTTTGATTTCACTATAATGGGTTGTTGCAAGAATAGTCGCCCCCTTTTCATACAGGGTTTCTAAAATCGCTGTAGCGAGCCCCATTCCTTCACCAGGATCAGTGCCCGAACCTAATTCATCTAATAAAACCAAGGTGCGATGCTGGGTTTCTTTTAAAATTTCAATAATATTAACCATCCGTGAGCTAAACGTACTTAAATTTTCAGTAATACTTTGCCCATCCCCAATATCGACTAGAATACTCTCAAATATATTCAGACTACTTTCTGGTGCTGCCGGAATAAAAAGACCGGATTGGACCATTAAAGTTAAGAGACCCACCGTTTTTATCGTTACAGTTTTCCCTCCTGTATTTGGTCCGGTAATGACTAATGCATGTTGTTCATTACTTAAAGTAAAGGAAAGCGGAACAGCTTTTTCCCCTAAAAGCGGGTGTTTTGCAGAAATTAATTTCAACTCACCAGATTCGTTTATACTTACCTTTGATCCATTAATTGAACGGCCATACTTTGCTTTTCCAAATAAAACATCGTAATGAACCATCGTTTCAATCGCCATACGAATTTGCTGCTCTTTTTCTTCAACCAATCCCGTTAAATAATTTAAAACCCTTTGAACTTCGACCTCTTCATCTCCGAATAACCAATTTAATTGATCTTGTAACATCGTAACCTCTTCAGGTTCCATAAAAAGAGTTGAACCAGAAGCAGAAGTATCTAAGACAACTCCCTTTATTTTGTTCCGATATTCTTTTTTAATAGGGATCACATAGCGGCCATTTCGCTGACTGACAACATTCTCCTGTAAATAATTTTTATATTTATTGGAACGAATCAACTGAAGTGTTTTTTCTTTTAGCCTTTCCTCTTGAATTGCTATTTGTTTCCTCAATTTTAATAACTCTTTACTAGCATAATCATCAACGCGGCCATTTCGAATACAGCGAATAATCTCACTCGCAAGCTCCGGCAATTCATCAATTCCATTCACGTAGGATGATACTCTTGGGGCATAATATTCTTTATCCTTCATAAACTTGCGCATCTTTCTACAACAATCCAAAAAATCATAAAGCCTGGCCAACTGGTCAACCCTTAGTGCAACTCCTTTATTCATATTTTTTAATAAGGCATCCATCCCATCCAAACCATGAACAGGAACACTAGCACTCTTTTTTAAAATCTCTACAGCCTCAGACACTTCATCCAGCCATGCTTCAATTTGCTTTAAATTTGTCGATGGTGTCAGGCACTCAATTTTTTCCTTCCCTTCTTGCGTTAAGGCAAAACTTGCAATAGTCTCTTTGATTTGCTGAAATTCCAATGTAGTAAAAGTATGTTGATTCACTTTTTTAACCTCCTAAATAATTGACTATGTTCATCATTGTTGATAATGGCACTTTGTTGATTGAAGCGGAAATCAACAGCCTAGTTAAACTGAAATAAAAATAGCCGCAATGAACAATGTCATTGCGGCTACATGAAAAAAACTCATTCACTCATATTACATACAAAATATTTACCCAAAATAAAAACTGTCTACACGGAGGTACACAGCTACATTGGTGAAGATGTATGCTAATGATGCCCATTGTTCTTAACTCCATTCCTAAACATACTAAATAAGCCTCCATTCAAGAAAAAATTGAACGAGGAGCTAGGAATGAACATATCCAATTGATTGGATTAGTTAAGAACGACACCTAACATAAAACATACTCCTTTAAACACTAAGTTTTTAGAAAAATTTAATTCTTATAAAGAATATAATAACTGACAACACTTGTCAATTTAGTATTTGCTTCATTTTATAGAATATGCAAATAAAAATCCAATGCTCCCTAGAGAAGGATGAAATGATGTAGTTTTCATTTTCAGGTCCTTGGGTTTGTTCACAAATTATCCATATCTTTTTTCTGCTAACTTCTTTATCTTAAAAGTAGGAGGGATATTTATGAAAAAGATTTATTTAATTTGCAGTCTTGCTGTGCTTATCGGAATTGCAGCAGGAATTTCTTTCTTTCTCGTACGTGATGCAAATGCTAAAATACCTGCAGAGGTTACATTGATAAACCAAAATGGTGATTCTTATAATTTTGGTAAGGATAAAACCAAACTAAAACTTGTAGAGTTTATCTATACCCATTGCCCTGACATTTGTCCAACTACAACACAAAAGATGATTGCCTTAAAAAAAGATTTTCAGAAGGTTGGCGTTTTTGGGAAGGATATTGAATTTTTGACAATTACCATTGACCCTTATAGAGATACACCACAAATATTAACCGATTATATGCAAGGATTTGAGATTGAAAATAATGAGGATTGGTTATTCTTAACAGGAGATAAACCGAACATTAAAAAAGACCGAGCAGAGATCAAAAAAGTCACCGATGCCATGCAGTTTCAGTTTAAAGATCCTGGAAACGGCCAATTCGTGCACTCCACCTTTACCTTTTTAATTGATGAGAACAATAAATTTATTAACAAGTTTCCAATGGGAGAAGACTTTGACAAACAAGAAGTCTACGATCAAGTCATGGATGAATTAGAGTAACAAAAAAGCGATTAGTCCGTTTGGAATAATCGCTTTTTAATTTCTAGATTTTGTCCCTAGCTTATGTTTGTTATTTAATTCACAGAAGAAGGGTAATTTTTTATTTTCTGCAGCGACAAGAGGTAATTGGATTTTGGTTTGGTTAAGCTCGCTTTAATACCAGCCTTTTTTAACTTGTTAACAAGTTCAGTTAGTTGATTTTTTGTCATCCATCTCACACCTTCTTTTACTTGCTTCTATACCCAATTCTACAACAAAAATATGAATAAAGTGTGAAATCGGATAAATTTTTTTAGAAAATTTTTCTTATAAACTTTTTATTGACGAAAAGAATTCGCTCTTCTTCTGTTTTAATGGTATAATCAGTAGATATTTTGTTTTGGAGGATGTTTTAAATATGATTACTGTAAGTAACGTAGGTTTACGATATGGAGACCGAAAATTATTTGAAGATGTAAATATTAAATTTACACCTGGGAACTGCTACGGACTAATCGGTGCCAATGGTGCAGGAAAATCAACCTTTTTAAAAATTCTATCTGGTGAAATTGAAGCACAATCAGGAACTGTTCAGCTCGGACCTAATGAACGGATGGCTGTGTTAAAACAAAACCATTTCGAATATGAAGAGTATGAGGTCTTAAAGACGGTTATCATGGGTCATACGCGCCTGTATGAAGTCATGCAAGAAAAAGATGCAATCTATATGAAGGAAAACTTTACAGATGAAGACGGTATGAAAGCCGCTGAACTTGAAGGCGAATTCGCCGAATTAAACGGCTGGGAAGCTGAACCTGAAGCGGCCATCCTTTTAAAAGGTCTTGGTATTGGAGAAGATCTTCATTATAAAACAATGGCGGAATTGACAGGTTCTGAAAAAGTGAAGGTGTTGCTTGCACAGGCTTTATTCGGCAGACCTGACGTTTTACTACTGGACGAACCAACAAACCACTTGGACATTAAAGCAATCCAATGGCTTGAGGAATTCTTAATTAACTTTGAAAATACTGTAATTGTTGTTTCCCATGATCGTCATTTTTTAAATAAGGTATGTACACATATCGCTGATCTTGACTTTGGTAAAATTCAAATCTACGTGGGTAACTACGATTTTTGGTATGAATCAAGCCAATTAGCATCCAAGTTAACTTCCGACGCTAACAAGAAGAAAGAAGAAAAGATTAAAGAATTGCAAGCTTTCATCGCACGATTTAGTGCAAATGCATCTAAATCTAAACAAGCAACTTCAAGGAAAAAGTTACTGGACAAAATCACTCTCGATGATATCAGGCCTTCCTCGCGCCGGTACCCGTTTGTTGGCTTTACACCAGACCGCGAAATCGGAAATGATTTATTACATGTCGAAGGATTAACAAAAACCATTGATGGGGTTAAGGTCCTAGATAATATCAGTTTCTTTGTAAATAAGGGGGATAAAATTGCTCTTGTTGGTACAAACGAACTTGCAAAAACAACCCTTTTTAAAATTCTAATGGGTGAAATGGAAGCAGACAGTGGTACCTTTAAATGGGGAATTACCACTTCACAAGCTTATTTCCCTAAGGATAACTCAGAGTACTTTGAAAACAGCGACTTAAATCTCGTGGATTGGCTCCGTCAATTCTCACCTAAAGATGACAGTGAAAGCTTTTTACGTGGATTTTTAGGTAGAATGCTTTTCTCTGGTGAAGAGGTGCTTAAAAAGGCTAGTGTCCTTTCCGGAGGAGAAAAGGTTCGCTGCATGCTTTCTAAAATGATGTTAAACGGCGCAAATGTTCTTTTATTAGATGAACCAACCAACCATTTAGACTTAGAATCAATCACAGCATTGAATAACGGATTAATTAATTTTAAGGGTTCATTGCTCTTCGCTTCTCATGACCATCAGTTTATTCAAACAATTGCTAATCGAATTTTTGAATTAACTCCAAATGGCTTAATGGATAAACAAATGAGCTATGATGAATATTTAGAAAATGATGAAATTCAAAAACAAGTAGCTGAAATGTATAAATAGGGATAAAAGGGTCACCTCGATTGAGGTGACCCTTTTTCATTAGCTTCTCTTTTGTTTTCTTCTTGATGAAGGTTCTGTTCTAGAACCTGTCTCAGTTGTTGTTGTCCCTTGTCCCTCCACTTGAGAGGAAGCCAAGCCTATCGTTGATGGATCCTTTTTACGTTTTCCCATATTTGTACACCTCCCCTATTAGTTTTTGGAGGATTAATGCTAGTTATTCCGAATAATTCAGATAAACTGAGGCAAGATAAACTAGAAGAGGAGGTGTTTTGTATGGCAAAAATTGGTGTAGAACAATCTCTTACACAAGTTCAACAAGTTCTGCGTGAAAAGGGACATGATGTAGTTGAATTAAAGCAGGAGTCGGACGCCCAGAATTGCGATTGTTGTGTTGTTACAGGACTAGATTCAAATGTAATGGGTATGCAGGATACCAGTACAAAGGGTTCTGTTATCGACGCAAACGGACTATCCGCTGACGAAGTATGTCAACAAGTTGAAAGCAGACTACAATAATTGATCCAAATTCAAAGACTAAAGGGTTTACTTTAGTCTTTTTTGTTTTCATCTTTTATGTATAATTCTATTTGCTATAATGCTATTCGCAACAATATTACACAAAAATAAGCCATGATAAGGCCTCACTTATCATAGCTTTTTCATTTTTCTAAAATTTCCTAGTAAGTTTATTTTTAAAACCAATTATAATCCCTATTAATGCAATAATTATTACACCATATATGAGATTAATATTGGATAACTGCTTTTCTTTTTGTTTCTTTTTAGAGGATGTTTCATTTTTCACTTCAACCTTAACAGGAACTGGTTCTTTGAATTTAAGTGGAACGAACTGAACTACTTGTCCATTAATATTACTTTTAATAGCAAGTACTCCCTGATTATTTAATACCCTTGTACTTCCTTTGGTGGATTCTGTAATTAAGGTATTTTTTTCCGGGAAGTATTCTTTATTGTCTAATTTATAAATATCACTTTGCAATAGTGTTGCATGTTGAAAGTTTTTAAATCCATAATTAAACAAGCTGGCCGTATCATCATATTTATCTCTTGGCAGTTCAGAGTTTAGAACCACAACAGTCAGCCTTATTTTCGGATTAGCTGCAGTAGTAGCCAATGTTTGTTTTGCTTTAACTGTATATCCTGTTTTCCCTCCAGTTACTCCTGGGTAGGCAAACTCCCCTTTCAGCATTTTATGGTGGGTCAGGATATTCGTTTTCCATGATTTCCCGTTCCACTTAAGTACTTTCGTTCCAAAGATTTCTGCAAAAACAGGATTCTTGATCGCATAATTAGTTATAATCCCCATATCCCTTGCCGTGGTATAATGGTTCTTATCAAACAAACCATTGGGATTGATAAAATGGGTGTGGTTAACACCTATAGTTGTTTTTAAATAGGTATTCAAATGCACAGCAAACTGTTCGACATTTCCATCTATGTGTTCTGCAATGGCTACAGCTGCATCATTACCTGAATTAACTAACATTCCCTGGATCAATTGCTTTAAAGTGATCTTTTCCCCTTCTTCTAAATAAACCCTTGTTCCATCTTGCCTCACAGCATTGGCACTAACCGTAACCATGCTATTCAAATTGCCCTTTTCAATCGCATAAATTGCTGTGGCTATTTTTGTTAGACTTGCAGGGTACATCTTTTTATCTGCATTTTTTGCATACAGAACAGCACCCGTATCAGAATCTAAAAGTATAGCCCCTTTACTTTTTAGGTTAGGTTGTCCATTATTAGCAGCTATCGGGCTTAAATGGTTCGAACAAACAAGTAGGATTACAAAGATAACGGATACAAATTTTTTCATTAAATAACACCCAACTTTTACATTATTTCCTATTAAATCTTAACAGATTGTATTGCAAAATAATAGATTAAATTAGGATATCTATTGGGAATCAATTACAGAAATAGAAAAATCGGCTGGTATCACACCAACCGAAAATTGGACTAGTTTCTTTTTTTTGATATAAGCATAGTAATTTGCGACATGATCATCGGTAATGATGATTTTCTCCGGTATGCCAAGTATTTGGGTTCCCAAATGTTTGTATATTTTTCTTTAAATTTACGCAGACCTTGGAAGTGGTAAAAAAAATGGCCATGCAGGAAAATTTGCGCAGCAATTTTCTCGCTTAAAAATGAGAATCTTGAGAGTCCTACATTTGCCAATGGTGCCATGCCCATATTGAAACGAGCATACCCTTGTTCTTTTGCCCAATCAAATAAACACAAAAAAAGAAAATCAATTGCACCTGATGCGGCTTCTGGTTTAAACCTCATTAAATCAACAGAAATCGTTTGATAATCATCATATACATGCATAATGCTCATAAAACCAAGAATCTGCTTTTGTTCATTTCTTACAATCGCAATTGGTGCCTTATTTAAATAATCCTCAGAAAAGAAACCTAGGGAAAAACCTTTTTCCTCTCTTCCTTGCAGCCATTCATTAGATATCTCTCTTAATTCTTCTAAAAGGTCTATTGAATGTGGAGGGGTTATAATCTCGTATGAATAATCAGCACGAACAAATTTATTTCGTAATGCACGCAACCCTTTCATTTTGGATCCTGATAAGGAAAAGTATTTCAAATCTACAAATGCCTCTTCACCTAACTTAAAAAAAGCAAAACCATGCCCATGAAGATAAGGAAGCATATCATCACTAACTTGATAAAAAACAGGCGTATAGCCATGTAAATCAGCAATTTCCTGAAACTCCTCTATTGCATTTGATATTTCGTCTTTTTCCCCTATGGGATCTCCAAGAATGACCAGCTTGTCTGCAAATTGCTGAAAGGAAATTAATACATTCTTTTTACTGTTCCAAAATATAAATTTATCATGTAAAAAGATTAAATGCGATAACACCTTACCTTGATACTTCGATAAATGGTCAACAATATCTTTTTCACGGTTTTCAGATCGCTCTAAAATCCAACTTTTCGGCAAACTGATTAAATATCCAAACATAAGAATGAATAGCGCGATAACAAGCCCAATTGCTGCACTCATAAATAAATCGTGATAATCAACTATTACATAGGGCAAAAGTTTAGGTGGTATTTCTATTTTAGAAATCGGTAAATTCAGATAACCAATCACGAGATACATTGAAGTGATTACAAGAATAATCATTATATCAAAAATCGTTTTACCCCAAGTTAACACATAACTCTCTCGATAAAATTGACCTTTTGACATCCGGAGCAACAAAGCGACAATAATTAAAAAGATCGCTTCTTCATAATCAATTCCTTTAAAGATAGAGAAAAGTGCGGCCAATATTAAAGCGAACATCGTTAGTTCGTAGGCTCTCTTTACGCTATATTCAATGCCCCGAGATAAACCTAATAATAAAAACCCAGCTGCAACAGATAATTGGTGCGATACATTAATAATTGGAAAGGATAAAAGTTCTTGTGCAACCTTCAACCGGGACATAATTCCAGGCACACTAGCTGATAACAGTAGGATTAAACCAGAAAGGAAAACCAGCATGGTTAAAATGACATGGCTTAATCTTTGAACCACGGCTTTAGGAAGATCATTCCAAGTTTGATTCCACTTTTTCCAATAAAGCTTAACAAAGAAAACAAGGCTAATAAAAAATGGGAGAAAGTAATAGCCAATCCGATAAAATAGTAATAATACAATTACCTTTTCTTCAGGGATATGTAAATCTTGCATCCCCCAAATAAATACCAAATCAAAAGAACCTAATCCGCCTGGGATCATGCTAATGATACCCGCACATGCAGCTACAATATAGACAGGAAAAAGATTTGCTGCAGAGATAGAAATTCCTAGAGTCCGGCATAAAATCCAAATGGCTAAAAATACTGCAAACCATTCGATAATGGATATCATAATTAGCTTCAAGGTACTATTGGCACTAACCAGAGATGGACTTCCTTTTCTTGATTTTAAGATATGTATAAATAAAAATAGTGGTAAATATAAACCAACTCCCACCACTGCAAAATAGAGCCATTTTGTGTCATCAAACAACGGAAAGTTACGAAAATTGTTTGTGACGATCCATGATAGCACTGAAATACCAGTTAAATAAAATAATGATACGGATGCAATAACCCCTAAAAGTTTGCGCTTGTCCGGTTCGTGCTTATGAAAGAAATACGTCCGTAACATTGCCCCGATTATTCCACCAAAGCCAATTAAATTTGAAAACGAATTAGCAATAAATGATTGCTCTAATAAATCTCTGATTGGAACTTTTAATTTTAATATTCGTACTAGAACCACATCGTAAAGCAACATGGGTAAGACAGCTATAAAGGCGATAAATATTATAAATAGAAGGCGCCCCATATCAAGTTGACTTAGTTCTTCCTTAAGTAAATCCATATTTATGTTTTGAGTAAATTTTTTGATTTCGACAATTGCAAAGATTAACAGTAACAATGGAAAAATAAATTTTAGCGCCTTTAATATTCTTTCTTTTCTAATCCCCAACAAGCTAACCACCTAATTATTTGCGAATTAATTAGCAACATCTAATTTACATAGAAACACATTTCCTGTTTTTACTATAAACTTTTCTAATAGAAAAACAAAGAAAAATTATCTCACTCTATAGGGTGTTACTTCTTATTCTAGACATTTTTATTTATGTTCAACCATGTTTGAAGGTATAAGTGTTAACCAAAACAACTCAAATCTCACAAAAAAATAGACAAGTTTTCTCCCCCACTTAGCATAAGTATAAAGTAGGACAAATTTATAAGGGGGTACGAAATGAAATTTTTAGTCTTTAAAAAGGAAACACTTCTATTCTTTGTTGCAATAGGGGTTGTACTTTTCTCCCTGTCAGCCTGGTTCATGTTAAAAGCCGGGGATATAACTGTTTTTAATCAGCAATCGAAAGATATCCGTGAAATTCACATGGTTACTGCAGAATTCAGTACGAAAATGAAAAATGGAAAAGAAATGGAGGCTTATCGCTGGGATCCCGGGACAGTATTTTTAGAGAAAGGTGAAAAAGTAAGGTTATTTATTAGCGGAATCAACGGTGAAGAGCACCCCTTTTATATAGAAGGAACTAAAATAAAAGGGACCGTCAAAAAGGGCGAAGAAACAATTGTTCCCTTACAATTTGAAAAAGAAGGTACGTATCGGTTAATTTGTGAAGTCCATTCCGATCGCTCACATAATGGTCCAATGATTGCTTATATAGTAGTGGATTAAAACAGGGGATTCTTCTCCTGTTTTTTTTCATGATAAAAGAACTGCTGTTTCAATCTTTTTTAATGGTAACACCTTGTTTTTATAAATTTCTTCATATATAACAGTTTTGAAATTTACGAAGATAATTATAGTACAGTTTGGAATTTGATTCTATAAAACTATATTAACAATCTGATGACATTACTAATTATCCCCTTTAAATAGGACTTCACAAAACGTTAACAATTGTTACTAATATACGTGCCTTTTTTCACAAAAAACCTGTTATACTCGATTTATAGAAGAAACAACCAAACTGTTATATTGTTTTATAAAAAATATGAGGTGATTACTAATGGAACAATGGACTGGATTTACAAAAGGTGCTTGGTCAAAAGAAGTAAACGTTCGCGATTTTATCCTTAATAATTTTTCTCCTTTCGAAGGGGATGATTCATTTTTAGCAGGTCCTACAGAAGCTACCACTAAACTTTGGGCACAGGTAATGGAATTAACCAAACAAGAGCGCGAAAAGGGCGGCGTATTGGATATGGACACTGAAACCGTATCTACAATAACTTCCCATGGACCTGGTTACCTTAACGAAGACCTTGAAAAAATTGTTGGTGTACAAACCGATAAACCGTTTAATCGTTCCATGCAGCCATTTGGTGGGATCCGTATGGCGAAAGCAGCTTGTGAAGCTTATGGGTACCAATTAAACCCTGAAATTGAAAAAATCTTTACTGAGTTCCGTAAAACTCACAATCAAGGTGTTTTCGATGCCTACACAGATGAAATGATGCTTGCTCGTAAAGCTGCAATTATTACCGGTCTTCCTGATGCTTATGGACGCGGCCGCATTATTGGGGATTATCGCCGCGTTGCTCTCTACGGTGTTGATTTCTTAATCCAAGAAAAGCAAAAGGACCAAAAGAACACTAGCAAGGTAATGACTGAAGATAATATGCGCCTTCGTGAAGAACTTGCTGAACAAATTCGTGCATTAAAAGAACTAAAGGAAATGGCAAGCAGCTATGGATTTGATATTAGTCAACCAGCTAAAAATACGGCTGAAGCATTCCAATTTGTGTACTTTGGATACTTAGCAGCGATTAAGGAACAAAACGGTGCCGCGATGAGCCTTGGCCGCGTGTCAACATTCCTAGATATTTACGTAGAAAGAGATTTGAAAAACGGAACAGTAACCGAAGAAGAAGTACAAGAAATAGTCGACCACTTTATTATGAAGCTACGTCTTGTAAAATTTGCCCGCACACCAGATTATAATGAATTATTCAGTGGAGACCCTACATGGGTAACAGAATCAATCGGCGGTATGGCAAATGATGGTCGTTCCCTAGTAACGAAAAACTCATTCCGCTTCCTGCATACATTAGACAACTTAGGTGCTGCACCTGAACCAAACTTAACAGTTTTATGGTCACCGCAGTTACCCGAAAACTTTAAGAAATATTGTGCGAAAATGTCCATCAAAACTAGCTCGATTCAATATGAAAACGACGATATTATGCGCCCAGAATATGGGGATGACTATGGAATTGCTTGCTGTGTTTCAGCAATGGAAATTGGTAAGCAAATGCAGTTCTTTGGTGCCCGTGCTAACCTTGCAAAAGCACTCCTATACGCTATTAACGGCGGCGTAGATGAAAAATTAAAAATTCAAGTGGGACCACAATATCAGCCAATTACATCTGAAGTATTAAACTATGAAGAAGTCATGCAAAAATTCGATCTTGTGATGGAATGGCTTGCTGGTCTTTATATCAACACCTTAAATGTCATTCACTATATGCATGATAAATACAGCTATGAAAGAATTGAAATGGCCTTACACGACACTAAGATTCTTCGTACGATGGCAACAGGTATCGCTGGTCTTTCCGTTGTCGCTGATTCACTAAGTGCGATTAAATACGGTGAAGTCAAGGTAATCCGTGATGAAAATGGTCTGGCGGTTGATTTCGAAACAACTGGGGACTTCCCTAAATACGGAAACAACGATGACCGAGTCGATGCGATTGCTGTAGAAGTGCTTAAAACCTTTATGAAAAAGCTTCGTAAGCACCAAACTTACCGTGATTCTGTTCACACACTATCAATCTTAACGATTACATCTAACGTAGTCTACGGAAAGAAAACCGGTAATACACCTGATGGACGTCGTATGGGAGAACCATTTGCACCAGGTGCTAACCCGATGCACGGCCGTGACACAAAAGGAACACTAGCTTCACTATCTTCAGTTGCGAAGCTTCCATACAACTATGCGATGGATGGAATTTCAAATACCTTCTCAATCGTGCCTAAAGCATTAGGTAAAGAGGAAGAAAGCCAAACCCGTAACCTTGTATCAATCCTAGATGGATATGCGATTAAATCAGGTCATCACTTAAACGTTAACGTCTTTAATCGCGAAACATTAATTGATGCAATGGAACACCCAGAGCTTTACCCACAATTAACAATCCGTGTTTCTGGATATGCAGTTAACTTCATTAAATTAACAAAAGAACAACAGTTAGACGTTATTAATCGTACATTCCACGAATCACTATAATTTAATCAACCGGGGCCCTTCTTTTAGGGCTCCTGAAAATCTAAGGGGGATTATCATCATGAACGGAAATATTCATTCAATTGAAACATTAGGTACAGTCGACGGACCAGGTATCCGCTATGTTATTTTTACACAAGGCTGCCTATTGCGGTGCCAGTTTTGCCATAATGCTGATACGTGGGAAATTGGGAGCGGCAAAGAAATGACTGTTTCCGATATCATGGATGATCTTATGTCCTATCTGCCTTTTATTCAGTCTTCTGGTGGTGGAATTACAGTGAGCGGTGGTGAACCCTTGCTGCAAATCCCTTTCTTAACAGAATTATTTAAGGAATGTAAAAAGAAAGGGATTCATACGACCATTGACTCTTCCGGTGGCTGCTTCTCTCATTCAAAGCTTTTTGTTGACCAATTAGAGGAATTGCTCCAGTATACTGATTTAATCCTATTGGATCTGAAACATATTAACCGGAAAAAACATATTCAATTAACAGGAATGGCTAATGACCATATTCTTGAATTTGCAACATTCTTATCCAATCATCATGTTCCTATCTGGGTTCGCCACGTGCTCGTTCCAACGATAACAGATGATCCTGATGATTTAACAAAACTTGGTGAATTTATTGGGACACTTAATAACGTCCAAAAGATTGAAATTCTTCCCTACCACAAACTCGGTGTTTATAAGTGGGAAGCACTCGGACATGAATATCAACTCCATTCTATTGAGCCGCCCACAGAGGAAAATGTGGAGTTTGCCTATAAAAAAATAACTGCACACTGGAATGCACCAATCCAAAAACACTGATTCGGTTTGAATCAGTGTTTTTAGATACTGTGCATAATTTGGAAACTTTAATTCTTATCCTATTGGCCAATAAGTAAATATCTGCATAATCTGGCATTTTGGCAAGTATTAAATTGATTCTTTACCTTATCTCCTATATACTCATATCATTGACATTTAAGTGAGGTGATAATATTTGTTTCAATTGCTTATCGACAGTTCAGATATAAATGCCCTTAACGCTCTTTATGTAAGTATTTTTTTAGGAATTGCTTTAAAGTTATTATGGGCATGGAGTGTGGAATATTCTTTTGTTGGTTCCTTATCTGATCCAGCAAGGACAAATATTATTCACCCATTGGTACTTTATCTTAAGAAAAGTTGTTTAAATGGCAGCTTTATTCTGAAAAGAATTGTTATATATTTTCGTAGAAAAGAATATTCACAGGATGATTCTGAAGAACCTGTTTCCTCCTTTTTTGTCCATAAAAATTAATAAACCATTCTAGGAGGAAATATGAAAAACAAACGATCTTCTATTATTTTTGTAACAATGTTAGCTTTAACGACTTTATTATTATCTGCATGTTCGTCCCAAACAAAAAGTGGAAACAACAATAGTGGATTTTTCCATACTTACTTTGTCGAACCTTTTTCAAATTTTATCCATTATTTAGCGGAACTTTTTAATGGAAATTATGGTTTGTCCATAATTCTTGTTACTCTGATTATAAGGCTTGCCCTAATGCCGCTTATGTTAAGGCAGTATAAAAATCAAATGGCAATGAAGGAAAAAATGGATGTGTTGAAGCCTGAAATGGATGTCATTCAGACTAAAATGAAAACCGAAAAGGATCCAAAGAAAAAGCAGGAACTTCAAGCAGAAATGATGGGACTTTATAAAAAGCATGGGGTTAATCCATTAAATATGGGCTGTCTTCCATTACTAATCCAAATGCCTATTCTAACTGGTTTCTATTATGCGATTCGTGGTTCAGAAGAGATAAAAACTCATGAGTTTTTATGGTTCAGCCTAGGAAATCCTGACATCATTATTACGATTATTGCCGGGGTTATTTACTACTTCCAATTTAAAGTTTCTCAGTCAAATATGCCTTCCGCCCAGGCAGACCAAATGAAATATATGGGTTTACTCTCCCCATTAATGATTGTTATGTTTTCATTTAACGCACCCGCAGCCCTTCCTCTTTATTGGGTAGTCGGTGGTACGTTCCTGATTATTCAAACAATGATTAGTAAAAGTCTTTATCAAACCAATAAGACACCAAAAGTTCAAGTCAAACAAAAATAGTCAGATTGAAAGAGATTGAAAAAGAAGCGTCCTTGGATGCTTCTTTTTTTGGGTAGTTATTTGCCATTAATTTGACAGTTTTCTTACCTTTGCAACCTGCCTTTTAATTGGGTGCTTATCTCAGCCCATTCATCATGAAGGATACTAAAAAATACTGTATCCCTTACATATCCATCTGATATAATCCGATCTTTCCGTAATACTCCTTCTCTCACGGCACCGATTCTTGCAATCGCCTTTTGGGATCTTATATTTCGAGAGTCCGTTTTTAATTGAACACGAGTAAGGTTCCAAACATCAAATGCATGTCTTAATAAAAGAAATTTACATTCAGTATTTACTTTGGTCCGCCATACATTCGGGTGATACCACGTCGAGCCAATTTCCGCACTATTATGGTTTGGGAGTATATCTAAGAATCGTGTGCTCCCAATGATATGTTCATTGTTGTCTACAACTGTAAAGGTATAATCTGTTCCATGTTCACGTGCTTTTATGGCAGCGTCTATCATTCGTTCCATATCCTCTTTTGAGCGAATTTTCGTCGCCATATACGTCCAGATTTCATCTGGTTCCGCTGCTTCCCACAAACCGTCTAAATGAGCCATACTGACAGGAATTAATTTTACCGTTTCCCCTTGTAAAGAAAATAGATCGTTCCATAATTTATCCATTAATCATTCTCTCCCTTTTTCATAAGAAAAAGACTGCGGGCTTTGCTCCACAGTCCTCCTTTTATGCATCTTGAAAATATTCCTTGTAAAAGCCGCCTACTTTTCCTGTATTATCAACAATGTAATAAAATTCTTCAGTCTCATTTTTCACATCATAGACTTTCCCAGCCGTTAAAGCATTATTAACAAGATATTTTTTGGCATCCGTATGAACGCATTTTATCTTTTTGATTGTTTCACGATCACGCCATGATAGATGAATCATTGCTGCACCCTTCCTTTCGTTCTTTGTCCCACTTCTAGTATAATCAAAATGGCTGGTGGTGCGCAACAAAATCAATGCATTAAGAAATTGTGAACTATTTAAAAATTTTATTAATTTTGGGTTCTCAAATGGTCAAAAAACCATTACAATTATAAAAACTGAATATTCAATCCATTTTCTTGAGGAGGCATTCATAAGTATGAAAATTATGAGTAATGAGCAATTAGTTGTTTCGTATCGGGATGCATTAAAGTCTGACAAGGAAAAAGAATGGATTAAGATTTTAAAAGATGAAATCAAACGCCGCGGCCTAAAACCATTTAAAAATCATTAACACGAAAAAACCGCTGAAAGGTTTCAGCGGTTTTTCATTTTCATCTCATTACTTGTAAACGCGTTAGGATAAAAGGATAATTCTTTAAGTACTCCTGCAATCTTTTCCGCTGCCTCCACTGGATTATCAGCAAAAATCTCAATGAATTCCCCTTCATACTCTTGTTTCGCATGGTCATACCTTGGATCATAATAGTGTTCAAGTAAATTGCGAATCATATCCGGATAATTTCGATCAGATAACGCTTGGATAAGTGAATTTCTGATGTCAATCGCTTTAATACGTCTTAACACTTTTTCAATCCCATCAGAAATCTTATCAAAATACCATCGCTCATTCTGATAAGGATGTACATATTCCGCCACAAGATGTGCTACCCTTTGTTCAATCGAGGTATTTAGGTTGATATTAATACCTCTCATCTTTTTATCCATTAGTTCCTCGGTTTGGACTGCTTTTCCGATTCTTTTGCTTTCTGCTTCCACGAGAAAGTATTCAGCACCCTTTATTTCGGTAAGCCCTTTGTATAGTAAGGAGTCAAATGTTTTTTGATTATGACCATCCCCCAGGCCAATTGTTCCGAATATCGAACCGCGATGCCCTGCCATCTCTTCAAGATCTAAAATGGGATAGCCTCTTTTTTTTAAGATTTTTAAGACCTCTGTTTTCCCAACCCCTGTTAGTCCATGAAGGACAACAGCTTTGCCGGGAAGCATTGTTGGTAACTGTTCAAGAATATAGTGACGGTACTCTTTATATCCACCTACTAGCCTACTAGCATAAATACCTGCAAACTCGAGAAACGTGACCACTGCTTTACTTCTCATCCCACCTCGCCAACAATGGATAATCAGCTCGGTATCATTGGAAATGGTATTCTTTATCGTGTGCAATAGGTCAGGAATTTTAGGAGAAACAATTTCCATTGCCTTCCATTTTGCAACTGCAGGTCCTTCTTGTTTATAAATTGTGCCGATTACTTGCCGTTCGTCATCTGTGAATAATGGTACATTAATCGCTCCTGGAATTGCGCCATCCTTAAACTCAATTGGTGAGCGTATATCAATGATTACTGGGTTCTTTGTCGCGAAAAGCTCTTCGACCGTCATTTCTTTCATATCATCTACGCTCCTTAAAAAATTACTCTTAATGATTACATTAAAATATCTATTAGAAAACAAACAAAACTTCCACAACGGGAAGTTTCGAAAAAAAGTAAACTCATTTCAATTACGTATCTATTATACAGGAAACATCCCTTGCATTCAAGGAAAGACGATTAATCTGTGCGGTTACACCATTTTGGATATTGGTTTAAAAACAGACATTAACTTTTCCATCTCATCCAGTTTTCCGTTATGAAATTGATCGACAATTTTACTGCCAACTATAACTCCATCACAGTGCTTTGTTAAGTCTACTATCTGTTCTTGGCTTGAAATACCGAAGCCCGCCAAGACAGGGATTGGACTTAGAGCTTTTACATTCTGTAAGAATTGATTCAATTCCGAATCATATTCATTTCTCACACCTGTAATCCCCTTAATTGTAACCGTGTATAAAAATCCCTTGCCCTTATTTGCAATGGTTTTGATTCGCTCAATTGGTGTTGTGAGTGTGACAAGCCGAATCAATTCTATTTCAGCTTCTTCTAGCTGCGGTGTAATAATTCCTTCCTCTTCGATCGGTAAATCAGGAATAATACACCCGTCCACACCTGCATTCCGTACATCTTGGACAAATTCATTGATCCCATAGCGATAAATTGGATTTAAATAAGTCATAAGCAGGATAGGAACATTAATTTCCTTTCGTGCCTTTCCAAGTTCTGTAATAATACTTTTAAGCGTTGTACCATTTCCAAGTGATCTAATTCCCGCTTGCTGGATGGTTGGTCCATCGGCCACTGGATCCGAAAATGGAACCCCCACTTCAATGGCCGTTGCACCAAATTTCTCTAATAATTGAAGGCGATCAACCAAGCATTCCAACCCGCCATCTCCTGCCATGATGTAAGGGACAAACGCTTTTCTATTATTCTCTTTCAATGATGCAAAAGTTTTTTCAAAACGGTTCATTTCTTATCTCTCCTCTCTTAAACGTGTTTTCACCGTATCAACATCTTTATCACCGCGCCCTGATAAGCACACTACAATTTTTTGGGATTCGTCCATTTCTGCAGCTAGCTTCACTGCAAAGGCAATGGCATGCGCGCTCTCAAGTGCTGGAATGATTCCTTCAAGTTTAGAAAGAAGCTGAAAAGCGTCTAGCGCTTCTTTATCAGTAATCGAATGGTATTTTGCACGTCCAATATCATGTAAATAGCTATGCTCCGGTCCAATACCAGGATAATCTAGCCCGGCCGAAATAGAATGTGCTTCTTGAACTTGACCATCTTGGTCTTGTAAAAGGTACATGAGTGCTCCATGTAATACCCCCGGACTTCCTTTTGTTAAGGAGGCTGCATGGTACTTTGTATCCACACCCTGTCCAGCTGCTTCTACACCATAGAGATTAACCTCTTCATCCTCGATAAATGGATAGAACATTCCCATCGCATTGCTCCCGCCGCCAATACAGGCTACCACGGCATCCGGAAGCGACTCTTCGCTTAGTTGAAACTGCTGTTTTGTTTCCTTGCCAATCACGCTTTGGAAATCCCTGACCATCTGAGGAAATGGATGCGGCCCCATAACAGATCCCAATAAATAGTGTGTATCATCTACATTTTCTACCCAGTATCTCAACGCCTCATTAACTGCATCCTTTAATGTGGCGCTTCCGGAGGTAACACTAACAACCTTTGCACCCAGCAATTCCATTCTAAAAACATTAAGAGCTTGCCTTTTGATATCTTCTTCACCCATAAAAACGATGCACTCAAGATTTAATAAGGCACAAACGGTCGCGGTTGCTACACCATGCTGGCCAGCTCCTGTTTCAGCGACGATTTTTTTCTTTCCCATTCGTACGGCTAAAAGTGCCTGCCCAATCGCATTATTAATTTTATGGGCGCCTGTATGGTTTAAATCTTCTCTTTTAAGGAAAATCTTAGCTCCTCCGGCATGTCTTGTTAGGTTATCTGCATAATACAATGGGGTTTCTCTACCAACATAGTTTTTTAATAAATCTTGAATTTCCACTTGAAAGGAAGGATCCTTTTTCGCGCTTTCATACGCTTCACCAAGTTCAATTACTGCTTTCATCAATGTCTCAGGGACAAATCTTCCCCCGAAAATGCCAAAGTGGCCTTGCTCATTCGGTAATGTATAAGTGTTCATTCCCTTTTACCTCCCTACAGGTATGCTTTTCGCTTTTTCTATAAATGTTTTAATCTTTTCTAAATCCTTTTTCCCGTTGGTTTCTACCCCCGAGCTAACATCAACCATACATGGTTTGATCATTCTTATCGCTTCTTCCACATTATCAACATGCAATCCACCAGCAAGAATTATATTGTGATTTTTAATTAAGTGAGGATCGACCTCATTCCAATTAAATACCGTTCCATTTCCGCCTCTGTATTTTCCCTTTGGACTGTCTAATAAAATAAATTCACATGGAAAATCGGCCAATGCAGCTAAGCCCTCATTTCCTTGAAAACTAATGGATTTTATAACAGGCAATGACAGCGATTCACTGAAACCTCCTGTTTCATCTCCGTGTAATTGGATATGGGTAAGGCCCACAGAAGCAGCAATTTTCTCTATTTCATCTCTTGTTTCATTTACAAAAACACCGACCTTATACACCTCTTTCGGTAAATGAGCAATAATTTCTTGTGCTTTCTCTATGGTGACCTTGCGCTTACTTTCTGCAAAGACGAATCCAATGGCATCAGCACCATAACGTGCCGCCGTCACACCAGTTTCGATATCAGTAATTCCACAGATTTTCACTTTCATTTCTTGACACCTAAAATAAGTGGCAAGCGAAAGTCTAAAAACGATTGTTTCACATTAGGACTTTTCATTAATGCCTCACCCACTAATATTCCATTGGCTCCTGCATTTCTAACTCGTGCTACATCTTCTTGGTGATGAATCCCGCTTTCACTAATGAGATATGCACCTGAGTTTTTTACCTCCGAGGCTAAGTTCTCAGTTACCTCAAGTGAAACATGAAACGTCTTTAAGTCACGATTATTAACCCCAATCAACTTCGCACCTGTTTTAAGTGCACTTTCCAATTCAGTCTGATTATGAACTTCCACTAATACTTCAAGACCTAATCCCTTCGCATATTGAAAAAGTTCAACTAATCTTTGATCGTCTAATGCAGCTGCAATTAGTAAGATGAGATCCGCCCCATTTGAAGCAGCCAGATTAATTTGCACCTCATCAATAATAAAGTCTTTACAGAGAATCGGCAGATTTACCTGGCTCCGAACCGCTCTTAAATCAGAGAAACTGCCTTTAAAAAAGGTTTGATCCGTTAAAACGGATATAGCCGATGCACCATATTCTTCATAAAGCCCCGCCTGAAAGGCAGGATCAATCGTGTTATTAATGATCCCTTTCGATGGTGATGCCCTCTTAAACTCTGAGATTATCGATATTTGATCAGCTGTTTTAAGCTTTTGAATAAAAGATCTTCTCGGCTTGTTCAATTCAACTTGTTGGAGATTACCTTCACGTAGAATCCGAACTTCTTTTTTCTTTTGGTCAATGATCTTATCTAAGATGGTTGCCACTTATATCGCCTCTTTCTGCCCTGCTGCTTGTGTTTTTTCGATAAGTGTATTTAGTTTTTCATAAGCAGCACCAGAATCAATAATTTCTCTTGCCACCAATATACCCTCTTTAATGGAGTTAGCTTTACCTGCTGTAAATATCCCAAGCCCGGAATTCAGTAACACAGTATCACGGCAAGCGCCCTTTTCCCCTTTTAACACATTGATTAATATTTCAGCGTTTTCCTTAGAATCTCCGCCTCTAATACAACTGTTATCATATTGTGGAAGATTGATTTCTTCTGGGAAGAATGATTGACTTGTAATTACGCCATTCTCTAAAATAGTTAAATGATTTTCCCCTTGCAGAGATGCTTCATCCATAAAGCCTGCTCCATTGATAACAACGGCCCGCTTGCGTCCTAACTTGAAAAGAACTTCAGCAAACACATTCAATAAATCTCTCCGATACACACCCAACAATTGATAGTCCAACTCAATTGGGTTTGTAAGTGGTCCAATAAAGTTAAATATCGTTGGAATCTTTAATTGTTTTCGAACGCTCATAACTTTCTTTAATTTTGGATGAACATTTGGCGCGAATAAAAAGGATAAGCCGATTTCCTGCAGAATTTCTTCTGTTCTTTCTGCTGACAAATTTAAATTAATCCCTAAGTATTCAAGTACATCAGCACTACCCGTTTTACTCGAAACACTTCGATTGCCATGCTTGGCAACCGGAATCCCCGCACCGGCAATCACAAAAGCAGAAGTAGTACTCACATTAAAACTGGAAGACCCATCTCCTCCGGTTCCACAATTATCTAGAACGCCAGAGAATTTCTCATTAAATTTCAGTGTATTTGCCTTCATTGCTTTAACTATTCCGGTAATTTCTTCGACTGTTTCTCCTTTTGATTTCAAGCCCATTAAGAAGGCAGCAATTTCAGATTCTGAAACCTCTTCCCCTAAAATGAAACTAACGGCTTCTTTCATTTGTTTTTCAGAAAATGATTCACGTTCAGCTAATTGGAGTAAATAATTCTTCATTTTTCTTCATCCTCTCTATCTCATTTAAAAAGTTATTTAGGATTTGTTTGCCTGTAGGAGTACCTATCGACTCCGGATGAAACTGCAGACCAAAAACAGGATAGTCACGATGCCTGATTGCCATAATTTCCTGATCATCGTCCGAGTGTGCAATCCTTTCGAGCACTTCAGGAATACTACTCTTTTCAATGATTAATGAATGATACCGCATCACTTCTAATGGGCTTGGCAGGCCTTCAAATAATCCATCGCACCGATGCGATATGAACGATGTTTTACCATGCTTGATTAGGGGTGCCCTTTTAATCTCACCACCGAATGCTGCACCGATCGCTTGATGACCGAGGCAAATTCCTAAGATAGGGATCTTATTAAAAAATGTTTGAATTACTTCGATGCAAATTCCGGCATTCTCCGGCTTCCCTGGTCCCGGGGAAAGAATGATTGCTTTAGGGTTTAATTCCTTGATTTGTTCCATGCTTAGCTGATTATTCCTAAAAACTGTTATTTGTTCCCCAAGTTCCCCTAGATATTGATAGAGGTTGAATGTAAACGAGTCAAAATTATCAATTAGTAAAATCATTTCTCACCCTCCAAGAAAGAGTTTAGTTTGTTTATCGTCTCTTGATATTCGGACTCTGGATTCGAATCATATACAATCCCAGCCCCAGCTTGTATATAAGCCGAACCCTCTTTTAAAATCGTCGTTCGAATCGCAAGGGCAAAATCCATATTTCCATCCGCGGATATATATCCAACAGCTCCTGAATATAACCCTCGTTTTGACTTTTCCAATGAGTTAATAATCTCCATCGCACGAACCTTTGGGGCACCTGAAACAGTCCCGGCCGGAAGACAGGCAGCGAGGGCATCTATGGCTGTCTTGTCGGATTTTAAATGACCGCTTACTTCTGAGACAAGGTGCATCACATGTCGGTATTTCTCCACCGCCATATACTTATCCACTTGAACGGACCCAAATTCGCAAATTTTTCCGAGGTCATTTCTGCCAAGATCAACTAGCATCTTATGCTCCGCTAGTTCCTTTTCATCATTTTTCAATTCTTGTTCAATCAACAAATCTTCTTCATTTGTCCTCCCTCGTCTTTTTGTACCTGCGATAGGATTCGAAATAACTGTTTGTGCTCTTGTTTTAATTAAGCTCTCTGGAGATGAACCAATCACGGTATACCCGTCAAAGTCAATATAGAACATATAGGGTGTTGGATTATTAGCCCGATGTTTGCGATAAAGTGATAATGGATCTCCGTTAAAAGCTGATTTCATCCTCCTAGAAAGAACCACTTGAAAAATATCACCAGCTAATATATGTTCCTTCGCGATTTCTACATTTTTGATAAAAGTTTCTTTTGTTGTTTCAGAGTCAAAGCCTGAAAAATCAAATGGCTCTTCTGTTGGGTAAAAAGTAGGCTGCTTGAGTTCCTCTATTCTGCGATTGATTCTTTTCTCAATTACAGCGGTGTCGCTCTCCTTCGTTAAAGGACAACCACAAATCAAAACCTTGTCTTGAAGATGATCAAAGACGATAACTTCTTCATAAAACATTAAGTGTACATCCGGCATTTCCATACCGTTTGGAAATTCTTCTCCTATCACTTCATACTGCCTAATAATGTCATAGCCTACAAATCCAACTGCGCCTCCAATAAATGGGAAGGGATACTCTTCAAAATCCATGGGGGGGATTAGTTTCTTTAACACTTCTAGAGGATTACCCTTTATCACTTCATTTTCACCATTCTCTTTTAGAATCTCATTCCGATCCCCCCTCGAAATAAGTTCAAATGCAGGCTCTGCTCCAATAAAGGAATATCGGCCAGAGGCATTGTACTTATGTGAGCTTTCTAATAGGAATTTCTTTTTCCCATTTATTTTTTTTAAGATGGAGATGGGTGTAAGCGTGTCTCCTTTAATTTCTTTTATGAAAAAATCCATTTTAGTTTTCATGTTTGGACCCCCTTCTAAATAAAAAAAAATCGTCCTCTATATGCGCAAAAATTTTACGCATATAGAGGACGATTCTATGGTCGTGGTGCCACCTCTGTTTGAAGCAGCCGATTGCTCTGCTTCCTCTTCAGATACGGAACAAACTGTTCGATATCCTATCCTTTTAACGGTGGAGACCCGTGCATCCCTACTTAGATTCAAGATGCCTCTCACAAGTCCATTCCACAAATCCTTTCTTATCGGGCTCCCACCTCCCCCGACTCTCTTAGAAGAAATAAATAAGTGTACTCCTCTTGTTCAACGAGTTAATTATTTAACTTTGATTTATATCCTACGCAAATTTCTCTCTAAAGTCAAGGGAAAAATTCATAAATTTTTTAATTAATTTGAAAATTAGTTTTTCCGTTCTATTTTACAATCCACTAGCTTATTTTTTTATTTATTCCAGTTAAAGGATATTCCAACAAGGTTTTTTTATACTGAATAAGCAAATAGTAATAGTAGCAAATAACGAAGGCGGGATTGAAGATTAATGGAGCATATTGAACATTTAAGCCAAAATCCAAAAGCTGCCAAAAAGAAACTATCAGCAGCGGGACAAAAGCGATCGAATGAAATAGCTAATCAGAAGTGGGCAATCATCTCACTGTCTTCCATTCCACTAGTCATGACGTTGGGTAATTCGATGTTAATTCCAGTTCTACCTTCAATGGAAAAAAAGTTGTCGATTTCTTCCTTTCAAACCAGTATGGTTATTACTGTTTATTCGATTGTTGCTATTTTCCTAATACCTGTTGCCGGATACTTATCAGATCATATTGGTCGAAAAAAGGTCATTATCCCAAGCCTTATCATTGCTGGAATTGGAGGGCTGATTTCAGGTTTTGCTGCATGGAAAATGGATGATGCTTATTGGATTATTTTAGCTGGCCGTGCACTTCAGGGGGTTGGAGCTGCTGGAGCAGCTCCAATCGTTATGCCATTGGTTGGGGATATGTTTAAAAATGAGGATGATGTTAGCTGTTGTCTGGGTTTAATAGAAACATCGAATACGTTTGGAAAGGTATTAAGCCCTATTTTAGGGGCTTTTCTTGCGGGATTCATTTGGTTTATGCCGTTTTTTTCCTTTCCTGTATTTTGTGCCATTTCTGTTTTGATGATTATGTTCTTGGTCAAAAGTCCAAAATCAACACAGAAACCCATTCCATTTAAAGATTTTTTCATCAATGTGAAGAAAACCTTTACTGAAAAGGGACGCTGGCTTTACGCCATCTTTTTTATTGGTGGAATTTTAATGTTTGTCCTTTTTGGAATTTTGTTTTATCTGTCTGAGCTTTTTGAAAAGGAATATGGCATTAAGGATATCAAGAAAGGTTTCTTTCTAGCTTTACCACTTGGTGCTCTTTGTTTATCCTCGTTTATTAGCGGAAAAGTGATTAAAAAAAATAAAGTTCTCATGAAGTGGATGACATTCGGAGGTGTGATTGCTACAGCCCTATCGATTGGTGCCTTGTGGATTTCAATAAAACTTTGGTACGTAATTACCATGTTTCTTATTAGCGGAATAGGTATTGGATTAGGGCTACCTTGTCTAGATGCCTTGATTACTGAGGGTGTTGAAAAGGAAGAAAGAGGCACCATTTCATCCATTTATAGTTCAATGAGATTTATTGGAGTGGCGGCGGGACCACCAATTATTGCATTGTTACTAAAGCAAGAAACCCATTGGATTTTTATCCTATTAGGTAGTTTAAGTATTATTACAGCCCTTGTCGCATTAATGGCAATCAAACCCACTGCACAAGACCAAAAGAGCTGAGGAAAGTCCTCAGCTCTTTATATACATATTATTTTACTGGTTTTTTTAGAAGACCGATTAATAATGCTGATACAATAGAGCCCACTACAATGGAAAGTGCATAAAGTAGGGCACCATTTTCTACCAATGGGACA
Source organism: Bacillus sp. AFS073361 (assembly GCF_002567005.1). GTDB lineage: Bacteria > Bacillota > Bacilli > Bacillales > Cytobacillaceae > Neobacillus. The sequence continues at coordinate 89,433 of NZ_NUZU01000033.1, forward strand.
ACAAATATTCCGCCGTGTGGGGCACGGAGACCAATTCCGAATGCCATCGATAGTGCACCAGCGATGGCCGAACCAGCCATTACAGAAGGAATGACACGTAATGGATCAGCCGCTGCAAAAGGGATCGCGCCTTCGGTAATGAAGGATAAGCCCATGACATAACACGCTTTTCCTGCATCTTTGTCTTGATCATTAAATTTATTTTTGAAGAATGTCGTTGCAAGTGCAATAGCTAGCGGCGGGACCATACCAGCAGCCATAATTGCCGCCATTGGTTCATAGACTCCACTTGCTAATAATCCTGTTCCAAATACATAGGCAGCCTTGTTAACTGGTCCACCCATATCGAATGACATCATAAGTCCTAGTACTATACCCAATAATACGGCATTCCCTGTTCCAAGACCTGTTAACCAATCAGCAATTTCCTTGTTCACCCATGCAACTGGATTGTTTACGACATAATGCATTAAAAATCCGGTTATCGCAATGCCAAATAGGGGATAAAGTAAGATACTTTTAATTCCTTCAAGAGAACGTGGTAGGCCTGCAAACAGTTTCTTTAACAGTAAGACAATGTAACCTGCTAGAAAACCTGCAACTAAACCGCCAAGGAAACCGGCTCCACCATGAGCCGCCATCATACCGCCTACCATACCTGGGGCGAAACCTGGACGATCAGCAATACTGAGGGCAATAAAGCCTGCAAGTACTGGAACAATTAATGCGAATGCATTATCCCCACCAATGGCCTTAATAACGGCTGCAATAGGGTTATAGGATGGGTCATCTGGATTAGCAGAATTATATCCGAACATAAAGCTAATCGCGATTAATATTCCTCCTCCAACCACGAAGGGAAGCATATTTGAAACGCCATTCATCAGGTGCTTGTAAAAGCCTGTACGAGATCCTTTTTGATCCTCTGTTTTTTCACTTTGCCCGTTATTCCCCTTAAAAATTGGTGCGTCTTGTTTAACCGCTTTGTCGATCAATTGCGCAGGGCGACGGATTCCTTCTGCTACCGCTGCTTGTATTACGTGCTTACCCTTAAACCTTTCCATCTCGACATTGATATCTGCAGCGATAATGACTGCTGTCGCATTTTCAATTTCTTCTTTAGTTAAGACATTTTTTGCTCCTCCTGAGCCATTTGTCTCAACCTTAATATCAACACCCAATTCAGCTGCCTTTGCTTTTAAAGAATCAGCTGCCATATAGGTGTGGGCAATACCCGTTGGACACCCTGTTACAGCTACAATTAAATTATTCTTAGTTTCTTTTGTTACGGTTTCCTGTTTATCTTCTTTATCATAGCGGTTTATAGTATCAAGGATTTCCTCAGGAGTTGTTGCCTTTAATAACTCATAACGAACTTCCGCTTTCATTAACAATCCTGAGAGCCGTGCTAATGCTTCTAAATGTGTATTATTCGCACCATCTGGAGCAGCAATCATAAAAAATAAATGTGCTGGTTTTCCATCCAATGATTCATAATTAACACCTGCCGCTGATTTCCCAAAGACAATGGCTGCTTCATTTACTACTTTTGTTTTCGCATGAGGGATAGCGATTCCATCACCAATACCAGTGGTACTTTGTTCTTCACGCTTTAAGATGGCTGCTTTAAATTCAGCACGATCAGAAATTTTCCCCGCCTTTGAAAGGACATCAACCAACTGATCAATTGTTGCTTCTTTTTGATTGCCTTCTATATTTAAAAGAATCGTATTTTTAGATAACAATTCAGTAATTTTCATGATTTTCTCTCCCTTAAAGGATCTCTTTTATATGAACTTGTGGCAGGAGTTCTTCAACTTCTTCTTTGGTACATAAACCAAGTGAGAAGGCTGTTGCACTTCCTGAGGCCACGCTATAGCGAAAAGCTTCCTCAATATTTCGAGTTTTTACATAGGCTGCTAAGAAACCTGCGACCATTGAGTCACCTGCACCTACTGAATTTTTTACTTCTCCTTTTGGAACTTCTGCCAAAAGTGTTGTTTCACTATTAATCAGCACCGCCCCAGCGCCAGCGAGCGAAATTATTACATTTTTCGCACCCATCTCTACGAGCCTTTTCCCAAATGGAATGACTTCTTCAGCAGTAGTAATAGTTGCATCAAATAATTCCCCAAGCTCGTGATGATTTGGTTTGATTAATAATGGACGATAAGGAAGAACTTTTTTTAATAAATCCCCTTCTGCATCCACCACAAATTGTGCACTGCTTTCACTGCAGATTTTGACCAGTTCCTCGTAGGTAGTTTTCGGTAAACTACTAGGAATGCTTCCTGCCAGTACCAATAAATCATCGGCACTTAGTTTCTTTATTTTTTGTTTTAATAATGAAAAGTTTTCTGCCGTGATTTCCGGTCCATTTGCATTAATCTCTGACTCTTGACCCGTTTTTAGTTTTACGTTGATTCGTGTATCTTCATCAACCTGGACAAAATCTGTTTCAATCAGTTCCTTTTGAAGATACTGTTCAATGTACGCACCGGTAAAACCACCAATAAAACCTAGTGCTATACTGCTTGTGCCAAAATGCTTCAAAACTGTTGACACATTGATTCCTTTCCCACCTGGAAATTTTGCTTCCTCCACTGTCCTGTTTAATTCCCCGAGCTGAAAGCTCTCTAGTTTAACGATATAATCAACAGAGGGATTTAACGTTAATGTGTAAATCATGTTGTCACAACCTTTATTGTAGTTCTATTTAAGTACTGCTTTTGTGTTTCGTCATCTAATTCATTCGTGATAATGACTGCTTCGTGAATATCAGCAATCTTGGAAAATGAAATTTCAGCAAATTTTGTATTATCCGATAGCACAAATGTCTCTCTTGAAAGAGCCATTGCCTTTTGTTTTACCAAAGCTTCCTCCTGATCCGGTGTTGTATAGCCGAATTGCGGATGAATACCATTCACACCCATGAAACATTTATCAAAACGGTAAAGGTCCAAACCTGCTAAAGCTCCTCTTCCGATAAATGCATTGGTATTAGGCTTTGCCAAGCCCCCAATTAAGTAAGTGGATATACCTTTATCTAATAAAGGTTTTAAATGCATTAAGCCATTCGTGACTACAACGATATCCTTAAAGTTCAAGAATTCTATCATTTCAATAACTGTTGAGCCAGCATCAAGGTATATGCTATCACCTTCGTCCACTAAACTGGCTGCATATTGTGCAATCAACCGCTTTGCTTGAAGGTTTTTGGATGATTTCTCAATCATACTGGGTTCTTGAAGTTTACCTTGTAATCTTGAGGCACCTCCATGAATTCTCTTTAAAAACTTTTGTTCCTCTAATTGTGAGAGGTCACGTCGTATAGTTGACTCCGAAGACTCTGTTAACTCCATAATTTCATTAATTTTTATTACATTTTTCTCTTTTAATAATTGCATGATAATCCGATGACGTTCTGGTGTTAACATGTCATCACCACCTAGTTTTTTTATTCGGTAACTACATAATACTGAAACCGATTGCATATTTCAATCATTTTCTTTCAAAACCAATCATTTTTTGAATGTTTTTGAACGTTTTCTGAAAGTTCATAAATTACCACATTATAATATTTAGGTTTTCCTGTTTTTCAATATATAAAAAAAACGCCAGAGATTTATGGCGTTATATATAAAAATCACAATATACGCTAAACATATCAAAATTGATTCAATTTTTTCTTGTTGAAACAAAAATGTGTATAATAGGATGGATGAATATTTTGCAGAGGATGATACACTTGAACATTACGGGACACACAGTTGAAAAATTAGAAGATCCATTCGGTTTATTATCAGGTGACCGCTATGAGTTTTTCCTCGAACTAGAGGTTGATGAAGAAGATGAGCTATATTCGGATAAAGGAATTGGCCTAAGAACTATTTTCGTTAGCGATGAAAATGGTGAGAAAATCACCAATTTTTACCTTTATGAACAAGGGAGTGAAAATGTTCTAGACTTTGTACTTGAGGAAGATGAAGAGGCACTGGTCCTTGCCTATTGTAAAGAGCATGCATCAGAATAAAAAACAGGGAGTGATTAATCACTCCCTGTTTTTTATTACATAAAGTTTTTACTATGGTTATGAATCACTTGTAATTCTTTTGTTGTTAAACTCATTTCACTTTTACAAATCGGGCATAATGGCACATCCGTGCTTTTAAAATTGTCACGTACCCAGCATTTACAAGTTGCTGAGTTACACACCCATATTTTCGTTTCTTCTAATTTGATTTCCTCATCACTTTTTCTACCAAACGCCAAAACGATCACCCCTTATAATTAGTGCATGACTGTTTTTACTCTTTTGTTTGTTAGCTAAATAACATGGAAATACATCATTTAGCAGTGTTCCATTGCCAACTGAAACTAGTTTATCAAATATAAATTTTATAGATAAAAAGGTGATGCTAAATCTAATGCATCACCTTTTTATTTTAATAGAATTAAACTGTTTTAACGTTAGAAGCTTGTGGTCCACGAGCACCTTCAACGATTTCGAATGATACTGATTGGCCTTCTTCTAAAGTTTTAAAGCCTTCTGATTGAATTGCTGAAAAGTGAACAAATACGTCTTGACCGCCATCTGCTTCGATAAATCCAAAACCTTTTTCTGCATTAAACCATTTAACTTTACCGTTATTCATGAATTAACCCCCAAAATAATTGTTCACTTTAATTTTCAGTTAAAAAAAATAAAAAAGACGTACTGACACGTTCGGGTAATAGACATCACCCACATGTTCGTGCAGTTACGGCTACTGAAACCAATATATATTTAACCAACTTAAAAGCGTACCTTCATTTTAACAGATTTTGGCCATACCGTCAATTTGAATTTCAAAAACCAGGAAATTCAGAGAAAATATTTCAGTATAATAATAACTTGTAAAACTTGTCTCATACTAACAGTATATGAAACTCGAAGTTAGTTTCATTATTCCTTATTAAATTCACCTTGTAAGAATATTTCTACAAAGTTGACAGAAAATTTCGTTACATCAATTTCCATCCCGATGTTATCAAGTGTTTCAGTGGGTTCCTGATCTGGCTTTGGTCGAAAGTCTGCCATGCTTTTTCCCTTGGCATTCCCAAATTGTTCCACTCTCACTCGTTTTGGGATATATTTCACTAAATCAGGTTCAGTTAGCGCCATCAGCGGTACTACGTCATGAAGCGGTGCTCCTTTTATACCCGGGACATTTTTCTGATAGGCTTTAAAGTAATAATCAAAAGCCGGTTTTAATAGCGGGCGGAAAGGTGTGGGGCTGTTTTGGCTAAGAAAGTCCATAATTTCGGGCGTGATGAGTGCTTTATTGGTAACATTTAATGGGTATAAGTTGATATTATGTGCTTTTTCCATCACCGTATGTGCAGCAATTGGGTCAACATAAAAATTAGCTTCGGCTTCAGCACTAATATTCCCTGGGACTAAAAAAGCCCCACCCATAATAAAGAAAGCATTTACTCCTTTAAGTGCTTCATTTCCATATAAGATAAACATTAAGGCTAACTCGGTCAATCTCCCTACCGAAACAATTATAAGGTTACCTTCATATTGGGTTACTATCTCACTGATTTTGTTTATGTCATATACCTTCACATTCTTTATTGTATCAGGAGGTTTAATAGGTCCTAATCCTTCTTCGCCATGTATCTCCGGGTAATATGTAATCGGTTCACCTAATAACGGTCCTGCGGTGCCTGCAATAATTGGAATATCAGCTCTGCCGCCTAATGTTAACAAGTAGGCTGTATTTTTAACTGATTTGTCCTTTGGTGTATTGCCATAACCACTGACAATACCCACTAGGTTGATTTTTGGATTTAATAAGGCATACATTATGGCAAAAGAATCATCAATCCCCGGATCAGCAATCATGAGCACATTGTAAGCCAAAAGTATCTCCCCCAAAAAATTATATTTCTAAAAAATATGCTTATTTTTTGGATGAAAGAACTAATATAAAAACCGATTCATGGATTCGAATCGGTTTTGTCAACACTTCCCTATGCTCGTTTTTTGACTCTTGGCGCTGCTTTCTTTCTTAGCGCAGCCGTTTTTGGAGGCTTCGTCCGGTCAATGGATGCTTGTAATGCCGCCATTAAGTCTGTAACATTTGAAGCGACTTCCTTCGTTGCTGCTGATACGGTTTCTTGTCCTTTTCGTTTCGATTCAATTAGTTCAAGTAATGCAGTTCTGTAATCATCCGTATATTTTTCAGGGTTAAAATCTGATGTCAATTGATCAATCAACATGATTGCAGTATCAAGTTCTCTTTCGGTTACCTTATCATCAGCAGGTACACTTGGCACATCACCCGCTTTTCGAACTTCATCCGGATAATGGATGGTTTCCATGATTAACACATTTTCATACACACGTATAACTGCTAATTGCTCTTTCGAACGGATGATAATCTTGGCAAGACCGACTTTTTTTGACTCTAGTAATGCTTTTCTCAGCAGGGAATAGGCTTTACCTCCCCCCTCGCTTGGAGACATAAAATAACTGCGATCGTAGTAAATTGGATCAATTTGTTCCATTTTAACAAAATCAATAATTTCAACTGCTTTATCCTCATTTTCCTTACGTAACTTTTCAAGCTCTTCATTATCCAGAACGACAAATTTCCCTTTTGTATACTCATACGCTTTAACGATATCCTCTGGTTTCACTTCTTCCTCGCAGACAGAACAAATTTTCTCATATTTAATCGGAGCATGACATTTGTTATGCAGGGTCCGAAGTTTGATATCTTTATCTTCTGTTGCCGTATGGAGTTTGATGGGTATATTTACAAGCCCGAAACTAATACTTCCCTTCCACATCGTATGCATATTTATTTCTCCAATCTTTTTGTTATTATTTTGCGTTCCCAAGACATTCACATTCCTAAAAACATTTGGAAAAGAATGAATCTAAGTATTTTTAAACAAAATAAATGAAAAAGAAGGGACCATTTATCCATGAAGCCGATGCTGCCCAGCCTTACATTTGATCTCCCTGTTCATCCTGAATGGCTCTACGAAGTAAAATATGATGGATTTCGAGCCCTTTTAGAATGGAGTTCTCATGGAATTGAACTTATTAGCCGGAATGAAAAATCTCTTCTCCCCCAATTCCCAGAAATAAAGGAATTTTTATTAAAACACGAAAATCACTTTAAACCGTTTCTACCACTACAATTAGACGGAGAACTTGTCTCATTAGAAAACACACACAAAGCCAATTTCGCGATGATTCAAGTGCGCGGACGATTAAGATCAGAAAAAAAGATTCGCGAGCAAGCCAGTAAATCCCCTTGTCGCCTAATGGTGTTTGACATACTGAAAAGCGCTGGGAAATCATTACGTTCACTTGATTTTCAACAACGCAAAAAGGAACTCATCAAATTGTTCGAAAAAGTCGGCTTTGAACTTGAGGCTGACCCCTACAACGAACAACTCCTTCAACTTGTTCAGGCACATGAAGAATTTGAGCCGCTTTGGGAAAAAGTTGTATTGTCTGATGGGGAAGGAATTATTGCCAAACAAAAAAACAGTCTTTGGGAGGAGGGAAAACGCTCCCTACAGTGGTTAAAGTATAAAAATTGGAAATATGTAAGTTGTTTTATCAACGCATATGATAAAACCAATGGATATTTTTATGTAAGTGTTTATAAGGACAAAAAAATCCATCCAATAGGTCAGGTCCTATTCGGATTTAAACCAGAAGAAAAACAAGCACTTCAACACACAATAAAACAAAATATGCTTCGTGAAGAAGCTCAATTAATAATTGTCGAACCGGCCATATGCCTGGAGGTGAAATATTTAGAGCTTTATGAAAACCAACTTCGTGAACCCCATTTTGATCGATTTCGCTTTGATTTAGAACCTACTGAGTGTACATATGATCGTTTTATCTATGCACAAAAAAACCTGCCTGGGGACCTTGATATAACCCACCCAGATAAACCATTATGGGAAAAATTAGCGATTAAAAAAGCAGACTATATTCACTACTTGCGAGAAATTTCACCCTATATACTGCCCTTTTTGAACAATCGCTTATTAACCGTCATCCGCTATCCGCACGGGATGTTCGGTGAAGCGTTTTATCAAAAAAACTGTCCAGATTATGCGCCAGAATTTGTGCAAAAACACACAGATGATGGGATTGACTATATCCTCTGCAATAATTTAAAAACACTCGTTTGGCTTGGCAATCAATTAGCAATTGAGTTCCACATCCCCTTTCAAACCACCGATAGCAGGGGACCAAGTGAGATTGTATTTGATTTAGATCCGCCCTCTATTGAGCACTTTCAATTGGCGGTAAAAGCAGCACTGTTAATCAAAGAAGTCATCGATCAATTAAATTTAATTGGTTTCATTAAAACGTCTGGAAACAAAGGATTACAAATCTACCTGCCTTTGCCGGAGAATGAATTTACTTATGACGATACAAGATTATTTACAAGTTTTATTGCTGAATATTTGATTTCAAAAGATCCTAATTCCTTCACGATTGAACGAATGAAGAAAAACCGCGGTAACAGGCTTTATGTTGATTATGTGCAGCATAGCGAAGGGAAAACAATCGTTGCCCCCTATTCGATGCGGGGAAACGAACATGCTGGTGTTGCCACGCCCCTTTATTGGGAGGAAGTAACTGAAAAACTCAAACCTGTTTCGTTTAATATGGAAAATGCATTAAAGCGAATTCGCCAACAAGGAGATCCTTTTACAGATTATTTTCAATCAAAATCGATACAACCATTTGGACCTGTGTTGGAGGTATTAAAAAATGGGGCAAACAAAAAAGGATAGGGCTGACCCTATCCTTTCATATTCGTTTCAACAAACTTTTTTGCTTCATTTTGCAATTGCTCATAAGTTCCCTGCTCAGAAAGTTCTGTTTTAGATGAAATTGTAAATGAATGATTCTCTAAATCCACATTTACTGTAGCATTATAAAGATAGGTGGCATTGCCTATTAGGTCAATCGTGTATTTACCCTCGCTTTCATGGGCTACACATTGAACTTTTCCACCATTATTATAAACATTAACGACGTTTTCCAATTTATTTAATTCCAGTAAACAAGTAACGAGGGTGGATGCTGACATGGCAGTCCCGCAGGCATTAGTAAAACCTACACCACGCTCAAATGTTCTAACATATATAGCACCAGGTTGTAAATGTTTAACAAAGCTTACATTAACACCGTCTGGGAACAAATGATTGGGACCATTTACTTTTTCACTAAGATGTTTTTGCAGGTCACCTTCAAGGTGTTCTGCTTCAACAATAGCAATGAGGTGCGGATTAGGAACAGCAAGTGCGGTAAACCTTAAATCTGCTGATAGTTCCTCAATTTTTTCATTGAAAAGGGTCGGTTTATTTAAATTTAAAGGGAGAGCTTTTAATTCAAACAACACAGGGGAAATTTCCACTTGGTAAGTATGAATATCTGGTAAAAGTTCATTTTGTTTGCTCACTTTTAAATTTGCTTTCATTGTTTCAATGACAGCTTTATTTTGACCAAGGTGTTCACATACATATCTTGCAACAAGACGCAATCCATTTCCACACATGGATGCTTCCGACCCATCTGAGTTAAAGACACGCATTCTTGCGTCTGCATGTTTGCTATTCATCACGAAAAGAATTCCATCAGCCCCTAATACAGACTGACGATTACATAACATTCTCGCGAGATCTGCTCGTTCACTCTCAGAAAATTCATATTGATTCGACATTTCATCGATAATTAGAAAGTCATTTCCCGATCCATGACCTTTAATTAATTGGACTTCCATTGTTATCCCCCTACTACCTTGATATAAGTATTCTATTTATCATACCAAACAATGTTCGTGAGGGAAACTGTCGAAACTTCTATCTTTCGATAAAATATTCATTAATCAAAAATGACATCCGAAGGAGTTTGTCTTGTTCAGATAAACTCTCTCTAATGGAAAGTACCGGTGTATTCGGCTCTGGAAACAAGGGGCTCCACTCCAATGGCATCCATCCACGACGAAGACGTGCTTCCTGAAAGTGATCGTGGTTTATGAATTGTTCATCCATAAAAGCAACAGCACCTTCTACTGCACCAATATACTTTCCTTTCGAATCTATTAATTCCTTTTTGGATGTTCTCCAATCCTTTTTACTTCGCTCAAAACTGCCTAAATATTGCCTTCGATGATTAAATACCTCTATTTTTATCGTTTTTCCACCATTAACCTTATAGTAACCTATGGCTTGGTTCTGGTTCTCCATCGAATAGAGTGCATAAATTTTTGAAAAGGAAAGTTTCTTCGTCCCACTGCCTCGGTACCTCTTAATCATTCCAGCAAGATGCCCGTTCGGAAAGTAAAATAGCAGCCTAGAAGATTTAGTGTTCAGGAAGAAAACTAGTAAATGGCGTGATTCAAATAAAGACCTTCTTCCGGCCTCAGATTTCTTCAGCTGTCTGTCAATTGAAATCGACTGCCGTCTTCTAAATAGATAGAATTGGAAACTAACCAAACTATAGATAAGAAATGGGATCGTTAATAACATGATTTCTTTTGTTTTAAAAATAGTAAGGTTGCCAGCGATGATTATGATGACTGGCAATAGTGAAGCAATACTACCATTTAAGTTCAAATGAGCTGTATCCCGGTAATATTCATTTATTTTCATCTAGAAAACTCCTTATCAATTCCTCTTTTCTTAGTTTATTTACTATAAACCAAAAAAATGATAGAAGTTTGCAATTACACTAAAAAAGAAGAAACGAAATGGTCTCTTCTTTTAATTCTTAATATAGTTAATTATCGTTGACATAGATGCTCTAGCATCTTCGTAGCCCTGATTGTAAAGCTCTTCCAGCCTATGGGGATTCCGTTCCATTCTACCGACCTTTAATGGCTGGGATGGGCGGATAATCAAAACATTCCCTTTTTTCTCTTCCTGCTCAACATATTCGACCGTTTCATTATATATTCGATATCGGTTCCTAAGGGACTGTTGCAAGCCTTTGTATTCTGGATACTTACGATCTACCAGAAAATGAAACTTTGAGGGCTTTTTCAAATACCCTTCATTTCTTGTAAGAATCACGATATTTTTTGCAAATCCATCCTGTTGTGCTTTCTTGATTGGAATGGGATCGCTAATCCCCCCATCAAGTAATATTTTATCTTTAAAACGGACTTCAGGTGCAATAAATGGAAGGGAGCTTGATGCCCGTATTACGGTTAAAAGGTCATCTCTGTAATCCTTTTTCTTAAAATAAACAGGCTCTCCTGTCAGACAATCTGTTGTCCCCACAACAAATTCTGAAGGACTATTGTAAAAAACATCATAATGGAACGGGACATGTTTATTTGGAATTTCGTCAAAAATAAAATCCATGCCAAAAAATTGCCGATTTCGAAAATAATTTTTCCACGAAATATATCTAGGGTCGGAAGCATATTCAATCGTAACGGTTTTATTTCTCCCTTTTTGCTTCGACAAATAGGAGGCTGCATTACATGCACCTGCAGATACCCCAATAACATATGGAAAAAATAACTGTGATTCCAAGAAGTATTCAAGGATACCTGCAGTATAAACACCACGCATTCCGCCACCTTCTAGGACCAAACCTACTTGGTTTTCCATGTTGCCTCGCCCTTTCATTGTTAACATTAAACTTCCTTGTCATTATAGACCCCACTTGATTCTTTTACAAAATGATACGACTTTGTTTAAAAAATTTTTTCTGATTGAAACTAATCCCTAGGCACCTAAATTGTTAAAATTTATAAAATAACTATTATCAATGTGAAGAAAGGTTTTATTATGACAAAAATTCTTTTAAAAAATGCAACGGTATATCCTATTACATCAAAGCCGATTCCACATGGAGATATCTTAATTGATGCAGGGAAGATCCTTAAAGTTGGGAAAAATCTTACAACAGATTTAAATGTAAAAATCATTGATTGTGGGAACCAATTTCTTTTTCCAGGCTTTATTGATGTCCATACCCATTTAGGTCTCTATGATGAAGGAACCGGCTGGGCGGGAAACGATGCCAATGAAACAGCTGAAGCTCTTACTCCACATATCCGAGCTATCGACGGGGTATATCCTTTGGACCCGGCATTCTCTGATGCAGTTAAAAGCGGGATCACCACAGCTCATGTCATGCCAGGCAGTGCAAATGTTATAGGAGGAACAACATCTGTCATCAAAACTACAGGTAAAAATATCAAAAAAATGATTATCCAAGAGATTGCAGGATTAAAAATTGCCTTAGGGGAAAATCCAAAAAGAATTCATAGCAATGGCAACAGTGATTCCATTACGCGGATGGGAATTATGGGGATGCTTAGGGAGGCTTTTTACCAAGCAATCCACACGGATAATCCAGACTCGCCTAGAGTCGCACCGATTATTATGGCCATCAAAAGAGAAATTCCCGTTAGAATCCACGCACATCGTGCTGATGATATTATTTCTGCTCTTCGCTTCGCAGAAGAATTTAAGCTTGACTTGAGAATAGAACATTGTACTGAAGGCCATCTTATTGCAAGTGAACTTTCAGGGGTGAATTTAAAAGTTTCCGTTGGTCCAACCTTAACACGAAGATCCAAAGTCGAATTGAAGAATAAAACCTGGAAAACGTATCAAGAACTGACGAATCATGGTGTAGAAGTTTCTATTACCACGGATCATCCCTATACACCCATCCAATACTTAAATATTTGTGCGAGCCTTGCTGTCAGAGAGGGTTTACCAGAGCAGAAAGCACTTGAAGGAATTACAATTCTGCCGGCCAAGAACTTAAGAATAGACAGTCAAGTTGGAAGTATCGAGGAGGGAAAGGAAGCAGATTTAGTGCTTTGGAGCCATCATCCTTTCCAATACTTTGCTAAGCCGAAATGGACGATGATTGGCGGCGAAATGGTCTATCAAGAAGCGTAGATTATTGCTGAAAATTGGTAAAAAATATTATCGAAAAATCCACAAAAAACCTATTTATTTTTTATCTTTTTTCTTGTATCATACTTTTAGTGAAGCCGTTAAAACCTAAAATCTTTGGAGGTTTACGAACATATTCTTGTTAACAAAAAAATGATATAGGGAAGGCAAATGGTGCGCCACCAGTATTACTGGTTCTAGTGGGTTCGATTCCCACCCCGAAATTTTTTAGTAACTTTATAAAAAATTTCGAGGGTGGACCGGACCGTTTCTTTTGACATGGGATCGGAATGCCCTAATGGAGGGTTATTCATGCTTAAAAAACGTGATCTTCATGACAGCCACACACTGTACGAATTAATGACGCATCCTGATGTCTTCCCATTTGTGCGCCAAAAAGCTGATACCTATGAAGAATTCTTATTTATGACAAAACAAACCATTGAGGCCGAAGACCGTGGTGAATTAATATCACGAACCATTCTTGATGAATGGGGTGTACCGATTGGTACCATTAACCTTTTTGATATTGAGGAAAATGCCGGATTTTTAGGAACATGGCTTGGCAAGCCTTACCACGGCAAAGGTTATAATAGTCCGGCGAAAGATGCCTTTTTTCAGGAACTATTTTATGAATTAGGAATCGAAACCGTCTTTATGAGAATACGGAAGGTTAATATTCGCTCAATCAAAGCAGCTGAAAAACTACCTTATGTAATAAAAGCAAACGAAACGAGAAAATCTATATATGAACAATTGAATGCCAATGGTGATGTATATGATTTGTATGAAATACCTAAGGATCAGTACACTTTCTATCTTATGCGGAATGGCGCTGTCCAATCAGACGATTCACAATTGTTGGAAGCGTAAAAAAGCAATCGGCTTTGTCCGATTGCTTTTTGTTTAGAATTTTATTAATTATTATTCTGTTACGTTTTGTTCAATCGCTTCATTCACGTCATTAAGACCCATTTGGAGCAAAAATTCGTCTAATTCCTCATTTGTTAATGTTTCAAAGCGGCCATCATGAAAAAATACCTGGGTTTGATTAGGATTTATTCTGTTCATATTAAAACTCATATTCTTTGCTCCTTTCATCGATGATTATTATCTATTATCCACAAAAGGAGGAGTTTTCATTCAGAAAATCAAATAGTTCAAAAAATTATACTAATTCTTATGTATCTTCCCTAATACATCCATTCCCCCAGTAATAGGAATGATACTCCCTGTAATAAAATCCGAATTTTCTTCAACCAAGAATGCAATGACTCTGGCTATATCTTCGCCTGTTCCATACCTGCCAATCGGTGCATTTCCTTCCATTTCCTTTGCATCATGTATATTACTTTCTTTCCATTGGTTAATGATATCCCCTGGACAAACCATATTTGCTGTAATTCCATATTCCGCTTCCTCTATCGCTATAGTTCTTGTTAGGGAGGCCAAACCTGTCTTTGCTGCAGCAAAGGCTGACCGATATATCCAACCTGGTGAAGTTTCAACGCGATCATACCCGAATGTAATAATTCTCCCCCATTTTTGGTTACGCATGGAAGGGATAACTAGTTTAGACAAATAAAAAACAGAGCTTAAATTCCCTTGGACTACATAATTCCATTCTTCGAAGGAATAGTCTGCGAGCTTTTTTCGTTCTTGGATGTATGGACCTGCATTATGTACTAAAACGTCCACAGTCTTGTAGACAGCAAGTGTTTCATTAACAATTCGGATACAATCCTTCTCGATCGCCACATCTCCTTGAACAGTAATGTTTTTGGTTCCAAAACATTCAGTCAATTGGTTTGCTAAAGAAATTGCTTCTGTTTCACTATTACGATAGTTTATGGCTAACTGATAACCATTTTCCGCTAAATATAAAGCAGTCTTTTTGCCAATACCAGTTGCTCCCCCCGTAATCAGAGCTGTTTTCTTATTCACAAATCATTACCTCTCTATGTTTAGTATATCTCTCTTAACTATTTGTTAACTAGACATGTTTAGTCACAATTTTTGTACATTCATATTGACTTAGGTTTTTATAACGCATGGGCAAGTGTTAGCATATGATACAAATATCTAAGTAACACGGAAAGGATGAGATCATTGTTCCCGTGGAATATATTCCCTTTTGATAAAAATATAAAGGAAAAGATGGCAAAAATGAAACCGGAAGAAATTAATAATTATGTTCAGGATGTATTAGGGAAAATCATGCCTGGAAATATGAAAGCGGGAATAAATCCAGCGGAGATGTTCCAGGGATTCCAATCATCAGGATCCTCACCTTTATCTAATAGTGACGGATTAAATGCAGCTGCATTTGAGACTCATAATTATGTATACGTTAGAATTTCAATAAAACAGGAGGAATGGATTAAGCAGCTTCGAATTTATCACACATCCAATCAACTTATTGTGGAGCATATCCCTCGTCATGAAGATAAACACACGATAACCCTCCCAGCTATTGTAAAAAAGAAAGGGGCATCTGCTACCTTCAAAGATGGCGTACTTGAAGTCAAAATCCCTAAAAATATTGATTTGCAGTTTTCACAAATAGACGTTACAGAAATTTAACCAAGCAAACGTATTCAATTTATTGGACAGCAAATCTGCTGTCCACCCTTTATTTACCATTATTTGATTCCTTCATATTATCCATATCCATGTTATCCATTGAGTTCTTTGCATTAGCATCCTCAGGTTCACTTGGGGTCCCGACAACAAACTCCTTTTTAGGCATGTTGTGCATATCTCTTGCAGTCACATGAGAGATGATATAATACGTCCCCTCTTGATTGAAAGATTTTTCAAGGCGATAGATTCCATTTTTAGAATGTTTTATTTCTACTTTTTCATGGTTGTCATTCTTTGCTCGCCAAATCTCAAAGATAACTTCTGCATCCTCCACCTGATCTTTTCCCTGGGTAACTTTCGCTTCAAATGTGACCGGCTTGCCCAGTTCACCTGGATTGGGTTTGATCGACAAGTCTACATCAACCATTTGCGGCAGATTATCCTCTTGTTCTTTTTTATTACAGGAAACAACGATATTTAAACAAAGAACAATCACCAATAAAACGAAAAACTTTTTCAAGGTCTCTCTCTCCTATCTTATTTCTTCCATCACTTTATTATGAATTTTTATTAACTGTACCTTAGCTTCTGGTGAAACTGTTGAATCACTCACTCTATTAATGGCAGAAAAATATTTCTCAAATTTGTTCTTTCTTACTCTCGGATGTGAATTTTCATCGAGAAGCTCTTTTTTTATTGCTTCTAGCAATGTCTCCTTACTGCTTTGCCCCATCGTTTCAAGTAACCGATGATTCCAAATCAGCCGATATTGTTCTAATAAATAATCAAAGGATACCTTTTCAATAGGCAAAAACAATCCCCCCTTTTTGTCTTCCCTTGCATTGTTACATATTTACTTACTACATTGCAAAAAATAACTTTTAACAAGACCGAGAAAGGAGAATCCTAATATGTCGACACCTTATAAATGTCCAAATTGCAAGACCAATCGAAGCCGTTTTAATGTGATCCAACAAGTATCTCATTCTGTTAAACTTGACCCACAATCAGGGGAAGTTATCAAAGAGTATGCCGAAAACGATTTAGAGCCCTTTCATCTCCCTTACAATGGCCCAGACTATCGAATACAATGCGGTGCTTGTGGGTTAATAGAAGATGAACGAACATTTATCAAATTTGGAGAACAGCCATTATAGCATTATCATCAAACAAAAACATCCCTAATTGGTGTGTCCAAATTGAGGATGTTTTTGTTTTTTATTTAAATTTATTTTCCTTAAGAAAATCCTTTGAATCCACTTTCCATGCGTCAAGCGGTGAAAATCTAATTAGGTGAATGTCTCCCCTAAAAGTTTGTCTTCCTCTATTTTTAATATACCAGTCAATTTCCACTGGTACGTCCAAACTGATTTCTTCTGTTAAATCCTCTGCTGGCAATAGTTCGATTCGAGAAAGTCTAATATTTTCAACATCTTCTAAAATGGGTCGCCAATTAATTTTTTGTAGTGAGGCTAGCGATGTAATTCGGCTGTCCTGCTGCTTAAATCCGGCTACATAGGCATTTATGACTTCATATGGATTCGCAGAACCTAAATACTGATTTAATTTCCCTGAAGCTTTCAATACCATAAGCATATGCGATAAGTCCATTGAGTTCGTACGATGTGTGTTACTGCCATAGAAATGAATACAAAAGTGTCCTGGAAAGTTATTCTGAAGTGCACCTGCGCCATGGGGCATCCCATGCATGGAACCTGCAATCCACTGGTCTTTATGAATAACAATAATGGCCCTGCGTTTCCAGCTCCATTTGCCCCCGTATATTTTTTTCATGATCTTCGTATCCTTGGAAGTTAAGGGTTGTACGTCCGCATGGTGGCTCCCCGCCCGTCTTTGCACTTTAAACTTTTTACCCGTTTCTACATCCAAAACAGTAAATTTTGTGTATTTAGGAAGAATTTGATCAACTTCCTTCCAATTCAACATCTCAATATTATAACTAATGTTTGATGCAGCTTTAACCTCTTGACCATTTAGGAGGATATGAATAAAAACAAAAAAAATAACTACCCTCTTCATCGCATCCTCCTTTAAAGTAATAAACTTTGCCACATTAAAAGAGTTACCTGAAGAGGAAATAATCATTCATTCAATCACGGTATTTTTGTCATTTCTCAAGATTTTCTAATTGTGTTTTAATTCCGTTCCAATCAATATTCTCACCGATAAAGACAAGGTTTAATGGCATATTCATATCCTGTTTCATATATAAGGGCATGCCGTAAGAAAATTGAAATAAAAAAGGGAGCTTTGAAAAATCAAACTTAAGATAGCCTTTAATACGGTAAATCGTATCCGGCAGCTTTTTCAAAAAATCCTCAAATTCTGTTTGGCTGATTGCTGATTCAAATTGGTAAACAAAGGTCGTTAAATTAAGATGGACAGGTTGTGTCACCTTATCAACTGACACGGAAAGTTTTCGCAACTGGTCGATAGAAACCTGAGAAAAATTAGTCAGAAGGCATCTTGCATTTGGATTTATCGACTGAATTTCAAAAGTGATCTTTGCTTGCTCACTCTCTGTTAATTCATTCAACTTGTTAACAAGAATATAGTCCGCATGTCTCACCTGCTCTAGAATCAATTGCTGAAGTTGTGGACTTAATAATTTTCGAACTAACCACCTTGTCCCATCAACGGTGGTGATAATCCCCTTTATGATTAATTTATCTGCAAATAAGGGGGAAAGAATCGCATCTAAAACCTCCACAGGGTGTGCAGCTCCGGTTGTCTCGATATAGATTACTTCTGGTTCTTCCTCTACCAATAGACCTTGTAATTGGGCTTCAAGCTTATCCTGAATGGAACAGCAAATACAACCGCCCAGGAGTTCTTTTAATGTAACATCTTCCTCATCGACTATATCAGAATCAATGGAGACCTTGCCTAATTCATTCATCATGACAGCCGTTTTTCTTCCTGTTCGCTGTTCATCCTCTAATAATTGTTTGAGAAGGCTGGTTTTCCCGCTCCCTAAAAAACCGGATAAAATATAAACCTCAGCTTTTTTCATTGTCAAAACCCTTCCATTCATTGATGGTTACTTAAAAAAATGGACCCAACTTCTAGGGAAGTCGGGTCGCTATTGTTTATTTCATCGTTCCCTTTAATACTTTTATCGCCTCTTGCATTTGTGTATCATTATTTTTAATTTTGTCTCTTAATAATTCCATTAATTTTAAGGTAGAATCGCCTTTTAGAATTCCATTAGCCGGTAGCTTTTGAGCCTTTTGGAAAGCAGTGACGGCAGCTTTTGTCTTTTTATCAAAGAACCCGTCTGTACGGCCAGGGTTATATCCAACTGCTTTTAACATTTTCTGTGCAGTCTGTACTTCTGTTCCCGAACTAGATTGTTTTAATTCTTTATCCGGATTTATGATTGTTAAGGTTGCATAATCAGGCAAGGCAACTGCCACATCAGGATTAATCCCCTTTTTATGGATCCAATTACCGTTAGGTGTTAACCATTTTGCGGTTGTAAATTTAAGATTGGAACCATCCTTAAAGTCGGAAGCCGTTTGCACAGTTCCCTTCCCAAAAGACTTTTCTCCAACTAGTTTTACACCTGCAGATTCTTTTACAGCTCCGGCAAGGATTTCTGATGCACTAGCACTGCCTTTATCAATCAAGACAACTAAAGGAAGATTTGGATTCCCTTCATTTTGCGACGGATACTCTTTGATCTTTCCATTACGATCTTCTACTTTTAAAATAAGTTTTCCTTTTGGAACGAACATACTGGAAATCGAGATGGCTTGGTCTAAAAGACCTCCTGGGTTTTGACGTAAGTCTAATACAAGTCCCTTCATTCCTTTACCATTCAATTCATTGAGCTTTTCTACAAGTTCCTTTGCAGTATTACTTGAAAAACTGGTAATTTGAACCTTTGCAATACCATCGCCAGCCATTTCACCATAAACCGTTTCAATCGGAATCTCATCTCTAATAATTGGGACTGTCATTGGTGTATCTGTTCCAGGCCGTTGAATGGATAACACTACCTTCGTACCTTTTTTGCCACGAATCAAAGTTACTGCTTGAGTTGAATTCATGCCTTGGAGGCTTTTTCCATTCACGGACATAATCATATCATTAGGTTTTAAACCAGCTTTTTCCGCTGGAGAGCCTTTAATTGGAGATACAATAATAATATGCCCGTCTTTTTCCTGAATTTCGGCCCCTATACCTTCAAACGAAGAAGAAATACTGCCATGAAAGCTTTCGGCCTCTTCATTGCTCATATAATCAGAATAGGGATCATCGAGTGACTCCACCATTCCGTTGATTGCTCCATTAATAGCCTTTTTTTGATCGATTTCTTTGTAATAACCAGTCTTTAATGTATCAAAAGCTTCATAAAGTTTATTAAATTCTGGTCGTTCCGTTCCTACAGTAACTACCTTTTCATCCCCAAATGCAAGTGCAAATGTTGTAATCCCCGCAGAAAGGAACACTACCATAAACAATAGCATGATAAAATGAAATTTCTTTAATCGTATGTATCCTGTCTTGTTTTCGTTTGTCTGCTCTTGTTCGATATTGGTATTTTCCACTTTTTCTTGTCCAATTTTCTCATCTTCCAAAGCCTTCACCACTTTCATTCACCATAAAAATTAACTCTTAGTGATTAGAATAACATCTTTTACAGAAAATTAACAAAGAAAAGTTAATGAAATTAATAATATTCGCAGGAATCCGATATTCACAATAAACGGCACCTACCAATATAGTAGGTGCCGTTCGTATCTATTCTACATCATAGCCTTGGTCTTCAACGGCTTCTTTTAGCTTCGTGACTGGGGCTTTACTTGAATCATGATCTACCTCAACCTTTCCATCCTTTAGTGAAACATTTACCTTGCTTACCCCTTCAACACCTAGAAGTGCTGTTTTGACAGCTTTTTCACAATGTCCGCAAGTCATTCCTGTAACTTGTAATGTTGTTTTCTCCATAACGATTACCTCACTTATTTTTATATATTCATTCTCTTCAATCGAAGGGAATTAGAAACTACTGAAACTGAACTAAATGCCATGGCTGCACCAGCAACCCATGGGGCTAACAATCCTAAAGCTGCTATCGGTATTCCCCCTGTATTGTATACAAGAGCCCAGAACAGATTTTGACGAATATTTTGCATTGTTTTTTTACTTAAAGCCATCGCTTTTGGAATTAAGGTTAATTCACCGCCAAGAATCGTGATATCTGCTGCTTCAATGGCCACATCTGTCCCAGTACCAATTGCTATTCCGATATCAGCAACTGCAAGAGCTGGGGCATCATTAATGCCATCACCGACCATCGCCACTTTAAGACCTTTTGACTGTAATTCTTTCACATGATTAGCCTTTTCCTCTGGCAGTACTTCTGCAATGACATTTGCGATTCCAACTTGATGTGCAATCGCCTTGGCTGTCCGCTCATTGTCACCGGTTAACATAAACACATCAATCCCTAAATGCATCAATTGCTGCACGGCTATTTTTGCCGTTTCTTTCACTGTATCAGCTACTGCAACCACACCGACCATAGTAGAATTAATAGCAATAAACATAGCTGTTTTTCCTTCGTTTTCTAAACGAGACAAATCTTTTTCTCCCGCTTGGCTGGCAATATTTTTCAGATTCATTAACTTTCGGGTGCCAACGAATATTTCATCATCACCAATTTTCGCTTCAATTCCATACCCTGGTACAGCCTTAAACCGTTTAACAGGAAGAGTACTTGATCTTTTTTCCATCCCGTATCTTACTATTGCTTCTGCTAATGGATGTTCGGAAGACTTCTCAGCGGATACAAGATATTGGAGAACCTTTTTCTCCTCCTCATATGCAATAAAATCAGTGACAATGGGTTGTCCTTTTGTAATGGTGCCTGTTTTATCGAGAATGATTGCATTAATCTTATGAGCTGTTTCTAAATGTTCTCCACCTTTAAAGAGGATACCCATTTCTGCTCCTTTCCCTGTCCCGACCATAATTGATGTCGGCGTTGCCAGGCCAAGTGCACATGGACATGCAATCACGAGAACAGCTATGGCTGTTTCAAGGGCGGAAGAAAATTCACCAGGGCGGACAAAGAAATACCAGATCAAAAAAGTAATCAACGAAATAGCCACAACAATGGGGACAAAATATCCTGATATGGTATCAGCGACACGTTGAATTGGCGCTTTGCTGCCTTGTGCTTCTTCGACAATTTTAATTATTCCAGCAAGTGCTGTATCTTTACCTACTTTCACTGCTTTTATTGTCAAGGTACCATTTTTATTGATGGTCGAACCTATGACTGTATCACCAACAGCTTTTTCGACCGGAATCGATTCACCGGTTATCATGGACTCATCAACAGATGACTGACCTAAAGTTACTTTACCGTCAACGGGAATTTTTTCACCTGGTTTCACTAATAAAAGATCGGAAACCTTCACCTCGTCTATAGCGATTTGCCACTGCTTTCCATCTCTAATCACTGTAGCCTCCTTTGCTTGGAGACTTAGTAATTTAGAGATAGCAAGCGTAGTCTTCCCCTTTGCAATCGTTTCAAATAACTTTCCCAAAAGAATTAAAGTAATCAGCACGGCGCTAGTTTCAAAATAAAGATGCGGCATATAGGCCCGGTTTTCAATTGTTTTCACTCCTTCAGCAAGGCTGTAAAAATAGGCTGCAGAAGTTCCCAAGGTAACAAGGACATCCATATTAGCACTTTTATTTTTTAATGCTTTAAAAGCACCTACATAAAATTGACCGCCAATATAAAATTGCACAGGAGTAGCCAAAAGCAACTGAAACCATGGATTCATCAATAGGTGTGGCATAACCAATCCTAGATCCACTGGAATATGCGCAAGCATCGTATATAAAAGTGGAATGGACAAAATAACCGATAGTAGAAACTTTCGTTTTTTCCCCTGTAATTCCTCTTCTTTATATTGCTGTTTTTGTTCTGCTTCATCAAATCGTGCACCGTAGCCAAGTTTTTCTATTTTAGCAATAATATCATTACTCGAAACTTGTTCAGTATCAAAAGAAATAGCCGCTGTCTCCATGGCCAAATTGACATTTGCTTGTACACCATCCATTTTATTTAGAACCTTTTCTATTCTGCTCGAACAGGCCGCACATGTCATTCCAGTAATATCTAATTTGAGCTGCTCTTTCATTTTAATCACCTCTAATACTTATACTATACCCCCGGAGTGTATATTTCGTCAAAGGAATAATTTCAAAATCATATTATTTTAAATTTAAGCCTAATTAAAACGCCTTTCGATGATATTTATCACAGTGAAGTTTGTTTTTATTAATTCTCCATTTTATTGGTGAGTTCCTGTTATCTAAATAAATTTAAAGCCTCATCCTATATGGAAGAGGCTTGTGGAGATTATTCCTTTATAGCTGCTTCTAATGCTACTTCAATCATATCGTTAAAGGTTAGTTGTCTTTCTTCAGATGTGGTTTCTTCCCCTGTTAGGATGTGATCACTAACAGTTAGAACGGATAGTGCTTTGCGGTCAAATTTAGCAGCTAATGTATATAGTGCTGTTGTCTCCATTTCAATCGCGAGAATTTGATACTTAGCCCACTTTTCCAACTCTGCATTATCATTGTAGAACGAATCTGCTGTAAAAATATTTCCTACTTTCAAGTTAAGCCCTTTTGCCACCCCAGCATCATATGCCTTTCGAAGTAAATCGAAGTTTGCTGCAGGGGCAAAATCGACATGACCAAAGGTAAGTCGATTCATATTAGAATCTGTAGAGCTTGTCATCGCAAGTATGACATCACGAACCTTTACATCTTTTTGAATAGCTCCACATGTTCCCACTCGAATAAGATTTTGGACATTATAGCTTTGCATTAGTTCATTTATATAAATAGAAATAGATGGAACGCCCATCCCAGTCCCTTGAACCGAAATTCGCTTCCCTTTATAGGTCCCCGTAAAACCAAACATATTCCGAACTTCATTGTAACATATCGCATCTTCTAAGAATGTTTCTGCAATATATTTTGCCCGAAGCGGATCTCCCGGCAGTAATACTGTCTCTGCTATTTCGTTTTCTTTTGCACCAATATGTACACTCATTAAAAATCCTCCAATCAAGAACTACGCACAGTATTTAATGGTTAAAACTGTATCAATGACAATATATCATAAACATTTTCCAATGAGAAACTCTGCAATGAAATAGACATGAATTTTTTAATTTGTGGAAAGCTATTTTTAGATAGGAGGGAGATTATTCATGGGTAAAAAACATCGAAGCCGCATTAATTCACCAAAGAAAAATAACCACATCCCTGCTGAGGCTATCGTAGCTGAACACGAAGCACATGCAAAAGAGCACAATGCAACAGGCGGACGAAAACATTAAGAGAACCAACCGTTTAGCTGCAGAAAATAAACCTAAGGAGTTGACCTTAGGTTTTTTAGAGTTATAGGAGAACGATTCTGTTTATAGGAAACCATCCACCAGGTTTTAATTGATAATAATGCTGGCCGCCACGGCCTTCATCAATTAATACAATATCTCCAGTGGAAAGAAATCTTCCCTTATAGTTTGCAGGAATTCTATCGGTAACATTAAAGCGGCTGAAGGTTTCCTCTAAGCACTTTTTGCGGCTGGATGCTGGAACCATCGTTCGATAAACCTCTTTATGCCCCTTATGTTCACGATACCTTGGAGTTTGAAAGATCGTAACATCATATTGCATTCTAGCTCTTTTTGTTAAAACTTTGATCATCATAATCCTCCAATTATTAGAATTTAATGTCTATTCTAATAATTAGCGATGCCACCTTTTGATTCCTCCCTAGAACTTCCATTTTTTTGTCGAAAAACACTTTTTTTATCCAGACAGGATGATTCTTGTGATAAATTATCGAATAAAGATGGAACGTTATAAAAAAATAGGACCATACTGGCCCTATTTCCATTGGTT
The DNA here is from genome assembly GCF_002567005.1 of Bacillus sp. AFS073361. GTDB lineage: Bacteria > Bacillota > Bacilli > Bacillales > Cytobacillaceae > Neobacillus. The sequence goes on from NZ_NUZU01000033.1 coordinate 113,940, forward strand.
TTATGAATATCGTTGAATTAAACTTTGAATTTTTTGTTGTAAATATGGGATATCTGCATTTGATACTGAGAGGCGCACATTGGTCTCATCTGTCCCTAAAGCTTCCGAGAACAACCCTGATAATCCTCTTGCCCGCCTATCTACTTGAAACATAATATCGAGGTTACCATTCCCTGACGGAAAGAAAACAACTTCTAATTCATCTAGTTTGCCTCGAAATGCTCCTGAAGTTGGGACGAATTCAAATTCTTGAACAAATGGTAATCTTCCACGTAATCTCCGCGGTGCTTCTTCACAATCTGCCTCACGAATTCTAAAGCCTAACTGATCAATGGCAGTAAACACAGCAGACATCAATGGATTGGGGACAACTTTGAGATAATCTTTATCACTTGGGTCAACACCGCCTTTAATATCAAGGCCTGTTGTTACCCAAACTTTTGATCTTCCAATGGAAAGTGGTGTATCAAACGGAAGTTGAAATGAAAAAGGAATGTCTTTTTTCTCATTCGGACGAATAACAAAAGGAGTAGTCAATCTAAACTTGTCAATTGCGGCTGTAACCGTATATTTTTTGTCATCCGATTCTCTTAAATAAGTGGTATTTAAGGTTAGATAAATCTCATCCACTTGCTGCTCCACCTTGCCGCCTTTAATCTCAACTACACCATTAACTGTCTCTCCTGGCATATAGGTATCTTTTTCAAGCTTTGTGTCTACAGCTGCAGACCCAATTCCTACACTGGCAAATACTTTGTTAAAAAAAGACATCTTTCTTCCTCCTAGATTAAGTATAAATTTATTATTTCAGCTCTTATTTCAGCACAGTTCTCATATGCAGGTTCGATTTGCAAGAGCCTTCTAATTATGTGTTTCGCTTGGTTCGAGATTTTCAGTTCCTCTTCCCAGCTTTTTTCATGTATGTTTTTTGAAAAAGTAAAATTAGAATACAGCAAAAACAATAGGAAATGTCCAAGTCCATAGAAATCCGCTTGGAGATTTATTTCTTTACGCAAATGATTTTCCTTCGTTTTTACTACGTCATTTTCCTGATGGAAATGTCTACCCAACCCTAAATCGATCAGCTTTACGTTTGAACCATCGGTAATGACATTGGGAATGCGAATGTCACGATGGACTATTTTAAGGTTGTGCAAATATTCTAGTGGTGTAAGTAATTCATGGACAATTTGAAAGGCTTCTTTTTCTGAAATTTTCCTTCCTTCTGAAAAAATGAGCTGCTCGAAATTCATGCCCGCAATAAATTCCATGGTGTAAAAGGGAATGTTTTTATAGTTCCCCCCCTCAAAATACCTTGGAAAACTTGGATGATCAATCGAATCTAACAGTTCTTTTTCTAATTCAAAACTTCTTCGCCCAGATCGGATCAATCTTTTATGAAGACGTAAGGCTTTTAGAACCTTTTTCTGCCCACTTTCCAAATCATACACTAAATAACTATGACCATAACCACCTGCTCCAAGATGGGTAATCACCTGGTATCGCTCAGCGATTAGTTCATTTTTTGGAAAGGGTTTTTCCAATAAATTTGATATGAGTAAAGCGATTTTCTTCATCATAAATTACACCCGATTACATTTAGCTGCTAAAAAAACTACTACTTTTATATTTCTTTTTATAATAATGGTGTCCTAAGTTGTTGTGCTTATAGTGATTCCTTTTCTTCCAGGCATCACTTGAGGAACTATACTTGTGATGTGACTTGCTTCCAAAAATCATTTTAAGGATTTTTTTTAACATCTCATTCCCCTCCTCACCTTCGTAAATAATTATACGTATCCATAAAGTAAAGGTTTCATGATCTGGAAATATTATTTAAATAAGTCTTACTGATAGTTCTACACACAACAAAAAGCGAGCATTGAATGCTCGTCTTCAGACTGTCGACAAATC